>JBEPUH010000026.1:0-70010 GCA_041691635.1 Hyphomicrobiales bacterium
ATCCCGACGTGTAGATCACATACGCAAGCCGCGACGCATCGGAGACCGCCGGTAGTTCGGGCACGGGGCCCCCCAATGCACCTTCGATCCACGACGGATCGATCTGCAGCGCCTCGCCGCGCTCGATCAGTAGCCGGCGCCGCTCTGCGGGAAGCAAGGGATCGACCGGCAGGTAGGCGGCGCCTGCCTTCACGACCGCCAGCACCGCCACGATCTGGCGCCAGCCCTTCGGCTCCTCGATCGCCACCAGGCGGTCGCGTGCCGCCGCGCTGCCGCCGAGCGCCGTCACGATCGCACCGGCAAGACGGCTCGAGGCGTAGTCGAGCGCCGCGTAGTCGAGCGTCCGGTCGGACGCGATGAGAGCCGGGCGATCAGGTGTCTCGTGCGCCTGCCGCAGGAATGCGTCATGGAGCAGCGCGGGAGACGGTCCGGCGACCAGTGGCGCGCGATTCTCCGTGCGCACGACCGCGCCGCTCTCCCAGCCCGCGCCGGATGCCAGCGCGTCGAGCAACGTGCCATAGGCCGCGACCATGGCGTCGACGACGCCCGGCGGGAACAGCGCCTCGATCACGTCCCAGCTCGCGACCAGCGCGCCGTCTTCCTCGAAGACGTGATGGTCCATCGCCACCTGTGGCGTCTGGGTGATGGCGAACACCGTGCGGCCGAGCCACGCAAGCGCAGAGGGCGCATCGGGGTCGAGGCCGGGATGGCCGAGCGCCGAGGTGAAGACCACCGTCACCGGCTCGACGTCGGGCCGCCGCCGGCGCAGGTCGCGCAACACGGCGACGCCGCTCATGCTGGCATGGTCGAGATCGGCCAGGAGCCGCCGCTGCACGGCGCGGGCGCGATCGAGGAACGTGGCGCCCACCTGATCGACTTCGAGCAGGATGGTCGAGGTGAAGTCGCCGACCACGCCCTGCATGCCCTCGGGCGCGGCGAACTGGGTGAGGATGAGGCCGAAGTGCCGGCGCCGGTTCCAGGCGGTGAGAATGTCAGTGTAGACGGCGGCGACCAGCGCCGAAATCGTGAGGCCGTGCCGGGCGGTGGCCTGTTTCAGGGCGCCCCACCGCGCCGCGTCGAAATGGAGGCTGCGGCGCACGAAGCGCGGCGGCTGGGACAGCGGCAGGCGCGGCAGGTCGGGCCCCGCCGGCAGCGTGTCGAGCCGCGCTTCCCAATAAGCGCGGTCGGCTGGCGTGGGCTGCGGCAGATGGCGCGCGTGATCGGCGAATTTCCCCGCGAGCGACGGCAGCTCGCGGTCGGGATTTTCGTAGAGCGCGCCCCATTCGCGGAACAACGTGATCAATGCGGCGGCATCGGCGACCAGGAGGTCGATGCCGACCGACACGCGCACGCGATCGCCGAGCCGGGTCGCGTCGATCTCGAATAGCGGCCAGCGCTCGGGATCGAACACGCGGTGCGAGCGCGATTCGCGCATCACCAGCAGGGCGGCGGCGGGATCGGCATGACCGCCGAGGTCCTGCATCTCGATCCGGTACGCGGGCACGTCGGAGAGGATGCGCTGTCGGCCGTCCTCGGTGAAGACGGCGCGTAACATGGGATGGCGGGCGACCAACCTGTTCCACGCGCGCTCGAGGCGCGGCAAGTCGACAGCGGGGCAGTCGAATTCGCGATAGGCGTGGCAGCCGACACGGCCAAGCTCGAGCTCGGCGGCACGGCCGATCAGGTAGGCCTGCTGGATGTCGGTGAGGGGAAATGGCTGGCCGTCGTCGACGGCCGCCGCCTCGGCGCGCAGGCAGTCGAGGATCGCGGCCTTCTCCAGGCGCAGGCGCTCGCGCTCGTCGTCGAGCAGGACGCCCTTCGGCGCGCGCAAGGTGAGCGTCTCGCCGCTCGCCGTCAGGCTGACGCCGCGCTGGCGCAGGTCGTTCAGGAAGGCTGCGACCGTCACAGCACCATCTCTTCCACCGTCTCGCTGTGCGCGAGCGCGGTCTCGACGGCGGCGACCAGACCGTTCACGTCGGCGCCGTCCATCAGCGCCGCGAGGCCGAGGCCGGTGCCGAAGCGTCGGTTGAGGCGGTTGCGCAGGTCGGTGGCCATCAGCGAATCGAGGCCGCAGGTGATCAGCGGCAGGCCCGGCTGCACTGGCTGGCCGAGCACGAGGCGAACCATGCCGGCGACCTGGTCGGCGACCGAGCCGTCCTCCGCGACCGGCGGCGGCACGAGTTTGGCAAAGATCGGCGGCGCGCTCGCGGCCAGGCGCGGCAGGTCGAGGGCAGCGATCATGACGACCGGCGCGCCGCAGAGGATCGCGGTGTCCAACGCGGCCAGCGCGCGCTCGGGCGTCATGCCGATCAAGCCGCGCGCGGCTACGCGCGCGGTCTGAGCGGCCGACAGCGTCGCGGCGAAGCCGGTTCCCGACCAGCGGCCCCAGGCGATCGAGGTGGCAGGCAGTCCCTGCGTGTGACGCCATTGGGCGAAGCTGTCGAGGGCGGCGTTGGCCATGGCGTAGCTCGCCTGGCCGGCAGCGCCGATCATGCTGGCAATCGAGCCGAACAGGAGGAAGTGGTCGACCGGCATCCGCTCGGTGAGTGCATGCAAGTTGCGCGCGCCGGACAGTTTCGGCGCCAACACGGCCTCGACATCAGCTGCTTGCACCTTGTCGAGCAGTGCGTCGCGCAGTACGCCCGCCGCGTGGATGACGGTCTTGAGCGGCGGCATGTCCACGAGTGCCGTGGCGAGTGCGGCCACCGCGTCGGGTGCGGCGATGTCGAGCGCCAACGCGCGCGCGGGCAGTCCCGCCGGCGGCGTTCCGCCCGTGCGACCGACCAGCAGCACGGCGTCGGCGCCGCGGGCGAGGGCCCAGCGCGCGGTGTGCAGGCCGATACCACCCAGTCCGCCGGTGATCAGGACGGTTCCCGACAGGCGCACCGTACCCGCGGCACGCGGTTGCGGCACCAGGCGCGGCACGACGCGTCCTTCCGGGCGCAGGGCAACCACAGGCTCCGGCGACCGAACCGTAAGCTCGGCGGCCAGCAGCGCTGCGGGCGTGCCGTTCGCCACGTCGATGAAGCGGCAGCTGAGTTCGGGCCGTTCTTCGGCGACGGCGGAGGCGAGGCCGGAGAAGGCCGCGGCGCCGGGATCGCGCGCGCTGTCGTGCGTGACGAAGGCCAGCGGTGCCGCGCCCGCGGCGCGTGCCTGGAGCGCCGTCAACGCGGCGGCGAGATTGCCGCCATTCGCGCCGACCTCGAACGTCTCGGCGGGAGAGCCGTCACCTGTCGCGGGCAGGGCGACCCAGTCGAGTGCGGCGACGAGCGGCGGCATGGCCTCGGCGAAGTGACGCACTTGTAGTCCTTCGACACTGGCGATCGGCCGGCCGGCGGCCGAGATCTGCACGTCGATGCGGTCGCCGTGAAGACGCGCGGTGACGTCGCGCGCGTCGGAGAGCGGCCCGTGCAGCGTCATTCTCGCGATGCCGATCGGCAGCACCGACTCCGCCGGCAAGGTGCCGCCGGCAACCTGCAATGCCGCATCGAGCAGCGCGGGGTGGAAGTCGCCGCCCGCCGGCGTGCCCAGCACGCTCCGGTCGAGGACGGCCTCGGTGACCGTGCCGGTCGTGACGCGCTCGATGCCTTGGAATACCGGACCGATGTCGATGCCGAGTGCCGCTAGATGCGCGGTCCAGGCGTCGCGTGACAGGGATTTGCCGTCGGCCGTCGCGCGGCCGAGGTCGAGCGGCGGGGAGGCGACACCGATACGCGCGGTGGCGTGCCAGGTCCAGTCGGTGCCGTTGCAGCTCGCGACGCCCAGGCTGCCGTCGGGCCGCGCGATGGCGAGCAGCCGCACCGGCGCATCGTCGAGCAGTACCGGCTCGATGAAGGCGATGTCGTCCAGCGCCGTCGCCGGCTGCGGCGCAACGGCCAGCAGCAGCGCGATCATCACCGCGCCGGGGACGACGACCCTGCCATGCACGCAATGGTCGTTGAGCCACGGCTGGACGGCGAGGTCGAGCACGCAGTCGAGTTGCCGGTCGGCGGAGGGAGATAGCAGCAGCCGGCCGGGAAACGGCGCGCCGGCCTCCGTGCCGGACAGCCGCACGCGCGGGAAATGATGGCGCTGGAACGGATACGCCGGCAGATCGACGACCGTGACGCCCGGCGTCGTCTCGGGTAGGGCCGGCAGCGACGCCTGGCTCGGCGCGGCGCTGGCCAGTTGCTCGGGCGTCTCGACGCACACCCACCACGGCAGTCGGGCGCGGCCGCGCGCGGCCGAGGCGCAGGCATCGGCAAAGGCGAGACGGCCGCCGGCGAAGGCATCGCGATAGGCTGCGATCAACATGCGCAGCGCCTCTTCGGTGCGGGCGGTGATGAGCAATCGGCCGGACCTGGCGGGCGTCGCGGCTGCTGGCACCGGCGCGCGCCGCAGCACGACATGGGCGTTGGTGCCGGAGAAGCCGAAGGAGCTGACGCCGACCGTCGACAAGTCGTTGGCAGGACGCAACGCGGTCGCGATCTCGACCGGCACGTCACCGAGATCGACGTGCGGGTTCAGCGTCTTGAAATAGGGCGTCGCCGGCACGGCCTGGTGACGCAGCATCAACACCGCCTTGATGAGTCCTGCGGCGCCCGCGGCCGCAGCAGTGTGGCCGATGTTGGCCTTGATAGATCCGACAGAGAGCGGGCGCTGCCGTCCGGCGAAGATCGAGGCGATGGCATGCAGCTCGACCGGATCGCCTAGCGCCGTGCCCGTGCCGTGCGCTTCGATCGCATCGACGGCATCGGCGGCCAGCCCGGCGTCGGCGAGGGCGGCGCGGATCACGGCCGCCTGCGCGCGCTGGTTGGGCGCGGTGATGCCGGCGCTGCGGCCATCCTGGTTGAGCGCGCTGCCGGCAATGACGGCGAGGATGCGGTCGCCGGCGGCCTCGGCGTCGGCGAAGCGTTTCAGCACCAGCATGCCGCCGCCTTCGCCTTGGCCGAAGCCGTCGGCGGCGGCATCGAAGGCCTTGCAGCGTCCGTCGGGCGCCATCATGCGCGCGCGGCTGAGCGCCACCGAGACGTTGGGCGCCAGCATGAGGTGGATTCCGCCGGCCAGGGCCACGTCGCATTCGCCGCACCGTAGCGCCTGCACGGCCAGGTGCGCGGCGACGAGCGAAGAGGAACAGGCGGTGTCGACCACCATGGCGGGCCCATTGAGGCCAAGCGCGTAGGCGATACGGCCGGCGCCGAGACTGCCGACAGCGCCGGCCAGCGCGTGCGTGCCCAGCCTATCCGGCGAGGCCAAGGTCGCCACCATATGGTCGCCGCCGTTCAAACCAAGATAGACGCCGGTCGAGGTGCCGCCGAGCCCGTCTGGCCGCAGTGCCGCATCCTCGAGCGCGGCCCAGGCCAGTTCGAGGAGCAGGCGATGCTGCGGGTCCATGCCCGCGGCTTCGCGCGCGGCGATGCCGAAGAGCTCGTTGTCGAAGCCATCGACGTCGTCGAGGAAGCCGCCGTCGCGGAAGGCGACACGGCCCGGCGCATCGGGGTCGGCCGAGAACCACTGCGCATTGTCCCAGCGGTCGGCCGGCGTCGGGCGGATCGCATCCTTGCCGGCCGCCAGCATCTCCCACAGCGCGCGCGGATTGTCGGCGCCGGCGAAGCGGCAGGCCATGCCGACGATCGCGATCGGCGGGCTGCGCTCGGCCTGCAGCGCGGCAAGGCGCTCGCGCAGGGCCTGGATGGTGCGCACCGCGTCGCGCAGGCGGCCCGTCGTGGCGTCGTCGGTCATCGCGAAACCGCAAGCTGGGCGTCGGCGGCGCCCAGCTCCTGCTCCAAGAGTGCCGCCAGCCCGTCGGCGTCCATCGACTCGAGGTCGGTGCCGGCGGCGTCCTTCGCCCTGGGCACGAGATCGGCGAACACGGTCTCTGCCAGGCGATCGGCGAGTGCTGCGCAGGTCGGATACTCGAACACGAGGGTCGCCGGCAGGCGCGTGTCGCACGCCGTCGCCAGCGCATTGCGCAGTTCGACTGTCATCAGCGAGTCGAGACCGACCTCGCGCAACGGCGCATCGGCCGGCGGCAGCTCGTCGCGCAGGCCGAGGATGGTGGCAGTCGTCGTCCTGACGTGGTCGAGCAGGATCGACGCACGGGCGTCTGGAGCCGCCTCGCCGAGCAGGCTCGCCAGCGAGCGCTTAGTCGGTTGCGCGGCCACGGTGATGTCGTGGGCGTTCGTCTTCGGCACAGCATCGGCGGGTGCCATGTTGGCGAACAGCGGCGGCCGCGTGCCGGTCGGGAAGCGATCGAGGAAGCGGGACCAGTCGACGTCGAGCACACCCACCACCGGATCGGCCGAGGCCATGGCGTGGCCCAGGGCCACCAGCGCCACGTGCGGCGCCATGGGCAGCAGGCCGCGCCGGGCGACGGCGGCACCGGCGCGGGCCGCGGCGCCGACGTCGGCCCAGGCGCCCCAGGCGATACTGACGGCGGGCAGGCCTTCGGCGCGGCGCGTCTCGGCCAACGCATCGAGGCAGGCATTGGCCGCGGCATGGTTGGCTTGCGCCGCCGAGCCGAGTAGTGCTGCCGACGAGGAGAAGAGCACGAAGTGCTCGATCGGCAGGTCGCGCGTCAGCCGATCGAGCAGCCGGCCGCCGTCGAGCTTGGGTGCCAGGACACGCGCGATGCGCTCCGGCGTCTGCTGCGCCAGCATGGCGTCGTCGAGCACGCCCGCGGCATGGAAGATGCCGGCGAGCGGCGGCCGCTCACGCTTCAATCGGTCGAGGACGTCCACGAGAGCCGTCTCGTCGGCGACATCGCACACGTGCGTGGTGACGGTGACACCGGACGGGAAGTCGTCGATCTCGTGTGCGGTGCGACCGAGCAGCGCGATCGACCGGGCGCCCGAGGCGGCAAGCCAGCGGCCGACTTCGAGGCCGACGCCGGCCAGGCCGCCCGTCACCAGGTAGGTTCGATCCGGCCGCGGCGACGGGACCATCTCGCCGGGTGGGCAGTGTTCGAGGCGCGCCTGCAGCACGCGACCGGCGCGCACTGCGAGCCGCGTCTCGCCGCGACCCGAGGCGACCATGCGCGCGGCGATGGCGCGATCGGCGGTGTCGATCATCGTGAGGCGCAGGTCGGGGTGCTCGATGGCTACGCTGTTGGCCATGCCCCAGAGGGCCGCCTGGGCGACATCGATCCTGTCGCCAGCGGCGACCGTGCGTGCGCCATCGGTCACCATCCACACGCGCGGTGGCCCGAGCTCGGCGGCGGCGGCGCGCAGTTCGGTGGCCGCGGCATCGAGGAGCCCGACGGTGTCGGCAGTCTTTGGCGCGAACCAGACGCGGTCGGCAACGGCGGGCCGGCGGCGCGCGAGCAGGACGAACTGGCCGGAGAGTGCAGCGGTGTCGGGGCCGCCGGGTTGGAAGATCTCGACGCTGAGACCGGCCTCTTCGAGGAGCGTAATCCAGGTCGCGGGCGTTGGCAAAGCGTGGCGCGGCCTGAGGTCGGCGTCGGCGAACGCCCACATGCCGTCGGTCAGGCCGAAGGTGAGATCACCCCACACCAGCGGTCCCGAATTCTCGATCAGCAGCAGCGCGCCGTCGGGCGCCAGCAGCGGCATAGTGTTGGCGAGCGTGGCGCGCAGCGACTCCGTGGCGTGCAACACGTTGGCTGCGACCACGATGTCGGCGGAACCGTCGGCGAAGCCCTGGTCCTTCGGCGGCCGGGAGATATCGAGCATCGAGCCTTGGACACCGAGCTGCTGATGCAACGCCGTGACGAAGCGTGGCGAGATGTCGGTGGCGAGGTAGCGGTCGCCCGGCCGCAGGCGCGGCAATAGCGTCTTGGTCGTGCCGCCGGTGCCGCAACCGATCTCCAGCACCGTCGCGGGACGCCGGCCGTCGAGCAGCGAGTCGAGGCCGGCCGCGGCGATGTCGTTCACCGCGCGCGCGAAGGGCGAGGCGGCATAGAGCGCCTCGGCTGCAGCCCCGCCGTCGCCGAACAGCGCGTCCAGCGGATCGTCGTTTCCCTCGATCACGTCGCGCAGGCGCGGGCCGCAGCGCCGCAGCAGATGGGATTCCGGCAGATCGGGCGTCGGCAGTGTGTCGGGATCTTCCGTGCCGCTCTGGGTCGCCAGCAGGTGCGCGTGCAGGCGCGCCATGCGCGGCACGGGTTTGGCCGACGCGAGATCGGCAGCGCCGACATAGGCGCGCGCTAGGCGGTCGACGGCCTGGGCGTCCGACGCGTGCGCGGTTACAGTGGCGCGGCCACGCTCGAGCGCTTCGTCGAGCGGCGAGGCCTGCCACACGACGCGATAGAACCAGTTGCGCCAGGTCTCTTCGGGCGTCCATGAATCAGGTGCCGCGAGGCGGGCGCGATTGGCGGCAAGGAGGCGATCGCGGGGCGTCGTGCGGTCGTGGCGTGCGGTCAGAAGATTGTAGCGCATCAGGCCGGCACGCAGCGCCTTGCCGATATTGTCGTTGGACAACAGATGCGTGCGGGTCAGTGCAGACAGATTGTGCGCCTTCACGGCCTTCTCAACCTCGGCGGCGGCGCCGGGATGGTCGAGGTAGTGGGCGACTTCCTTGCTGACGTCGACGCAGTCGGTCAGGCGCAGCCCGTGCGAGGTCAGCAGCTTGGCCCATTCGTCGGCCGTCGGCGTGAACGATGCGGTGTCCGGACTGGCGATCAGGTCGGTCACGGCGACGAAGTCGGCGATCACCAGCGCGCCGCCTGGCTCGAGGTGCTGGGCGATGTTGTCGAACAGCGCCTGCTTGTCCTCGATCAGGCCCGCGACCTCGACGCCGAAGATGACGTCGAAGCGGCCGGGGAATGGATCGCGCGCGCTGTCGCGATGATGCAGGCGAACGCGATTCTGCAGGCCAAGCCGCGCGACGCGGCGCTGGCCGACCGCGACCTGGCCGGCGGAGATGGTGCAGCCGTCTAGCGCGAGGTGGGGATGACGGTTGGCGATGGCGCAGAGGTCGGCGGCATGGCCGCAGCCGAAATCGAGGACGCGGCGGGCCTGGCCGAAGTCGACGGCGGCGAAGATTGCCTGCTTCAGCGCACTCTGGCAGCGGCGCAAGGTGGCGTACTCGTCGGGGGAGGCCTCGCCGGCGAAGAACGCACGCAGCCAGGAGAAGTCCGGCTGCGGCCCCGACATCAGGCCGAAGGTAAGATGGCCTTCGGTGCCGTCGGCATGCGCGTCGTCGTGGCCGGCGGCTTGTGCGAGTTCGTCGTAGAAACCGGTGACCTTGATGTCGCCGACTTCCGAGGCATGGCGCGCGACCGGCACGGTGGCGCGGTCGTCGCGTCGCGGTAACGCATTCTTGTCGAGTGTCGGATCGGCCAACCAATAGCTCTGCCTCTGGAAGGGATAGGCGGGCGCATCGGCGGCAGCCGTGCGGTAGGGCGCGTGGTGCCGGGCCCAGTCGACCGGGCTGCCGTCGCGCCACAGGCGGGCGAGCCCCTCGAGCAGGGTCGTCCAGCCGTGCTTGTCGGCGGGAACATTGGGCCGTGCGCGGGTGAGGCTGGGCAGGGCGGCGATCTCGGCCGCGGCCGTACGCGCAAACCCGCTCAGCACCGGCTGCGCGCCGAGCTCGACGAGGTGCGTGACGCCCATCTTCTTCAGGGTCTCGAGGCCGGCCGCAAAGCGCACCGGCTGGCGTGCATGGGCCCGCCAGTAGGCGCCGTCGTGGCGCGCCACCACCTCGCCCGCGAGGTTGCCGACCACCGGGATCAACGGCTCGGCATGCGGCGTCGCCTCGGCCGCGGCCTGCAAGCCATCGAGCATCGGATCGAGCAGGCGCGAGTGGAACGCATGGGCCAGTGGCAGCTTCAGCGCCATGCCCGACAGGGCAGGATCGGCGACCAGCCGATCGATTGCGGCCTCTGGGCCGGCCACGGTCATGGCCGTTGGACTGTTGAGTCCGGCCAGCTCGATCTCCGGGTGCTGCGCCAGCACCGCGCGTACCTTGGCCTCCGCGCCCAGCAGGGCCGCCATCGCCCCGCCGGTCGGCAGCGCTTGCATCAGCTTGCCGCGCGTCGCGATCAGGCGGGCGCCGTCTTCCAGCGTCAGCACGCCGGCGAGGTGCGCGGCGGCATATTCACCGACGGAGTGACCCAATACGGCCACCGGCTCGATGCCCCATGACCGCCACAGCGTGCCGAGAGCTGCCGAGAGGGCATAGAGCGCCGGCTGGGCGTAGTCAGTGCGGGCAAGCAGAGCGGCGTCGCTGAAGATCCGGGCCAGCGGCGCATCGAGGCCCATCACCGCGTCGCAACGCTCGATCACCGACCGGAACACCGGCGAGATGTCCATCAGGCCAGCGGCCATCCCGGCATAGGTCGAGCCCTGGCCGGTGCACAGGAAGGCGACGCGGGGTCGTCCGCCAACCGACGGCGTCGCGGCGGCGAGCGCGGTCCTGGCCGATGCAACGTCGGAAGCGACCACAGCCATGCGATGGGCGAAGCGGGCACGGCCGGCGGTGGCGCGCGCCAGGCCGGCGAGATCGGCGGCCGGTACCGAGAGAGCGTCGAGCCAGCGGGTGCGCAAGGCGTCGAGCGCGGCCGGATCGCGCGCGGAGATCGCCAGCACCTGTGCAGGGCGCGGATCGGCGGCAGGCTTGGACTCAGGTGCGCGTTCCAGAACCACGTGCGCGTTGGTGCCGGAGAAGCCGAACGAGCTAACGCCGATGCGGTTCAACGCAGTTGGCCGCGTGGCCGTGGGTACTTCGATCGGCACACCACCGAGATCGATGTGCGGGTTGAGTTGCTTGAAGTGCAAGGTGGCCGGCACCGACTGATGGCGCAGCATCAGTACCGCCTTGATCAGGCCGGCAACGCCGGCCGCGGCTTCGGTATGGCCGATGTTGGTCTTCACCGAGCCGACGCTGAGGGGTTTGGAGCGTCCTGCGAAGACCGATGCCAGTGCGTGCATCTCGATCGGATCGCCGAGTGCGGTGCCGGTTCCGTGCGCCTCGATGGCGTCGATGCTGTCGGGCGTGAGGCCGGCGTTGGTCAATGCCGCACGGATCACGGCTTCCTGCGCCGGGCCGTTGGGCGCGGTGAGCCCGGCGCTGCGGCCGTCCTGGTTGACCGCGGTGCCTCGGATCACCGCCAGTACCCGGTCACCCGCGGCTTCGGCGTCGGACAGGCGCTTCAGCACCAGAACGCCGCAACCCTCGCCGTGCACGAAGCCGTCGGCGTCGGCGTCGAAGGCCTTGCAATGTCCGGACGCGGAAGCGGCGCCGAGCTTGGTGCTGGCGACCAGGCCGAGCGGTGACAGGATCAGGTGAACGCCGCCGGCCAGGGCCATCGTGCAATCGCCGGCGCGCAATGCCTGCACGGCCAGATGCACGGCCGTGAGCGAGGATGAGCACGCGCTGTCGATCGCGATAGCGGGGCCGGTCAGGCCGAGCTGGAAGGCGATGCGGCCGGGCGCCACGCTAGTGTGCGTGCCCGACGCCGACCAGCCGTCGATCAGGGTGGCGTCGGGCGAACCGCGCCCGATCAGCCCGTAGTTGTCGTTGTAGAGGCCGAGGTAGATGCCGCCCTGTACACCGCGCAAACGGTCGGGCGCGCTGCCGGCATTCTCGAGCGCTTCCCAGGCGACCTCGAGCACCAGCCGCTGCTGCGGATCCATCTGCACGGCCTCGCGCGGGGCGATACCGAAGAAGGCGTTGTCGAACATGTCGATGTCGGACAGGAAGCCGCCGGCGGTCTGCGCGGTGCGGCCGGGCTCGGTGCCGACCCACGCCGCATGGTCCCAGCGTCCAGTCGGGATCGGCGCCACGGCGTCGCGCGCCTCGGCCAGCAGGCGCCAAAAGCCCGCGCCGTCCGCTGCCCCGCCGGCAAAACGGCATCCAAGACCGACAATGGCGATCGCGTCGCGCACGCTCACACTCGCTCCCCTGAAACCGCCAGACCGGGCCGCTCGAGCAGGCGGCTGGTCGACGTCGATTGCCACCCCTGTTCGATCACGGCCGTGAATGCCTCCCGGCTCGCCAGCGCGGCGTCGAACGCGCCCAGCGCCACCTGCGGAGGCAGGGACGACACCCGTCCGTCCTGCCACATCAGGGGGTCGGCGGCCATCCCGGTTCCCTGCCAGGCGCACCAGGCGATCGACTGGCCGGGCAGGCCCGCGGCGCGGCGCCGCTCGACGATGCCGTCGAGGAAGCCGTTGGCGGCGGCATATCCCGATGTCCGGCCAAGACCGAACCACGCCGTCGCCGACGAAAAGAGCACGAAATCAGACAGCTCGAGATCGCGCGACAGGGTGTCCAGCAACACCGCCGCATCGGCCTTGGCCGGGAAGCTGCGCCCGAGCTTCGCCCAGTCGGAATCGCCTAGGCCGCCGTTGGCCGTGACGCCGGCAATATGGACGATGCCTGCGAGCCGGCGGCCGCCCGCACGCAGGTCGGACATCAGCCGGTGGATCTGGTCGGGTTGCTCGAAATCGGTGGGATGCAGGCTGACGTTCGCCCGCCCCGCCGCCAGTGCCGCCGGAATGGTCGGCGTACGGCTGGCGAGGGTTAGATGGCGCGCGCCGAGCGCGGCGAGATGCGTGGCGACCAGCGCACCGATGCCGCCGCTGCCGCCGGTCACGAGATAGGTTGCGTCGGGCGCCGCGCGCCACTGAGCGCCACCGCTCACCGGCGTGAGGCGCACGCCCTGACGGCCGTGACGGCCGATGCTCACTCTTGTCTCGCCGTCGTCGATGGCGAGTTCGCGCGCGAGCGCGGTCGCGGGATCGGCCAGCGAGGCGTCGACGCGCACGCTGCGCACGCGCCAGCTCGGGAATTCCGCCGCGAGCCCGGTCGCGAAGCCTTCGATCGCGCCGGCAAGCGGGCCTTCGGCCGGGGCGACGAGGACGATCCGCGCCGGGCCGGCGATCCGCGCCCGCAGGCGTTCGAGCAGGCCGGGGAACAGCGCCGCCCGTGCGGCGGGGTCGCCGCCGGCATCGACGTCGAGTGCGCCGAGATCGACCAGGTTGGCGTCGTCGCCCGCGACAGGCACGGTTGCGCGCAATGACTGCGCGAGCGCACCCTTGCCCGCGACGGTCCAGCCGACCGGCGCGGTGTGGGCGATGCCGAGGCTGGTCCAGCGCGGCGCCAGCAATGAAAAGCCCGCAGGCCTGGCCGCCACCTGGCGCCGCGTCGCCAGGCCCGCGACCGCATCGGTGAGCGTCGGATGGCTGTAGGCGAAGTCCGGCGCGACGGGCCGGCCATATTCCCGGCCGAGCGCTCTGGCGAATTCGACGGCGATCAGCGAATCGAGGCCGAACGACATCAGCGGCGTGTCGGGATCGAGCGTGGTCGGTTCGCGCACGCCAAGCAGCCGCGCCAGTATAGCCTGAAGGCGCTCGACGGTCGGCGGGCCGGCATTGAGGGGGCCTGTGGGCTTCACGTTGCCGGGTTGCGCGCGCTCGGTGCCGGCACGATCCCACAGCCTGTCGGCCACGATGCGCTGCGCCTCGGGCGCGGCCAGCAGCGCGGGCATTGCGCGCAATCCCATCGCCGGCAGGATCGGCGTGACGCCGTGGCCCTGCCAGGATTCCGCCGCGCGCACGCCCATCGCGCGACCGATGCCGGCGTTCCAAGGGCCCCAATCGAGGCTGAGGCCGGGCAGGCCTTTGCGACGTCGCGCGTGGGCGAGCTGGTCGAGCACGGCGTTGGCGGCGGCGTATCCGGCCTGTCGCGCCGAGGGCACGACGCCGACGATCGAGGCGAACAACACGAAGTGGTCGAGCCGCAGCGTGCACGTCAGGCGATCGAGCACCAGCGCGCCATCGACCTTGGCCGCGATCACCGACGCCAGACGCGCGGCCGTCTGCTGGTCCAGCCGATCGTCGTCGACGATCGCCGCGCAATGGAAGACGCCGCGCAAGGCCGAGCCGCTGCCGGCGATGCGATCGAACAGCGTCGTCATCGCCCCTTCGTCGCCGGCGTCTGCCACGATCGAGAAATGCGGTGCCGCGACGACGACCGGCTTTCGGTCGAGGTGGCAGACGATCGCGCCCGACTGGCGCAGCCAGGCTGCGATCATGCCGCCCAGCGCGCCGGCGGCGCCGGTGACGATATAGCTGGCGCCGCGCTCGATGCGCGCCGGCGGCGGCTCGCGCATCTGCACGATGGCGCGTCCGGCGAGCGGTCCCTCGCTTGCCAGCGCCTCGCCGAGCGATGTCCGCGGCACGACGCGGCGCGGCAGCGGTGGCAGGGCGGCGAGCTCGTCCAGCAGCCGGCGCTTGTCGGCGGCCGGCACCTTGTCGAGATCGAAGTGATCGGCCGCCTGCTTGCCGAGGTTGACCACGCGCATGCCCTTGAGATGCGCCAGCGCGGCCAGATCGAAGGCGCCGAAGGCCACGGTGACGCCGGCGAGCGTGCCCGCCCAGCTCGCGGGATCGCGGCTGTCGAGCACGCGCTCGACATCGCCCGGCGAGAAATACGGCTGGCGCTTGCGGCTCGCGGTGACGATCACCCGGGCACCGGCGCGGCGCGCGATGGCCAGCGCGGCCAGGCCGGTGGCGCTGGCGGCCTGGTGGATCAGTACGCGGTCCTGCGGCCCAATCGCGCCGAGCCCGGCCAGCGCGGTGAGATAGGGCACCGGCATGGTCGCGGCATCGAGAAGATCGGTCGAGGGCGTGGGCGCTACGCTGTCGACGGCCACGGTGACGCTGTCGGCAATCGGCGAGTCGGCCAGCGCAACGACCCGATCGCCGATGTGGAACGCCGTAACGCCGGCTCCGACTTCAGCGACGAGGCCGGCACAGTCGCAGCCGAGGCCACTGGCCTGCGGCGCCATGCCGTTGAACAGGAGCCGGTCGCGAAAAGTGAGACCCGCCGCCGTCACGTCGATGCGGACCATGCCCGGACCCGGTGTGACCGGCGGCCGCTTTTCCCAGACGACGGCGCCGGGCTTCGCGAGCACGGCGACGTCCTGGCCCGGCAAGACGTGCGGCGGTGCCTCGAGGCGTCGGGCAAGCCGTCGGCCGGCGCGCAAGGCAACGGCGGGCTCGTCGTCGGCCGCGGCCTCGGCGGCGAGGGCGGCGTCCTGGACGTCGAACGGCAGATCGGGATCGAGATCGATCAGGCGGCAGCGCAGTTCGGGACGCTCGGCCACGATCGCCTGGGCCATGCCCCACAACGCCGCTTGCGCCAGCGCAGGCGAGGCCGCCTCGCTGCCGGTCACCTGCGCGCCGCGGGTCACGATGCGCAGGCGGCCCGCGCCGATGGTACGAAGTTTGTCGAGCAAGGCAACGCAAAGATTCGCGGCAGTGCCGTCCGGCGCGCGCCAGACGATCGGTATCGGATCGGTCGCGATGGACGTCGCCGCTGGCACTTCGGGCCATGCCACGATCCGGCTCCAGCGCCGCGCCGAATTCGGCAGGGGTGCGAAGCTTGCGCCCTCGAGTAGCAACAAGGCACTGCCGTCGCCGTCGTTGATGCCGAGATCGGCGCGCAGGCCGCCATCGGCCGTGCTGCCGGTGCGGTGCAGCCACGCCGTTGCCGGCGCGCCGCCCGAAGCGCGCGTCAGGCGTTGAACAGAGGCCAGCATCGCCGGGGGCGCCTCATCCGGCAGCAGCGCGTAGGCGAGCTGGGCCGCGGCCTCGACGACACCGGGACCATCGTTGGCGTTCAGCGTTCCGGCCGCGACGTCGCCAGCGACGGAGATCGTGCCGAGGCAACGCGCCGCCTCGCCGTAGTGGAAGCCCAGCGCGGCGATGCGTTCATAGAGATGCGTCGCCGACATGCTCGGGACCGGCAATGCGGGTGCGGTGAAACCGGAAGAAGGCTCGGACACCGCCGCCGTAAGATGGGCCGTCCATTCGGCGTCTGTATCGGTCCGGCTTTCGAGGGCGATGCGCCCGTCCTCGCGCACGATGCGCAAGTGACGCGGCGTGCTGACGGCGAGCGGCGAGGGGAAGGCGAGCTCGGAGAGCCCGGGCGCGTCTCCCAGCAAGGTGAGCAGCACGCCGAGATGGGCCAGGCCGTCGGTGTCGGCCAGCAGCGGATCGTCGGGTGCCATCAGGCGTTCAGCCGCCGCCGCGCCGGGCAACGGGAAGCGTTCTCGCTGAAACGGATAAGTCGGCAGCGCCACGCGCTGGCCGGCGCTCGGGCCGAGCCTGGGCGGCGGGGCGTTCGAAGGCTCTGCCTGCGCAAGCTCCGACGGCGAGCGCACGGCGATCCACCACGCGAGCTTGGCGCGGCCGACCGCGGCGGTGTGGCAGGCGGCGGCGAAGTCGAGGTCGTTTGCGAAGGCGTCCGCATAACGTGCAGCGAGGGCGCGCAAGGCCCGGGGATCCTGCGCCGACAGGAACAGCAGGCCGTCACCTCTGGTGGCGATGGGCGGTGTAGGCGGTGCGGCTTCGAGCACGACATGCGCGTTGGTGCCGGAGAATCCGAAGGCGCTGACGCCGGCGCGGCGCAGGCCCGGTGTCGGTGCCGTCGGCACTTCCATCGGCGTTGTGCCGGCACTGATCGCGGGATTGCGCCGGCCGAAGTGGAGGCTGGGCGGAATGCAGTCGGCGCCGAGTGCCAGCACCGTCTTGATCAGCCCGGCGATGCCCGAGGCCGCCTCGGTGTGGCCGATGTTGGTCTTCGCGGCACCGATCCACAGCGGGCGGGTGCGGCCGGCGAAGGCGGCGGCCAGCGCATGCCACTCGATCGGATCGCCGAGCGGCGTGCCGGTGCCGTGGGCCTCGACATAGTCGATGTCGTCCGGCGCGAGGCCGGCTGACGCCAATGCCGACTTGATCAACGCGGTTTGCGCGGGGCCATTGGGCGCGGTGAGGCCGGCGCTGCGGCCATCCTGATTGACGGCGCTGCCGCGCAGCACCGCCATGATACGGTCGCCGTCGCGTTGCGCGTCGGACAGCCGGCGCAGCACCACGACGCCCGCGCCTTCGCCGCGTCCGTAGCCGTCCGCGCTCGCGTCGAAAGTCTTGCAGCGCCCGTCCGCCGCCAGCATGCCCGAGGCCGCGAAGCTGTCGCCGAGCTCGGGTCCCAGCATCAGGCTGACACCGCCGGCTAGTGCCGCGTCGCAGTCGCGGTCGCGCAGCGCGCGCATCGCATAGTGCACGGCGACCAGCGAGGAGGAGCAGGCCGTGTCGAGTGTGATGCAGGATCCGCGCAGGTCGAGCAGGTAGGCGATGCGGCCCGAGGCGACCGCAGGGCTGCTGCCGACGCCGAAGTAGCGGTCGAGCGCATCGGCCGGCACGCGGCGGGCGTAATCGTTGGTGGCGAGGCCGACGAAGACGCCGGTGCGGCTGCCGGCAAGCGCGTGCGGATCGATCGCGGCATGCTCCAGCGCCTCCCACGCCACTTCGAGCAGCAGGCGATGCTGCGGGTCCATCGCGCCGGCCTCGCGCGGCGCGATCTCGAAGAAGCGCGCGTCGAAGCCTTCGACGTCGGCCAGGAAGCCGCCGGCGCGCGGCGCGGTGTCGGTCGAGGGCCAGCGTCCGGCGGGGCGCGGGCCGATCGCGTCACGACCCTCGGTGAGCGCGCGCCAGAACGATTGAGGCGAATCGATGCCGCCGGCGAAACGGCAGCCCATGCCGACGACCGCGATCGGCTCGGCGGCGGTACCGCGTTCGGCGGCGGCAAGCTTCTCCTTGAGGCCACGGATCTCGATCAACGCCCGGCGCAGCACGTCCTTGGGATCGACGGGAGGTGCTGCACTCATGGCGTCGCCGCCAGTTCGCGCTCGACCAGGGTGGCTAGGGCTGCCTCGTCGAGATCGTCGAGCGCGCCGTCGGTGTCGGGGCGGGCGGGCGCCGGTGGCTCGATCAACTGCAGCAGATGTACGGCGAGTGCCGCCAGCGTCGGATGGTCGAACACCACCGTCGCTTGCAGATCGAGGCTGTATCCGGCCGTCAGCTCGTTGCGCAGGCTGACTGACAGCAGCGAGTCGAGGCCGAGGTCGCGCAGCGCGCGCGTCGCGCCGATCCTGGTGCCGGCCGGGAATCCCAGCAGAGTGATCAACCGCCGTTCGAGGTCGGCTTGCAGGAACGCCCGGCGGTCGGCCGGCGGCACGACGAGCAGTGCGGTGCGCGCGGCTCCGTCGGCGGCGGATGTGCGCGCGGCCGCGACACCGGCGCGATCCATGACCAGGCGATGAACCGTGTCGTCGGCCAGGACGCGTGCGAAGGCGACGGCGGCGCGGCGCGGCGCCATCGGCCGGAACCCGTCGCGCTCCAGGCGTGCGCGCTGGGCGGCGTTGAGGGCGGCGTACATGCCGGTGGCCCACGGGCCGAAGGCGATAGCGGAGGCCGGCAGTCCGGCGGCGCGGCGCACGGCCGCCAGCGCGTCGAGCCAGGCATTGGCGCCGGCGTAGGCGGCCTGCCCGGGGGCGGCGAGGCTTCCCGCCGTGGACGAGACCAGTACGAAGAAATCGAGATCGAGGCTGCGCGTCACCGCATCGAGATGGCGCGCGCCGCCGACCTTGGGCGCCAGCACCTGGGCGATGCGCGCCGGCTCGATGAGCGCTAGCGTGCTGTCGCTGACGACGCCCGCGGCATGGATCACGCCTCTGACATTGGGTAGGCGCGCAAAAAGCGCTGCGACGGCGTTGCCGTCGGTGACGTCGAGCGCCACCGTCTCCAGGCGCGCGTCCGCGTCGGGGGCGGCATGACGCGCCGCCAGCACGACGCGGCCGGCGCCCTTGTCGGCCAGCCAGCCCGCGAGCGCGCGGCCGACACCGCCGGTGCCGCCGGTCACGATGTAGGTGGCGTCGGCGCGGAGGACAGGCTCGGCCGGCAAGCGCAGCACGAGCTTGCCGACCGTGCGGCCCTGGCCCAGCGCCTGCAGCGCCTCCTCGGCCTGGGCGAGTGGCAGGACCGTGCGGCGCGGCGGTGCAAGGCGGCCATCGGCGATCAGTGTCAGAATCTTAGCCATCCGGTCGGCGAACCACGCCGGATCGGCGCGCATCGGTCCATCGAGGTCGTAAGCGACGTGCCGGCCGCCACCGGCGGGCGCGGGCGCATTGCCGATCTCGAGGAAGATGCCGCCGCGTTTCAGCAGGGCGGCGGAGGCCGCCGCGATCTCGGGGCCGAGCGCATTCAGCACGATGTCGAAGCCGTCGGCGCCGGCCCATCGGCGTGCGGCGTCGGCGAAGCCGGGCGAGCGCGAATCGCCCACGGCTTCGGCGCCGGCGCGAAGTGCTGCCTGTTCCTTGCCGGCACTGGCGGTGGCGAACACGCGCGCGCCGGCAAGCCGCGCGATCGCCGTCGCCATGCTGCCGACGCCGCCCGCGCCCGCATGTACCAGCACGCACATGCCGGGCTCGATCGCCGCGATGTCGTGCAACCCGTGCCAGGCCGTGAGGCAGGCGACCGGCAGGCTGGCCGCGACGTCGGCACCGAGGCCTTTGGGCCGGCGCACGACGCGGTTCGCCGGCAGGGTGACTTCGCTGGCGAGCGCGCCGGGACCGAAGGCCAGCACGGCATCGCCGACGGCGAGGTCGCGCACGCCAGGACCGACTGCCACGATCGTACCCGCGCATTCGAGGCCGAGCGCCGTCTTGGTGTCGGCGGTGCGTCCCAGGATCGAAAGCACGTCCTTGAAGTTGAGGCCGGCGGCGCTGACGGCGATCAGCACTTCGCCTGCGCCCGGCGCCTCTGCCGTCAACGGCAGGAACTGCAGGTCGGCGAAGCTGCGGTCTGGCCCGGGCATGAGCCGGATCGCGCCGGCAGGAATCGGCGGAGCCTTGACGATCTCGGGCGTGAGCAACCGACCCTGGCGGATCGCGTAGCGCCCGGGCGCGCCGGCCAGCCGCTTTGTCATAGTGATCTCGTCGGAATCGAGATCGATCCAGCGGCAGCGCAGATCGGGATGCTCGGCATCGATCACGGGCTGCAAGCCCATCAGGACCGACGCGGCGGCCGTTGCGTGGGCGAGGACTGGCGGCGCCGTGCTGGCGCCGCGACTGACCAGGAGAAGTCTCGGCCGGGGCAGGTGCGTCGCGGCCTCGCGGACCAGGGCCGAGGTTGAGGCGATGCAGGTGGCGGGATCGGTCTCCGCCAGGGGGCGGAGATCGACGATGCCGTCGCACGGCGGGATCGTCGCGGTGCCAGTCTCGTCGTGGCTCGCCGTGCCGAGCGACGCGGCGCCGGGACCGATCGCATGCCAGCGCCCGATCATCTCCTCGGGGGGCGCCGCAGCGGGCCGCCACAGGAGATCGTGGAACCAGGCGCCGGGCTCGGCATGGGCGGCGCGCAGTTCGACGTCGTGCAACGCCAGCACCGTCGCGCCGTCGCGGTCGCTGAGCATGGCATGACCAGAAGCGCGTCCCTCGGCGGAAGCGACAAGGCGAGCCCGTGCCATCGTCGCCGGCGATGACGTGGCGGTGAACACGACACGGCCGATCCGCGCAGGCAACAACGGCGCCTCGCCGGGCGGCAGCAACGACGTCAGGGTCTGCAGCGCCGCATCGATGGTCGGCGGATCGACCTCGGCGGCGGCGCGGAGCCGGGCGTCGGCAACGGTGGCGGTACGCGACAGGCTCTCGATCAGCCGGTAGGAGGGGCCGAAGCCAAACCCGCGCCGGGAAAGCTCGAACTCGATGTCACTGCCGGCGACCGGCGGAGCGTTCTGCGCCGGCTCGATCGGCGGAGCAGGCTCCGGCGACGGGTCGATGCGCGCCGTCGCAATCTCCGTCCAATCTTCGCCGCGCGCGGCGTAGAGCGTGAGCGAGCCCTGCCGATCCTGGACGAGCTGCACGTCGATGCCGTTTGGCGGGATATCGAGCGCGGCCCGGAATTCGACGTCGATCAGAGCGCCGATGCCGGCCCGGCGAGCCATGTCGAGAAAGCCGGCGGCGGGCATGAGCACGAACTGTTCGACCATGTGATCGCCCAGCCACTCGGCGTCGGCGCCAAGGCGCATCTGCCACACGGTTTCGCCCGAGCGCGCGGATCGATGCGGTTCGCCCAAGGTCGGATGGCGCGCGCTCGTCGTGGTCGCGGCGTCGGGCAGCCAGAAAGCCTCGCGGTCGAACGGTGTCAGCGGTGGTTCGTCGCCGGCGAGCGGCATCTCCGCGCCGCGGTCGATCACGACGTGGGCGTTGGTGCCGCTGGCGCCGAAGGCGCTGACGCCGGCAAAGCGCGCGGCCGCCGGCAGCGGGCCGCCGGTCGCCACGTCGACTACGCTGTCGGTGCGGGCGTGCGGATTGCGGCGCACGAAATGCGGCTGCGGCGGCAAGGCGCCGGCGCGCAGGCAGAGCACCATCTTGATCACGGCGGCGATGCCGGCGGCGGCCTCGGTGTGGCCGATCATGGCCTTCACCGAGCCGACGGGCAGGCGGCGCGTGTGGCCGGCGAACACTTCGGTGAGCGCGTCGAGCTCGATCGGATCGCCGAGCTCGGTGCCAGTGCCGTGCGCCTCGATGCAGTCGATGGTGTCGGCCGCGAGACCGGCGTCGGCCAGCGCGTCGCGGATGACGGCAGCCTGGGCGGCACCATTCGGGGCGGTGAAGCTGCTGCTGCGACCATCGTGGTTGAGCGCGCTGCCGCGGATCGTCGCCAGCACGCGATCGCCATCGCGCCGGGCTTCGCTCAAGCGCTTCAGCACGACGACGCCGCAGCCTTCGCCGCGCACATAGCCGTTTGCCGCCGCGTCGAAGACCTTGCAGCGGCCGTCGGCCGCCAGCAGGCCTGCCTTGGTCAGCATGAGCGACGTGTCAGGCGTCAGCAGCAGGTTGACGCCACCGGCCAGCGCCAGATCGGCTTCGCCGCTGCGCAGCGCCCGCACGGCCAGGTGCAAGGCCACGAGCGACGACGAACAGGCCGTGTCGACCGTCATCGCCGGTCCGTGCAGGCCGAATTGATAGGCGAGGCGCCCGGCCAGGGTGTTGCTCGGTTGGCCGGTGAGGCTGTGGGCGTCGAGTGCGGCTCCGCCGCGCGCGCGCGCCAGTCCCGCATAGTCGCTGCCGGTGGCGCCGACGAAGACGCCGGCACGCTTGCCGTTCAGGCTCGCCGGCGCGATGCGGGCGTTCTCCAACGCGTGCCACGCGACTTCGAGCAGCAGGCGCTGTTGCGGATCGAGCTGGACGGCCTCGCGCGGGCTGATGCCGAAGAAGGCGGCGGCGAAGCGTTCGACGCCGTCGAGGAAGCCGGCGCGTCGGGCGGCGAGAGGCGCCGTTTGCCACAGGGCTGCGGTCGGACGCGTCTCGGGAACGCTGCCGACGGCATCGAGGCCGGTCATCAGGCGCGCGAGATAGGCCGCCGGCGTGTCCGCGCCGCCGGCGAAGCGGCAGCCCATGCCGACGATGGCGATCGGCTCGGCCGAGGCCGTCGCTGGCCCCGTCGCCGCGGGCACGACGCGCGCGACGCCGGCCAGCCAACCGGCCAGCAGGTTGAGCGTCGGGTGCGCGAACATGATGGCGGCCGGCACGGGCACGCCGGCGGCGTCCTCGAGCCGGCGCCGGAAGCTGACGGCCAGCAGCGAGTCCATCCCCTGTTCGAACAGGCCCCTGTCCGGATCGATACGCGCGGGATCGGCATGGCCCAGCAACTCGGCCACCAGTGCGGCAAGACCGGCGCGGTCGAGACGGACCGGTGCGGCCGGGACGCGCGCATGCGTGCTGCCGATGGCGGCCGGTTGCCGGTCAGGCGCCACACGATCGAAGAGATGCCGGCGGCGGCGGGCCTCGAAGGTCGCGCGGAACTGCGGCCAGTCGACCGAGGCGATCACGCGGTTGGCGACGCCTTCGCCCGCGGCCTGCAGCGCGGCGGCAAAAGCCTGGGCCGGGCGCATGGCGCGCAAACCCGATTTGTCGAGGGCCGCGTCCTCGGCAGGCGAAAGAAGACCGGGCTCCTCGAAGCGACCGAAGGCGATGGCCGTGGCGGGAAAGCCGCGCCGGCGTGCCTGCTCGGCCCAGCGGTCGAGCGCGCGGTTGGCGGCGGCATAGGCCGCATGTCCGCTCGATCCCCAGACGCCGCCCGCCGACGAGAATAGCAGGAGAAAGGCCGGGCTCTGGCCGTCTGCCGCGCGCTCGAGGGTGGCGGCGACGTCGAGCTTGGCGGCGAGCACGGCAGCCGTGGGGCCATCGGCCAAACCGGCGGCGTGGATCATGCCGCCCAATGGCCGGTCGAAGGCCGCGCGCAAGGTGGCCGCCGCACCGGGCGCCGTCAGGTCGAGGGCGAGTCCGCGCGGCAGGACATCGCCGTGCTGCAGGGCGGAGAGTTGCTCGGGCGACGGGGCTGACCGGCCGACAAGAAGAAGGTGACGCGCGCCGCGATCGATAAGGAACCGCGCGAAAGCCCGGCCGAGGCGGCCGAAGCCTCCGGCGACGACGTATATAAGGTGTGGCGAGATCGTGGGTTCGGCCCCTGCAGCCGTCGTGCGCGCCAGTCGCGCGACCTGCAGCACTCCTTTTTGCACCCGGAACTGCTCTTCGCCCGCCAGGAAGCCCAGGATATTTGCATCGAGTACCCTGTGAAGCGTCGCGACCGACTCTTCGCTCGTATCCGCAAGCTCGACCGATCGGGCGATGCGATGGGGGTGGTCGAGCATCAGCGCGCGGGTCGCGCCGGCAACGGCGGCGTGGGCGACGCTGTCGCCATGCACGATCGCCAGCGGTGCGGCGTCGGCGGCGGGATCGGCGGCCAGGGCGACGAGTTCGTCGACTTGCGCGGCCGCCGGCCGGTCGTCCGCCTGCCACAGGCGTTCGACCGGGGGCGCCCGGGCGAGGATCACGGCGTGCGCGTCGTTGTCAGAGCGGATGTCGATGTCGGTGAAGCCCGCGGCGGCGAGCGCCGTGCGCCATGCCGCCCGGTCGAGCAGCGCATGGTCCGGACGCGCGGGATCGCCACGGAAGCGCCACCAGCCGTCGGTGATGCCGAAGACGAGATCGATCCAGCGCGGCGCCCGCACCAGCTCGACGAGTCCCAGGATGCCGCCGGGCGCCAGGCGCTTGCGCAAGGCGGCGAGCACAGCGCCGAACGGCGCGGCGGCATGCACGACGTTGGCTGCGACGATGGCGTCGAAGGGGCCTTCCTGACCGGCCGGACGATCGAGGTCGAACTCCGCCGTACGCAACGCCGTCGAGTCCGGAAAGCGCTGGCGCAAGGTGGCGAGGAACGCCATCGACACGTCGCTGCACACCAGCGTGCTGCCGGCGGGAAGCACGGGCAGGAGCTGCGCCGTCAGCGCACCGGTGCCGGCGCCCAGCTCGAGCACGTTGAGGCCGCGCTCGCCGGCCACCTTGCCGAGGATATCCGCCAGCGCCTTCTGCGCGGCGGCAAAGGGCGCGGCGGCATAGACCGGCGCGGTTCGCGCGATGTCGCCGCCGGGGAACAGGATTTCGAGCGGGTCGGCCTCGCCGGTGAGCAGCGCGGGAAGTGCCTCGCCGACGCGGCGCAGGAGATCGCGCGCCGGGCCGGGCGCCGCGGCGGGACCGGGGAGAGGTTGCCAGGTCGCGAGCCGTTCGATCAGCGCGCGGTGGCGCGGAAGGACGTCGGCGGCCGGCACGGCAGCCATTGCAGCGCGAGCAAAGGCCACGGCTTCGACGTCGAGGCCGGCGTCGGCGGGATCGCCGGCGACCGCGACATCGGGCCAGCGTGCGTGCGACGTCGCGTCGGGAAGGGCGACCGGCTCCCAGGCGACTTCGTACGACAGGCCGCTGTCGGTGCCGCCCAGCCAATGGCGTTCGCGCTCGAAAGGATAAGTCGGTGCGCGCGCGACCGGCGCAGAGCCGAAAGCCGTCGCATCGACCTCGGCGCCGGCGACGAACGCCGCGGCGCACCGATCGAGCCAGGCCTCGTCGGTTTCACCGACAGCGCGCTGGGAATCGAAGGAGGGGGTGGCGTTGGTGGCGGCCTTGCCGCGCCGGTAGTCGCCGGACAGCAGGCGGTCCTTGGCCGTCTCGCCGTCGACGGCGTGCACGGCCAGGCGATGCTCGAAGCGTTCGCGGCCGACCAGCGCGGTGTGGCAGAGCGCGGCCCAGTCCGCAGGCAAGCGCTCCGCCCAGCGCCTGGCGAGCGCGTCGAGGGCGGCAGGCGACCGCGCCGACAAGACCAGCAGGCGCGGCCCGGCCTCGGCCGTCGTCGCCTGCAGGAGCGGCGCGAGTGTCGTCCGCGCGGCATCGGGCGTGGCGGCATCGCGCCGGATCGGCGAGACCACGGTTGCGCCCGCGGCCATCTGGCGAAGCTGCGGTGCCAGCAGCGGATGCGGCGCCAGTTCGAGGAAAGCGCGATGGCCGGCCTCGACCAAGGTGGCGACGCCCTGGCGGAAGCGCACCGGTTCGCGCAGGTTGTGTGCCCAATAGTCGGCGTCGAGCGATGCGCCGTCAATCCAGGCACCCGTGACGGTCGAGACCATCGGTGTGGCGGTCGCGGCAGAGGTCAGCATCGCCAGGCGTTGGCGCAACATGGGTTGCAACGGATCCATCTGCGGACTGTGGTAGGCCACGGGCACGTCGATCGGCAGGCTGGCGATGCCGGCGGTATCGAGTGCGGCGCAGGCGGCGTTGATCGCGTCCCTGGTGCCGGCGAGCAGCGTCGCGCGCGGCCCGTTCTCGCCCGCGATCACGACGCCGGCCGGCAGATGGCGGCGCACGGAGTCGGCCGGCGCGCCGGCGAGCGCCATGCCGCCGTGGCCCGCGACCTCGGCCTGCAGGCGGCTGCGTTCGACGACCAGCCGCAGCCCATCGTCGCGCGACAGGGCCCCCGCGACGACAGCGGCCGCCGCTTCGCCGACGCTGTGGCCGATCACGGCCGAGGGCACGACGCCCCACGATTTCAGCAGGTCGGCCAGCGCCAGCTGGAAAGCGCACAACGCCGGCTGGCCCAGCGCCACGTCGCTCACCTGCGCGGACTCCAGCACTGCAAGCACAGAGGCGGGATAGCCCAACCCGGTGAGGATGCGGTCGCAGTCCTGCAGGGTCGCGGCGAAAACCGGCTCCTGCATCAGCCCGCGCGCCATGCCGGCCCAGTTGCCGCCGTTGCCGGAGAACACGAAGACCGGCTGCGCCGATCCCGCCGACGTCGCGACCGGCGCAGCGGGGACTGCCTGCAACAGCACGTGGCAATTCGTACCGCCGAAGCCGAAGGAGCTGACGCCGGCGATCGGCAGCTCGGTCGCCGTCGGCCAGGGCGCGCCCTTCGCCTGTACCTCGAGGTGCGCGGCGGCGAAGTCGATCGCAGGGTTCGGCGCCTGGAAGTGAAGGCTGGCCGGGATCCAGCGATGGCGCAGGGCGAGGGCCAGCTTGATCAGGCCGGCCGCTCCTGCCGCCGCCTCGAGATGGCCGATGTTGGTCTTGACCGAACCGATGCGCAGCGGGCGGCCGTCCGGCCGGTCGCGGCACAGAATAGCGGCCAACGCATTGGCCTCGATCGGATCGCCGAGCGCGGTGCCGGTACCGTGCGCCTCGACATAGTCGACTTCGTGCGGATGGACGCGGGCGGCATCGAGCGCGTCGCGTAGCATGCCGCGTTGCGCGGCGGGATTGGGCGCGGTCAGGCCGTTGCTGGGGCCGTCGTTGTTCATCGCGCTGCCGCGGATCACGGCATAGACGCGATCGCCGTCGGCGCGCGCGGCGCTGAGCGGCTTCAGCACGACGACGCCGCCGCCCTCGCCGCGGACGTAGCCGTTCGCCCGCGAGTCGAAGGCCTTGCAGCGGCCGTCCGGCGCCATGGCGCCGAACTTGGTCATGGCGATGCTGCTCTCGGGCGCCAGCAGCAGATGCACGCCGCCGGCCAGCGCCATTGTCGTTTCGCCGATGCGCAGGCTCTGGCAGGCCTGGTGGACGGCGACCAGCGCGGAGGAACAGGCTGTGTCGATCGTGAGCGCGGGCCCTTCGAGGCCCAGCGTATAGGCGATGCGCGCGCTGATGATGCTGATGTCCTGGCCGGTCGCCGTGTGCTGGGCAATGCCGTCGCGATCGGTCAGCAGCCGCGCATAGTCGCTCCACATCGCGCCCAGGAAAACGCCGGTGCGGCTGCCGAGCAAGCCGCTCGGACGGATCGCGGCGTCCTCCAGCGACTCCCAGGCGAGTTCGAGGGCGAGGCGCTGCTGCGGATCGGCCTGGGCCGCCTCGCGCGGCGACATGCCGAAGAAGCCGGCGTCGAATTCGTCGACGCGGTCAAGGAAGCCGCCCCAGCGCGTGGCCATGCGGCCGGGCGCCAGCGGATCGGGATCGTAGAGCTGGTCGATCGGCCAGCGCGCGGCCGGGACCTCGCGGATCGCGTCGGTCTCCGCCCCCAGCATCCGCCAGAACGCGTCGAGCGACTCCGCGCCGGGCAGCCGGCAGGCCATGCCGACGATGGCGATTGGATCGTCGGCCGCCAGCGGCGCCATGGCGGCATGCGCCTCGGCGTCGGCGCGGCCATCGAGGAAACCGGCCAGCCGGTCGAGCGTCGGGTAATCCCAGATCAGCGTCGGCGCCAGCGTGCGGCCGGTCCTCTCCGCGATGGCGGCGACGATCGACGCGGCGGTGAGGGAGGTCAGGCCATAGCGATGGAGACGCGCATCGGGAGCGATCGCGTCGGCGGCGATGCCCAGCCGGTCCGCCAGGAGCTCGCGCAGCCACGCAGACGTTTTACCGGCGTCGTGTGCTTGCGGGGCGGACATGGCAACGGCCTACTGGGCCGGGACGGCAGCCAGCACGTCCTCGGCCAGCGCGTCGGCGAGCGCCCGGCGCTGATCGGCAAGATAGAAGTGGCCGCCATCGAACAGGCGCTTGCGGGACGGGCCCTCGTACAGCCCTGCCCAATCGTCCATCTGGCGTGTCTGCGGATCGGCGCGGCCGCCGTAAATGCCGAGCGCCGAGGCGAGAGGCGCTTCCTTGACGTAGCGGTGTGTCTCGAAGATCTCGAAGTCGGCTTTCAGGACCGGCATGAACAGCGCCATCAGCTCGGGTTCGTCGCGGATCACCTTGGGGATCGCGTCGTAGCGCTCGACCAGCGCGTCCACGAAGGCGTCGTCGGGCAGCAGATGCAGGGGACTCTCCGAATTGGGCACCGTGGGCGAGCGCCGGCCCGACACGACCGTGGCTCGCGGCAGCGGCAATCCGCGCCGGCGAAGTTCACGGCCGAGTTCGAAGGCGATCAAGGCACCCATGCTGTGACCAAACAGAGAGTAAGGTTTCTCCAGCCATCCGTTTATGCCTTTTGACAATGCGTCGATCAATGCGCCCATTCGCGTGAGCGGCGCCTCGGCGAGGCGCGATTCGCGGCCCGGAAGTTGTACCGCCAGCATCTCGATCTCCTTCGGCAGCAGGGCCGCGAGATGATGGAACGACGATGCACCGCCGCCGGCGTGCGGCAGGCAGATCAGGCGCAGGGCGGCCTCCGGGCGCCTAATGGGGCAGACAAGCCACGGAGCCAGCACGAAACCTCCACTCTTTTTACTAAGGGCCTTTCGTGTCCAATATGCTCCGTTGTGTCAACCGGATCGCGGGTTGACCGACGGTTTGCCATGCGTCCGCGCATACGACAGCCGTGTTACGGCGCGGGGTGGCATACCAGGCTGAGACCGCCGGCCAAATCCCGCATGGGATTGATCCTGCCTTCCCAAAAGGCCCAAACGCCCGTATGCTTTGCCGGAGAAAACCAAGGAAGGTATGCCGATGCGGGTCAGAATGGTTCCTGGTGTGAGAAACGTCACCCTCGTCGGCGCCTCGGCGCACCGCCTCAAGCACGTCGTTCCGACGATTCGCATGAGGTCGAGCAGCGAGGATCTCAAGTTCACCCTGATCGACAAGGATCGCCAGGTCGTCCGTGGCGTGCTCGAGCTGGAGCTCGGCTCCGTCAAGCGCGACAGCCGCCGCATGCGCCCGCTCGAGAAGCGGCTGCGCAAGCTGGTGCGCTCGGAATATCGCGCGCTCGGCCGCTACCTCGTACTCCATGACCGGTCGCGCCGACGTCGCCGCAACGGCTGGGCCAAGGACCTCGGCAAGAATTTTGCCAAGGTCATCCGTCGCCGCTGATCCGGCCCCCTCCAATTCAGTCCCGGGAGATCATCATGAGTATCACGACAGAGACGAAAAAGGGATCCGCCAGCACCGGTGCCGATGACGAAAAGGGCATCGTCTGCGTGATCGACCTCGGCGAACATTCGCGCCGGCGAGTCCGCCGTCTGCGTCGCGGCGAAGGCCGCCTGATGGAGAAGGTCGAGGATGCGGTCGCCGCCCTACAGGGCAACGGCGTGCTGTCCGAGAATGCCCAGACCGTCGTGATCGTCGTCCGGCAGGAGCCGAGCATCGGCGGCTTCTTCGACCGCGATGACGAAGATGACGACGACGATGACGACGATGACGACGACGACTAGATAACGCGCTTCTTCGGAAGGCCGGCGCAGTTTGGCGCCGGTTCAGGATCGGGAGAGCACCATCACCTACGTGACCACAACGACGGGCCTCCGGGTTCACATCCCGGGGCGGTCGCGGTCCCGTATCGCGGACGCCAAGCTGCATCTCGGCACGGTCCCTCTCCACATCCGCAATCCCGAACGTGAATGGCCGCCGGATCTCGACAACGAGATTCCGACCCCGCTCGATATCGCCAGCGACGTCGACCGCCCGCCGATCGTCCTCAATCCCCTGCCGCCGCCGTCCCAGGGCCGGATGATGTGGACGGTCGGCCAGTTCGGCCGCTTCATGCTGAAGGGCCTGTGGGGGTCGATCACCCGGCGGCAATCGAGCGAGGAAGAGAAGGCAATCCTCCTGCGCGAGCTGTTCGAGCGGCTGAGCGGGATGTGGATCAAGCTCGGACAGCTGCTGTCGCTGCGCACCGACATCCTGTCGGTCGAGATGTGCCGCGAGCTGTCCAAGCTCCAGTTCGAGGTCCGCGGCTTTCCGATCGAGGTCTCGCGGAGGGTGCTGGAGGAGGAACTCGGCAAGCCGATCAGCGCGGCCTTCTCGTATTTCGAGGAACATCCCTTCGCCGCCGCCTCGATCGCCCAGGTCCATCGTGCGACCCTGCTGCGGAACAACCGCGCGGTCGTGGTCAAGGTCATGCGTCCCGATGTGGCGACGAGCTTCGAGCGCGACCTGCGCCTGCTGCATCGCATCGTCGTGATCTCGCGCACGCTGGGCATCTGGAAGCGGCTGCGGCTGGGCGATGCCGCGCGCGAGCTGCGCGAGGTGCTGACGGAAGAGACCAACTACGAGCGCGAGGCCGTCAACCTGCGCAACATGCGCAAGAGCCTGCGCCGGCACTCGATCTACGTGCCGCGGGTGATCTCAAGCCTGTCGAGCAAGCGCGTCCTGGTGATCGAGGAAGTGCCGGGCGTGCTGATGTCGCACTACATTCGGGCGCGGCGGGAGGAACCGGATGTCGCGAACATGTGGGAGCTGCGCAACGGCATCGACGTCAAGACCTTGGCCCGCGACCTCGCCGTCAGCGTGCTGCGCCAGATCCTCGAGGACAACCAGTTCCACGGCGACCTGCATCCCGGCAACCTGATCATGCTGGCCGACAACGGGCTCGCTCTGATCGACTTCGGCAGCGTCGGCCGACTCGATCGCCGGCTCTGGATGCTGTACCGCGACAGCCTGTCGGCCATTGCCATGAAAGACTACGAGCGCGCCGCCGACATCATGCTGATGATGTCGCCCATGGCGTCGCTTGCCAACACGACGGCGCTGCGCCGAGACATGACCGTCGCGATGCGCCAATGGGAAATGGCCGGCCAGTTCAGCGGCGCGTCCTATGCCGAGCGCTCGATCGCGGCGATGTCGGAGCGGATCGCCAAGGTGATGGCCAGGCACCAGGTACCGCTGGCGTGGGGCATCATGCGCGTCGGCCGCACGCTCAGCACGCTCGACGCCTCGCTCCAGACGCTGTGGCCGAACGCCGACTTCCTCAAGCTGTGCCAAGCCTACTTCCGCGACCGCGCCCGGCGCGGCGCGACGCTGCGCGGCCGCCTCGAGCGGCTGCAGTCGATGATGATGGAATTTTCCTCGGTCGCCGGTGACGCCAGGCTGCTGCTCGGCTCAGGCCTGCGCGAGCAGGCCCTGCGTATCCATGGCGTGATGGACCGGGTCACCCATGTGCGCGTGGTCGTTGCGACGTGGGCGGTGCGGCTGGGCTGGATCGTGCTCGCCGTCATCGGCTTCTCCGCCTACATTGACGAGGGCCGCGACCGGCTGGAGGTCGGCGGCTCGTGGCCATTCGCCAAGCTGCTGCATATCGAGGATCTAGCCGGCGCCGTTCCCGACCTGCATCCCGGCCAGTGGCTGGCGCTGTTCCTCTTCGCCATCTTCCTGATCCGGTTCTTTCGCGCCACGAGGCGGTCGATCGTCGGCGCCGACTGATGCCGCGTCCCCGTCTGGAGGTCTGGACGATGCCCATCGGCGTCCTGACCGCCGACGATGTCGCCCCCTGGACGAACCTGCTGGACGAGGCGGAAAAAGCCACCGCCGCGCGCTTCGCGTTCGCCCGCCACCGCATCCAGTACATCGCCGCGCATGCGCTGGTCCGCGTCGCGCTCGGCCGGGCGGCGTCGGTCGATCCTGCGGTCTGGCGATGGACGCCTGGCGTCCACGGCAAGCCGGTGGCTCGGCTCGACGGCGCGCCGGCGCCGGTGTCCTTCAACCTATCGCATGCCGAGGGCGCGGTGGGCGTGGCCGTTTTGGCCGAGGCCGACGCCGATGTCGGTTTCGACATCGAGCCGTTCGACCGCAAGGTCGATCTCGACGTGGCCGATCGCTACTTCCGGCCCGAGGAGGTGGCGTGGCTCGCCGGTCTTCCCTTGGCCGAGCGGCCGCGCGGCTTCATGCGGCTATGGACCCTGAAGGAGGCGTTCATCAAGGCGACCGGCGAGGGCCTGTCGCGCGACCTGGCGTCGTTCTGGTTCGAGACCGCGCCACCGCGCCTTCACTTCGCGGCCGCCGGCTGCGGATCCGACGACGGTTGGCGCTTCGAGCAGCATATCCTCGACGGCTTTGTCGCCGCGGCGGGGGTGCGGAGCGCATCCGCCGGGACGGTCGAGCAGGAGTGGACGGAGATCGACGCCGCCGCTCTTCAGGCCGCTGCGCGACGGCGCTGAAACTCCTGGCGGACGGAGCCGCGCTCGGGCTCGATGCGCACGAACCAGATGATGAGCGCCGCGCACATCTTCACCAGCACCGGCAGCACGATGTAGACGACTACCAGCGCGGTCGTGCCGTATTCGAGCTTCCTCGGATTGAAGCCCAGGAACGCTGCCACCGGCAGCGAACCCGCCGCGCCGATCGCCGTCGCCAGCTTGGTGGCGAGCGCCCACAGGCCGAAGTAGCTGCCGGTCTTGCCCTTGCTTTCGCCGCCCTCCTGGGCGTTGATCACGTCGGCCAGGATCGAGGGCGGCAGGCCGTAGTCGGCGCCGAGGCCGATGCCGGTGACGATCGAGATCGCCACGAACAGCTTGAAGTCGCCGGGGCCTATGAGCATGGCGCACGACATGGCGACCGCCGTCAGAATGATGCCGACGAACCAGGCCGAGGTCTTGCTCATGTGCTTGGACAGCATCAGCCACAGCGGCACGCTCAAGGCGCCTGAGATGAAGTAGACGAGCAGGATGATGCCGGCCTGCCTCTCGCTCTCCATCAGCACGTGCTCGACATAGAACAGCATGACCGTGACCGCGACGCCGAGCGCGCTGCCGTTGACGATGAACAGCAGCATGAGCCGCCGGAACAGGCGGTTCTTCAGCGGCGAGAAGAAGGTGATGAAGACGTTGCGCTCGGCATGGATGACCGGCGGATGGACCGACGGGCCGGCCCACAGCAGGGTCGGCGCAGAGAACACCAGGATGATCGGGATGAAGACGAGGCCGAGGATGGCGTAGCCGCCGACCTGGCCGAAATAGCTCGTGAGCGTGATCGGCGTCACCACCGCGAAGGTCATGCCCAGCAGGCCGAAGACCTCGCGCGCCACGGTGACGCGCGTGCGTTCGTTGTAGTCGTCCGACAGCTCCGCGCCGTGGCTGTGGTAGCTGATGGAGACGCCGGAGTATCCGATATGGACCAGCAGAAGCGAGCCCATCAGCCAGGTGGCGATATAGCCCTGATGGCCGAACACGAAGGCGGGCGGCACGAACAGCATGTAGAAGCCGGCGGACAGCACCGGCAGCATCATGCCCACGAAGATCAACCGGCCGCGCGGACCGCGGCGGGTGAAGTGGTCGCTGATCATGCCGATCAGCGGGTCCTGCACGGCGTCGAGGACCCGGGCGAAGATGAAGATCAGGCCCATGACGTAGAGCGAGAGCTGCACCGTCTCGCCGTAGAATTTGCTGACGTTCAGCACCACCGGCAGCGCCGTCATCGCCAGGGGCAACTGCAGGGTCGAATAGGCGACCAGGCGGCGCAATGGAATTTTGACGGGCGCGGCTGAGCCGTTACCGGTCTGACCTGCAAGCACGCTAAAAAGCCTTCCTGTTGCCGTACCTTGGCGGCCGACGTTTATCGTTGCCGACAGTTATAGCTAAATATTCTTGAAGTGCGCCTGCAAAACGTCGGTGCGCCGGGTCGAGAAGCCTGCGGCACAATAGGCCAGGTAATACCGCCACATACGGCGGAATCGCACGTCGAAGCCCAGGGTGGCGACTTGGTCGGAAACACTGTCGAAACGCCCGAGCCATGTCTCCAGCGTATGCGCATAGTCCAGGCCGAAACTATACAATCCGGCGATCTTCAGTCCCGTGCGGTGGCACTGCTCTGCGATGCGTTGGGGCGACAGCAACATGCCGCCGGGGAAGATGTAGGTTTGGATGAAGTCGGGGCGGCTGCGATAGCTCTCGAAGAGTTCGTCGGCGATCACGATCGCCTGCACGATCGCCGATCCGCCGGGCGAGACGTGCCGCTTCAGGGTGGCGAAATAGTCCGGCCAGTAGCGCTCGCCGACCGCTTCGATCATCTCGATCGAGACGACGTGGTCGTAGCTGCCCTCGATGTCGCGATAGTCGCGGAACTGCAGGTCGACGCGGTCAGCGAGGCCGGCCTTCTGCAGGCGCTCGCGCGCGAACTCGAGCTGCTCCTTGGAGATGGTGACGGCGGTGACCCGCATGCCGCGCCGCGCGGCGGTCTCGGCGAAACCGCCCCAGCCGCAGCCGATTTCCAGGATGCTGTCGCCCTGCTTGGCGCCGAGCTGCGTGAGGATGCGGTCGTACTTGTCGGCCTGCGCCGCCTCGAGCGGCTTGCCCTTCTGGCCGGCGAACAGCGCCGAGGAATAGGTCATCGTCTGGTCGAGCCACAGGCGATAGAAGCTGTTGCCGAGATCGTAGTGGGCGTGGATGTTGCGCTTCGAGCCGGCGCGGGAGTTGTCCCGCCGCCAGTGCAGCAGCTTGAGCGCGATGCTGTGGAGGAAATTGGGTTGCACGACGCGGCCCAGCGCCTTGTCGTTGGCGACCAGCACGGCGATCAGTCGGGGCAGGTCGGGCGACTCGCAGTAGCCGTCCATGTAGCCTTCGGCGAAGCCGATGTCGCCGTCGAGCAGCACCTTGCGGAAGAGGCGCCAGTCGCGCACGTCGATCTCGGCCGACGGCCCGGCCTCGGTGCCGCAGAAGACATGGGTCGTCCCGTCCGGAAGCCGCAGGGTCAATCGGCCGGACGCGAGGCGCGTGAGGGCTTTCAGGACGAAATGCGAAGCAATGGTCATTCGGTCAACGGGTCACGAGCTCCGACGGCGGAGCGGGTTTACGGTAAAATCTTGCCCGCTTTCGCCATAGTTTCAAGGCCTGCCAGTGAATTCGGGCGACAACGCCCAGGGTCATCGTCGGATTTCCGAGGAAACGGCGCATTACCGTACGGTCGGCCAGCGGCTCGCGGCGGCCGCCCACCGAGGTGGCCAGCATGAGCCCGTCGGCGTCGTGGTAGTTCACGTCTACATGCACGCGCTCCTCGTCGAGCCGGAACCGGAACCGGTAGTCGCCGGCGACGGGAAGGAACGGCGAGACGTGGAAGACCTTGCGGCCGTCGAGCCAGTCGTCGGCTTCCAGCGGCCGGCGGTCGTCGTGATGGACGAGATAGCAGTGGGTCTCGCCGAAGGTGTTGTTGACCTCGCACAGCACCGCGCGCAACGCACCGCCGCGGTCGCGGCAGAACCAGAAGCTCACCGGGTTGAAGACGTACCCCAGCATCCGCGGCATGGTCATCAGCACGACCTCGCCGTCGCACGCTTCGCCGAGCCTTCGTTCGGCCAGGACGCCGCGCAGCCAGGCCCGGAGATCGCCGCCGTCGCGCCCGCCATGGTCGGCGCGGCGGAACGACACGAGGCCCGGCCGGTCGAGCTTCAGCCAGCGGCCGGCGGCGCGTTCCAGCGCATCGAGACCGAGGCAGAGATAGGCGACGCGATAGCGGAAGGCGTTGACGCGCGGACGCAGGCGGCGATGGACGACCACCGCGTCGACGATCGAATGGAGAGTGTCGCTCAAGGCGTATCCGTCGCCATCCGCGCGGCGGCCGGCAGCGGCAGGCTACCGGTTGGCCGGTGGGCCACGACCCGCGGCGGATCGCCGATGCGACGGTGCTCCTGCGGGCGACGCCACGGGCGGAAGGCGCCCATCTGCTCGGCGACATCGAGGCCGGCGGACAGCGCGTCCTCGTGGAAGCCGTAGCCGCAGTAACTGCCGCAGAAGTAGGTGCGCCGCACGCCCTGGATCTCGTGCAGGTCGCGCTGCGCGCGGATGGCGGCCGAATCGTACATCGGGTGCTCGAAGGTGGCGTGTTGCAGGGCACCGACGGGTTCGCGGCTGGGGTTGACCGAGACGAAGAGCGAACTGTCGCTGGCGAGGTTCTGCAGGCGATTCATCCAGTAGGTAACGCTGACATTCGACGCGCCGGCACGCCGATCGGCAACATAATTCCAGCTCGCCCACGCACCGCGGCGCTGCGGCATCAGCCCGGCATCGCGATGCAGCCAGACCTCGTTCGATGAGTAGGCGAAGCTGCCGAGCAGCGCGCGCTCGCGGGGCGTGGCGTCACCCAGCAGCGCCAGCGCCTGGTCGGCATGGCAGGCCAGCACGACGTTGTCGAAGCGGTCCCACTGGCCCGACCGGTCGCGCACCTCGACACCCCCGGCGTGGCGGCGGATCGCCGTGGCCGGGGTGGCCATGCGGGCGCGGGCTTGCAGGGGGCCGGCGATGCGTTCGACGTAGGAGCGGCTGCCGCCGCTCACGGTCCGCCAGCGCAGCTGGGTACCCGCGGTCAGCAGGCCGTGATTGTGGAAGAAGCGGGCGAAGGTCTGGGCCGGATAGTCGAGCATGCGACCAAGCGGAGTCGACCAGATGCAGGACGCCATTGGCACGAGGTAGTTGTCGCGGAAGGCGTTGCTGAGGCGGGCGCGGGCGATGAAGTCGCCGATGGTGAAGCTGAGGTCCTCGGCCGCGCTCAGGAGCTGCGGCGCCAGGCGGTTGAAACGCAGGATGTCGCGCGTCATGCGCAGGAACGATGGGCGCACCACGTTGCGGCGCTGCACGAGATAGCCGGCGTACGAGCTGGCGTATTCGTAGCGCCCGCCGTCGAGGCTGACGGCGAACGACATGTCGGACTCCTCGGTCGGCACGCCGAGATGGTCGAACAGGGCCACGAGGTTGGGGTAGTTGCGCTCGTTGTAGACGATGAAGCCCATGTCGACCGGCTGCGCGCCGTCCGGGGTGGCGACCTCGACCGTGCAGGCGTGGCCGCCGAAACGCGACTCGCGTTCGTAGACCACGACGTCGTGGCGGCGGCTGAGCGACCAGGCGGCGCCGAGGCCGGCGACGCCGGCACCGATGACGGCAATTTTCATGACGCGGGTATCCTTGAAGAAACTAGGCGGATTGCTTGAGCGAGCGGAACGCGACCAGCGCGCGCTGACGGGCCGTGGCATGGTCGACGATGCGCTCGGGATAGATTTCCGGCGGCAGCGGCGTCCCGGCCAGCCACGGCTTGTGGACCAGCTCGGGCGGCAGGCCGCCCAGCTCGGGGATCCAGCGCCGCACGTAGTCGCCGCGCGGATCGAACCTCTCGCCCTGGAGCACGGGATTGAACACGCGGAAATAGGGTGCGGCATCGGCGCCGCTGCCGGCGACCCACTGCCAGCCCATGGCGTTGTTGGCGGGGTCGGCGTCGACCAGCGTGTCCCAGAACCAGCGCTCGCCGCTGCGCCAGTCGACCAGCAGGTCCTTGGTGAGGAACGAGGCCACGATCATGCGCACGCGGTTGTGCATCCAGCCGGTGGTCCACAGTTCGCGCAGGCCGGCGTCGACGATCGGATAGCCGGTGCGGCCGCGCCGCCAGGCCTCGAGCGTGTCCTCTTCGTCGATCCAGGGAAAGGCATCGAACTCGGGGCGGAAATTGCGCTGGCTGAGATCGCCGTGATGGAAGAGCAGGTTGTATGAGAACTCGCGCCAGCCGAGTTCGGCCAGGAACTTCTCGCTCGCCGCCGACATGCCGCGGGTCGTGGCGGCGCGCCAGATCTGGCGCGGGCTGATCTCGCCGAAGGCCAGATGCGGCGACAGGCGTGAGGTCGCGGGAACCGCCGGCAGGTCGCGTGCCTGGCGGTAGTCGGCCAGCGCCGTGTCGAGGAAGGCCGACAGGCGCCGGGCGGCCGCGGCCTCGCCAGGCGTCCAGGTGGCGCGCAGGCCGCCGGCCCAATCGGGCGTCGGCATGAGGGCCCAGTCGGCCAGCGCGTCGCTCGACGACCACAGCGGCGGCGTCGGCAGGGCCCTGGGGGCGGGAAGGGTGGCGCCCGGCGACGGCAGGTCCCGGCACGCGCGCCAGAAGGCGGTGAAGACCTTGAAGGGGCCGCCGGTGGCGGTTTTCACTTCCCATGGTTCGTACAGCAGGTTGGCCTTCAGCCCCTCGGCGACCACGCCGCGTCCGTTCAGGCTCTGCTTCAACCGGGCATCGCGCTCGCGCGCGCCCTGATCGTAGGCCCGGTTCCAGTAGACCGCGGTGGCGCCATACTCCGCCGAGACCTCCTCGATCACCCGTTCCGCCGGACCCCGGCGCAGGATCAGGCGCGACCCCAGCGACCTCAGGGACGCATCGAGGGATTGCAGGCTTTGATGCAGCCACCAGCGCGCGGCGGCGCCCAGCGGGCGGATGCCGGGCGTTTCTTCATCGAAAATGTAGACCGGCACGACCGGGCGGCCGGACCCCAGGCCGGCGATCAGCGCGGGATTGTCCGCCAGGCGCAGATCGTTGCGAAACCAGACCAAAGAAGCCGACAAAACCCACCCACGACCTTGTTTTTACAGACAAGATACGTGGCCGGCGGTCGGGTGGATGAGGCCGCAGTAAGGCGCCTGGATCGCGCGCCCCGGGGGCGCCTTATGAGCGCGTCAGGAACGCGGGCAGACCGGCTGTTTGTGCATTTCCAGGGCCTGCAGATCGGCGGTGACCTGCAGCAGGCCGGTATCGACGGTCAGCCGGTCGAGGACGCCGTTGGCGAAAACCACGGCCCTGACCGTGAAAAGCGGCTTCTGGTCCTGCTGGCGGCCACGGGTGAAGGTCATGAAGACCGGCCACGCCTTGGTTCGGGGCAGCGTCACCGCCTTGTCCGAGGGATGGGGGCCGCGGATGTCGCCGTCGTTCAGTTCCGTGACGTCGACCAGGAAAGCATCGTTGATCACCTCCGTGTCGAAGGTGAGCGCCGGGAAGGCCGCGGCGCGCGCGCCGAGCCGCTCGATCAGATAGTTGATGGCCGCCACCGGCAGCAGCGTCGGTGGCGGCAGCAGCAACTGCTGCGGGCCGGCCGGCGAGACGATCTCCGCCCGGACCTCGCCACCCGACCGCTGGACTTTGCCGTGCGTCTCGCGCTCGACGCCGTTCTGGGTCTGCACCGTGCGGTAACGCAGGCTGTTGCCGCTCGCGGTCTCGTCGGCCTCGAGCTTCGACGCGACGCTGATTTTCCACGACGAGGTGAGCGCGATCTCCGTCGAGATGTCGCGCTTGAGGTGCCAGCCGGCGCAATCGAGGGTGAGATCCTGCACGGCGGTGCCGATCCGGGGAGCGTTCACGGCCGTGCCGAGCCGCAGTGCATAGACCGCGCGATGCGGCTGCATCTGCGCGGCGGCAAACTGCGGCGAAAACAGGGTGGCGGCGGCAACGACTAAACTCACAAGTCCGCGCATGGCGGCACCTTGCGCAACGGGCGGCACTCGGTCAATCGTGCGCGCCATGCGATGCCCGAGCCGAAAAGCCGCGCCCGTCCCTGCCGCGTGCAGGATCGTCCATCGATGACGCCGTTCGAATTCGCCTGCGCCGGCGAGACGCTGCACGCGCTGCCGGCCGGTGCGTTGTACTGGCCGGCGCGGCGGCTGCTCGCGGTGGCCGATCTTCATTTCGAGAAGGGCTCGTCCTACGCGGTGAACGCGCTGAAGCTGCTGCCGCGCCACGACACGCGCCAGACGCTGGCCATTCTGGCGGCGCTGATCGAGCAGCTGCAGCCGCGGACCGTCGTTTGCCTGGGCGATTCGTTCCACGATCGCGGCGCCATCGACCGCCTGCCCGGCGACGAGCGGGCCGAGATCGAGCGCCTCACGGGCCTTTCAAAGTTCGTGTGGATCGCCGGCAATCACGACCCGGCGCCACCGCCCGGCGACTGGGGCGACGTCGCCGAGGAGATCGAGGACGGGCCGCTGATCTTCCGCCACGAGGCGCAGTTCGGCTTCAACCGCGGCGAGGTCTCGGGACACTTCCATCCGGTGGCGGCGCTCACCGTGCGCGGACGCGGCCTGCGCCGTCGCTGCTTCCTCACCAATGGCCAGCGGCTGATCCTGCCGGCGTTCGGCGCCTACACCGGCGGCCTGAACGCGCTCGATCCGGCGATCGCGCAGCTTTTTCCCGACGACTACGACGCGCTGCTGGTCGGCCGCGACGCGGTGCGGCGCCTGTCGTGGCGGCAATTGCGGCCCGACGCGACCCTCAGTTCGACCGGCTGGATACGCTAGAACCGCCGAGTTGGCTCCCGCTAAAGTACAAGCGGATCAACGTTATGTCGGTGATAACGACCAAGATGGGTGATTCGCGCGAACGCGCCTATGGTGAAGGATCATGCGAGTCCTTCGTCCTTCCTGGAGATGTCACCATGTCAGTCGCGCCGTCGCTTTTGCCCCTCCGGACCGCGCTCCACCGTCCGACGGTTTTCAGCGGTTTCGGACGGTTTATCTTTTTCAGGTTTCCAATCGAATCAACGGCTTGGCTGCCATGACGGTCTTTCAACGGTTTATAAACCGTGAAAACCGTCAGGCCGGCAGCGCATACTTCAGCGTGACCTCGCCCAGGCCCGCGATCTTGCCGGTGGCGGTGCTGCCGGGCGGCACGAACTGGCACGCGACCATGCTACCGCTCGACACGAACATGCCCTTCTTGAGCGTCTTGCCGTGATCGCCGAGCTTGTTGGCCAGCCACGCGAGCGAGTTATAGCAATGGCCGAGCACGTCGCCGGAATGGCCGGTGCGCACGACAACGCCGTCGAAGGAGATCGAGCCTTCGAGGTTGCCGAGGTCGAGGTCGCGCCAGTTCTTGTTGGCCTTGGCCAGCAGCGAGCCGCCGTTCCAGCCCGCGTCCATGATCAGCGGGTTGACCGCCAGCTTGCTGTAGTCGGCGCCGCGATCCTCGATCAGTTCGAAGCCGGCACGCGCCTCGCCGACATATTGGGCGATCGAGTCCTTGTCGTAGGGCTTGCCACCATTTTTTCTCGAGGGGGCGGGAACGTTGGCGTTCACGAACAGGATGATCTCGAGCTCGACGCCGAGGCGCGTCCAGGTGCCGACGCGCACGCTCGCCTTGTGCTCGAACACGCGCTTCTTGCGCACCGGTCCGTAGGCCGGGCCCTTGAGGCCGGTCTGGGCCAGGATCTGCGGCGAGGTCAGCGCGATCTTGTAGCCGACCAGCGGGCCTTGCTTGACGACCTGCTTCTTCAGGAAGGCGTCCTGCACCTTGTAGGCGAGGCGCTCGTCGTCGGTGGCGAATGCTGCCGGCCACCAGCCGACCGCCGCCCGCGCCTTGTCGACCTTGTGCAACCAGTTCGCGACCTTGGCGACGCTGAGGGCCATCGTTTCCTCCCCTTGTATGTCCCCCAGCGCTTCGCATAGTGCGCCCATGGTGGTCAACGCAATCGACGTCGCCGGGCCCGTTCGGGCCGCCGCCCTGGTCGGCGTGGTCCTGGCCGGGGGCGAGGGGCGGCGCATGGGCGCGGGGGTGCCCAAGCCGCTGCGCAAGCTGGGCGGCCAGTCGATGGTGGCGCGGGTGGTCGAGAGGCTGCGGCCGCAGGTCATGGATTTGGTCGTGGTGACCAACGATCCGGCGCCGGGCTACCGCGCGCTAAAAGTGCCGCTGATCCCCGATCCGCGCGACATCAGTGCCGCGGCCAAACGCGAGGGCCGGCGGCTGGGGCCGCTGGCGGGAATCCTGGCCGGCATGGAATGGGCGCTGAAGCATCATCCGCACGCCGGCTGGATCCTGACGGCGCCGGCCGACGTGCCGTTCCTGCCGCTCGACCTCACGGTGCGCCTGTGCGGCCACATGCACGTGCCTGAGCCCGATGTGCTGACGGTGCGGCGCGAGCATGCCGTGGGCGTGTGGTCGGTGAAGCTGGCCGACGATCTCAGGCGCGCGATCCTGAAGGAGGGCATCCGGCGGGTCGAGGAATTCGCCGGGCGCCATCATCACGCCGAATTGACCTGGCCGGGCGGCAGCGCGCCGTTCGCCAACATCAATACCCCTGACGAGCTCAGGGCCGCCGAGGCGCGTCTGGCTCAAGTTCGATCACGGTCCCGTCAATCAGCAGCTTTCCCGCGTTCTCGAAATTGACGGTGATGCGCGAACCGATCATCGATTGGATCTGGCCGAGGCCCCAGTCGGGCCGCGCCGGGTGACGCACGAAGTCGCCGGGCTGCAGCAGGCGGTTTGCGGGCTTGGTTTCGCGCATGCGGCTCCGGCCGGAAATTTGTCGTATTATGAAGGCTAGTTACATCATGGAGTATCGCATGACCCCCGCTCGCATCGCCATCGCCGCCGCGCTCGCGAGCGCGCTCGCGTTGCCGGCCGCCGCCCAGATGCCGATGAAGGTCGAGAAGTGCTACGGCGTCGCCAAGGCCGGCCAGAACGACTGCCAGACCGATCATTCCTCCTGTGCCGGCACGGCCAAGAAGGACAACCAGACCGATGCCTGGATCGCGGTGCCGAAGGGCACGTGCCAGAAGATCGTCGGCGGCGTCGTGAAGGGCTGAACCCGTGAAGGCGGCGGTCGCGGGAGTAGGCCTGCGCGCGCCGCATCTGGCCGCGATCGATCGCGAGCGGCCGGCCGCCGGCTTGCTGGAGATTCACGCCGAGAACTATCTTTGCGAGTCGCCGGCGCTGGCGACGGTCGAGCGGCTGCGCGGCGACTACGATTTTTCCATCCACGCCGTGGGCCTGTCGCTGGGCTCGGCCGACGGGCTCGACACCGCCCACCTCGCGCGCGTGGCGGCCCTGGTGAAGCGCCTGCAGCCGGCGCTGGTCTCCGATCATCTGGCGTGGAGCACCTCGGGCGGCCGCTACTTCAACGATCTGTTGCCGCTGCCCTACACCGAGGAGGCGCTGGAAGTCGTGGTCGCCAACGTCCAGCGCCTGCAGGACGCGCTCGGCCGGTCGGTCGCGGTCGAGAACCCGTCGGGCTATCTCGCCGTCGCGCAGTCGACGCTGTCGGAGCCCGCATTCCTGGCCGAGCTCGCGCGGCGCAGCGGCTGCAGCCTGCTGCTCGACGCCAACAACATCCACGTCACCGCGCACAATCTTGGGCTCGACCCCGGAAGCTGGCTCGACGGCCTGCCGGCCGAAGCGATCGCGGAGTTTCATCTCGCCGGCCATGCGGTGAACCAGGCCGACGGCGAGACGATCCTGATCGACGACCATGGCAGCGCCGTGAGCGACGGCGTGTGGGCGTTGTTCGCCGAGTGTGTCCGGCGCTTCGGTCCGCGCCCGACCCTGGTCGAATGGGACACCGATATTCCGGCGCTCGCGGTGCTTTTCGACGAGGCGCGGCGGGCCGAGCGCCTGCTCGCGGAAGAGGATGCCCGTGCCGCTCGCGCTGCGTGACTGGCAGGCGGCCTTCGCCGCCGACCTGATCGGCGACGCGCCGGGCGCCGGCAAGCGGCTGGCGATCCATCGTCACCATGTGGCGTCGAGTCTCGCACGCGCACTGGCGGTGACCTTCCCGACGGTCGAGGCGCTGGTCGGCGCGGATTTCTTCCGCCAGGCTGCGCGCGCGTTCGCCGCCCAGGACCCGCCGACGCAGCCCGTGCTGGCCGAATACGGCGCGGGCTTCGCCGACTTCCTGGCCGCCCACGCGCCCGCGCAAGGCCTGCCCTATCTCGCCGACATGGCGCGGCTCGACTGGGCGTTGAACGCGGCGTTCCACAGTTCGCGAGGGCTTCGCCTCACGGCCGAGGGACTTTCCATCCTTCCGGCCGGTCGGCTGGCGACGCTATCGCTGAGGCTCGCGCCCGGAACCGCGCTCGTGTGTTCGCGCTATCCGATCGACGAGATCTGGCGGGCCTCCCAGCCGGACGCTCCGGACGAGGCAGTCGATCTCGCCCGCGGCGCGGCGCGCCTGCTGGTGCTGCGCCGGGCCGATGATGCTGCCTTCGTGGCGCTCGACGCGGGCGAGGCGGTCTTCGTTGTCGCCCTGGGCGAGGGCCGGTCGCTGGAGGCGGCGGCCGGCGCAGCCGCCGGGAGCGACGCCTGCTTCGACCTCTCACGCGCTTTTGCTCGGCTGATCGGCTGTGAAGTATTTGCTGCGATGCAACAATAGGTCTCTAGATTCTTCGTATTTATCGCTTCGTCGTTTGCTGCGGCGCACTACAAGAGGCTCGCCGGGTTCGTCAACGAACTTGCGGGGCAACCGACCGTCCCTATACTCCGCGCGCCTTTTAGGGTGGTCCGCCTTCCCCCTGGCGGATCAGTAGTTACTGCGAGTGGAGTTGCCGACGATGTCGATTACGTTGCCGCAGAATTATCGGCCGACGGACCGCGAACCGTTCATGAATGGGATGCAGCAGGAGTACTTCCGCCAAAAGCTGCTCAAGTGGAAGAACGAGCTGATCGAGGAATCCAACCAGACGCTGCAGAACATGCAGGAAGAGAGTCTGGCCCAGCCCGATCTCGCCGACCGCGCCACGGCCGAGACCGATCGCTCGCTCGAGCTGCGCACCCGCGATCGTTTCCGCAAGCTGATCTCCAAGATCGACCAGGCGCTGAAGACGATCGAGGACGGCACCTACGGGTTTTGCGAGGAGACCGGCGAGCCGATCGCGCTGAAGCGCCTCGAGGCCCGTCCGATCGCCACCCTGTCGGTCGAGGCGCAGGAGCGCCACGAACGCGCCGAGCGGACGCGCCGCGACGAGAGTTGAGGGTGGTCGAAGAGCGCTAGCTCTTCGCCTCAGCCTGCATCTGCTGGAGATTGAGCGCGCGGCCTGCACGGCCGCCGCCCACCTTGCCATCGCGCCACGCGATGGCGCCGTTGCACAGCACCGTGTCGATGCCCGCCGCCGGCGAGATCGGCTTCTCGAACGTCGCCGTGTCGATCACGGTCGCGGGATCGAACACGCAGAGGTCGGCGTAGTAGCCGGCCTTCACCTCGCCGCGCTTGGCGAGGTGGAAGCGCTGGGCGGAGTAAGACGTCATGCGGCGCACCGCGTCCTCGAGCGGGAACAGTTTGAGGTCGCGTGAGTAGTGGCCGAGCACGCGCGGGAAGGTGCCCCACAGGCGTGGATGCGGATGGGCGTCGAACGGGATGCCGTCGGAGCCGATCATCGCGCCGGGATGGCTCATCGCCGCCTGTACGTCCTTCTCGTCCATCATGAAGTAGATCGCGCCGGCGGGCTGCAGGCGGTCGGCGGCCTCCTTCATCGAGCAGCCCATCTCGCGGGCGATCTCGGCGAGGTCGCGGCCGCTCATGCCCGGCACCTTGTCGGACCAGGTGATCAGCACCTTGTCGGCGCGCTCGAGCATGTCGGAGCGCAGGATCGTCGAGCCGGCGACGTAGGGATAGACGTCGAAGGCGATCTGCTGCTTCTTCATCGCCTCGGTGAACTTGGGCAGCGTCTCGACCATGCGGCCGAAGTTGGAGCGGCCCGAGCACTTGTGATGCGAGACGATGATCTCGGCGCCGGCGCGGCGACCGATCTCGAAGGTCTCGTCCATCGCCTTGAGGATATGGTCGCCCTCGTCGCGCATGTGGGCGGTGTAGACGCCCTTCCATTTGCCGAGCGGGGCCGCGATCTCGGCCACCTCATCGGTCGAGGCGGCGGCGGACACGGCATAGAACAGCCCGCTCGACATTCCGATCGCGCCCTGGCCCAGGCTCTGGTCGAGCAGCTCGCGCATCGTCGCGATCTCGGGCGCGGTGGCCACGCGGTCGAGATCGTCGCCCATGGTGGTGAGGCGCAAGGTGCCGTGGCCGATCAGGAAGGCGCCGTTGATCGCGGGCTTCGCAGCATCGACCTTGGCGGCGAAAGCGGTGAAATCCTTGCAGATGTTCTCGCGCTTCTTGACGATCAGCGACATCCAGTGGCCGACGTCGGGCCGCGTGTAGGGCGCGGCCGAGACGCCGCAGTTGCCGCACACCACCGTGGTGACGCCCTGGCTGGCCTTCATCGCCATGGTGGGATTGTCGATCAGCGCGGTGTCGTCGTGCGTGTGCACGTCGATGAAGCCCGGTGCCACGACCTTGCCTTTGGCGTCGATCTCGTTGTCGCCCTTCAGCGATCCCGGAGCCTCGACGGCTGCGATCCGGTCGCCTTTGATGGCGACGTCGGCTGAGAACATTTTCTTGCCCGTGCCGTCGGCCACCTGGCCGTTGCGGATGACGATGTCGTATGCGGCCATGACGCTTTCTCCCTACGCTTCGTTGCGGCCGAGCCGCATGTCCATGTCGAACGGATAGAGCGGGCGCTTGACCCGCGTGTACTTGAACAGCTTGAGGTCCGAGGCGGTGCAGCCGTCGCCGTCGCACATCACGATGTGCCTGGCGATCGGCTCGAAGCCTGCGCGGAAATGCTGGCGCGACTTGATCAGCACGTACTTCTTGCGCCGCGGATCGATGCCGCAGTGGGTGAAGACGCCGAGGTCGTAGGGCTCGCTGCGCTTCTCGGAGACCACGATCTGCATCCTGCCGGTGTCGAGCACGGCCGTGCGGCCCATGCGGATGGTGGTGCCGGTGGCCATCGGGCCGGTGACGACGAACTGTCCGTCGGTGATCGCCTTTACCTTGCCCGTGACCCTGAGCGGCTTGCCCTTGAGGCCCATTGCCGGCATGTCGATCTTGCCGCCGAGCTCGAGCGTGATCTCCGCGCCGACGCCCGCCTTGATCATCTGTTCGACGCAGCCTGGATCGCAGATCGGGCCCGCGCAGGCGTCCTCGAGACCCTGCTTCAGGGCTTCCTCGATCACGCTCATCACATCCTGCGTGCCGCCCGAAGCGGTGTTGTCGCCGTGGTCGGCCATCACCACCGGGCCGCCGTCGAGCGATTTGGCGCGGGCGACCTGGACGGATAGCGGTTCGGGATGGAAGAGGAAGCCTTCGCGCTTCTCCCACGCCGTATCGAGGATCTTGTTGAGCAGAATCTCGCCCTCGGCGGTGCGCTTGTCGCAGACGATCACGGAGGAGAGTGCGAGGTGAGGGATGTCGGCCTGCGGGAAGCCACCGAACACCGAGGCGTTCAGCACCTGGCCAGTGTCCTCGGCATGGTTGGCCATGCCCATCAGCGTCTGCATCGGCTCGCGCGACGGCGTGTGGACCAGCGAGCTGCTCATGATCGGGCGATTGCCCCACACCATCCGGGGCTCGACCTCGCCGGCCAGCATGCGCAACAAGGTGCGGCCTGCGCGGCGCGCGGTGTCGGCCATGTCGATATGCGGATAGGTGCGGTAGCCGGTGATGATCGACGCGCCAGTGATCATGGCGTCGGTCATCTGGGTGTGGAAATCGAGGGCCACGGCGATCGGCACGCCGGGGGCGATCTTGCGGATGCGGTTGAGCAGTTCGCCTTCGCCGTCGTCATATTCTTCCGCGACCATGGCACCGTGCAGCGCCAGCAGGACGGCGTCGCAGCCTTTCCTGACCTCCTCGACGATGGCCGTGGTCATCTGTTCGTAGGCGGCCTTTGTCACCAGGCCGGACGGATTGGCCGAGGCCGCCATCGGCACCGTGAACTCGGCGCCGGCCTTGCGGGCGATCTCGATGAAGCCGCCCAGGGACGTGTTGGTCCCCTCGGAGGCCGCTATGGCCTTGGGGCCGACGAGGTCGCCGGTGCGGGCGAAGGAGTCGATGGGGGTGGGCAGCGGTGAGAACGTGTTGGTCTCATGCATCATCATCGCGACGACAAACTTCTGCGCCAAAGTACCCTCCAACCCCACTTAAGACCTTGAGTAGACTATAAAACCCGTTCCTGATGCAGGCGTCAGAGCTTTGCGTTCGCTGCAAGCCTGCTTCGCGCAAATATTGTGCGTTGCAGAAAAGACACACCCAAAATGTCCTCACACTTGCTTCTAAACATGTGAATTCGTGTCTCTTTTTTCCTCTTGCATTTTGTTCGCAGGTGCACCATTTTTGTCGGGCAGCAAACGTCACCTCGGTGGCCTCTTTGTTTGCTGTATGCCCGTCTTGGGCGTTTCCTCCCTAAACTCGGGCCGTGCTTGTCACGGCCCCTTTTTTTTGCGGCACGCTGTGGAGATCGCCTATTCGGCGGCAAGAGGGCGCGGCAGGAGCGTTTCCAGCGTGTGGGAGCCCACGACGTCGAGCAGGCCCGTCACCAGTCGCTCCAGGACACCGAAGGTTGGCAGCCTCTCGTGGCGCGCCTCGTCCATGTAGAGCGCCCGGTTGATTTCGATCTGCAAGGCGTGCCGTCCCAAGGTTGGCCGACCATACCGTTGGGTCGTGAAGCCGCCGGCGTAGGGCTGATTGCGCAAGACCCGCAGGCCGTTGGCCGACAGGAACCGGTCGACATGATCGACCAGGTGCGGGGCGCAGGCCTCGCCGTGGTTGTCGCCCAGCACGATATCGACCCGCTGATCGCGGTCGTGCAAGCCGATGCCGGAGACTGAGGACGGCATCGAATGGGCATCGATCAGCAGCGCCCCGCCGAACAGGCTGTAGGTCTGCTCGACGGCCAGCGACAGGGCCGTGTGGTAGGGCCGCCAGCAGGTTTCCAGCCGGAACTCGATCTCGTCGGCGGGTACGCGGCCGCGATAGATCGCCTCGCCGCTGGCGGCCACCCGGGGGATCATGCCGAGGCCGGCGGCGACCCGGGTGGTGCGGTGGTTGAGCGGGCGCGGCAGCGGCCCCTCGAACATGCCGGGATCGAGTTCGTAGGGCTCGCGGTTTGCATCGACGTAGGAGCGCGGGAAACGGGCCGCCAGTAGCGGCATGCCGAGCGCGGGCGCGCTGCGAAAAAGCTCGTCGACGAAGGCATCCTCGGCGCGCCGCAGGGCCGCGATCGGCAGGGCGGCCTGGGCGAGGAATGCCGCGGGATAGGAGGCGCCGCTATGGGGAGAAGCCACCACGACCGGGGCCGTCTGGCGGTCGGGAAGGTAGCAGTCCAGGGCCTCGCGATCGGTCGGGCGCGGCGATAAACTCATCCCAGCCTCATAGCGCGGGCAGCGCGGCGCGTCACGGCGGCAGTTCCGCCAACTCTTGCCAAGGACCGGAGGCCCGTGTAGACGAACCGCCTTCCGGCGATGGGCGCGTAGCTCAGCGGTAGAGCACTGTCTTGACATGGCAGGGGTCACAGGTTCAATCCCTGTCGCGCCCACCATCGCCGAACCCCAATACCTTGTCCGATTTCTTTTCGCTGTATTCCCACGAGTTCGCCCGCATCGCCTGCTGCGTGCCGCGCACCCAGGTGGCGAACGCTCCGTACAATCTCGCGGAAACGCTGCGGCTTGCCCGGGAGGGCGACAAGGCCGGCACTGTCCTCATGGTCTTTCCCGAGCTTGGCCTGTCATCCTACGCCATCGACGATCTGCTGCTGCAGGACTCGCTGCTCGACGAGGTCGAACGCTCGATCGCCCGCATCGTCGAGGCCTCGCGCAGGCTCAATCCCGTCCTGATCGTCGGCGCGCCGCTGCGCGTGCTGGGCCGCCTCTACAACACCGCCGTCGTCATCCATCGCGGCACGATCGTCGGTGCGGTGCCCAAGACCTACCTGCCGAACTATCGCGAGTTCTACGAGAAGCGCCACTTCGTGTCGGGCGCCAACGTGCTCGAGAGCGAGATCCCGCTCGCCGGCCAGAAAGTGCCGTTCGGCACCGACATCCTGTTCCGCTCGACCGGCACCGTGCCGATGACGTTCCACGTCGAGATCTGCGAGGACATCTGGGTGCCTGTGCCGCCGTCGAGCCATGCAGCGCTGGCCGGGGCGGAACTGCTGGTCAACCTGTCGGCCAGCAACATCACCATCGGCAAGGCCGAGCTGCGTCGCCTGCTGTGCGGCAGCCAGTCGGCGCGCGCCAGTGCCGCCTACGCCTATTCGGCGTCGGGCCCCGGCGAATCGACGACCGACCTTGCGTGGGACGGCCAGGCTGCGATCTTCGAATGCGGCGATCAGCTGGCCGAGACCGAGCGCTTCGAGAAGGACTCGACCATCGTCCAGGCCGACATCGACCTCGGCCGCATCCGCCAGGAGCGCCTGCGCAACGGCGGCTTCGCCGACAATGCGCGCGACCAGGGCACGCATGTCTCGCGCTTCCGTCGCATCGAGTTCGCGCTCGACGCGCCGAAGAAGAGCATCCGCCTCGCGCGCGCCATCGAGCGCTTTCCCTATGTGCCGTCCGATCCGGCCAAGCTGCGCGACAATTGCTACGAGGCCTACAACATCCAGGTCCAGGGCCTGGCCCAGCGCCTGCAGTCGAGCCGCGTGCAGAAAGCGGTCATCGGCGTGTCGGGCGGCCTCGACTCGACGCACGCGCTGCTGGTGTGCTGCCGGGCGATGGACCTGCTGGGCAAGGACCGCAGGAACATCCTCGCTTACACGATGCCAGGCTTCGGCACGTCGGACAAAACCTACAAGAACGCCTGGCGCCTGATGAAGGAGCTCGGCGTCACCGCGGGCGAGATCGACATCAAGCCGGTGGCCAGGCAGATGCTGGCCGACATCGGCCATCCGTTCGGCAAGGGAAAGAAAGTCTACGACGTTACCTTCGAGAACGTGCAGGCGGGTCTGCGCACCGACTTCCTGTTCCGCCTGGCCAACCAGCACGGCGGCATGGTGGTGGGCACCGGCGACCTGTCAGAGCTCGGGCTCGGCTGGTGCACCTACGGCGTGGGCGATCACATGTCCCACTACAATCCCAACGGCTCGGTTTCGAAGACTCTGATCCAGCATCTGATCCGCTTCGTCGCGGCCTCGGGGGACGTCGACAAGGCCACGGCCAAGACCCTGCACGACATCCTCGATACGGAAATTTCGCCCGAGCTCATTCCCGCCGATGCCAAGGGCACGGTGCAGTCGACCGAGGCCTCGGTCGGTCCCTACGCGCTGCAGGATTTCAACCTCTACTACCTGACGCGGCTCGGTTACCGGCCGTCGAAGATCGCCTTCCTGTCGTGGAACGCCTGGCACGACGTGAAGAAGGGCGCCTGGCCCGCCAATGTGCCGGCCGGCAGCATGCGCGCCTTCGAGCTCAAGGAAATCCGCCACTGGCTGGGGCTGTTCCTGCGGCGCTTCTTCGCCAACCAGTTCAAGCGCTCGGCGCTGCCCAACGGACCGAAGATCTCCTCCGGCGGGTCTCTCTCGCCGCGCGGCGACTGGCGCGCGCCGTCCGACGGCAGCCCCGACGTATGGCTGGCCGAACTCGCACAAAACGTTCCGGAGCGATAGAGTTCGAGTCCAGCGCAGGGAGGAAGATCGATGCCGCTCAAGATGAAGAAGACCGTTCAGCAGATGGTCGACGAGGCCAGCGCCGAGATCGAGACCGTGCCCGTGGCCGACGCGCTGAAGCTGGTCGGCAAGCCCGGCGTCACCTTCATCGACATCCGCGATCCGCGCGAGCTGTGGCGCGACGGCACGATTCCCGGTGCGATCAACGTCACGCGCGGCATGCTCGAGATGTGGATCGATCCCGAGAGCCCCTACGCCAAGGAATATTTCCAGACCGGCAACAAGTTCGTGTTCTTCTGCGCCGGCGCCTGGCGCTCGGCGCTGGCGACCAAGACCGCCAAGGACATGGGGCTGATGCCGGTGGCCCATCTCGAGGGCGGCCTCAGCGCATGGAAGAAGGCGGGCGGTGCGGTCGAGAAGGTCGAGCCCAAGAAGTAGGCGTTCCGCGATGAGTCCCGACACGGTGAGCCCTGACATGGTGCTGGTGCCGCAGCCCACGCAGGAAGAGTTTCCCGAGTTCCTGTCGATCCCGGTGCGCGCGGCCGGGCACGCCAGGGCGTTCCCCACCAAACGCGCCGTGGTGTGCGAGGGCATCGTCCGGACGTGGGGCGACTTCGACGCGCGCATCAATCGAATAGCGCGCACCTTGGCCGGCATGGGCGTGGGCAAGGGCGACAAGATCGCCATCCTCGCCACCAACTCGGTCGAATACCTCGAGACCTTCATGGGCGGGCTGCGCGCCGGCGCCTGCGTCGTGCCGCTGTCGACCATGGCCGCGGCCGACGCGCTGGAGAAGATGCTCGACGACTGCGACGCCAAGGTGCTGTTCCTGTCGGACCAGTATCGCCCGCTGGTCGAGCCCTACGAGGGCCGGCTGTCCAAGCTGATCCCGGGCGGCCGGATCGCCTACGATTTCGGGCGCGACGGCTGGCGCGACTTCGAGGCCTGGCTGGCGCCGGCATCCGACGCGCCGTTCGCGGTGCCGCTGGGGCCGCTCGACGATTTCAACATCATCTACAGCTCGGGCACGACCGGCCTACCCAAGGGCATCCTGCACAGCCACGTGATGCGCGATCTTCTGGCGGTGAGGTTCACGGCTTTCGATTATGGAACCGACACGATCTCGATCGCCTCGACGCCGCTTTATTCCAACACCACGCTTGTCGCGGCACTGGCGACCATCGGCGTCGGCGGCACACTGATCGTCATGCCGAAGTCCGATGTCGTGAAGTTCCTCGACATCGCCCAGCGCGAGCGCGCCACCCACGCCATGCTGGTGCCGGTGCAATACCAGCGCATCCTGGCCCATCCCGATTTCGACAAATACGATCTCGCGTCCTTCAAGGCCAAGCTCTCGACCAGCGCACCGCTGCGCGCCGAGACCAAGGCCGAGGCGCTGAAGCGCTGGCCGGGCCGGTTGATCGAGATCTACGGCCTGACCGAGGGCGGCGGCTCGTGCACCCTCGAGGCCAACCTGTTTCCCGACAAGCTGCACACGGTGGGCCGGCCGGGGCTGGGCAGTGAGATCGTGGTGCTCGACGAGCAGGGCAGGGTGTTGCCCCAGGGCGAGGTCGGTGAGCTTGCCGGCCGCGCCCAGGTGATGATGAAGGGCTATTACAAGCAGGGCGACAAGACGAAGGACCTGTTCTGGCACGATGCCGAGGGCAGGCTGTTCTTCAAGTCGGGTGACATGGGCCGGATCGACGAGGACGGTTTCATCGTCCTGCTCGACCGCAAGAAGGACATGATCATCTCCGGTGGCTTCAACGTCTATGCCGCCGACATCGAGATCCTGCTGCTGAAGCATCCCGAGATCGTCGACGTCGCGGTCATCGGCATCCCGAGCGAACAGTGGGGCGAGCAGCCGATGGCGCTCTGCCTACGGTGCGCGGGCTCGATAGCGACCGGGGACCAGGTAAAGGAGTGGGCCAACGGGCAGCTCAGCAAGACCCAACGGCTGGTCGCGGTCGAATTTCGCGACTCGCTTCCGCGCAGTACCATCGGCAAGATCATGAAGCGCGAGCTGCGCGAGCCCTATTGGGCCGGCCGGACCGCCAGGATCTAAGGCCAAGGATCAGAGGCACGCATGACCGAACTTCGCTCCGCCCACCTGTTCACCCTGTCGCTCGACGTCGACCCGAACTTCACCGACGTCGGAGAGACACCCTATGGCCATCGCCGCATCGCCACGGTGAAGGGCGGCCGTTTCGAGGGCCAGGAGCTGAAGGGCACCGTCCTGCCGTCGCCGGCGGGCGACTGGCTGCTGATGCGGCGTGACGGCATCCTGATGCTTGACGTGCGGCTGACGCTCAAGACCGACGACGGCCATCTCGTCTACATGAGCTATCGCGGCATGCGGCACGGTCCGGCCTGGGTGATGGAGCAGCTCAACAAGGGCGAGAAGGTCGATCCCAGCCAGTATTACTTCCGCGCGACGCCCTACTTCGAGACGGCGTCGGAGAAGTACCGGTTCCTCAACCGCATCGTCTGCGTGGCGACCGGCCGGCGCGATCCGACCGGGCCGGTCTACGAGGTTTTCCAGATCCTCTGAGCATCATGGCCAAACACATCGGCATCGTCGCCTGCTCGGCGGAAGGCGCGTCGCTCTGCTATCGCACGCTGTGCACGGAGGGCGAGGGCCTGTTCGGCCCGCTCGGCCATCCCGAAGTGTCGATGCACACGCCGCCGTTCCAGGACTACATGGCGCACATCTACAAGCACGACTGGAAGGGCGTGGCGGAGCTGATGCTGGCCTCGGCCGGGAAACTCGCCGCGATCGGCGCGGATTTCGTGATCTGCCCCGACAACACGATCCACCAGGCGCTGCCGCACATCGAGCGCGCCTGCCGGTTCCCTGGCTCCACATCGCCGACGCCGTGGGCGACGAGGCGGTGGCGCGCGGCTTCAAGCGGATCGGCCTCACCGGCACGCAGTGGCTGGTCGACAGCGAGGTCTATCCGCAGAAACTGTCGGCGCGCGGCCTGGGTTATGTGCGGCCCGACAAGCACGAGCGCGAGGAGATCAACCGCTTCATCATGGACGAGCTGGTGAAGGGTATCCGCTCGCCCGAGGCGATCGCCTATCACCGCAAGGTCATCGACGGGCTGAAGGGCAAGGGTTGCGACGCCGTGGTGCTGGGCTGCACCGAGATCCCGCTGATCATCAACGACGGCAACTCGTCCCTGCCGACCCTCGACTCGACGCGGCTGCTGGCTCGCGCGGCGTTGGAGCGCGCGGCTGGAAAGTGATGCAGGGGGTCCCCCCCAAGGGGTGGCGAAACAGGGGACGAATCGCTCTATGGCATTGTTCTGAAACAATAAAACCGTCCCCTAAATCAGGGGACGATTTGGGGACTTCCTAGCCGATCCGGGCCAGCACCGGGAGGATGTACTCCCGGAACTTGGCGGGGTTCTCGCTCATCGGGAAGTGGCCGACCTCTTTCATGATCTGCAGGTGGGCGCCCGGGATTTGCGCCGCCGTGCGTTGGCTGTCCTCGGCAGTACAGGAGAAATCGTACTCGCCGGTCAGCAGGTAGAGCGGGCAGGCCTTCGTGTCGATGCCCTTCACCTTCTCGCGCAGGTCGCCGTCGACGCGATAGAAATAGAGATCGCCTTTGAACACGCCGGGGCCGCCCTGCATGTACATCCACAACGTCTCGTGGCGCCGCGCGGGCGGGCTCTGCGGGGCAATGAGCCCCGAGATCAGCGCCGCGCAGACCTCGCCGCCGTGCACGTCGGGCCGATGCAGCCACGCGGTGTCGTACCAGGGCTGCTGGAAGTCGGCGGCTTCGAGCGCGATCAGGACACGAAATTCGCTCGCATGTTCGATCGCGAGGTTGAGCACGATACGCCCGCCGATCGAGCAGCCCATAACGGCCGGCTTGTCGAGTTCCATGGCGTGGCAGAAGGCGCGGATCGCCGCCGTGTAGGACTGCGTCGTGAGGCGGTACTCGCCACGCTCCCAGCCGTCGGGCGGCGTCGACTTGCCATGCCAGGGCATGTCGAAGGCCAGCACGCGAAAGCGCGTCGTGATCTCGGGGTCGGCCAGCAGATGGCGGAACTGGCGGTTGTCGGCACCGGCGGTGTGCAGGCAGACCAGCGGGATGCCGTCGGCCGGTCCAGCTTCCTCGAAATAGAGCCGGTGGGCCACGCCCTCGATGTCGGCATGGACGTAGCGTCCGATCATGGGATCGAGTCTTGGCGCCATGGTCAAGCCTTGTCCCGCGGCAGTGCCAGCAGGTCCTTGAAGTATTGCAGGTTCTGCAGGAGCGGGCGCAGGTCGCCGTCCATCGATGCAGCACCGCGCTTGATGAGCGCGAAGAGATCGTGCCAGCCCGGTTCGGGGATCGCCTTCCAGTGCCGGGTCCATGCCTCGTCGGTGGCGCGGAAGGCGAAGGCCGTCGCGCGCATCAACTGTGGCCCGCGGTCGAGGGCGGCGAGCGTGCCGCCACGGAAGGAGAGGAAGAACGGCTCAGGACCGATGTCGATCCGGCAGTCGACGCCGAGCCCGCGGCCGCGACGGATCAGGTCGGCGTCGGCGGAGAGCAGGGCGGGCAGGCGGGCGAACCGGTCGGCAGGACTCATTCCTGCAGAATGTACTCGATCGTCGATCCGTCGAAAGCCTGGAATGTCGATTTCACCCAGCGGCCACGGCCGTCGAACCACTGGTTCATGGGGATGTCGCCGGCATAGACATAGCGCGTCGCCGCCAGCGAGCCCTTGGCCGTTTTCACCGTCTCGCGGCCGAGTTCGCTCACCGTCACGCGCGAGACCTTGCCGCTCTGGGTGTTCAGCAGGGACGAGCGATGGGTCTGCTCGATGTTCCAGTGCGTCGACGGCAGCAGGCTGGCCGGGCGGCCCTCGCGGATCCATCCCGCGTGCTGCGCTGCCTCGTCGCCGGTCGAGGTCTTGACCACCGACTGCGGCTCGCGGCGCTGGACGAGGAGGCCGTCGGCTTCCTGGCGGGCCTCGACGGCGTAGTCGGCGCCATCGTCGTTGGTCTGGGAGGACAGCGTCCGCAGCCGGCCGTGCGCCAGGCTCTCCTGGCAGCGATGGCGATAGCGGTAGACGACCAGCCCGAGCGTGCGCACGGCGAAGTCGATCGCCGTCGTCACGACCACGCCGCCGGGCTCCGGCTGGAAGCCCAGCGCATGCGTGCCGATCGGCTGGCCGTTGCGGTAGGCGGAAAAGACGAGGGAGGCGCCATAGGGAAATGCGCCGTCGGCTGCCCGAACGGCAGGTGCTGCAGCGGTGGCGACTGTGGCGAGGAGGAAAGAGCGACGATTCATCCGGTTCCCTGGCCCTTCTACGGTGCCTGGCGGGAGTCCGGATCAAACCACCCGGTCGGCCCGCAGCTTCTCGATAACGGCCGGGCTGTAGCCGAGTTCCTGCAATATCTGGTCGGTGTGCTCGCCGAGCAGGGGCGCGCGGGTGCGGATCGTGAGCGGCGTGCGCGACAGCTTCACCGGCTCCTGCAGCACCGGCACGGGCTTTGCGACCCCGGGATAGGTCATTTGATGGAAGAAACCGGCGGTATTGACGTGGGTATCGTCGAGCGCCTGCTGCGGCGAATAGACCGCGCCGGCGGGAATGCGGTTGCCTTCGAGGGCCGCCAGCGCCCCGGCGACGGTGCGCTGGTCGCACCACTTTTGCATGATCGACGACAGCGCCTCGCCATTGTCGCCGCGCGCCAGGTCGTCCTTGAAGCGCGGGTCGGCGGCCAGGCCCTCGTCGCCCATCAGCTTGCACCAGCGCACGAACAGCGGCTGGCCGATGGTCATGGCGTAGATCCAGCCGTCAGAGCACTTGAAGGTGTCGGAGGGGCCGGCGGTGAAGCCGCGGTTCAAGGTGGCAATGCGGTTGAGGCTGAGCATCGCCTGCTCGATCAGGTGGCTGTTGGTGATGTTGATGGCCGAGCGCAGCAGGGCGGTCTCGACCTTCTGGCCCTTGCCGCTCTTGGTCCGGTCGATCAGGGCCGCCAGCACGCCCACGGTATTGAGCAGCGCGGTGGTGAAATCGACGAACGGGGCGTTCATGCGCGTTGGCACCTTGCCGTCGCCCGACAGGAACATGGCGCCGGACATCGCCTGGCCGATGGTGTCGAAGCCGACCCGCGTGGCGTAGGGGCCCTCCGAGCCGAAGGTCGAGGTGGTGGCGAGGATGACGCGCGGATTGATGCCCGAGATTGTGTCGTAGTCGATGCCCATCTTCTGCAGGTCTTCGTAGGGCAGGTTGGCGATCACGATGTCGGAGACGGCGACCAGCTTCTGCACGATCTCGCGGCCGGCGGGTTTCATCGGATTGAGCGTGAGGCCGAGCTTGTTGCGACCCATCTGGAGGAACATCGCGCCTTCGCCGCCCTCGGCGACCGGAGTCACCCAGCGGTCCTCGCTACCGCCGAGCTTCTCGATGCGGATCACCTCGGCGCCGAGGTCGCCCAGCATGGTGCCGCAGAAGGGGCCGGCGATGTACCGGCCAAAATCGAGAACGCGTATTCCGTCCAGAACGCCCGGCATCAGTCTCTCGCTTGCAGGAAGGTCAGTCGAAGAAGGTATTCGGCTTCAGGAAGACGGCCAGGACGAGGCAGCCCTCGTCGGTCCAGGCGTGGTGGCGGCTGCCCGCCCGGCGCCAGACGTACTGGCCGGCCCGGCAGACGCCGGCGTCGTCGGCGAGCGAGCCCTCGATGACATAGGTCTGTTCGATGGCGACATGCTCGTGACGCGGCAGGCGTGCGCCCGGCGCCCAGCGCATGATCTGGGTCGACATGCCGGTCGTCTTGTTCTCCATCAGCACCTTGGTCTCGATGCCGGGGAAACGCGTCTTGGTCCACGGCACCTGCTCGACGTCGACGTATGTCGAGTCGGGGGCGGTCGAGCCGGGGCTCAGGGTGTCGGCGTTCACGCCGCGGCCTTCTGGGCAGCCTTCTGCTTGGCGGCCTTCAGCGTGCCGCCGCGCATCAGGTGGCCGGGCAGGAGGCGTCCCACGACATCCTCGGCAATCCTCGCCACCTCGATGAGGCGGTCGATGTCGAGACCGGTCTCCACGCCCATTTCCTCGCACATGAAGGCGAAGTCCTCGGTGCAGATGTTGCCGGCGGCGCCGTCGGTGGCGGCGAACGGGCAGCCGCCGAGGCCCGCGATCGAGGCGTCGAACTTGGTGACGCCGAGGCGGAGGCCGGCGTAGGCCGCGGCCATGCCGGTGCCGCGCGTGTCGTGCAGGTGCAGGCCGATCTCGAGCTCCGGCCACTTGTTGCGGATGGCGCCGATCAGGCGCTCGACCGACTGCGGCGTCGCCCAGCCCATCGCGTCGGTGAGGCGGATGCCCGTCAGCTTGAAGCCGGCCAGCTCGGCCTCATCGAGCGCCTGCTGGACCCGGTGCAGGATCAGCTCGGTCGACAGCTCGCCCTCGAAGTTGCAGCCGAAGGCGCCGAGGATGGTGCCCCATTCGACGGGCATGCCACGGTCCTTGAAGGTCTTGAGCGACATGCGCTGCTCGACCAGCGCGTCGGCGACGGCCTTGCCGATGTTCTTGCGGGAGAAGGTGTCGGAGGCCGTGACCCGCACGCCGCCGTCGACGTGCAGCGGCCCGCGCAGCGCGCGTTCGAGGCCCTGCTGGTTGAGCCACAGCGCGCTGTATTCGATGCCGGGCTTGCGCCTGATCGCAGCGGCGACCTCGTCGGCGTCGGCCATGGTCGGTACGCGCTTGGGATTGACGTAGGAGACGCAGGCGATGTGCCTGAGCCCGGTGTCCGCCAGCGCCTCGATCAGACGCACCTTGTCGGCCACCGGGATCATCTTCTTTTCCGACTGGAAGCCCTCGCGAGGGCCTTCCTCGGAGATCAGCACGCGCTTGGGCAGGTCGGACATGACGGAACTCCTTGGTCGATCAGGTCTCTTCTTCCGTGAACGCTTCCTCGCGGGCTTTACGCAGGCTGGGCAGCGCCATCAGGATCAGCAGTACCGAGGTCGTGATCAGGAGGCCGAGGCTGATCGGACGCTGGAGGAAGACCATGGCGTCGCCGCGCGAGAGCAGCATGGCGCGCCGAAAGTATTCTTCCATCTGCGGACCGAGCACCAGGCCCAGCAGGAACGGCGCGCCTTCGCACCCGAGTCGGACGAAGATGTAGCCGAGTACGCCGAACATGGCGACCTGCTGGACGTGGAACGTACTGTTCTGAAGGCTGTAGGCCCCGATCGCGCAAAACAGCAGGATCGCCGGAGAAAGGAAGCGATAGGGCACCGTCAGCAGCTTCACCCACATGCCGATCATCGGCAGGTTGATGATGACCAGCATCAGGTTGCCGATCCACATCGAGGCGATCATGCCCCAGAACAGATCCGGCTTCTTGGTCATGACCTCGGGACCCGGCTGGATGCCCTGGATGATCATGGCGCCGACCATCAAGGCCATCACCGCGTTGGACGGGATGCCGAGCGTCAGCATGGGGATGAACGACGTCTGCGCAGCGGCGTTGTTGGCCGCCTCAGGCGCTGCGACACCTTCCACTGCGCCCTTACCGAACTCCTCGGGACGCCGGGAGATTTTTTTCTCCAGCGTATAAGCCGAGAAGGCGCCCAAGGTCGGACCGCCGCCTGGCAGCACGCCCAGGAGCCCGCCGAGGAGGGTACCGCGGAGCACCGCCGGCCAGGCCCGCCGTGTTTCTTCTCGAGTGGGCCATAGCGATGTCACCTTGATCGCGCCGGATCTCGACATCTTCTTTTCTAGGTTGACCACGATCTCTGCGATGCCGAATAGGCCCATCGCGATCGGAGCGAAGTCGATGCCGTCCGAGAGTTCCGGGATGTCGAAGGTGAAGCGCTGGGCGCCGGTGTTCACGTCGGTTCCGACCAGGCCGAACAGCAGGCCGAGGAACACCATCGCGATCGCCTTCAGCACCGAGCCGTTGGCCAGCACGATGGCGGCCACGAGGCCGAGCGCCATCAGCGAGCAGTAGTCTGCGGGGCCGAATTTCTGCGCCATGCGCGTCAGTGGTTCGGCGAACAGCACGATGACCAGGGTGCCGACGGTTCCGGCGAAGAACGAGCCAAGCGCGGAGATGGTGAGTGCCGCACCGGCGCGGCCCTTGCGGGCCATCTGGTAGCCGTCGATGCAGGTCACGACCGAGGAAGCTTCACCCGGCAGGTTGACCAGGATCGACGTCGTCGAGCCGCCGTACTGGGCACCGTAGTAGATGCCGGCCAGCATGATCAGCGCCGCCGTCGGCGGCAGGTGGAAGGTGATCGGCAGCAGCATGGCGATCGTGGCTACCGGACCGATGCCGGGCAGAACGCCGATCAGCGTGCCGACCATGCAGCCGATCAGTGCGTACAGCAGGTTCTGGAAGGAGAGCGCGACGCTGAAGCCCAGCGTCAGGTTGTGCAGCATGTCCATCTCACCAAACTCCGTTGATGATCGAGATGTTCATGCTCAAGCCGACCTTGAACACGAGGATGCAGAGGATCGTGAGCACGACCGTGTTGCCGACGACCTCCCAGAGCTTGAACTCGTCGCCGCCCAGCGAGGCGATGAAGACGAGCGCCACGAGGGCGGGGAACATGCCGGTCGTTTCGAACAGGAGCGCAAAGACGATGATGCCGATCGTCACCATTGTGATCGGACGCCACTTGGGCGCCTCGACAGGCTCGCCGCCGTAGACGAGCGCCAGGACGGCGATGATGAAGCCCAGCACACACATGATGTAGGACAGCATGTGCGGCACGTAGCCCGGTCCCATGCGAACCGTCGTACCGGGGGCGAGGTTTCGCCCGAAATAGAGCGCGATCAATCCGAAGGCGATAAACATCACCCCGGACAAGAAGTCCTTGCTCAGGAACCGATTCAACGATGCCTCCCCAACGCACGCAAATTCTGTAGATATTGGGCCCAGAACCCCCGAGCCAGCCTACCCTTAACTAAACACAAATCAGCTGCCTTGCCCAAGAGCCAATTCAGTCCTGCCGCAGCACGAAGACTGCGATGGTTTCGGGCCAAACCGCCGACCGCCGACGCAATAGCGCGAGGAATATGGGGCAGGCCAGCGGGTGCCGCCCTGGCGCGACAAAGCGCGCGGGCCGTTTGAACGCCCAGCAAAACATGACGATGATATCGATAGGGGTGCGCCACCACTTTCGCAGACGCGCAAGGCGGAAACGATGCGCAAGAGAGGCGCCGGGAGTCGCCACCTCGCGCTTATTGCATGCGCGAATGCGGGCGCGCAAACTCGCCGCCAATGTAAATGCTCGTTCAGACGGGGTTTCGGGTGGCGAGAAAAGGCGCGGACTATATCGGCACGATGGAGGTGCAGGCCAAGCACCGCTTCGACGAGCCGTCGCTGGCGCACTTCATGTCGGCCAACGTCGCGGGCTTCACGCCGCCGTTGACGGCCGAGCAGTTCAAGGGTGGCCAGTCCAACCCGACCTATCGCCTGACTGACGGCGCCGGCCGGTGCTACGTACTGCGCCGCAAGCCGCCGGGCAAGCTGCTGCCGTCGGCGCACGCCGTCGACCGCGAGTTCCGCGTCATCGCTGCGCTGAACAAGACCGACGTGCCGACGCCCCGGGCCTACGTGCTGTGCGAGGACGACAGCGTCGTCGGAACGGCGTTCTACATCATGGAATTCTGCGACGGCCGCGTGCTGTGGGATCCGCTGCTGCCCGAAGTGCCGAAGGACGGACGCCTGGCGATCTACAAGGCGAAGTTCGACGTGCTGGCGCGGCTGCACGCCGTCGATTACGCCGCCCTCGGCCTGGCCGACTTCGGCCGTCCCGGCAGCTACGTCGCGCGCCAGATCTCGCGCTGGGGCAAACAGTACAAGGCGTCGGAAACCGAGGCGATCGAGGCGATGGACCGGTTGCTCGAATGGCTGCCGGCGCACCTGCCGGCGAGCGACGAGACCGTGCTGGTCCACGGCGACTACCGTCTCGACAACATGGTGTTCCATGCCACCGAGCCGCGCGTGCTGGGCGTGATCGACTGGGAGATCTCCACTCTGGGCGATCCGCTGGCCGAGCTTTCCTATCTCTGCATGCTGTGGCGCACACCGATGGAGTGGGGTGGCTTGCTGGGCCACGACCTGGTCGCTCTCGGCCTGCCGACGGAGCAGGAGATGGTGGCCTACTACTGCAGCCTCTCCAGGCGCGCCGTGCCCGCGCCCGACCTCTGGGAATTCTACATGGCCTACAATCTCTTCCGCGTGTCGTGCATCCGCCAGGGCGTCTATGCGCGCTCGCTCGACGGCACGGCATCCAACGTGCGTGCCGCCGACTCGGGGCGGCTGGTACGGCCCGCCGCCGAGCTGGGATGGCGGCTGGTCGAAGGCATCGCGGGAGGCGTCCGATGAGCAAGCGCAAGATGGCGATCGAGCCCGTGGTCGTTCAGGCCGAGCGCGACGGGCGTCCGTCGATCGAGGCGATCCGCGCCGCCGCCTTCGCGCAATTCGCCGAGCGCGGCTATCCGGTCGTGACGGTGCGCGACATCATGAAGGCCTGCGGCCTGACGCAGGGCGCGCTCTACAACCACTTCAAGTCGAAGGACGAGCTGCTCCACGACATCATCACCTCCACGCAGGCGGAACTCGAGCGTGTCTGCCTGCAGGCGGTGGCGGAGGCGGGCGACGATCCGCGCGCCCGGCTGGCCGCCTTCGTGCGCGTCTACGTGGTGCGGCACTGCCGACTCAGGGTCGAGGCGCTGGTCGCCAACCGCGAGATCGGCTGGCTCGACGCCGAACGCATGGGCGACATCCGCCGCAGCCGGCGCGCTATCCGCGACATCCTGGTCGCGATCCTGTCGCAGGGCGTGGCGCGCGGCGCCTTCGACCCGCCGCAGATCGACGGCCGCCACGATCTCAAGGCGATGGCCATGGCGCTGCTCGACCAGTGCACGCACGTGTCGATGTGGTACATGCCAGGCCAGCGCCTGGACGAGGAGCAGATGGCGGCGCTCTACGCCGAGATGGCGTTGCGCTCGGTGGGAGCGGTAGGGAAGTAGGACATGTCGGTGCGTATCGCGCTCGCCCTCGTCACCGCCCTTCTGTTTGCTGCCGCCTGCAGCAACGACTCCGGGCCCGTCGTCGCCAGCACGCGAAGTGCCGCGCCTCTGGTGGCCGACGGCAGCGTGCCGGCCGTGCAATGGCGCGCCGTGCTGGTCGCCGGCGACAGCAGCTCCCCCGCCTTCGACAACGGTGTGGAGGAAATGCGCGCCAAGCTCGCCCGGCGCGGCGTCACTGACATCACCGTCTATTCCGCCGATCCCGCGAGCGTGCCGCCGCAGCGCCTGTCGAGCTCGCGCAACGTGAGCGCCGGCCTCGGCACGCGACTGGACGTACGGGGAGGGACCGCCTGCCTCGCCTTTGTCACCAGCCACGGCAACGAGGAGGGCGTTTATTTGCGACCGGACCGGCGGATCTTCGGGCCCGCGGCGCTCGACAAGGCACTGAACGAAGGCTGCGGGGCGGCGCCGACGGTGGTGGTGATCTCGGCCTGCCACAGCGGCACGTTCATCGACAACGGCGCGCGCCGGCCCAACCGCCTCGTCCTCACCGCCGCTGCGACCAGCCGCACGAGCTTCGGCTGTGGCGCCGACGATGAGTACACAAACTACGATTATTGCCTGCTGAAGTCGTTCGACAGCGCCGAGACCTGGGGCGCTCTCGCTGCGGCGACACGGACCTGCGTCGAAGGCCTCGAGCGCAAGATGGACGTGCGCGCGTCGCGGCCGCAGCTCTTCGTCGGCGCCGCGGTCGCCAACCTCAGGCTGCCGGGGCGTTAAAGGCGCGTATGAACGCGCCTAGCCGATCACGGCGGTGACGTCGCAGGTCACGAGGTGCGTGGAGTCCGCCCCCAGCACCAGCGTGTGACGCGCCGGCCGCGAGTTCTCGTCGGGGAACATCTTGGCCCACTCGTCGTTCAGCGCGGCGCGGCCGGTCGACGGCTGCTTCATCCAGAAGTTGATCTTGATGATGTCGTCGGGCGTGCCGCCGGCGGCTTCGACGAAGGCGCGGATGTGCTTGAAGATGTTGGCGACCTGGCCGGCCAGGTCCGGCGGCCCGTTTCGCGTGCCGGGTTCTGTCCCGTTCATGATGCTCGACATGGCGATATTGCCGATGCGGCTGCCGTTGGGGATCGGGTTCTGGTGCTTGTAACCGGGATAATTGACGCTCTTGCGCTTGGCCATGGTTTCCTCCGCTCTTGGCGATAGCATGCATCAAACACGATCAGGAGGAAACGATGGCGCTGGTGAACTACGAGCGGGACGGCCAAATCGTCACGATCACCCTCAACCGCCCCGAGAAACTGAACGCCTTCAGCGACGAGCTGGTGGGCGCACTGGGCGAGGAACTGCACCGCTTCGACATGGACGAGGAGGCCCATGTCGCGCTCCTGTGCGGCACCGGCCGCGCCTTCTCGAGCGGCGCCGACGTCCAGCAGCGCCAGCTGCGCAGCCGCGAGGAGTTCAAGCGGCTGGGCGGGCCGCAGGGCCGCGGCACCCATTCGTCGGACCTGCTCACCAAGGCGGTGAACTGGAAGCCGGTGATCGCCGCACCCCATGGCTACGTGCTGGGCCTGTCGGTCGGCATCGTGCTCGAGTGCGACCTCATCGTGGCCGAGGAGGGCACGCGCTTCCAGGTGACCGAGACCGGCCGGGGCCTCGGCGCCGGCAAGTATTGGGGCCTGATGCATTTCCGCGGCGGCGCCGCCTTCACGATGGAGGCAGCACTCACCGGGCGCTTCTTCACCGCGGAGGAGGCGTTCAAAGGAAACCTGATCAACCGCGTGGCACCCAAGGGCAAGTACCTCGACGTGGCGCGCGAGCTGGCGCTCGAGGTGGCGAAGAACCCGCCGCTCAGCGTGCGCTCCACGGTGCGGCTGCGGCGCTGGTATATGGATCGCCTCAGCCGCGAGATCATGCACATGGCCGCCCCCGAGCGGCTCTACCTCACCGAGGATTTCCAGGAGGCCGCGCGCGCCTTCACCGAAAAGCGCAAGCCCGTGAAGTTCAAGGGCCAGTGAGCGCGCGCCTCACAACCGGGCGAGCGCCATGTCGCGCAGCTTGTTGCGCTGGATCTTGAAGCCGTTGGGCGATGGCGTCTTGGGGAAGTCGTCGACGGCGAAGACGCGCAGCGGCACCTTGTAGTTGGCCAATCCCCGGCGGCAGTGGGCGATCACGGCGGCCTCGTCGAGCGCCGCGCCCGGCTGCAGCATCACGAAGGCCACCGCGCGCACGCCGTCGGCGCGCGGCACGGCGATGGTCTGGCAGCCGGCGATGCCCGGCACCCTCAGGATGTGCGCCTCGATCTCGAGCGGGTTCACGAGGAAGCCCGAGAGCCGCAGCACGTCGCCCATGCGGCTGAGGAAGGTGAAGCCGCCGCTTCCGTCGAGTTCGGCCAGGTCGCCGGTGCGGACGTAGCCGTCCGGGGTCATCGCATCGGCCGTCGCCTTGTCGTTGCCGTGGTAGCCCACCATCAGCGACGGCCCCGCGCATTCGAGCGCGCCGGGCTGGCCTGGGCCCAGCAGCTCGCCGGTCTCCGGATCGCGCACGCGGACATGGGCGAGCGGCGAGGTCGGCACGCCGCCGCCGACTTTCCGCTCCGCCACCGGCAGGTCGAGCGGCTTCAGGGCGTAGAGCGCCTGGACCTCGCTCATGCCGTAGAGGCCGGCCAGGCAGAGGCCGCGAGCCTCGGCGAGCTCGGCGATGTCGGCGAGCGCTGTGTTGAAGTTGCCGTAGCCCGCCCACTTGATCGAGGGGAACGGCCGCTCGCCCGGGACCAGCTCGAGCAGGCGCGCGTACAAGTCGTCGCTGCCGAACATCGTCGTCGGTCGATAGTGCGCGATCAGGCGGGCGATGGTCTCGATTTCGTAGGACTCGACCAGCACGCTCGGCTTGCCGGCGGCCAGCGTCGCCATCGTCTGGTTGAAGCCGAAGACACCGCACAGCGGTAGCACGGCGAGCGACAGTGTGTCGGGTGCGGTAAGCCCGAAGACCTTCGCCACCTGCTGGGCGTGGCCCGCGATCGCGCCCTGGCGGTGCAGCACGAACTTGGGCGCGCTGGTCGTGCCCGACGTCGTGAAGATGTTGCAGGGCGCGTTGACCTTGGCGTGGTTGATGCCGAGTCGCGGCCGCGACTGTAGGCGGTCGAACGACACGCGCCGCAGTCCCTCGATGGCCGGCGGCACGGTCGCGGGCTCGTCGCCCACGACGACGATGGCCGACAGCCTGTCGAGCGCGGCGGGCTCGATGTCGGCCAGGATCGACAGGAAGTCGATGCCGCGGAAGCCCGGCGCGCAGGCCAGCACCTTGGCGCCCGAGCGGCCGACGATGTCGGTGACCTCGACGCCGCGATAGCGCGTGTTCACCGCCACCGCGATGGCGCCCAGCCTGACGCAGGCGAGATAGAGGATGGGATAGGCCGGCACGTTGGGCAGCCACAGCGCCACCCGGTCGCCCGGGCCGACGCCGATGTCGCTGAGGCCCTGGGCGGCACGCAGCGACAGCTCGAGCAGTTCCTGGAAGGCGATCGTGCGCTCGCCATGGATGAAGGCCGTCGCCTCGGGCGCGAACTCGGCCCAATCGGCCAGCAGGGTCCAGACGTCGGCGGCGGGATGCTCGATCGGCATGTCGCGCGGAGACTAGCGCAAGGTCGTTGACCCGGCACGACCCTTGCTGGACCCTAGCGACGGGAAATTGGGGATGACAAAAATGTTGCGTAGAACCTTGTTGGCCGCGCCGATGATCGTCGCGGCCTCCGCCGTGCGCGCGGCCGATTGGGAGCCCAAGCAGCCGATCAAGATCCTGGTCGGCTACGCGCCGGGCGGCACCGCCGATATCGCCGCGCGTATCGCTGCCGAGACGCTGCAGCGCAAGCACGGCTACAGCGTCGTGGTCGACAACAAGACCGGTGCCGGCGGCTTCATCGCGCTCAAGGCCGTGGCCCAGGCACCGGCCGACGGCTACACGGTCGGTGTCGGCATCATGGGCCAGCTTGCCGTGGGGCCGGTGGTTCCCGGTTCGAACATCCCGCTCGATATCGACAAGGATCTGGTGCCGATCGCCAACCTGGTCGGCGTGCCGATGGCTCTGATCGTGCGCATGGACGCGCCGTTCAGGACCATTCCGGAGTTCGTGGTCTACGCCAAGGCCAACCCTGGCAAGGTGAGCTACGCCTCGACCGGCCTCGGCTCGACCAACCAGCTCGGTGCGGAATTCCTCGCGGCGGAAGCCGGTGGGCTCAAGCTGATCCACGTGCCCTACCGCGGCGGCGCGCCGGCGATCGCCGACGTGGCGGCGGGCAACGTCGATCTCTTCTTCGGCAACATCTCCGAGCTGATCAGCATGGCGCGCGGCGGCAAGGTGCGGGTGCTGGCGTTGGCGGCGACCAAGCCGTCGATGCTGGCGCCCGAGTTGCCGTTGCTGACCAGCGACATTCCCGCACTCGACATCGACAACTGGTTCGGCCTCGTCGGCCCGGCCGCCCTGCCGACGGACATCAGGGCATCGCTCGGCAAAATGTTTCTCGATGCGATGGCTGATCCCGCCAACAAGGAGACACTCGACAAGCAGGGCCTGTCGCCGCTCGGGCAGGGGCCGGATGCGTTCGCCGCCTACATCAGGAAGGACCGCGAACGCTGGGCGAAGGTGGTGAAGCAGGGCAATATCCGCGCCGACAACAACTAGGAACTGGAATGAGCGCGCCTCTGTCCCTCGGTATCGACATCGGGGGCACCTTCACCGATCTCGTCATCCACGATCCGCGCGACGGCCGCGCCGTCATCTGGAAGGAGAGCACGACGCCTGACGATCCGGCGCGCGGTGCGCTCGAAGGCACGCGCAAGGTGCTGGAGAAGGCAGGCGCCAAACCGGAACAAGTCGGCCGCGTCGTCCACGCCACGACGCTCTTCACCAACGCCCTGATCGAGCGCAAGGGTGCCAGGACCGGCCTGCTGACCACGGCGGGCTTCCGCGACGTGCTGGAGATCGGCCGCGAGCGCAAATACGAGCTCTACGACCTCTTCATCGAGATGCCCAAGCCGCTGGTGCCGCGCCCGTGGCGGCGCGAGGCGATCGAGCGTTTGGCTCCCGACGGCACCGTCGAGAAGATGCTCGATGTCGAGGCAGCGCTTGCCGAGGTGGCGCAACTGGTCGAGCAGGGCGTCGAGAGCCTTGCGATCTGCTTCCTCCACTCATACGCCAACCCCGCCCACGAGCGCGCGCTCGGCGCGGCCGTCGCCGAGCGTTTCCAGAACCTGTCGATCTCGCTGTCGTCGGAGGTGGCGCCGGAGATCCGCGAATATCTCCGCGCCTCGACGACGGTGGCCAACGCTTATATCCGCCCGCTCGCCGAAATCTATCTCGAGCGGCTGGAGAACGCGCTGCGCAGCGAGGGCATTCCGGGCGGCCTGTTCCTGATGCTGTCGAACGGCGGGCTGACACATGTGAGCGAGGCCAAGCGGGTGCCGGTGCAGTTGCTGGAGAGCGGCCCCGCCGCCGGGGCGCTGGCGGGCGCGTGGTTCGGGCGCAATGCCGGCCTCGAGCGTGTGCTGGCCTTCGATATGGGCGGCACGACGGCCAAGCTGGCCTTGGTCGACGACGGCGAGCCGCTGGTCGCCTACGGCTTCGAAGCCGCGCGCGAGAAGCGCTTTTTGCGCGGCTCGGGATTGCCCATGCAGATCGCGACGGTCGAACTGATCGAGATCGGCGCCGGCGGCGGCTCGATCGCGCACAAGTCCGAGCTCGGCACCTTGAACGTCGGCCCCGAGAGCAGCGGCGCCCAACCGGGGCCCGCGTGCTACGGCCGCGGCGGCACCAACGCCACGGTGACCGACGCCGATCTCACGCTGGGCTATCTCAATGCCGACTTCTTCCTGGGCGGCGCGATGAAGATCGACAGGGCCGCGACCGACAGGGCATTCGCTTCCCTCGCCGCGTCGCTCAAGGTCGAGCCGGGCCGCGCGGCGTTCGGTGTGCATGACGTGGTGAACGAGAACATGGCGGGCGCCGCGCGAGTGGCGATCGCCGAGCGCGGCCGCGTGCCGTCGGAATATGCCTTGCTGGCGACCGGCGGCGCGGGGCCGGTCCATGCCTGGCATGTGGCGCGCAAGTTGGGCGTGAAGCGCGTCGTCTGTCCGCCGGGCGCGGGGGCGGGCAGCACCATCGGCATGCTGATGGCGCCGGCCCGCGTCGACCGGGTGCAGAGCTTCACCCACGCGCTTGCCGGCGCCCACATCAAGTCGGTCGAGAAGGCCTTTGCAGCACTAGAGAAAGAGTCGCTCGACGTGCTGCGCCTGACCGGCGCCGACGTCGAGGCGCGCACCGTCAAGCGCCTCGCCGACATGCGCTACATCGGGCAGGGCAGCGAGATCACCGTCACCCTGTCGTCGCCGCTCGGCGAAGCGAGCGTGCGGGCCGAGTTCGAGGCGGCCTACAAGGCTTTGTTCGCGCGCGTGCCGCCGGGGGCCGCGATCCAGTTCGTGGCGCTGCGCCTGTCGGTGACGGCGCCGATGCCGGGCACCGGCGGCAAGCTCGAACTCACGCGCCATGCCGGGGCCAGTGCCGAGAAGGGCACGCGGCCGGTCTTCTTTCCCGATGAAGGCAAGATCCTGCAGACCAGGGTGTGGGACCGCTACGCGTTGAAGGCGGGCGTCACCATCGAAGGGCCGGCCGTGTTCGAGGAAGACGAGAGCACCTTCATCGTCGGTCCCAACGCCACGGCGCGTCTGCTGGCCGACGGTTCCATTCTGGCGGAGGCCAAGTGATGGCCAATTCAGGCACCAGGACGTTCGATCCCATCGAGCTCGAACTCCTGTGGCGGCGATTGATCTCGGCTGTCGATGAAGCGGCGGTCGCCATGGTGCGCACAAGCTTCTCGACTTTGGTGCGTGAGAGCTACGATTTCTCCTGCGTCATCACCGACGACACCGGCCAGTCGCTGGTCCAGGCGTCCGAAAGCATTCCGAGCTTCATCGGCACCTTGCCCGAGACGGTGAAGCACTTCCTGCGCTTCTTCCCGCCCGATCAACTCGCGCCGGGCGACGTGCTGATCACCAACGACATCTGGCTCGGCACAGGCCATCTGCCCGACATCACCTTGGCCAAGCCGATCTTCAAGGGCGGCAAGCTGATCGCCTTCAGCGCCACCACCGCGCACGCCCCGGACATCGGCGGCAAGATCAGGAGTCCCGAACCGCGCGAAGTCTTCGAGGAAGGCCTGCAGATCCCGCCGATGAAGATGATCGCCGCGGGCAAGACCGACGAGACGCTGGTCGCCATCATCCGCAAGAACGTGCGCACGCCCGACCAGACGATGGGCGATCTCTACGCCCAGATCGTGGC
>JBEPUH010000027.1:0-60708 GCA_041691635.1 Hyphomicrobiales bacterium
AGATCCTGCCGCAGCTCTTCCATTCCTTCGTCACCACCAAGCCGCGCGGCAAGGGTACCGGGCTCGGCCTGCGCATCTGCCGGCGCATCCTGGAAGAGATGGGCGGGCGCATTTCCGCCGCCAACCGCGCCAACGGCGGCGCCCGCTTCGAGATCCTGCTGCCGGCGATGGAGGCGTAACCCCTTCGCTACTTGAAAGCCGGCATGACCTCTTCGCAGAGCAGCCGCAGCGCCGTCATCACGCGCGCCTGCGGTACCAGGCTGCCGGGATTGAGTTCGGCCAGGATGCCGTCGAGGCCGAGTTCCTCTTCGAGCTGCTTGAGGCGATCGACGACCCTGCCCGGCGTGCCGACGATCATGCGTTCCTTCAGCACCTCGTCGTAGTCGATCGCCTGCATCTTGGCGCCACGCTCGGCGCGGTTCTCGACGGCGCGCGCGCCTGACGAAGCGGCCGAGGCCTCGAGCCTGCTGCCGATCGAGCGCAGCAGGTGGAGGATGCTCTCCTTGGGCTCGTCGCGCGCGGCGGTGTCTGTCGGGGCGACATAGACCGGCACGCGCAGGAAGACCTGACCCCGGCCGGGATGGCCGGCGGCGCGCCAGGCGTCGCGATAGGATTTCACCAGCGGCGCCAGCTCGGAGAGATCGCCGGTGCGCGCAGCGACGAAGATCGGATGGCCCATGGCGCCGATCGCGGGATAGGTGTCGGGACTGGCTGCGGCGACGCGAATCTCGGGCCACGGCCGCTGCACCGGCGTCGGCGCCAGCCGCACGTTGTCGTAGGCGTAAAAGCGGCCCTTGTAGGAGAAGCGATCGCCGGTGAAGGCCTGCTTCACGATCTCCAGCACCTCCGCGAAGCGCTCGCGACTCTCGCCGTAGTCGACGCCATAGGTCGAGTAGGTGTGGGCGAAGCCCGAGCGGCCGACGCCGAAGATCAGCCGGCCGTTGCACAGGTGATCGACGGTGGCGACCTCCTCGGCCAGGCGCAGCGGATGGCAGAGCGGCAGCACCTGGACGGCGGTGCCGATCTTCATGCGCGTGGTGCGCTGGGCGATGGCGGCGGCAAGCACCAGCGGCGAGGCGAGCACGGAGCGCTCGGGGTTGAAGTGCAGCTCGGCGAGCCACATGGCGTCGAGGCCCATGCGTTCGGCCGCATCGACCTGCTCGAAGGATTGCGCGAAGGCCGCGGCCGGCCCCTCGCCCGGCGGCTGCTGGAACTCGTGGAAGAGGCCGAACTCCAACGCATCCTCCCGTCGACTGTCGCCCCCGAGCTTACTCCGGAGGAACCGCCGGCGTCAGGGCCCGTTCAATGGTCATGGCAAAAACCAAATCCCCAGCCGCAAAGCAAACCTCGACCCAGCAGATCGCCCGCAACGCCGTGAAGGGCGGGCCCAAGGACGTGAAGAAGGACCGGCGCTCGGGCGTCGGCCGCGGCCAGAAGGGCTAGACACCCTGAATTAGTCGCCGCGCCGCTTCACGGTCGATGCATCGAGCACCGGCGCGCTGCGGAACCGGGCAAGATACCGCTGCGCCAGCGCCTGGAAGGCCTTGAGCTCGCGACCGACCAGCCGCAGGCGCAGCGAGGCGCGCTGGACCAGCGGATTGACCGGCCGGCCGTGGCGATGGAATTCGTAGTGCAGGTGCGGCCCGGTCGACCGGCCGGTCGAGCCGACGAAGCCGATCACCTGGCCCTGACGCACCTTCACGCCCGGCCGGATGCCGGGGCCGAGCCGCGACATGTGCCCGTAGGCCGTGGCGATCTCGGCGGTGTGCACCAGCTCCACGTAGATGCCGTAGCCGCCGCGCCGTCCCGCCATCGCCACACGGCCGTTGCCGGCGGCCAGGATCGGCGTGCCCGTGGGGGCGGCGAAGTCGACGCCCTCGTGCATGGCGCTGTAGCCCAGGATCGGATGGTGGCGGAAGCCGAAGCCCGAGGTGACGTGGCTGGCGTCCATCGGCGTGCGCAGGAAGGCACGCACGACGCTGTAGCCGTCGGGCGTATAGAACTGGCGCGCGCCGTGCGGCGGGCGATAGGCGATCACCGTCTCTGTGCGCCGGGCGAGCTCGAGCCGGCCGGCCAGCAGGCGCCCGGCCTCGGCCACGCGACCGTCCTCGGTGACGCCCTGCTCGAGCAGCAGCGCGAACTTCTGGCCGGCCTTGAGCTCGCGCTGGAAGTCGACGCCATAGGACAGCGCCTTGATGAACTCGCGAATCGCATCGGCCGGCGCGCCGGCCTCGATGCCGCTCTCGAGCAGCGAGCCCCGGCGCAGGGCGGCCACGCGCACGATGCGCGGCCGCACCTCGTAGATTTTCTGTGCGGCCGTATAGGCGCCGGCGGGATCGCGCGTGATCGTGTACTCGCGCTCGGCCTCGGGCCGCACCAGCAGCGACAGCACGTGCGGCCGGTCGGGCGCATCGGGACCGGCCTGCAGGGAAAGCTGCACCGCCTCGCCGGCGCCCAGCCGATGCTTTTTCAGGAAACCGCCCAGCGCGCGGGCGATGCCGGCGCGGTCGTCGCCCGGCACGCCGATGTCCTCCAGCATGCCGTCGAGCGTGTCGCCGCGCTGCAGCCTGAGTTCGAGATCGTAGGGATCGAGCTGGAAGTCGGCCGACACCGGCGGCGGCGCGGCAATGCCGGCGACCGGCAGCTCGGCTTCAAGGCGGGCGATCGCCTGGTCCTGTGTCCGATCGGGCGGCGCCTCGATCGGCGGCAGGCGATCGCGCAGCACGACGCTGCCGCAGAGCACGGCGAGGACGGTGAGGATGGCGATGGCCGGGCCCACGAGGATCGACACTGCGCCGAGGCGCTCGCGTTGGCGGTCCGACGGAGAGGGGAAATCCGTCATGGCGATGGCCTATCACAATCGTCCGTAGAAATTCATCGCGTGTGAAGTTTTGTCGCGACGGCGCGGTGCAAACCCTCTAAAATGGTGGCCAAGAAAAAACGCAGTGGAGGAACGTCTGAAGATGAAAAACCCGATTCTGGGGCGCCGCCGTGCGCTCGTCCTGTCGGCGGGCACGCTCGGTGCGCCGATGCTCGCCTCCGGCCTCGCCCGCGCCGCCGACGAGTGGCCCAACAGGCTGGTGAAATACATCAACGTGTTCCCGCCCGGCGGTCCGACCGACACGCTCTCGCGCATCGTCTGCCACGAGCTGTCGGAGATCACCGGCCAGCAATTCGTCGTCGACAACAAGGCGGGCTCGGGCGGCAACATCGGCACCGACGCGATCGCCAAGTCAGCCCCCGACGGCTACACGATCGGCCTCTACACCATCGCCTCGCAGTCGATCGCACCGACGCTCTACGCCAAGCTGCCGTTCGACGTGAACAAGGACTTCACGCCGATCGCCATGCTGTGGTCGGTGCCGAACCTGCTGATGACGCGCCTCGACCTGCCGGCCAAGACGGTGCCGGAGCTGATCAAGCTCTGCCAGGACAATCCCGGCAAATACACCTTCGCCTCGTCGGGCTCGGGCACCAGCCCGCACCTGAGCGGCGAGATCTTCAAGCAACTCGGCAAGCTCAACATCCTCCACGTTCCCTATCGCGGCAGTGCGCCGGCCTACCAGGACCTGCTGGCCGGCCAGGTCGACATGATGTTCGACAACATCCCCGGACCGCTCGGGCTGATGCGTTCGAACAAGGTGCGCGGGCTCGGCGTCACCTCGGCCAAGCGCCATCCCGCCGCGCCCGACATCCCGACCATGTCGGAATTCCTGCCCGGCTTCGAGATCACGAGTTGGGGCGGCATCTGCGGACCGGCCGGCCTGCCGCCGGCGATGGTCGAGAAGCTGAACGCGCTGGCCAAGAAGGCGCTCGAGAGCACGCCGGTGAAGACCGCCTTCGAGCAGCAGGGGGCAACGGCTTTGTGGATGAGCCCGGCCGACACCGGCGCCTATCGCGCCGCCGACGAGAAGCGGCTTGCGCCGGTGATCAAGGCGTCCGGCGCACGGGTCGACTGACGCCCATCGGGACGTCAGCCTGGCCAGATCGCTAGTAGTTGTTCCGGACCTTCTGGCGCTGCGCTTCCATGCTCGAGGAGACGCTGCCGTTGTTGGCGGTGGCGTCGGCAGCGGTGCCGTTGGTGCCGAGGCGGGCGCTTTCGGAGTGGGTGCGGCTGTAGCCCTGGTCGCCGCAGGCGGCGAGCGTGGCGGCAAAGGCAACGAGCAGGGCGAGCTTCAAGACGGTCATGGCTGGTCCTCCAAGGGGTCCAGTCATTAACGCCGTGCTTGCGGCGGCGTTCCCGTCCGGGCGGCGCCCGCCGCGCCCGTCAGTTGCCGCGGATGACGATCTCGACCCGGCGGTTCTGGGCCTCGCGCACGCCGTCGGCAGTCTTCACTATCGGCGAGAGTTCGCCCAGGCCGATCACGGAAATGTCCTCCGGCTTCACGCCATCGTGCACGAGCTGGTCCTTGACCGAGTTGGCGCGGCGCAGCGACAGCGCCATGTTGTAGCCTTCCGGGCCGGACGTATCGGTGTGGCCGGTCGCCGTCACCCGCGCGCCGCCCTTCTGCTTGTAGGCCTCGGCCGCCTGGCCGATCGTGTCGCGCGCCTTTTCCGTGAGGGTCGACTTGTCCCAGTCGAAGAACACGATGAACGACGGCGCCGTAATCACCGCCGCCACGTCGACGCAGTAGACCGTGCGGTCGCGCGTGTTGTCGTAGTTGCGCCGGTCGGTGACGTCGCGGGTGTTGTCGTAGCGCGCCGGCGTGATGTTGCGCAGCGTGTCGTAGGTGCTCCGGTCGGTGACGTCGCGGTTGTTGTAGCAGGGACCCGCCGAACGATAGACCGAGGCGATGGGAGCCGCGCAATCGACCACGCGCGCGCCGCTGGCCGTCCGCGCCACGGTCGGCGGTCCGTCGCACGCGCCCAGCAGCAGCAGCAGGCCTGCGCCCAGCATCAGCAATCGCTTCAACATTCCGCGTTTCCCCAACTCTAGCCCTTTGACATAAAAGCATAAATTGGCTCAGGCGGCCAGAGCCGGCGGGTCCCTGCCCGCTAAGCCGCTGAAAAGCCTAGCGCTTCGCTGCGGGGGTCCACTCGGCCGCGAGCTTGTCGGCTTGGGCGAGCTGGGCCGGGGTCATCTTTGCGGCCAGGGCCTCCTTGGCCTGCCTGGCGCGGGCGAACACCCCGTCGTCGTACGTGCGGTCGTCGACGCTGGCGAGTGCAAACCACTTGTGCGCCTGCACGACGTCCTTCGGCACGCCCTTGCCCGCTTCGCAGAGCATGCCAAGGCCCAGCATGGCTTCGGCATCGCCCTGCTCGGCGGCCTTCTTGAACCAGCCCGCCGCCGCGGCGGGATCCGCCGGCAGGCCGAACCCGGCGAGCGACATGTTCCCGAGGTTGGCCTGCGCCATGGCGTTGCCCTGCGTCGCCGCCTTGATCGACCATTTGGCCGCCAGTGCCGCATCGCGCGGCACGCCCGCGCCCAGCCGGTACAGGCGGCCGAGATGGGCCTGGGCCAGCATGTCGCCGTGGTCGGCGGCCTTGGCGTACCACTTGGCTGCCGCCGCCGGATCCTTGGGCGTGCCCTTGCCGCGCTCGTAGAGGCTGCCGAGGCGCTCCTGCGCCACGGCGGACTGCGCGTTGTCGAGCGCGGCGAGCGGCTTCAGAAGCTGGAAAGCCTTGTCCCAGTCACCGCTCTTGTAGGCGGAGAGCGCATCGTCGTAGGGGCCGGCGACGGCGACCGAGATCGCGATGAAGAACAGGAAGATGGACACGGTGAGCATACGCATGTCTTTGTGATACAGGCTTTCCATGACGAAGACAGTCCTCATTGCCGGCGCGACAGGCCTCGTCGGATACGCCGCGCTGAAGCACTTCGGATCACAGCCGGATTGCAAATTGTTGGCGCTGTCGCGGCGCAAGCCAGACAACACGTTCGGCGGGCGCTGGTTGCCGCTCGATCTCACCGACGCCGGAGCTTGCCAGGCGCTGGCCGGCGAGTTCGCCGGCGTCACGCACTTCGTCTACGCCGCCCTCCACGAACGGCCGAACCTAGTCGCGGGCTGGCGCGAGGACGAGCAGATCCGCACCAACGAGGCGATGCTGGCCAATCTCTTCGCGGCAGTCGAGCAGCCCGCGTTGCGGCACGTGGCCCTCCTGCAGGGCACCAAGGCCTATGGCGTGCATGTGCGGCCGCTCGCGGTGCCGGCGCGCGAGAACCGCTCGGAGATGCACGAGCAGCCGAACTTCTACTGGAACCAGGAGCGTTTCATCCGCGAGCGCCAGCAGGGCAAGGCGTGGAGCTGGTCGATCCTGCGGCCGGTGCTGATCGTGGGCTGCTCCGTCGGTAGCGCGATGAACGTTATCCCGGCCCTCGGTGTCTATGCCGCCCTCATGAAGCGCGCCGGCCGGAAGACGCTCGACTATCCGGGCGGCGCCGGCCGGGTTGCCCAGGCGATCGACGCCGACCTGCTGGCGCGCTGCATTGCCTGGTCGGGAAAATCGGAGAAAGCACGCAACGAAATCTTCAACGTCACCAACGGCGACGTCTTCGTATGGCCCAACGTGTGGCCGGCTGTCGCCGACGCACTGGGCTTCGCCGCGGGTGAACACGTGCCACTGTCGCTCGATCGCGAGATCCGGCCGCAGGAGGCGGCGTGGGCGGAGATCCGCCGCCAGCACGGCCTCGCCTCGGGCACGCTCGAGGACTTCGTCGGGCTTTCCTTCGAATATGCCGACTACACGATGGGCTTCGGCCGCACCGAGCCCGGTCCGCCGGCGCTGGTCTCGACCATCAAGCTGATGCAGGCGGGCTTCACCGAGGTGATCGACACCGAGGCGATGTTCCGCAAGGCGTTTGCCGAAATGCAGGCCAATAAGCTGCTGCCGCCGCGCTAGCGACTGTGGCATCGTCTCGGCCGTGACGAAGAACAAGCTCCACATCGCGATCGTCGGCGCCGGCATGGGCGGGCTTGCCGCGGCGGCCGCGCTGCTGAAGGCCGGCATCGAAGTCACCGTCTACGAGCAGGCGCGCCAGTTCACGCGGTTGGGGGCGGGCATCCAGATCGGCTGCAACGCCATGCACGTGCTGCGCGGCCTGGGACTGGAAGACCGGCTGCGCGCCGACACCTTCTATCCGCGCTCGTGGAACAACCGCGACTCGAAGACCGGCGAGGTGCTGTTCGACATGCTGTTCGGGCCGCCGGCCGAGACCAAGTACGGCGCGCCGTATCTCCTGGCCCATCGCGGCGATCTGCACGCGGCGCTGGCGAGCGCCGTGCCGACCGACCGCGTGAAGCTCGACCATCGCCTGACCGGCATCGAGCAGAAGGCCGACGGTGCGGTCAGGCTCGTCTTCGCCAATGGTCATACGGCCGAGGCCGACGCCGCGATCGGCGCCGACGGCACGCACTCGATCGCGCGCGACATCCTGTTCGGAAAATCCGAAACCATCTTCACCGGCCGCATCGCCTACCGCACGGTATATCCGGCCAGCCGACTGGGCGGCTTCGTCGTCGAGAACTGCACCAAGTGGTGGGGAGAGGATCGCCACATCGTGGTCTATCCGGTGAAGCCCGACCGCTCGGAAATCTACTTCGTCACCAGCCAGCCCGAGCCTGGCTTCGAGATCGAATCGTGGTCGGCGACCGGCGACACCGGGGCTTTACGCGAGGCCTTTTCCGGCTTCCATCCCGAGGTGCAGAAGATCGTGGGCGCCGCACCCGACGTGCACAAGCGGCCGCTGGTCGATCGCGAGCCGCTCGAGCGCTGGGTCGAGGGCAACGTGGCGCTGCTCGGCGACGCCTGCCATCCGATGACGCCGTACATGGCGCAGGGGGCGGCGATGGCGATCGAGGACGGCGCGGTGCTGGCGCGCTGCCTCGACGGCGTCGATCGCGCCGGCGTCGCGGCGGCCTTGCGGCGCTACGAGGCGGCGCGCCAGGAGCGCACGGCCAAGGTGCAGCTCACCTCACGGCAGAACATCTGGGGCAAGGGCGTCACCGACACCGACTGGGTCTACGGCTACAACGCCTGGGAAGCGCCGCTGTCGTAATCCTGTCCGGCGCCGCCGAGTGGAGCCCGCATTGACAGCCCCACAGTTTGGCGGCACGGAGGGCCATGCCCGATTTCGAATTCCGCCGCGTGCACCCGGGCGACTTCGCCTATTGCTGGCCGATCTACAGCGAGGCCATGGCGCCACTGACACGGGCCTGGAACGAGACCGCGCAACGCCGCACGATCGAACAGGCGCTCGGCGAGGAAGGCGCGTCGATCCTGGTGGTCGAAGACTCCGACTGCGGCTGGCTGCACGTCATCGAAACGCGCTTCGACATCCATCTCGGCCATCTCTATCTCGAGCCGGCGCGGCGCAACCACGGGCTCGGCACGCGCTTCCTGCAGTGGATGAGCGATCGCGCACGCCGCAAGGCCAAGAACCTGACCCTCGACGTGCTCGCCGGCAACCGCGCCCGCGCACTCTACGAACGGATGGGTTTCGTGAAGACCGTCACCTCGGGCGACAAGCTCCGAATGCAGCTCGGCGCGTAGCCTCAGGCGCCGGGAACGGCGCCGCGCGAAGAGCGCACGTAACCGGCAGCGCGCGCGACGGCATCGTTCTGGAACGCCTGATATTCGCTGCGCGTGGCGTAGGGCACGGCATACTGGACCAGCTTGTCGGTCTGCGTCGTGCACGACATGGCAACGAAGCGGCCGACCTGTTTGTCGTCGGAGCTGCGATCGTCGAACTGGGCAATGTTGGTCTTCAGGCACGCGTCCTGTTCGGCACGCAGCGAATCGACACGCTTGATCGCTACATTGGTCGGAAGCTGGCACGCCGCCAGACACGGCGCCGCGAGCGCCAGTAAATACCAGTAGCCCTTCACAATCACGTCCCCAGAGAAAACCCAGGGCCGGACTATAGCACGACAGGGGCCAAAAAAAGCGGGCCTGAAGCCGCAGTCCGAAGACGACGGTTCAGGCCCGCTGGACGCCCCCTCGAAACCCTATTTGATACCCTTGGCGATATTCTCGAACCCGGACTGCGTCTGGTGGCCGTATTCGGCGATCTTCGACGTGCGGTCGACGTACTGCTGGGCCTGCTCCGGCACTTTGTAGCCGAGCACCGTCTCGGGCAGCTTCACGTGGAAGCCGCTGGTGAACCCGAGATAAATCACTCCCAGGAACGCAAGCTTGAAGGACCAACCGAGGATGAATTTCATGGCGTGAGAATAAATCCGTCCGCCGATTCGCGGGAGGGGGCGTTTGGTATCAATTGTCAGTACGCGACCGTGAATCTACTTTGGCCGACCCGAGAAGCTCGCCCGCACATGCTCGCCAAGGTCGCGCGCCGCCGGCCCAAGTCCCGGTGGCGCATAAAGATTAATGCAGAACTCGGGCAGCGGCGGCAACCGCGCGGCGCGGCCCAGGATCTCGAAACGTTCCGGTACGGACGAGCGTAGCAAGGGTGCCACGGCAAGGTCGGCCTCGAGGGCGGCATGCACCGGCTCCATGCGGCTCACCTCGCACACCGCGCGCCAGTCGCGGCGCATCTTGCCGAGGGCGGCGATGGCGACCGGCCGGAACGTGCACGACGGCGCGCCGAGCGACACCGGCAGCGGATCCTTGGCATAGGCATCGCCGCCCGGTGCGCCGACCCAGACGAGGCGATCGGTGCGCAGGGTCTCGCCGTGGCGGCCGCAATCGGTCTCGGTGGTGAGCGCGAGGTCGACGCCGCCCGAGCGCAACTGCTGCAGCACGATGCGCGAATCCTCGCAGACGAGACTCACCTGGACCCGGGGTTGTGCCTTGGCGAAGCGCCGCAGGATCGACGGGACGAAGCTGCCGACGATGTCGTAGGGCACGCCGAAGCGGACCTCGCCTTCGAACGGCGCCGCGCGCATCGCCGCCACCAGCTCGTCATTCTGCGCGACCAGCCGGCGCGCCTCGGCCTCCAGCCGCTCGCCCGCCGGAGCCAGCACCAGCCGGCGGCCCAGGCGCTCGAACAACCGGGTATCGAACGTCTCTTCCAGCCGTCTGATCTGCTGGCTGGCTGCCGCCTGGCTCATGTTGAGCGCCGATGCCGCGGCGGTGACGCCACCGGAATCGACAACGGCGAGGAAGGTGCGCAGGAGATCAATCATAAGTAAAACCGAACGTTTATCCAATATATTCATTTTTATGATACCCCGGCCGGGCCCATCCTGTCTTCATGGCAACAAAGCTCTCGGGCCTCTGGGTTCCCCTGGTCACGCCGTTCAAGGATGGCGGCGTCGACTACGCCAGCTACGAACGGCTGGTCGACCATTACCTGTCGTTCGGCGTCGACGGACTGTTTCCCCTCGGCACCACCGGCGAGCAGCCGGCACTCGATGCGGACGAAATCGACCAGATCGTCGAACGCACCGTGGCGCGGGCCGGCAAGACGCCGGTGTTCGTGGGCGTGGGCGGCAACGCCACGCGCAAGGTGACCAAGGAACTGAAGCGCCTGGAGCGGCACCGCTTCGCCGGCATCGTGTCGGTCTGTCCCTACTACAATCGCCCGGGCCAGGACGGCCTCATCCAGCATTTCAAGGAGATCGCCGGAGCGACCGACCGCGAGGTGCTGATCTACAACATCCCCTATCGCACCGCGGTGAACCTCTCCAACGAGTCGATGCTCGAGCTCGCCGAGGTGCCGAACATCGCGGGCGCCAAGGACAGTTCCGGCTCGATCGCCCAGTCGCTCGACCTGCTGGCGCGCAAGCCGGCGGACTTCGCCGTGCTGACCGGCGAGGACGCGCTCTTCTTCACCATGATGGCCAACGGCGCGGAGGGCGGCATCCTCGCCGCCAGCCACCTGATGACCGAGCGCTTCGTTACGGTCGCGCGAGCCTTCGAACGCGGCGATCTCGTTGCCGCCCGCACGGCCTGGACGCCACTCGCATCGCTGGTGCCGCTGCTGTTCGCCGAGGCCAATCCGATGCCCATCAAGCATTGCCTGTGGCGCCAGGGCCTGATCGCCTCGCCCGAATGCCGCCTGCCGTTGACGAGGATTTCCGACGGGCTGGCGCGCAAGCTCGATGCCGTGCTGACCGATCGCCTCGCTGCGTGAGCCTCGACCTCGCGCACCTCCTGGCCCTCAACAATGCCCACGCGACGGAGCTCTCGTGGCTCGAGCCGGCGCGTCTTGCCGAACTGGTCGACCGCGCCTTCCTCGCGCGCTCGATCGGCGATGGCGATGCCTTCCTGATGGCATTCGACCAGGATGCCGACTACGACAGCCCGAACTTTCTCTGGTTCAGGCAACGCCATCGGCGCTTCGTCTATGTCGACCGGATCGTCGTGGCCCCCGCGGCGCGCGGCCGCGGCCATGCGCGGCGGCTCTACGACGAGTTGATCGACACGGCGCGCCGCGCCGGGCACGACCGCATCGTCTGCGAGATCAACACAGCACCGCCCAATCCGGCGTCCGACGCCTTCCATGCGGCGCTGGGCTTCGTCGAGGTCGGCGCCGCCGCGATTCACGGCGGCGCCAAGACGGTGCGCTATCTCGAACGCCCGCTGAGCGGCTAGGCGCGCGCCTTCAGGAGATCGCGGATCTCGGTCAGCAGGACCGCTTCCTTCGACGGCGGCGCGGGCGGCGGGGGTGCCGCCTGTTCCTTCTTGAGCATGCGGTTCATGCCACGCACGACCATGAACATCACGAAGGCCACGATCAGGAAGTTGATCGCCACGGTGATGAAGGTGCCGTAGCCCAGCGCCGCGCCCGCCTTCTTGGCGGCGTCGTAGGTCGGCGCAGCACTCGAGGCCGCGGTGAGGCCGATGAAGTAGTTGCTGAAGTCGAGGCCGCCGGCGATGCGGCCGATGATCGGCATGATCACGTCGCTAACCATCGACTCGACGATCTTGCCGAAGGCCGCGCCGATGATGACGCCGATCGCGAGATCCACGACGTTGCCTCGCAACGCGAACTTCTTGAATTCCTGAAGCATGTTCCCTCTCCCGTTTATTACGTCACGCGCAGCCATACCAGCAGAGCAGAAACGGTGAACACCGAAAAGCCCGTCGAAAGCAGCACTGTGGCTGAATTCTGCTCGACCGAGATGCCGAACTGCCGGGCGAGCACGAAGGCGTTGGCCGCGGTCGGCAGCGCCGCCATCAGCAACGCCACCTGGCCAGCCACCGAGTGGAGGTCGACGAAGAACGGCAGGATCAGGAACGCCAGCGCCGGTTGCAACAGAAGCTTGATTGCCGTCATCGCACCCGCCTCGACCAGCCCGCTCTTCATCGATTTGTCCGTGTCTGACACGGACTTGTCTGACAGGAACAGGCCGATCGCGAACAGCGCACACGGCGCAGCCGCGGCGCCGAGCAATTCGATCCATTTCTCGATTGGCGTCGGCATCGGCAGGCCGAGGCCCGAATAGGCGATGCCGAGCGCGATCGACAGCGGCAACGGGTTGCGCGCGACGTTGAAGGCGGCGCGCAGGAAGGTGGCGAGCGGTCCGCGGCCCGCCGCGACCTCGAGCTCGATCAGCATGACGCCGAACACCATCGACACCGTCGCGGTCACGATCACCGTCAGCATTGCCGGCGGCAGGCCTCGATCGCCGAACGCCGCGATGCACAACGGCACGCCCATGTAGCCGACATTGCCCCACGAGGCCGCGATCGCCTGCAGGCTCATCGACGCAAGGCCGCCACCGGAGATCAGCCGCGTCGCCAGCATGCCGAGCCCGAAGGTTGCGACCACGGCGGCGCCGAAGCCCAGCAGCAGGTGCAGATCGAGCACGACGGCGACCGGCGTATGGGCCAAGGTGCCGAAGAACAGCACCGGCAAGGCAAAATAGCTGACGAAGGCGTTCAGTGCTCCGGTCGCCTCGCCGCCCAGGATTCGCCAGCGGCCAGCCAGGTAACCGGCCAAAATCACCCCGAAAATGGGAAAAGCGACATTCAGGATGGCGTGCAGTGCGCTATCTCCAGTAAAACATTAAGAATTTGACATAAGATCCTTAAATATAATAATATTTTCTTTAACTAAGGCCGCACCGTTCCCCCTTCCCCGTAGAGCGGCCCAGGAGAAGTTTTATGCGTCTTTTGATCGCCTGCGCGGCGGCCGTCGCTGCGGTCGCGTTCGCCGCCCCCTCGTTCGCCCAGGAAGCCGCCCCGATGGCGCCGACCGCCAAGCCGAAGGTGAGCACCGCCGCTTCCTGCAACAAGCTGAAGAGCACCACGGCCAAGACCGCGTGCCTGAAGCGCGTGCACGCCTCGGCGGCCAAGCCGGTGGCGGCGCCGACCCGCAAGGCCAAGGCCAAGAAGACGCCGGCCGATCCGACGATGGCGGCGCCCAGGGACACCTCCGCGCAGCTCGTCCCGCCGGCGGCCGCAGCGACACCTGCCCTCATCCAGCAGGCCCAGCCCTCGACGATCGTCGTGCCGCCGCTGCCGCAGAAGACCATCTAACGCCGGCATAGCCGGCGTTGTTGTTACAGAGACGCAACGCGCGATAGTCTCCGCTCTCCCAACCACGGAGAGCGAGATGGCGCATTCCGCCAGTTTGATTTCGACCGAGGACCTGGCGCGCCAGATGGGCGCGCCGGCCTTGCGCATCTTCGACTGCACGACCTATCTGCGGCCCCGGCCCGAAGGCGGCTACAACGCCGAAAACGGTCGCGCGAACTACGACAAGGGCCACATCCCGGGCGCGGCCTTCCTCGACCTCGGCGCCGACTTCTCCGACCCGACGTCGCCGCTGCGCTTCACCCTGCCCGCGCTCGACATGCTCACCAAAGCCTTCGCGGCAAAGGGCATCGGCCACGGCACCTTCGTCGTGCTCTACAGCCACGCCACGCCGGTGTGGGCCACGCGCTTCTGGTGGATGCTGCGCGCGATCGGCTTCGACGACGCGGCGATCCTCGACGGCGGCCTCGACAAGTGGAAAGGCGAGAACCGCCCGCTCGCCACCGACCCTTCGAGCTATCCGCCGGCGACGCTCAGCCTGCGCGCGCGGCCCGACCTCTTCGTCGACAAGACCGCGATCGAGGCCGCGATCGGCAAGCCCGGCATGCTCACCTTGAATGCGCTCAGCCACGACCAGCACAAGGGCAGCGGCGGCGTCACCTACGGCCGCGCCGGCCGCATTCCCCAGTCGTCCTGCGTGCCGGCCGCCAGCCTGTTCGGCGCCGACAAGACCCTGAAGTCGATCGCCGAGCTGCGGGCGGCGTTCGAGGGTGTCGGCACGACTCCCGATAAGAAGGTGCTGGTCTATTGCGGCGGCGGGATCGCGGCATCGCTCGACGCCTTCGTGCTGACGGCGATGCTTGGCCACAAGAACGTCGCGGTGTACGACAATTCGATGCAGGAGTGGTCCAACGACGCCAGCCTGCCGATGGAAGTTGGCTGAGGAGGAACGAATGGCTGCCTATATGATCGTCGAGGTCGAGACGACCGACGAAGCGCTGATGACCGAATACCGCAAGCACACGCCCGGCGCCGTCGCCAAGTTCGGCGGCAAGTTCATCGTGCGCGGCGGCAAAACCCGGACGCTGGAAGGCGGCTGGACGCCTTCGCGTATCGTCGTGCTCGAATTCCCCACCTACGCCAAGGCCGAGGAATTCTACGACTCCGAGCACTACAAGCCGATCCTTGCCATGCGCCTGAAGGCCGGCAAGTCGAAGGCGATCCTGGTCGACGGCCACAGTGGCTGAGCTCGCGGCGTACCGCGCGGTTGGCACGCTCTACAATGCGCTGATGACCTCGCTGGTGCTGGGCCTCGTGACCCGGCGCGGCGAGGACACCGCGCGCGAGTATGTCTTGCGGCACTTCCGCCGCCAGCATCTCGAGAAATTCCTTCCCGGCATCCAGAAGCTCGGCCTCGCCGGCCTGCCCGCGGCGCCGACCTGCGCTCTCTATCACTATCATTCCAATGCGCTGGGCGGCGTGAAGACCGGCTACCTGCAGGAGAGCGACCGCAAGGCGTGGGTGCGCTATCCGCCGCCGCGCTGGATCTGGAAGGGCACGGCGATCGCCGCCGTCCCGCACGAGGTGTCGGCGGCGATGCTGCACGGCTGGCACGGCCACAACGGCGTCTCCCTCGGCAAGCCGGGCCTGGGCTTCGTCTGTACCGGCATGACGGTCGACGGCATGCCGGGCCTCGAGGGCTATTACATCGAGTACGACCGGCCGCTGAAAGAGAACGAGCGCGTGCGCTTCGCCTACGACGAGGAAATGCCGCGGGTCGACTGGAGCGCGCAACCCAAGCTCGCCACCGAGAGCTGGCCCGAGGAACGCCGGTTCAAGACCTTCCGCGCCTATGCACTGGAATATCTCCGCACCATGCTGCCCGTCCTGCAGGAGTTGCTGGGTGCGCAGGACTCGCGGAACGAACTCGGCCGGGTGGCGCGCCTGGTCGGCTTGCAGTTCCACGAGGAAACGGCGCGCGACATGGACCTGCCGACCGACGTCGAGCGCGGCGATCTGCAAAGCGCGCGCGACTTCGGCCGCTGGCTGTCGGCGATCCTGGCGGCGGGCGGCGAGGAGATCGAGACGGCCGAGCGCGACGGTGCCGTGGTCGTGACGTCGCACGGCTGGCGCGCCGTGCGCGAGCTTACGCTTGCCGATCCGTTGGCCGCCTTCGACGCCTGGAACGAGCTGTGGCTCGGCGCCGCCGCGGCGCACGACCGCTTCCTCGCGGTTCAGACCTCGCGCACGCTCGGCGAACGCGGCTGGTCGATCACCTGGCGGATCGCGCCGAGATAGCCTGTCGGCAACGGGTGCCCGGCGATGCTCTCGCCGAGTTCGGCCAGTGGCACCCAGCTCGTCTCGAGATGCTCGTGGCTCACCGTGACGCCGCTGGCGCCGATCAGCCGGCAGGCAAAAGCCTCGATGCGCACGAAGCGGCCGGGCAGCACCTCGAACAGATGCCCCTCCAGTGCCGCACCGACCTCGACGTCGAGGCCGGCCTCCTCGCGCACCTCGCGCCTGAGCGCCGCGCGATGGTCCTCGCCGGGGTCGGGCCGCCCGCCCGGCAAATCCCACTCGCCGCGCTCGTTCAGCAACAGCAGCACGCGGCCATCGTGAAGGAGGACGCCTTTGATGGAGAGAGGGTAAGCGCACATTGTCGTCCTGAGCGTAGCGAAGGACCTTACGCCCGTCACACAATACACTGTTGAAGCGCTAGATCCTTCGCTACGCTCAGGATGACAAACGCGAAAAGAAAAGGCCGGGGATCGCTCCCCGGCCTTTCCGATTTCCTGAAGGGGCGTGGACCTAGAAGTCCATGCCGCCCATTCCGCCGTCGCCGCCCGGCGGCATGCCCATTGGGGCCTTCTTCTCGGGCTTCTCGGCGACCATGGCTTCGGTCGTCACGAGCAGGCCGGCCACCGAGGCGGCATCCTGCAACGCGGTACGAACGACCTTCACCGGGTCGATGATGCCGGCCTTGATCATGTCGACATACTCGCCCTTCTGGGCGTCGAAGCCGAAGTTCGGGTCCTTCTGGTCGAGCATCTTGCCCGCCACGACGGCACCGTCGAAGCCGGCGTTCTCGGCGATCTGGCGGACCGGCGACTGCAGCGCGCGGCGCACGATCTCGATGCCGACCTTCTGGTCGTCGTTGCTGGTACGGATCTTGTCGAGCGCGCGGATCGAGTAGAGCAGCGCAGCGCCGCCGCCGGCGACAACACCCTCTTCCACGGCAGCCTTGGTGGCGTGCATGGCGTCGTCAACGCGATCCTTCTTCTCCTTGACCTCGATCTCGGTGGCACCGCCGACCTTGATGATGGCGACACCGCCCGCGAGCTTGGCCAGGCGCTCCTGGAGCTTCTCACGGTCGTAGTCCGAGGTGGTTTCCTCGATCTGCGCGCGAATCTGGCCGATACGGGCCTGGAGGTCCGCCTTCTTGCCCGAGCCGTCGACGATCGTGGTGTTTTCCTTCTCGACGATGACCTTCTTGGCCTTGCCGAGCATGTCGAGCGTGACGTTCTCGAGCTTGATGCCGAGGTCCTCGGAGATCAGCTGACCGCCGCACAGGATCGCCATGTCTTCCAGCATCGCCTTGCGGCGATCGCCGAAGCCCGGCGCCTTGACGGCAGCGATCTTGAGACCGCCGCGCAGCTTGTTCACGACCAGGGTCGCCAGGGCTTCGCCCTCGACGTCCTCGGCGATGATCAGCAGCGGCTTGCCCGACTGCACGACCGCCTCGAGCACCGGCAGCATCGCCTGCAGGCCCGAGAGCTTCTTCTCGAACAGCAGGATGTACGGCGAGTCGAGCTCGGCGATCATCTTGTCGGCGTTGGTGATGAAGTACGGCGAGAGATAGCCGCGGTCGAACTGCATGCCCTCGACGACGTCGAGCTCGGTGTCGAGGCTCTTGGCCTCTTCCACCGTGATGACGCCCTCGTTGCCGACCTTCTTCATCGCTTCGGCGATCATCTTGCCGATCGACTTGTCGCCGTTGGCCGAGATGGTGCCGACCTGGGCCACTTCATCGGTGCCCGTGATCTTCTTGGCGCGTGCCTTGATGTCCTCGACGGCCGCCTCGACAGCGAGGTCGATGCCGCGCTTGAGGTCCATCGGGTTCATGCCGGCCGCGACCGACTTCACGCCTTCGCGCACGATCGCCGCGGCGAGAACGGTCGCCGTCGTCGTGCCGTCGCCGGCGATGTCATTGGTCTTCGAGGCCACTTCGCGCACCATCTGGGCGCCCATGTTCTCGAACTTGTCGGCGAGCTCGATCTCCTTGGCGACGGTGACGCCGTCCTTGGTGATGCGCGGAGCGCCGAAGCTCTTGTCGAGCACGACGTTGCGGCCCTTGGGGCCGAGCGTGACCTTCACCGCGTCGGCGAGAATCTCCACGCCGCGCAGCATGCGCTGGCGGGCATCGCCGCTAAAGCGAACTTCCTTGGCTGCCATTTTCTATTCCTCTTGGATGTGTTGATTGAATTTGATGGATGGAGAAGGACTAGGCCGCCTTCTTCATCGAGGCAGTGCCTTCGATGATGCCCATGATGTCCGACTCTTTCATGATCAGCAGATCGGTGCCGTCGAGCTTGATCTCGGTGCCGGACCACTTGCCGAACAGGATGCGGTCGCCCTTCTTGACGTCGAGCGGCACCAGCGTGCCCTTCTCGTCGCGAGCGCCCGGACCAACGGCGACGATCTCGCCTTCCATCGGCTTTTCCTTGGCCGTGTCGGGGATGATGATGCCCCCCTTGGTCTTGCCTTCTTCCTCGACGCGCTTGATCACGACCCGGTCGTGCAGCGGACGGAACTTCATGTCTTTTCCTCCAACTTCAGTTGAACCCCTGCGGCCGGTGAGGCCGCGACGATAAACGGGGCCTGTCAGCACTCTCCTGTGAGGAGTGCCAATGGGCGCACGGGATGTAGGGTTGTGGATGATTGGAGTCAAGGCGGACGCACTTGCGTCGCACCCGTCCCGGCTTGGCAGCCACCGCCGCCGACTGCTGTCAAGTCTTTGATGTGGAACGATTTTTGCTGATTCCGCGTTGGCGACGCGTGATTATTCCCCGGCTCGCGTCCTGTCAAGGAGTGCTCAATGGACCCTGGTTTTGTTGCGCAACTTAACGACTATCGCGTCACGACGGCCGAAATCCTCTACTGGATGCCCGATCACCGGCACGTCCTGCAAAGCTACATCTGGCAAGACCTCGATCTCGCCCCTCGTTTCCCCCACCTCACCAAATTCCTCGATTTCTGGGACCGCTCGCTCGACGGCAAGCTGCACCGGGTGACGGTGGCCAACACCTGCCTGATCAAGCCGGCGGAATTCACCTTCGCCTCGGGCCTGTACCAGCTTCACTGACGACGTTCACCGGCCGCGAGCGGCCCGATATTCTGTCGCTGTGCGCTCGACGAGCTCGGCGACCGACGGCACGTCGGCCACGCCCGACACCGAATGCCCGGCGCTCCAGATATCCTTCCAGCGTTTGGCACTGGGCTTGTCGCGCTCGGCGGCGTTGATGTCCTTGGCGATGTCGATGTCACCGCGCTGCGGGAGATTGTCGGGATCGAGCCCGGCCGCCGCGATCGACGGGCGCAGCATGTTGGTCTCGAGCCCGGTGAAGGCGCGCGTCAGCAGCACGTCGTCGAGCCGGCTCTTCACCAGCATCTGCTTGTACTCATCCTTGGCCAGGCTCTCGCGCGTGGCGATGAACTTGGTGCCCATGTAGGCCAGATCGCAGCCCAGGGTCTCGGCGGCGGCGACCGCGTGGCCGTCGGACATGCCACCCGCCATCACCACGATGCCGTCCCAGAACCTCCGCACCGCGCGCACGAAAGCAAAGGGATTGACCCAGCCGGTCTGGCCGCCGGCGCCCGCCGTCAGCAGCACCAGCCCGTCGACGCCGGCCGCCACGGCTTTCTCGGCATGGCGCACCGAGGCCACGTCGGCCAGCACCAGGCACCCCGCATCCTTGAGCGGCTTCATCACCGGCTCGGGCGAACCGACGCTGGTGATGACGATCTCTGCCTTGGCGCGCAGCACGGCGGCAAGATCGTCCTGCACGCGCGGATTGGAGCGATGCACGATCAGGTTGGGGCAGAAGGGCGCGGCGCCCGCCGTGCCGGCCTTGATGTCGGCAAGCCACGCATCGAGCTCCTCGACGGTGCGGCAGTTGGCGGTCGGAAACGACCCGATCACGCCGGCGCGACAGGCTGCCTTCACCAGCGCAGGTCCGGAGACCAGGAACATCGGCGCCGCGATCGGCGGCAGACGGAGGCGGTTCTTGAGAGCGGACGGCAGACTCATGGCGCCAGCTTACCTCAACCCAGGACGGCGAGAAGGCCGACCCCGACGACGACCAGCAGCGACGCCGTCATGCGACGGGGGCCGAAGCCTTCCTTCAGCACCAGCGTGCCGATCACGGCGCCGAAGAGCACGCTGGTCTCGCGCAGCGCCACCACCGGCCCCAGCGGCAGGCTGCGCGCGGCCAGGAGGAAGGCCAGGAAGCCCAGCACCGAGAGGATGCCGGCCAGCAGGCCGATCGCACCGTGGCGCCGCGCGTAGGGCACGATCGCCGCGCGCCGCGTGGCAAGCGCATAGCCCGCCATGACGATACCGGTCGTGATCTCGAGGCAGGCCTGGAAGCCCAGCACCGTGCCGGCGGTGCGCACGCCCAGCCCGCTCGAGAAGCTGTAAGCCGCCACCGAGACGCCGGTCGCCAGCGCAAATCCCACGGCCGCGCCGCCCGCGCCTGCGCCGAACGACAGGACCATGATGCCGAGCGAGATCAGGCCGACCGCCAGCAGGTGCAACGGGCTCAGCGCCTCGCCGATGACGAAGAACGCCACCACCGTCGTCAGCACCGGCGCGATGCCGCGCGCCAGGGGATAGACGACGCTCATGTCGCCCAGGCGATAGGAGCGGATCAGCAGCGCGTAGTAACCGAACTGGATCGCCGCGGTGAGCGCCAGCCACTTCCAGCTCTCGACGGCCGGCCAGTCGACGAACGGCAGCGCGCCCAGGCCCAGGGCGAGGCCGGCCACCCTGATCGCCACCATGGTGAGGGTGCGATCGCCGGCCGACTTCAGCAGCGCGTTCCACACCGAATGGGCGACGGCGGAGAAGACGACGAGGCCATAAAGAAACGCCGCGGACATGGGCTCGATTAGCGAGCGCATATCCGCGGCGGTCAATGTCGTCTCTCGGCGCGAACCGCCCCGCAGACAGGCGCTGCGAAGCAAGCCGCTGGGAGGAATATCAGACGGCGGCCGTGAGACCTTCCTGCTCGATGGTGCGCTTCACCGCCGGCCGGTTCTTCATCCGCTCGTAGTGTGCCGCGCAGTTCTTGGGCAGGGTCATCTTCATGCGGGCGGCGGCCCAGAACTCGACGTAGAAGAGCGCGGCGTCGGCCACAGAGAACTTGCCGGCGACGTATTCCTTGCCCTCGAGTTTCTTGTCCATGAGGGCCAGACCCTTCTCCATGATCTCCTTGCCCTTGGCCTTGACCTTGTCGTGGTCGGCCTCGGTCGGGGCGTAGTTGGCCGGACGGAACATGCGGCTGAAGCCCTGCATGTGCATGGTCGACACGACGTAATCCATCGCCTCGAGCACGCTCGCCTCGCCGTCGGCATCGGTCGGCAGCAGGCCCTTGTCGGGATTCTTGCGCGCGAGCCAGGTGGCGATCGCGGGGAACTCGGTCAGCACCGCGCCGTCGTCCTTCTGCAAGGTCGGAACCTTGGACTTCGGATTGAGCTTCACGAAGGCCTCGCCGTACTGCTCCTGCTTGGCACCGTCGATCTTCTGCAGGTCGTACGGCTTGCCGATCTCCTCGAGGATCACATGGATGCCGATCGAACAGGCGCCGGGCATGTAATAGAGCTTCATTGCAAACTCCCTTGTTGCTGTGTGTCTATACGGGACGGGCAACGCTAGCATCCGGGCCATGAGGGGGAAATGACAATGGCGGCACCGAACCTGCGCTCTTTAGTGAATACGCCCACACCGAAGGTCGGGACATTCCTGTTCGAGTTCGCCACTCCCGGCATCGGCCAGATCCTGAAGGCAGCGGGCGCGGACTATGCCGTGCTCGACATGGAGCACACCGGTTTCTCCTTCGATACCGTCCGCCAGGTCGTGCGCTACTGCCAGGCGGCCGACCTGCCCCTGATCGTGCGGGTGCCGAGCCAGCAGCGCCACCATATCTCGCGCGCCCTCGACACCGGGGCCGACGGCATCATGGTGCCGATTGTGTCGTCGGTGGAGCAGGCCAAGGCAGTCCTCGACGCGGCGAAATACTGGCCCGACGGCACGCGCGGCGTGGCGCTCGGCCTTGGCCACGAACGCTTCGCGGTGCGCAGCGAGGGTCTGCTGCCGCGCTTTGCCGAGCAGAACGCACGCACCGCCATCATCCTGCAGATCGAGGACCAGCGCGGCGCCGCGGCGGCCGACGAGATCGCCGCCCTGCCCGGCGTCGACATGCTGTGGCTCGGCCACAACGATCTGTCGGTGTCGCTCGACAAGCCCGGCGCCTTCGACGACCCCGCCTTCGCCAGAGCCGAGGCCGCCATGATCGCGGCCGCAAAGAAGCACAGAAAATCCGCCGGGCGGCTCGCCGTCGACGCCAAACAGGCCGCCCAGTTCGTGAAGCTCGGCTACGACTTCGTGTCGATCGCGGGCGACGTCTGGCTGCTGCAGCAGGCCTTCGCCGCCGGCGTCGCGACCGTCAGGCGCGGATCGTGACCGGCAGGCTGCGGATGCCGCGGATGAAGTTGGAGTAGAGCCGCACCGGCGGACCGGCGATTTCGATCTCGAGGTCGCGCGCGAGGATCTCCTCCCATAGGATGCGCAACTGCATCTCCGCCAGGCGATCGCCGACGCAGCGATGGATGCCGGCGCCGAAGGCGAGATGCTGGCGCACCTTGGGGCGGCGCATGTCGAAGCGCTCGGGCGCCTCAATCGCGGTTTCGTCGCGATTGCCCGAGACGTACCACATCACCACCTTGTCGCCCCGAACGATCGGCTTGCCGGCCAGCTCGGTGTCCTTCGTGGCCGTGCGCCGCATGTGGATGACCGGCGTCTGATAGCGAATGATCTCCGAGACCAGCGCCGGGATCAGGCTGCGGTCGGCGCGCACGCGCGCGAGTTCCCCGGGATGCGCGGCCAGCGCCATCAGCCCGCCGGTCATCGAATTGCGCGTGGTGTCGTTGCCGCCCACGATCAGCAGGCCGAACGTGCCGATGAATTCGTTGAACGGCATGTTCTGGGTTGCCGGTGCATGCGCCATCATCGAGATCAGGTCGAACTTGGGCGGCTGGCTGGCGCGCTCGGACCACAGAGCCGCCATGATCCGGCCCATCTCGGCGAGCTCCATCATGCGCTCGGCCTCGCTCTTCACCACCGCGTCCTTGTCGGCCACGTTGGCGATGGCGACGTCGGACCAGTGGGTGAGCTTGCGCCGGTCCTCCTGCGGGAAGTCGAACAGGGTCGCCAGCATCAGGGCCGTGAGTTCGGTCGACACGCGGTCGACCCAGTCGAAGGCTTCGCCGCGCGGCAGGCCATCCAGCACCTGCGCCGTGCGGCTGCGGATCAGACCCTCCATGTTGGCAAGATTGCTGGGCGCCACGATCGGCGCCACGGTCCGCCGCTGCTCGGTGTGGCGCGGCGGGTCCATGCGGATGAAGTTGGGCAGGCTCGAACCCTTGGGCTGGTCGGCGATCTGGATGCCGCCCCAGTCCTGGGCCGACGAGAAGGTGCCGTGGTCGAGCTCGACCTTCATGATGTCGGCGTGGCGCGTCACCGACCAATAGGGACCGTAGGGGCTGTCGGCATGGCGGTGCACGGGATCGTCCCGGCGCAACCGGGCAAAAGGCTCGTGCCAGGCGTCTTCCTGATAGAGCTTGGGATGACTGACGTCGGGCAGGTCGACCATTGCGCCATGGCCGCTCGGGGGGCCCTTCCAAGTCAAGACATTTCCTTGCAACAGCTATGGATTTGGCGCGTTGACAGAGGGAAGGGGCGGGCGCAAACCCTCGCCGCCGCCGATCGAGGCGGCAATTTCACACCATGGCTCCTGACGAAAACCGTCCGACGACGCCCCTTCTAGACACTCTCGCGACGACACCTTCTGCGGCCAAGGCCGCGGCGTCGGCGATGGTCGTGGGGGCATTGGGTGTCGTGTTCGGCGACATCGGCACCAGCCCGCTCTATACGCTGCGCGAATCCTTCACCCACGGGTCGGGCATGACGCCGACGCCGCGCCACGTGCTTGGCGTGCTGTCGATCCTGTTCTGGGCGGTGACGCTGACCGTGACCATCAAGTACGTCACGCTGATCATGCGGGCCGACAACAAGGGCGAAGGCGGCGTGCTGGCGCTGGCGACCTTGGCGACCAAGGGCCTGAACGGCGGCAGCCGCAGGATCCGCAGCGCCATCACCCTGTTCGCGGTGGTGGGCCTCGCCCTCTTCTACGGCGACGCGATCATCACGCCGGCCATGACGGTCATGAGCGCCGTCGAGGGCCTCGACGCCGTGACGCCGGTGCTGACGCCCTACGTCGTGCCGATGTCGCTCGTCATCCTGGTCGGACTGTTCATGCTGCAGTCGCGCGGCACGGCGCGGGTCGGACGGCTGTTCGGCCCGGTCATGTTGCTATGGTTCCTGGTTCTGGGCGTGCTCGGCATCTGGCAGATCGTCAAGTATCCGCAGGTGCTCTACGCGCTGAACCCGGTCTACGGCATCAACCTGATCCTCGACCGTGGACTGGGCATCTTCTGGGCCTTCGGCTCGATCGTGCTGGCCGTCACCGGCGCGGAGGCGCTCTACGCCGACATGGGTCACTTCGGGCGCAAGCCGATCCGGCTCGCCTGGCTGTTCATCGTCCTGCCCGGCCTGATGCTCAACTATTTCGGCCAGGGCGCGCTGATCCTCGAGAACCCCGGCGTGGTGAAACAGGTCTTCTTCTCGCTGGTGCCCAAGGACTTCGTGCTGGCGCTGGTCGTGCTCTCGACCATGGCCGCGGTCATCGCCTCGCAAGCGGTCATCTCGGGCGTGTTCTCGCTGACGCGCGCGGCGATCCAGCTCGGCTATCTGCCGCGCATGGAGATCCAGCACACCTCGGAGACCGAGATCGGCCAGATCTACATCCCGAGGGTGAACTGGCTCCTGATGGCCGCCATCGTGGCGCTGGTCGTGGGCTTCGGCTCGTCCGACAAGCTGGCCGGCGCCTATGGTCTGGCGGTCACCGGCGCCATGCTGGTCGACGTCGTGCTGGCGACGGTCGTGGCGATCCTGGTCTGGCGCTGGAAGTGGCCGGTGGCGGTGCTGGTCTTCGGCCTGCTCGCCATTCCCGACCTCGCCTTCTTCGTGGCCAACGCGCTCAAGATCCCCGACGGCGGCTGGCTGCCGCTGCTGGTGGCAGCCAGCGTGTTCTACGCCATCACGACCTGGCGCCGCGGCCGCGCGCTCGTCGTCGAGGAGCTGAGCCAGACCGCGCTGCCGCTCAAGATGTTTCTCCAGCGCATGGACCATCCGCCGACCCGCGTCGCCGGCACCGCCGTCTTCCTCACCGCCGACGCCTCGGCCACGCCGCTCGCCTTCCTGCACAACCTCAAGCACAACAAGATCCTGCACGAGCGCATCATCGTCCTGCAGGTCGACACGCTCGACGTGCCGCGGGTGCCCGAGACCATGCGCGTCGAGGTCGACCGCCTGGGCAAGGGCTTCTATTCGATGATCGTGCATTACGGCTTCATGGAGCAGCCCGACGTGCCGGCGGCATTGCGGGCCTGCCGGCCCCATGGCATTGCCTACGACGAGATGGAGACCAGCTTCTTCCTCGGGCGCGAGACCCTCGTGCCGGCAAGCCATTCCCGCCTCGGCCGCTGGCGCCGCAACGTGTTCATCTCGCTCGCCCACTCCGCCTCGGCGTCCAAGACCTTCTTCCGTATCCCGCCCAACCGCGCCATCGAGCTCGGCAACCAGGTCCAGGTCTGAACGGATGGCGCGCCCGACGCTCGTGCTGCTGCCCGGCCTGCTCAACACCCACAAGGTCTTCGACCGGGTGATCGCCGAACTGGGCGACGCCGCCCAGGTCATCGTACCCGAGCTTTATGCGCACGACACGATCGGCGCCATGGCCGACGCCGCACTCGGCATGGCGCCCGAGCGGTTCTCGCTCGGCGGCTTCTCGATGGGTGGTTATGTCGCCTTCGAGATCCTGCGGCGCGCGCCGGAAAGGGTCGAGCGTCTGGCGCTGATCGACACGCAGGCCGCGCCCGACGCCCCCGAATCGACGGCACGCCGCCGCGGCTTCGTCGAGCAGACCCAGCTTGGTCGCTTCCACGGCGTGACGTCCTCGCTACTGCCGAACCTGGTCCATCCCACGCGGCTCGCCGATCCCGCGGTGATCGATCCGATCGTCGAGATGGCCACGCACGTCGGCGCGGAAGGCTTCACGCGCGAACAGCGGGCGATCATGGCGCGGCCCGACAGCCGGCCGCTTCTGGTCGACATCAAGATACCGACGGTGGTGATCTTCGGCCGCCAGGATCGGGTCATTCCCCTCGCCCGCGCCGAGGAGATGGCAGCCGATATCTCGAATTCTCAGCTCGTGGTGATCGAGCAGTGCGGCCACATGGCGCCGCTCGAGAAACCTGCCGAAGTCGCCGCCGCGTTGAGGAGATGGCTGAGCCAATGAACACGATCTATGCCGTCGAGGACTATCTCGGCGCCGACGAGTACATCGACGTGGTGCGCAAGTCGGGCCTCAACCGCCCGATCGAGGATCGCGGCCGGGTCGAGCGCATGCTGAAGCATGCCAACCTGATCGTGACGGCGCGCCAGGACGGCAAGCTGGTGGGCTTCGCCCGCTCGCTCACCGACTTCTGCTTCTGCTGCTATCTCTCCGACCTCGCCGTCGACACGGCCTGCCAGGGCCAGGGTATCGGCAAGCGTCTGATCGAAGAGACGAAAAAAGCAGCGGGCGGTGAGCACACCACCACGCTGCTTCTGTCGGCGCCGACGGCGATGACATTCTACCAGAGCATCAAGATGCCCCAGCTCGACAATTGCTTCGCCTATCGGCGCAGCAAGTAGAGCGGCAGTCTACTTGGTCACCTGACCGCGGATCTCGCCGCCCTTGTTTGCGGCGGTGTGGACGTTGAAGTACCACTTGCCGGCCTGCAGGTCGGTCGCCTGCGCGTCGGTCAGCGTCGCCTCGCCCTTGATCGGGCTCGGCGTCATGTCCTTCACCGGCACGACGACGCCGGCGTTGGCGCCGGCGGCCGCCGGACCATGGAAGTGCGCCGCCGTCGCGGGGCCGCTCAGGTCCTTGTAGGTGACGCTGTAGGTGAGCTTCTTGCTCGCCGTGTCGTAGGTGGCGGTAAGCGCGCCGCTGCCCTTGCTGTCGTTGGCCGGCACTTCGCTCGAGGCCTTGAGGTCGGCCTTGTAGTTCTGCATCTCGGCGAACGCGGCAGGCGTGAACGCAAGGAACGCAGCGGCGGTAAGCAATGCGATCTTCATGGTCTTCTCCGGTGCTTGTTGGTCTCCCGAACAAGTCTAACGGCTACATTGGCCAAACGGATGCATTCAGGCCAAGATCACGCAAGAGTGAGAGTTCTGTAACGCTATAACGGCGCGCCAATGGCATCCCATACACACGATGATGATCACGGCCATGACCACGGCCACAATCATTCCCACGGTCATCGTCACAGCCACGCGCCGGCGAACTTCAACCGCGCCTTCGCCATCGGCGTGGTTCTGAACACGGGATTTGTGCTGGTCGAGGCGACCTACGGCTTCCTCGCCAACTCTCTCGCCCTGCTCGCCGACGCCGGCCACAACTTGGGCGACGTGCTCGGCCTCCTGCTCGCCTGGGGCGCCGCGGTCCTGGTACAGCGCCGGCCGACCGCGCGCCACACGTACGGTCTCAAACGCAGCTCCATCCTCGCCTCGCTGATCAACGCGGTGCTGCTGCTGGTCGCCGTCGGCATGATCGTGTGGGAGGCCGTCCAGCGCCTCGCCCGGCCCGAGCCGGTGGCCGAGATGACGGTGATCTGGGTCGCTGCCATCGGCATCGTCATCAACACCGCGACGGCGCTGATGTTCCGGTCCGGAGCCACGTCCGACATCAACGTCCGCGGCGCCTTCCTGCACATGGCGGCCGACGCCGCGGTGTCGCTCGGCGTCGTCATTGCCGCGGTTGCCGTCATGATGACCGGCTGGCTGTGGCTCGACCCCGCCGTCAGCATCGTGATCGCGCTGGTCATCACCCTCGGCACCTGGTCGCTGCTCGCGGCCTCGGTCAACCTGGCGCTCGACGCGGTGCCGCAGAACATCGACCCCAAGAAGATCGACGCCTATTTCGCGGCCCTCCCCGGCGTCAGCGAGGTCCACGACCTGCATATCTGGGCGATGAGCACGACCGAGGTGGCACTGACCGCCCATCTCGTGCGGCCCGGCGCCGGCCTCGACGACGAACTGCTGGCGCGCGTCTGCCGCGACATGCAGGAGAAGTTCGGCATCGGCCATGTCACCGTGCAGATCGAGCAGGGCGATCCCGACCACGCCTGCCGGCTGGCGCCTGCCGAAGTGGTCTAGCCGGCCGCGACGTCGCCCACGACGCGCACTCGCACGCGCACCGAATTGCCCGGCAGGTAGGCCAGCGGCATATCCTCGCTCTCGATGGTCTGCAGCGTCTTGCGATCGGCACCCGCCGCCACGGCGCGGTCGTTGGCGATGCCCTGCGCTGCCGCGATTGCCTCGGTCCGCGTCAGGTCCTTGAAGATCTGGTCGCATTCGCCCGAGACCTGGGCGATGGCGGCACCCACGGCGTTGGCGCAGTCGCCATGCTCGACATGGATCACCTCGCGGACACCCGGCAGCCTGTCGGGGATCAGGAAGGCGCCGCCACCCACGGCGATCAGCGTCACGTCGCCGGCCTCGGTCTTCATGCGGTCGATCGCCTCGTCGGCCAGGCGTGCGGCCTCGGCGAAGACCTTCTGGCAGGTCGCGGTATCGAGATGGACGACCTTGCCGGGGTCGCCAAGCCTCAGCACGCCGGCGGCAATGGCGATGTCGGTCGTGGTGAGCTGCTGGCCGCCGAAGGCGATGCCGTCCTTCAGCAGGCGATAGCCGACCGAGACCGGTCCGACCTTGAGCGGGTCGAGCGCGACGTGGCTGCCGCCGCCCAGCCCGATCGACAGGAGGTCGGGCATGCGGAACAGCGTGCGCACGCCGCCGACCTTGACCACCGAATTGGCCTCGCGCGGAAAGCCGTTCTTGAGCTGGCCGACGTCGGTCGTGGTGCCGCCGACGTCGATCACCATCGCGTCCTGCAGGCCCGACAGATAAGCCGCCCCGCGCATCGAATTGGTGGCGCCGGAGGCAAAACTATAGACCGGCAGGCGCCGCGCCTGGCCCGCCTCGGCCACGGTGCCGTCGTTCTGGGTGATGAACAAAGGCGCGGCGATGCCGGAATCCTTGATCGCCTTCTCGAAGGCCGCGATCGTGTCGCGCGACAGCTCGGCGAGGGCCGCGTTCAGCAGGCCCGCGTTCTCGCGTTCGAGCAGGCCGATGCGGCCGAGATCGCTCGAGCAGGTGATGACGGCATCGGGCATCACCACGCTCACCAGTTCGGCGGCGCGGCGCTCGTGTGCGGGATCGAGCGGCGAGAAGATCGACGAGATGCCGACCGATTTCAGCCCCTTGGCCTTCATCTCCTGCGCCGCCTTGGTGACGGCGGTCTCGTCGAGCGGCATGAAGGGCCTGCCATCGTATTCGTGGCCGCCCTCGACCATCCAGACGCCGCCGCAGACCAATGCCGCGAGATCCTCCGGCCAGTCGCAGAACGGCGGCAGCGAGGCCGCGGCCGGCATGCCGAGCCGGAGCGCCGCGACCTTGGTGAGGTGCCGGCGCTGGACCACCGCATTGATGAAATGCGTGGTGCCGATCATCACGCCGTCGATCTTCTTGCCATCGAGCAGGCCGGTCGAGCCCAGACTCTTCAGCGAGTCGAGGATGCCGGTGGTGACGTCCTCGCTGGTCGGCGCCTTCATCGCGCGAACCACCTTGCCGTCCTCGATCAGGACGGCGTCGGTGTTGGTGCCCCCCACGTCGATGCCGATGCGTCTCATGCTGAAAACACGCTCCTGTAATCCAAGTCGTAGCCGAAGGCGCGCGGGCCGACATGTTCCATGCCCTTCGGCGTCAAGAAGACCGCAGGGGGCGGCAGGGCGATCACCGTCACCCGCTGCCCATAGCGGATCGTCTCGCTGCCCACCGCCTCGCCCGACACCGAGTCGAGCACGCAGATCAGGTCGGGCGTCATGGCGAGCGGCTCGTCGTCAGATTTTCCGGATAGTAGGCACGCCACGATCCATTCGTTCTGGAAGTCGATCTCCAGGCGCGAACCGCGGAAGTCGTCCAAGCCGTCGAAGCGCGCGACGCCGCGCAGATAGCCTTCCGTGACGCGGCGCTCGACGTCCGTCACCTTGCCGCAATAGAGGATTTTGCCGGGTTCGACGGCGAGGATCGCCGCGACCGGATCGGCGTGGGTGCGCTGCGCCTCGCGCACGGCATGGCCGATCGCGATTGCCTTGGTCGTGGTGCCGTGGATGCCCCACTTCTTCACTTCCGCGCCCGTGCGTGGCGGCTGGCAGGTCGAGGCGGTCGAGCCGTATTCGACGACGATCTTGCGGCCGACACGCTCCGCCCATTTCCAGGTCGGAACCATCTCGATCACCGCTTCCAGCCCGCGCACGTCGACGACGGTCATCGGGTAGGGTTTGAGATCGCCCACCGCCACGGACGTCATCTGTGCCTCAGGGTACGCACGACCCATCGTGTCACTGTCGATGACCGGTATGCCGAGGTTGGCCGCCACCAGGAAAGGCCGCACGCCGTTGCCGCCGCCGATCTCCATGGCCATGACCGCGTCGAACCGGCGCTTGGTGTGCGTCTCCATCAGCCGGGCCGCCCGGGTGAAAACGCGGTGGTCGGTCAGGCGCTCGATGCCGACCAGCGGTGCGCCCATGCCGGCGATCACCGCGACGTAGGCATCGTCTGCAAGGTCCTCGGCGTCGATCAACTGCGTACGCTTGCCCTCCTTGTAGAGCGCACGCGCATTCAGCAGCGACAGGTAGGGATTGCCGCCGCCGCCCGTGCCCAGCACCCAGGCGCCGACGGCCAGCGACTCGATGTCGTCGAGGGTGATCTCGCGCGACTTCACGCAAACACGCTCTTGAAGTCGATGTCGTAGCCGAAGGCGCGCGGGCCGACGTGCTGCAGGCCCTTGTCGCTCAGGAACACCGGCGGCGGCGGCAGCGCGATCACCGTCACGCGCTGGCCGTAGCGGATGGTCTCGGTGCCGACAGCCTCGCCCGACACCGAATCGAGGACGCAGATCAGGTCGGGCGACATGGCGACCGGCTTCTTGTCGAGCCAGGCCACGATCCACTCGTTCTGGAAATTGAGTTCGAGGTTGGAGCCGCGATACTCGTCCATGCCGTCGAAGCGTGTCCTGCCGCGCAGGAATCCCTCGGTGGCACGGCGTTCCACGTCCATCACCTTGCCGCGGTAGAGCACCTTGCCGGGCTCGACGGAGAGGATGGCGGCCACCGGATCCTCGTGCCGGCGCTGGGCCTCGCGCACGGCGTGGCCGATGGCGATGGCCTTGGTCGTGGTGCCGTGGATGCCCCACTTCTTGACCTCGGCGCCGGTGCGCGGCGCCTTGCAGGTCGACGCGATCGAGCCGTACTCGACGCAGATCTTGCGGCTGACCCGCTCCATCCATTTCCAGGTCGGCACCTTCTCGACGACCGACTCGAGGCCGCGCACGTCGACGGTGGTGAGCGGGCACGGCATCAGGTCGCCGACGGCGACCGAGGTCATCTGCGCCTCGGGATAGGCGCGGCCCATCATGTCGCTGTCGACCACCGGGCGTCCGAGGTGCGCGGCGGCCATCAGCGGCTGGATCGAATTGCCGCCGCCGATCTCGAGCGCCATGATCCCGCGGAACCTGTGGCCGGTGTGGCGTTCCATCAGGTCGACGGCGCGGGCGATGGTGCGGCTGTCGGTCAGGCGCTCCTGGCCGACCAGCGGCGCGCCCATGTTGGAGACGGCCGCGACCCAGTCGTCGTCGGCCAGTTCCGACGCCGGCATGAGCTGTACCTTGTGGCCCTCCTTGTAGAGGGCGCGCATGTTCAGGAGCCCGAGATAAGGGCTGCCGCCGCCGCCGGTGCCCAGAACCCAGGCACCCACGGCGAGCGATTCGATGTCGTCCAGAGTGATGTCGCGCAACGGCATTGCGTTTGCCAATTCTCCCAACGGCTTCTATGTAGCCCGCGACCTTACCGCTGACAAAGCACCAGTAACCACGGGGAAACCGCGCCATGTCCGAGTCCATCAAGTTGGTCGCCTTCTGCGGCAGCCTGCGCAAAGCTTCGTTCAACCGCATGGCGCTTGGCGTCTTCGCCGAACGGCTGCCGGCGGGTGCGACGTCGCAAACGATCGAGATCGGCGACTGGCCGCTCTACGACGCCGACCTCCAGGCCAAGGGCTTCCCGGCTGCCGTGATCGCCGCACAACAGGCCATGTTGGCGGCCGATGGCATCGTCTTCGCGACGCCGGAATACAATTATTCGGTGCCCGGCGTGCTCAAGAACGCCATCGACTGGCTGTCGCGCATGACGCCCCAGCCGTTTGCCGCCAAGCCGGTCGCGATACTCGGCGCCGCCGGCGGCCCCCTGGGCACCGCGCGCGCGCAATATCACCTGCGGCAGATGATGATCTTTCTCGACGGCCGGCCGGTGAACAAGCCGGAGGTCATGATCGGCCTGGCGCACACGAAATTCGTCGATGGAAAGTTCACCGACGAGGTTGGGGCCAAGCTGCTGACCGATCTCGGTGCATCGCTGACGCTGGCGATCCGCCAGGCGAGGGCCGCCGCCGGCATCAAGTAGGAGGCGTCAAGCAGCCGGTTTGGTCCGCACGTGCTCGGGCCGCACGCCCATGCCCAGCAGGCGGGCCGGCAGGCGCAGCAGGACGGGGAACCACTGCATGACCCGCACGAAGAACGGGACCGAGATCGCGCCGCCGCCGGCCAGCGACGGGGCGATGATGCGGTTCTGCAGGAAGACCTGCAGGGCCTGCGTCGCCCGCGCAGGAAACAGCCGGCGCGCCTGGACGGCGGCCAGGTCGGCATCCTTCAGACGGTTCTCGCGCAACGGTGCGGCCAGGATATTCGACGTGGCCACCGCATCCTGGATCGCGATGTTGATGCCGACGCCGCCGATCGGCGACATGGTGTGGGCGGCATCGCCGATGCAGAGCACCCCCGGCTTCCACCACTTGTCCAGGCGCTCGACGCCGACGGTCAGCAGCTTGAGGTCGTCGACGGTCTTGAGATCGTCCCTGAGCCGGTCGGCAAAAGCCGGCATCAGGCGGCCGATCGTAGCATGGACCTTCTCGATGCCGCCGGCACGGACCTTGTCGGCCGAGCCCTTGGGGATGACGTAAGCGCATTGCCAGTAATCGCCGCGATCCAGCATGACCAGTACGCTGCCCGCGTCGAAGCGACCCATGACCTCGCCGGCGTCGCCGGGCTTGTGCGCCAGGCGGAACCACAGCACGTCCATCGGCGCACCGAGGTCGCGGGCCTTGAAGCCCATCGCGTCGCGCACGGTCGAGTGGCGTCCGTCGGCGCCGACGACGAGATCGGCGCGGATCTCCTCTTCCCGGCCCTCGACGGCGGCGCGCACGCCCACGACCTTGCCGCCCTCCTCGATCAGGGTCTTCGCCTCGCCCCGCATCAGCACCTTGAAGCCCGCGTACTTCGCGCCGTGCGCCTTCAGGAAATCGAGGAAGTCCCACTGCGGCATCATGGCGATGTACGGCGCCCGCACTGGCAGGTGTGTCAGATCGGCGATCTCGACCCGCGTGTCGCCGAAGAAGCCGGCGAAGTGCTTGATCTTGTGGTGCGGCAGCTTCAGGAACTCGTCGAGCAGACCCAACTCGTCCATCACGTTCAGCGTCGAGGGATGGACGGTGTCGCCACGGAAGTCGCGCAGAAAGTCGCCGTGCTTCTCGAGCACGACCACCGACACGCCGGCGCGCGCCAGCAGGAAGCCCAGCATCATGCCCGCCGGACCGCCGCCGACGATGCAGCATTGCGTCTTGATCATTCGAGCATCTCCCGCAGCACGCGGCCCGTCACGGTGATGGCGAGCAGCGCCGGCACGCCGAGGCCGGGCTTCACCCAGTCCTTGGTCGTCGGAGTGTAGCTCATGCAGTCCATGGCCACGAGGTCCGGTCCCTTCGCCCCAAGGCGTCGCGCGGCGGCAGCGGCCTCGTCCCGCCCGGCGCTGGGCGCCAGCGCCTCGGCCACGACCTCGAGGCCCGGCCGCGCCCATTTGGCGCTAAGCTTCTCGGCCTGCTCGGCCAACGGGATCAGCAGCCCGAGCCGGCCGCGCGGCAGCAGGCCCGTCGCGAGGCCATTCAGAACACGCGAGGGAAACAGCACGTTCTCGTCACCCGTCATGGGCGGGAACTCGCCGGTGCAGGCATAGACGATCGCGTCGCAGCCGTCGTCGCGCAGCCGGGCCAGCACCGCGGGCGAGCGCACGATTACCGCCTTCTTGGAAATTCTGACGTCGCGGCCGCCGCCCTTGCCGTCGCCCTTGAGCCGCGTGTAGAGCGTGTCGCCGCCGTTCTCGGGCGCGAGCGCATCGACCTCCGCGTCGCTCAGCCCGTCGAGTGCGCCGCGCAGGACGACCCGCGTGCCGGGCAGCGTATGCTCGGCGAACAGCGCCGCGATATCGTCGCGCGGCGCCTGGCCAATGGTGATTACTCCCAGGGTGCGAGGCATGTCAGCCCTCCAAGGCAACCGTGTCCGTGTCGTTCCAGGCCAGTCCGACCGCATCGCCCGCCGCGCGGGGCGAGCGTTCGCCGGCATGGGTCTCGCGGGCGAGGAAGGACCGGCCGTCGGCCGTGCGCACGCGATAGAGCGTTGCCCCACCCAGGAAGTTGGCGGTCTCGATCGTGCCGGCGAGCCGCGCGCCCGATACCGGCACCAGCCGGATCTTCTCCGGCCTGAGCGCGCGCGGCTTGGCGCCATTCCGGGACTCGTCGTCCAGCAGGTTGATCTCGCCGATGAAGTCGGCAACGAAGCGCGTGCGCGGGCGCTCGTAGATCTCGGTCGGCGCCCCGATCTGCTCGACCCGGCCCTTGTTCATGACGGCGATGCGGTCGCTCATCGCCAGCGCCTCTTCCTGATCGTGGGTCACGAAGACCAGGGTGACGCCGAGCCGCCGCTGCAGCTCTTTGAGCTCAAACTGCATCTGCTGGCGCAGCTTGCGGTCGAGTGCGCCCAGCGGCTCGTCGCACAGCAGCACGCGCGGCTCGATCACCAGCGCGCGGGCAAGCGCCACGCGCTGCTGCTGGCCGCCCGAGAGCTGGCCGGGCCGGCGTTCCTCGAGACCGGTCAGCGCGACCTGCGCCAGCGCCGAGGCGACCCGCCGCGCGATCTCGGGCTTGGGCACCTCGCGCATGCGCAGCCCGAAGGCCACGTTCTCGGCCACCGTGCGGTGGGGAAAGAGCGCGTAGGACTGGAACACCATGCCCATGTCGCGCCGGTGCACGGGCACGTCGGTGATGTCCTGGCCGCCGACATGGACGCGGCCGGAGTCGGGCTGCTCGAAGCCGGCAATCATGCGCAGCGACGTGGTCTTGCCGCAGCCCGACGGCCCGAGCAGCGAGAAGAACTCGCCGGCGGCGATGTCGAGCGTGACCGCGTCGACGGCAACGACCTTGCCGTCGAACGTCTTGGTCACTTCCTCCAATCGGATGGCGGCGGAGGACAGCGCGCTACCCTTTCAGGATCTTGGTCACGCGCGCGTCGATGTCGTCCTTGCGCGCGTTGTACCATTTCCAGTCGGGCTGGATCAGCGTCGCCACCCGCTCAGGCGTGGTCAGCAGCTTGGCGTCGTACTTCTCGGCGAGCTTCACCTTCTTGTTGGCCGGCGAATACCACACCGCCTCGGCCAGCAGCTTCTGCATGTCGGGCCGCAGCATGTAGTCGATGTAGGCGTAGGCCAGTTCCTTGAGCTTGGAGCCCGGCGGGACGTTCAGCACCTGCTCGAGCGCCATCACGCCCTCGGTCGGGCTGCAGAAGTCGACCGGCTGGCGGTTGTCGCCCTCGTAGCGGTAGACGCCCGAGTCGTGGATCACGCCCTCGCTGACTTCGGCCGACAGCAGCATCTTCTCCATCTGGCCGGTGAAATCGACCAGCTTGATCGGCTTCAGCTGCTCCAGTGCCTTGTAGGCTGCATCGAGATCCTGCAGGCCCTTGCCGTAGATCTTGCCCAACATCATCAGGTGGCATTGGCCGAGGCTGTTGACCGGGATGAGATAGCCGCCGCGCTGGCCGGCGAGCTTGGGATCGGCGAGGTCCTTCCACGACTTGGGCGGCGTCAGCCCCTTGTCGGTGCGATAGCCCAGCCCGATCGCGCTGGTGAAGATGGTGACGCCGACGATCTTGTCACTGACGGCATAGGGGTAGACGTCGGCGATGTTGGGCACTTCCCTGGTGGTGAACTTGTCCATCACCAGCCCTTCGGTGAGCGCGCTCCACTGCTCGTTCGAGTTGGTGTGGAAGACGTCGTAGAGCGGATCGTTCTTCCTGCTGGCCTGCAGCTTGGGCAGGAACGGGAAGGCCTGGTCGGCCGAGACCGTGCACTTATGCTCCTTCTCGAAGGCCGGCAGGACCGAGGCCTTCATGATGTCGCCCCACTTGCCGCCCCAGGTCGTGATCTTGAGCGTGGCGGTCTCGGCATGCAGGATCGATGGCGCGCCGACGGTTGCGGCAGCGGCAAGGCCGGCACCGGTCTTCAAGGCATTACGACGTGAAATCATGACAACCCCTCCTCTTTCCCCTCAGAGCTTAACGTAGGCCTTGAGCCCGATCAGCCTCTCCAGCACCAGCACCACCGCGAGTGCCAGCAGGATCGAGACCATCGAGGCTGCGGCAATGGCGCCGTCGAGATCGAACTTCATGTAGTTGAACAGCACCACCGGCAAGGTCTCGCCCTTGGGCACCACCAGGAACAGCGACACCGGGAACTGGTCGAACGAGACGATGAAGGCGAAGACGCCGCCCGCGAACACGCCCGGCCGGATGAGCGGCAGGGTGACCTCGAAGAACACCCGCAGCGGGCTGGCGCCCAGCACGGCGGCGGCCTCCTCGATGCGGCGATCGAAGTTGTGCAGGACCGCGAGCGTCGTGCGCAGCACGTAGGGCACCGCGATCAGCGTGTGGGCCATGATCAGGCCCCACACCGGCCGGCCGATGCCCACGAGAAGGTAGGACTGGAAGAGCGCCAGGCCGGTCAGGATCGCGGGCAGCATCAGCGGCGACATGAAGAACGCGGTGAAGAAGCCGCGGGCCGGCAGGTTGCCGCGCGCCAGCGCCAGCGCGCAGGCACCGCCGATCACCACCGCCAGCACCAGCACGCAGGCGGCGATCCACAGCGACAGCCACAGCGCGTTCATGAAGTCGCTGCCGGCGAAGAACTTGTCGAACCAGCGCAGGCTGACGCCGACCGGCGGGAAGGAGATGTACGGCGTCGGATTGAAGGCGAAGACCAGCACGATGGCGATCGGCGCCAGCAGGAAGCCGAGCAGCACGACGTTCAAGGTCACGTAGGCCGCGCGCCCCGGATCGAACGGCACTTTGTTGGGCGCCGCACTCATGCCAGCCCTTGCTCGCCGCTGAGCCGCGCCAGAATCTTGTTGTAGGCGATCACGATCGCCAGGCACACGAGCAGCAGGATCATGCCGAGCGCGCCGGCGAAGTTGGGATTGAAGCTGGTGCCGACCTGCTGGGCGATCAGCATGGGCAAGGTCAGCACGTCGGTGCCGCCCATCAGCGAGGGCGTGACGTAGGCGCTGATCGACAGGGCGAACACCAGCAGCGAGCCCGCCAGGACGCCGGGCAGGCTGAGCGGCAGGGTGACCTCGACGAAGGCGCGCAGGCGGCCGGCGCCGAGGCTGCGCGCGGCCTGCTCGAGCCGCTCGTCGATGCGGCCGATCACGCCGGTCAGGGTCAGCACCATGAAGGGCACGTAGATGTGGACCAGGGCCACGGTGGTGCCGAACTCGTTGTACATCAGCGGCAGCGGCTTGTGGATCAGGCCCCACGACATCAAGGTCGTGTTGATGACGCCCTTGTCCTGCAGGATCGTCATCCAGGCGAAGGTGCGCACGACGATGCCGGTGAGCAGCGGCGCGATCACCGCCATCAGCACCAGCACGTGGCCCGCCCGCGACTGCATGCGCGCCATCCAGTGCGCCAGCGGATAGCCGATCAGCAGCGACACCACGGTGGTGACCAGGCCGATCCGCAGGGTCGCCCACAGCGCGTCGTGGAAGATGCCGGCATCGTCGGCGATGAAGCGCATGTAGTGGCGCGCCGTCAGGAAGGCATTGGGGTTGTTCACGGGATTGCCCGAGAACACCGACATCACCGCCATCACGCCGAACGGCAGGACGAAGAACAGCACGAACAGCAGCAGCGCCGGTGCGATCAGCCAGGCAATCGGAGAGGGACGTGAAGCGGCGGCCATGGGTTCCGCATCGTGGCGCAGGACGATGTTTCGGTCCATGCCGAAGGACAGCGTGCATCGCTCGTGATACGCATGGGCCGGCATGGCATCGAAATTGCCGCTGATCCTGCTGCTGGTCGCCGTCACCTGCCTCAGCCAGTTCTACCGCGTCTCCAACAGCGTGATCGCGCCCGAACTGGTGCGCGACCTCCATCTCAGCGCCCGCCAGCTCGGCTGGGCCGGCAGCGCCTTCTTCTTCGCACTCTTTGCCGTGCAGCTCCCCGTGGGCCTGTGGTTCGACCGCTTCGGCGCGCGGCTCACCGTGTCGGCGATCTCGCTGCTGGCGGCCGTCGGCTCGGTGTGGATCGCCTTCGCGACCGACGCCACCGATCTTATCGTTGGCCGCATCATCGTCGGCGTGGGCTGCGCCGCCTCCTTCATGTCGGTGGTGTTCCTGTGCGCGCGCTGGTTCGAGCCCGGCCGGCTGGCGACGGCGCTGTCGTGGGTCTTCGCCGGATCGAACCTCGGCACCCTGGCCGGCGCCACGCCGCTCGCCTGGGTCGCCGCCGTCGTCGGCTGGCGCAACGGCTTCCTCGGCCTTGCCGTGGCCACGGTGCTGGTCGCCGGGCTGTTCTACATCGTCGTGCGCGACCGGCCGCCCGGCTCCGACCTGCCGGCGACCCAGCGCGAGCCGCTGGGCGACGTCTTCCGCGGCCTGTGGCAGGTCTGGCGCACGCCCGGTCTGCTGCCGCTGCTGTCGATGCACTTCTTCGCCTACGCCACCATGCTGACCGTGCTGGGCGTGTGGGGCGGCCCCTATCTCTTCGACGTGCATCATCTCGACGGCCTGCACCGCGGCAACGTGCTGCTGGCGATGGGCGTGGCCCAGACACTGGGCATCCTGGCCTACGGCCCGATGGATCGCGTGCTGCGCTCGCGCAAGAAAGTGGTGTTCGCCGGCGCCATCCTGTCGGCCCTCGTGCTGGCGGCCCTGGCGCTGGTGCCGCAGCCGCCGCTGTGGCTCGCCGTCATCCTGCTGGTCTCTGCGTGCTTCCTGTGCGCCTTCGGCACGGTGATCGTGGCGCAGGGCCGCACGCTCTTCCCCGATCGCCTGGGTGGCCGCGGCGTCACCACGGTGAACATGGCGCAGTGCCTCGGCCTCACCGTGCTGCCCGCCCTCACCGGCTACATCGTCGAGGCCTATGGCGCCGGCGACCTCGCCTATCGCATCGTCTTCGCCACGCTCGCCGCCGGCCTGCTGATCGGCCTCATCCCCTACGCGCGCTCCCCCGACAACACTTCCCATTAAACAAATGGAAATTTAAGGGAAAAAGGTCCGATCCGAGACTTTCTCGTTCAATAGACGATCGGTAAACACGAACGGTGCACGACGCGTAGACCCAGGGCCTGCTGGAGGTGAGAAAGCTTGTCATACGTCAACCATAGGCGCGTTGGCACGAATCACCCATCTTGGTCGTTATCACCGGTATAATGCACGCTGGATTGAGTTATACGACTCCCGCATCGTCGCCGAACGAGGCCGTCTCGCCTCGGAATTGGGAAAAAAGAGAATCAAGGACGGACGATCGTCCAACCCTTCTCGCCGAGATCGATCAGGGAGACGACGCCCGCAGTGACGACCTTGGCCTCGGGCAGCAGCGGGATCTCCTCGGGCTTCTTGTGCTCGTTGCGCGCCATCGTGTCCCGCGTGTTGCCGCAGGCCTCGAAGGCGACGTTGGGCAGGCTCTCGCCGAACGACTTCAGCCGGTCGAGCACCGGCGACTTGTCGGTGCGCAGCATGTTGAGGCCGGCGTTGAAGGCAACGATGCGGATCTCGACCTCCTCGCCGACCTCGGAATAGTGCCGCGAGACATTGGCGGCGACGTTCAGCACCGCCGTCATCTTCTCCGGCGAGTTGTCGCTGATCTGCAACGCCAGGTGATGGACCTTGTCGGCGGCGACGGCCGGCCAAGCGGCAAGCACCAGCAGGGCGGCCAGCAGTGTGTCACGAAGCTTCATGGGTCCTCCTCATCGCGGCTCGAAGCCTGCCGGATCGGCGTTCAGTACCTTGACGTGGCGATTGGGTTCGAGGCGCACGTTCTTCACATTGCGGATGTGGTTTGCCACGACGTCGTAGACCGGCGGGCCCTCGATATCCTGGTTGATCGAGGCCCAGCCGCTGACGACGTATTTCTTCGCCGGATCGATCTTCGCGCCAGTCTTGAGCAGGGTCATGTCGGAGATGCGCTGGCCCACTTTCGCAGCCACGTCGATCGTGTAGGCGAGGCCGCCGGCGCGCACCATGTCGCCGCCCTGCTGGTAATAGGGATCGGGGTTGAAGAGATTGTCGGCCACGTCCTCCATCACGTCCTTGAGCGCCGCGCCGGTCATCTCGCTGCGATAGGCCGCGGGATAGGTGATGGCGGTCTGGTTGTAGAGGTCGTCCGCGGTGATGTCCTGGCCGGGCAGCAGACTCGAGCCCCAGCGGAAGCCGGGCGACAGGGCGATCTCGGCGTCGCGCTCGGCCAGCAGCGCCTGGCAGATCAGATCGTCGAACGTGCCGTTGAAGTTGCCGCGGCGGTAGAGCAGCGAATCGGTGCGGCCCAGCACCGCGTCGAGCGTCGTCTCGTGCGGCGTGCGGATCTCGCGGATCATCGCGGCCATGTCGGGATCGCCCGCGACCACGTCGGCCAGCACCGGGATCAGTCGGAAGGCGTAGTTCACGATCCGCTTGCCCGAGACCTCGAGGTCGAGACGCGCCAGGAACTTGCCGTGGCTGCCGGCCGCAACCAGCAGGGTGTCGCCGACCCTGGTCGTGCCAGGCAGCGCGTCGTGGGTGTGGCCGGTCAGGATGACGTCGATGCCGGCGACACGGCCGGCGAGCTTGCGGTCGACGTCGAAGCCGTTGTGGCTCAGCAGCACCACGAGATCGACGCCCTCGGCGCGGAGCTTGGCGACGTTCGCCTTCAGCCGGTCCTCCTCGATGCCGAAGGACCAGTCGGGGATCATGTAGCGCGGGTTGGCGACCGGCGTGTAGGGAAAGGCCTGGCCGATCACGCCGACCCTGAGGCCGCCGCGCTCGACGATGCTGTAGGCCTTGAACACCGGGTCGCCCCAGGTCGCGTCCTTCACGTTGCCGGCGAGGAAGGGAAACTTGAGCTGCTTGATCAGCTCCTCGACACGCGCCGCGCCGTAGGTGAATTCCCAGTGCGCGGTCATGGCGTCGGGCCCGAGCGCATTCATGACCTTCACCATGTCGGCGCCCTTGCTCTGCAGGGACGTGTAGCTGCCCTGCCAGGTGTCTCCGCCGTCGAGCAACAGCACCTTGCCCGGCCGCTCGGCGCGCACGGCGGCGATCAGGGTGGCCATCCGGTCGAGCCCGCCGACGCGGCCGAAGCTACGGGCCAGCGATTCGAAATCGGTACTGGCCAGCATGTAGGCGTCGACGTTGCCGTGCCCGAGCTTGAATGCCTCGAGCAGCTTCTCGCCCACGAGATGCGGCGGCAGGCCCTTGTCCGCGCCGACGCCGATATTGGCCGAGGGCTCGCGGAAATAGAGCGGCACGAGCTGGGCGTGCAGGTCGGTGAAATTCAGGATCGTGAGCTGGCCCACCGGCGTGAAGCGCAGCAGATCGTCCTGCGTCGGGATCTTGCCCTGCCCCAGCGCCAGGCCCGGGCATCCCGCGGCCACGACCGCCGTCGCCGCGGCGACCTGCAGCAGTTCGCGGCGGCCGAGCCCGCTCATTGGGGGCAATTCATCGGATCAGGCGACCTCGATCTTGCTCTCGGCCGTCCAGCTGTTCTTTTCGTCGTCGGTCCAGGTGAACTTGAGCGTGCCGGTCTCCTCGACCTTCACGAAGAAGGACATGAAGGGGTTGGCGGCCACCGCCGTCTCGAGCTTCACGTTCATCACCGGCTTGTCGTTGTAGGTGACCTTGAGCGCATTCACGATCATGCGCGGCACCACCTTGCCGGCGGCGTCCTTGCGCTGGCCGTTCTCCATCGGATGGGTGATCAGGGTCTTGACCTCGACCACCTCGCCCTTCTTGGCGGTGCTCTGCACGCGGATGCGCGGCTTGATGTCGTCGGCCATTGTTCTCTCCTGCTCAGCCGCCGCAGCCGCCGATGGTGACCTTGATCTCGCGGCTCGCGGTGTAGAGCGTGCCGTCGTTCATCTCGGCGACCGCGACCAGCTTCTGGGTCTGCGCCAGGCGGACGCGGAGCTGGACCTCGGCCTTGCCGCTCATCGGCGTGAATTCGTAGGTCGCCACACCCGGATTGGGATTGCCGTCGGCGGCGATGTAGATCGCCTTGACGTAGGACTTGTCGCTCATCTCGCTCTCGACCGAGACGGTGACCGGCACGGCGTTGCCGTTCTCGGCGATCTCCGGCGCCTTCAGGGTCACCTTGCCCTCCTTGGGCGTGCCCTTCGCCGCGGCGGCCAGCCATTCCTTGGTCTGCTCGGGCGTGGCCCAGGCGGCGCGGGACGCGATCACGCCCGCGATGGCGGCAAGGCCCGTCCCCAGGGCCAGGCGTCGTGTCAGATTGGTGGAAATCACCGTCGTCGAGATCGCCATCGTCCTCGCCTCAGTGCCGGATGTTGGGGGCCGAGAGTTTCAGCCCTTCGTTCGCCTTGCGCAAATAGAGTTCGAGCTCGCCGTATTCAACCGCGTCGGGCGGCAATTCGTCGGCGCGGACCTGGATGTTGCACCATTGGAAGCGCTTGCGGATGTCCCAGTTCTCGCTGCGGCTGGTGCGCCACATCGGAAAGTGATCGTACTGGCCGCGCGCCTCGCCCAGCCACTGGCCGCGGATCCACTTGTTGGCCGCCTGCTGGTGGCAATCGGCGCAGGAAAAGTTGAACTGGCCGACCTTGACCTGCGACAGCGCCCCGCCGCGCTCGTAGGCGGCCTTGGCGTCGGGGCTCGACAGATCGACCTTGATCGCCTCGCCGTTGGCCAGGTTATGGAGGTAAATCGACAGGTCGACGTTGTCGCGGCTCTCCATCAGCACCTCGGCGCCGGTCGTGGCCTTGGCGTGGCGGGCGATGAATTCCTCGGCGCCCAGCACCTTCTTGAGGCGCGGCTCCCACTTCGGCATCTCCACCGCCCAGCGCTTGAACGCCGTCTTCGGATCGGCATGGCAGGCCGCGCACGCCTGGCCGTTGGGGCCGGCCTTCTTGAACAGCGCCGCGCCGACCTCGATGCGGTCGACGGCGGGATTGACGAAGGGATCGGTCGCGTCGCGATCCTCGACCGGCCTGGGCCGCTTCTCGGGATCGTCGAGCGGATCGGCGAATTTCGCGGGCGTCTTCAGCGTCTTGAGGAAGGCCACGATGTCCTTGATCTCGTCTTCCTTGTAGAAGCCGTGCTTGCCCCACGGCGGCATGACCGTCTGCGGATTGTAGACCCGGCCGTCGAACACGTAGTTGAACAGCCACTGGTCGGTGCGGCCGGCGGTGCCGATCAGCGACAGGTCGGGGCCGACGTTGCCCGGCACCTCGAGGGTCTTGGGGCCCATGATGTGGCAGGCCAGGCACCCGCCGCCGCGGCTGCGGTCGAAGGCGAGCTTCTGGCCGTGCGCGGCATCGCCCGTGACCGTCTTCATCTCGATCTCGTTGCCCTTGGGCGGCGTGAGGTCGTGCTTGGCCAGGGTGTTGAAGCTGTTCCAGCGCGCCTTGTTCCAGCCGGTGTAGCGCTGCCACGGCTGGGGCGCGGCCGAGCCCTCGAACTGGAGCGGCGCCTGCTGTTGCGCCAGCGCGGCGGGGGCCACCAGGATCATCGCGAGCGCCGCAGGCGCCGCCAACATCATCGCCAACGCGGCGATGCGAACGAGCCTTTTCATCTATTGCGTCGCCTTCTTCAGATAGGCCATCACATCATCGAGCTGGTCGGGCTTGTGCAGGCCGATGAAGGCCATCTTGTTGCCCGGGACGCGCCCCTTGGGATCCTTCAGATATTCCGCAATCGCCTTGTCGCCCCACACGATGCCCGACTTGGCCATCGCATCGGAGGCCGAGAAGCCCGCCGCGGTGCCGGCCTTGCGGCCGAACAGGCCCGACAGGTTGGGGCCGACCTTGTTGGCGCCGCCCTTCTCCACCGTGTGGCAGACCTTGCACTGCTGACTGAACAGGCGTTCACCGCGCTCGGCGTCACCCGCCTGCGCGCCAGCCGGACTTGCCGCCAGCACAAGAACCAGCGCCAGAATTGGCGCAAGAATCAGCGCAAGAATCAGCGGCAAGGCCGCTCCAACCGTTGCTTTCATGAATCTCGTCATTCACCGCCGGAGATTGCTGACGTTTTGACATTATTCAAGTGATAGATTGTCGGGTATTCAAAAGAGGAACCCATGACGGCAGGCTTTCTCCAGGCAGGGCGACGCGCAGTGGCCACCGCCGCGCTCGGCCTCCTGGCTGTGGCGACACCGGCGCTCGCCGAACCGGTCCAGTTGAAGCCCAGCCTGCTGCGGCTCAACGCCAACCTCGAATTGCCGGCGGGCAAGACGATCGCCGACGGCGTCGCGTTGATCCTGCACGGCACGCAGTCGCACGACCGCCAGGAGACGATCGCGGCGCTGCAGGCGAACCTGAAGAAGCGCGGCATCGGGTCGCTTGCCGTCACCCTCTCGCTCGGCGTCGACAATCGCGAAGGCCCGCGCGCCTGCGACGTTCTGCACGACTACGCGCTGGCCGGCACCCAACGCGAAATCGCGCTCTGGATGGCGTGGCTGCGCGCGGAGGGCGCGCGGTCGATCGACCTCATCGGCTTCTCGCGCGGCGGCGCGCAGATCGCCGCACTCGCGCCCAACCTCACGCCGGTCAAGCATGTAGTACTGATGGCGCCCGCCTTCGCCACCGCCGCCGAACAGGCCGACGCCTACCAGCGCGCCTTCGGCCATCCGCTCGCGCCGCCGCTCGAGGAGGCCAGGAAGATGCCGCTGCAGAAATTCACCGTCGACTTCCTGCTGTGCAAGCAGGCGCCGGTGCTGGGCGCCACCTTCCTCGACGCCTATCAGGAATTCCTGCCGCAACTCGCCGCCGAGACCGGGCATCCAACCCTGGTGATTGTGGCCGGCAAGGACGAGATCGTGCCCGACCTTGCGAAGCGCCTGCCGAGCCAGGTGAACCGGGTGGTGATCGAGGGATCGGGGCACTTCTTCCCCGACCTCTACGGCGAGGACGCCGCCGACGCGATCGCCAAGTTCGTCAGGACGGAGTAAAGAACGGCAGCGTGATCTCGGCCGTCACCGGCTCGAAGGCGAGCTTTACCCGCTGGCCGATCTTGAGATCCCTCTCGGCCACCCCGCGCAGTTGCGCGTTCACGCGCACGCCCGCATCCATGTCGATCAGGGCCACGATGTAGGGCGCCTGCTGCTTGAAGAAGAAATTGAACGGGTGGTGGCAGACCGTCCAGGTGTGGACCGCGCCACCTTGCGGCGCTTCCTTGAAGCTGCTCTCCATCGAGAAGCAGTGCGGGCAGACGGGGCGCGGATAGTGCCGGACCTTGCCGCACGCCGTGCAGTGCTGGAGCATGAACCGGCCCTCGCGCAGGCCGTCCCAGTAAGGCTGGCTCTCGCGCGTCGGTACCGGCATCGGCCGCTCGGGAGCGGCGAGAGCAGCGAGAGCAGCGGGTGTGGTCGTCGCGCTCATGCCGCCCTCCGCAGGATCGCGATCGAGCCGTCGCCCATGTCGCCGTAGCCGGTGACGAGGCCCATCTCGGCGTCCTTCACTTGCGCCTTGCCGGCGGTGCCGCGCAGTTGGCGCGTGAGCTCGATCACGTGGTTGAGGCCCACGACATGGCCCTGGCTCAGCAGGCCGCCGTGCGTGTTGACCGGCAGCTCGCCGCCCAGCGCGATGCGGCCGTCCATCACGAACGGTCCGCCCTCGCCCTTCTTGCAGAAGCCCAGCAGCTCGAGCTGGTTGATCACGGTGAAGGTGAAGCAGTCGTAGATCTCGGCCACGTCCATGTCCTTCGCTCCGACGCCCGCCATCGCGTAGCCACGCGCCGCGGCCTTCACCAGCCCGAACTCCAGCAGGTCGGGACGTTGCGCGATCGAGGCCGGCGACTCCGGGTGTCCCTCGGCCACGCCCATCACCGTCACCAGCGGCTCCTTCGAGGTCTTCGCGCGGTCGCTGGCGCTCACGATGATGGCGGCGCCGCCGTCGCTCTCCAGGCTGCAGTCGAACAGCCGGAACGGGTCGGAGATCATGCGCGAGGCGTGATGTTCCTCGACGGTGAGCGGTTTGTTCATCACGACGTTGCCGTTCAGGATCGCGTGCTGACGCGTCACGACAGCAACCTCGGCAAAATGGCGCGCCGTCGTGCCGTAGAGCTGCATGTGGCGCCGCGCGCCCTGGGCGTAGAGCTGGGCCGGCGCGAACATGCCGATCGGCGCCTCGAACTCGTTGGCGAGAGCGAACTGCGGGAACTGCTGCAGGCGTGTGCTGACCCGGGCGCCCGAATAGCCGGTGCGACCCACTGAAATAAGCACGTTCTTGCAAACACCCGTCGCTACCGCCATCGCCGCCGTCTGGATGGCCGCCACGCAGGTCGCGCCGCCCATCGGGATGAAGGCCGAGAGCGTGAGATCGGGCAGGCCAAGATTGGCGATGAAATCCTCGGCAATGCCGGCGCCCGGGAAATAGGGAATGATGCCGTCGATGTCGCGCGGGCTGAGGCCGGCATCGGCGATCGCCGCCAGGCTCGCCTCGAGCTGCAGGGCGAGACCGGACTTGGCGGTGCCGCGCGTATAGGCCGTCTCGCCGATGCCGCTGATCGCGGCTTTGTCGCGAAGCTCGTGCGCCATGTTTGCTTTCCTCCGGTACCCATCGTGCCCTAAGCTCTGCCGTCAGCAAGGGGGAAGAATGGCCAACGAAGATCTGCTCGCGCTCTCGTCCGTGGAGATGCGCCAGCGCATCGGCACCAAGGAAATTTCGCCGGTCGAACTGCTCGAGGCGAGCCTGCAGCGCATCAAGCGCATCAATCCCGCGGTGAATGCCGTGACCGCCATGTGCGTTGATCGCGCCCGCAAGGAGGCCAAGGCCGCCGAACTGGCCGTCCGCCGCGGCGAGGACCTGCCGCTGCTGCACGGCCTGCCGACCGGCATCAAGGACCTCGAGGAGACCAAGGACCTTCTGACGACCTACGGCTCGCCGCTCTACCGCGACTTCGTGCCGGCCTACGACAATGTCATGGTCGGCCGCGTGCGCGCCGCGGGCGCGGTCGTCGTCGGCAAGACCAACGTGCCGGAATTCGGCGCGGGCTCGAACAGCCGCAACCCCGTTTGGGGCGCATCGGGCAATCCGTTCAATCCGATGCTCAATCCCGGCGGTTCGTCCGGCGGCTCGGCGGTGGCGCTGGCGACCGACATGCTGCCGGTCTGCACCGGCTCCGACACTGGCGGCTCGCTGCGCAATCCCGCCTCGTTCTGCGGCGTCGTCGGCTTCCGTCCCTCGCCCGGCATGGTCGCCGTCGAGCGCCGCGCCATGGGCTGGACGCCTATTTCGGTGCTGGGCCCGATGGGCCGCAGCGTGGCCGACGTCTGTATGCTCTACGCGACGCAAATCGGTCAGCACGACAGCGATCCGCTCAGCTTCCCGCTCGACCCGATGGCCTACGCCGAGCCGTGGCCGGTCGATCTCGGCAGCCTGCGCGTGGCCTACACGGAAGACTACGGCGGCGCGCCCGTCGAGAAGGGCATCCGCAAGGCGTTCCGCGAGAAGATCAAGGCGATGAAGCATCTCTTCCGCCGCCTCGACAAGGTCGAGATCGACTACGGCGGCGCCGATCGCTGCTTCGACGTGATCCGCGCCGTGAGCTTCCTGTCGCGCTACCAGGATCTCTACACCAACAACCGCAAGATGCTGGGGCCCAACATCGTCGCCAACTACGAGCTCGGCGCCAAGCTCACGCTCGCCGACTTCGCCTGGGCGCATGCCGAGCAGACACGGCTCTTCCGCCGCTTCCAGGAAATCTACAAGGATTACGACATCGTCATCGGCCCGACGGTGGGCGTCACGCCCTTCCCGTGGAAGCAGCTCTATGTCGACACCATCGACGGCAAGAAGCTCAACAACTACTACCACTGGATGGCCACCAAGTACTTCATCACCCTGACCGGTAATCCCGCGGTGTCGCTGCCCTGCGGCGTCGACCACAAGAAGATGCCGTTCGGCCTGCAAATCGTCGGCCGCTTCCGCGGCGACGGCGAGGTGCTGGGCGCCGCCCACGCGATGGAGCGGGCGTTCAAGACAATCCCCGGCCTCGCCCGTCCGCTGCCCAACCTCAAGAAGCTCGCCAAGCCCACGCCGGCGCTGAAGTCGATCGTCACCCATCCACCCAAGCTCGATGCCAAGCGCGCGAAGGGCCCGGCGCCGGGAGCGCTCTAACCGCGGGAGATATCGTGAACCCGTTTCCCGAAGACATCTTCACCGAGCCCGATGTCGATCCCGACACGTTGGCCAACCTCGGCCCCCTGCGGCGGATGGCCGGTATCTGGGAAAGCCGCGCCGGCGTCGATCTCAACCCCAAGGCCGACGGGCCGGAGCGACGCGAATACATCGAGCGCATCGAGTTGCAACCGATCGATGGCCAGACCAACGGGCCGCAGCTGTTTTTCGGGCTGCGTTATCACATCCACATCCTCGCGACCGATGAGGACGGGACTTTCCACGACCAGGTCGGCTACTGGCTATGGGAGCCCGCCACCGGGCTCGTGCTCCAGACATTGACCATCCCGCGCGGACAGGTGGCGATCGCCTCGGGACACGCCAAGCCAAACGACGCAAGCCTGGTGGTGACTGCCGAACGCGGACAGACCGAGTACGGCATCTGCTCGACCGCCTTCCTGGAATACGCTTTCCGGACCGACTCCTATCGCCTCGAGGTCACCTTCAATACCGACGGCAGCTGGAGCTACGTCTCCGACACCATGCTCACGGTGCGCGGGCGCCCGGAGCCCTTCCGCCACCGCGACCAGAACACGCTCGTGAAGGTCGCCGAACCAACCCCCAATCCCCTGATGCGATTGCGGGAAGAAGGCGGGCTCGGCATCGGCAGCCTGCGCAAACCGTGATCTTCCCGAAAATGAAATAGCGTCCGAGGTTCCCGGCGCCGCGCAAAAATTGTTGACGCCTGCCCCGGGCACTTAAAACGAAGTGCATCGTTGATCTCCCCACTGCACTCATTCTGAACGGAGGAGAAGATGCGCAACGTCAAATGGATGGTTGCCGCCCTTGGTCTGGTCACCCTCGTGGCCGGCTGCGTGGACGACAATCGCTACCCCAACACGGCCGCCAACAACCGCACCGACCGCTACTGGAACTCCACACACCGCGATGCCGACCACGACGGCGTTCCCAACCGATACGACCGCGACGCCAACGGCGATCACGTTCCGGACCGCTACCAGGGCCGTTAGACCAGGCTCGAGAGGCGCCGCGTTTCACAGGGATGTGAAGCGCGGCGTTTTTTCTGCCGCAATTAGGACGCCGGCTGCCTTGATCGGTTGCGTATTGCCTGAAGTGGGAAGGACCTGAAAAGGGCTCCCCCAAGGAGGCGACAATGCGTACTTTGAAATGGCTTGCGATGACGGCGCTGGCGGTATCGACGACGGCCTGCGTCGAGACCGTCGATCAGGGATACGGCTACAGCAACGGCTACTACGCGCCGGACCAGGCCTATGCCCCGCAGCAGAGCTACTATGCCCCGCAACAGGGCTACTACGCCCCGACCTATTACCAGCCGACCCGGGTCGTGACGCAGACGCGCTACGTGCCGGTGCCGGTCGCGGTGCCGCCGCGCAGCTTCGACCGGTCGAACGATCATCGCGACGGCAATCGCGACGATCACCACGACCATCCGCAGGCGAACAACAGCCCGCCGGCGTCACACCAGCCGTCGAACAACACCCCGCACCGCGGTAACGGCAACAGCAACGACCGCGATGGCGACGGCCGGCCGGATCGCCACAGCTAGGCTTTCGGCTTGGTCTTCCTGAAGTCCGCGTCGTGCTGGCCCAGGGTCGGCGCGGCGCGGCGCAGGCCGCCTGGCGTCGCCGACATCTTGATCGGCACGCCGAGCGTCTTCTGCCGGCCCGCCTTGGCATGCTCGACCTCGGCCACCATGCCGCGCGCGAGGATCTGCGGATCGGTGAAGACCTCGTCGTGATAGAGCACCGGGCCGGCGGGAATGCCCTCGGCCTCGAGCGCCTTCATCCACTCGTCGGTCGTGCGCTTGGCGATCTCGGCCTGCAGGATCGCCACGATCGCGTCGTTGTTCTTGACCCGCAGCGCATTGGCCTTGAAGCGCGGATCGTCGACGAGCTCGGGCCTTCCGACCAGGGCGCAGAACTTCACAAAGAAATTCTGCTGCGCGCCGCCGATCGTGATCCAGCCATCCTTGGTCTGAAACACCTGATAGGGCGAGGAGCCGCGATGGGCCTGCCCGAGCTTGACCGGCCGCTTACCGTTGGCGAAATAATTCGCCGCCTCGAACACTCCCAGCGACACGGTGGCCTCGAGCAGCGAGGTCTCGACCCATTGGCCTTCGCCCGTCTTCTCGCGCGCCTGCAGCGCCGCCAGCACGCCAATCGTGAGATAGAGACCCGCGCCCACGTCGGAAATCGACAGCGGCACCCGGTGCGGCGGGCCGTCCTTCGGGCCGGTCACCGACATCAGGCCCGACATCGCCTGGATCATCAGGTCGAAGCCGCCGCGCTTGGCATAGGGCCCGTTCTGGCCAAAGCCCGAGATCGAGCCCAGCACCAGCCGCGGGTTGCGCGCATGCAGTGCCGTCCAGCCGATACCGATGCGCTCGATCACTCCGGGGCGGAAGTTCTCCAGCACCACGTCGGCACCGTCGACCAGGTCCCAGAAGATCGCGAGGTCGCCGGGAGTCTTGAGGTCGAGCTTGAGACCACGCTTGTTGCGGTTCCACGTCATGAAGGGCGCAGACTCGCCCTCGATGAAGGGCGGCGCGCCGCGCATGGAATCGCCCTGCGGGCTTTCGATCTTGATGACGTCGGCACCAAGATCGCCGAGCTGCTGGCCGCAGAACGGCCCGGAGAGATGGGTCGTCAGGTCGAGGACGAGCAGACCGTCGAGCGCTCCGGCCATGGGATCAGGCCAACAGGCTTCTGACGACGGTGAGGGTGTTCTCCCACTTGTTTACGCCGAACTCGTTGGAGACGACCTTGCCGTCGCGCACGACGATGAAGCGCGGCGTGCCCGACTTGCGCGGCAGCTGCGCACGGATCGGCTCGAGCTCGCCCGGCCAGTAGCGTTCCTGGTAGGCGTCGCGCAGATGCGGTGGATCGATCTCGGTCCAGCGCACGCGCATGAACTGCGGCGAGGCGATCCAGGCGGCCTTGTACCGGTTCTTCCAGGTCGTGCAGTAGGGGCAATCCCAGCCGCCGACATAGACGATGTGCACGTCGGGCGCGGCCAGCGCGGGGCGCGCGAGGACCGGCAGCACCAGGCCGGCAAAAAGGAAGTCACGGCGATTCATGTGGGGTACTGTAATCCGGCATGCGCGGCGCCAACAAACCCTCTCTCGTCACCTTGGGCGATTTCTTCCGACTCGCGGTTCGCCGCTTCCGCGCCGCCCGGCTGGCCTACGGCCACGGCACGACCAACGCCGTCGACGAGGCGGCCTTCCTGCTGCTGGAAGCGCTCCGCCTGCCGATCCACAACATCGGCCCTTGGCTCGATCTCGTGCCCACCGAGGGCGAGCGCGCGCGGCTGCTGACCCTGATCGATGCGCGGATCGGCCTGCGGCTGCCCGCCCCCTATCTGGTGGGGGCGGCCTACATGCACGGTGTGCGCTTCCAGGTCGATCGCCGCGCGTTGATCCCGCGCTCCTTCATCGGCGACTTGCTGGTGGGCGGCACGCTGCCCGTCGGCGAACCGGCAAAAGTCCGGCGCGTGCTCGACCTGTGTACCGGATCTGGATGCCTCGCCGTCCTGGCCGCGCTCACCTTCCCGCGTGCGCGCGTCGATGCCGTCGATCTGTCTGCCGGGGCGCTGGCGTTGGCCCGGCGCAACGTCGCCGCTCACCGCCTGGGAGACCGCATCGCGCTCCATCGTGGCGATCTCTTCCAGCCGCTGGCCGGCCGGCGCTACGACCTCATCCTCACCAACCCGCCCTACGTCGACCGGCGCGGCATGGACAGGCTGCCGCCCGAATACCGTCACGAGCCGCGACTGGCGCTGGCCGCCGGCGACGACGGGCTCGACCTGGTCCGGCGCATCCTGACCGACGCACCGCGGCATCTCGCCAAAGGCGGCGGGCTGCTGTGCGAGCTGGGACGCGGCAAGCGCCCGCTCGAGGCGGCCTATCCGCGCCTGCCGTTCCTCTGGCTCGACACCGAGCAAAGCCAGGGCGAAGTCTTCTGGATCGCCCGCGGCGATCTCGGCTGACGGCGTCGCGAAGGCTTGACCGGATCAATCAATCTTGAAGTCCGCCGGCATCGGCGCACTATGACGGCATGAAAAACCGCTACCAGATGTTCGCCGGCTACAATGCCTGGGCCAACCGCCGCCTCTACGACGCGGCCGCGCAGTTCGGCGACGCCGACTACCGCGCCGACCGCGGCGTCTTCTTCAAGTCGATGCACGGCACGCTCAATCACCTGCTGACGGCCGATCGGGTATGGATGCATCGCTTCACCGCAGAGGGCCCCGCGCCCGACCGGCTCGACGCGATCCAGCATGAGCGCCTGGCCGACCTGAAGGCGGCGCGCGAGGCGGAAGATCGCCGAATCTCGGCCTACGTGGACTCGCTCGACGAGGCCGCACTTGCCGGCAGCATCCGCTATCGCCGCGTCAGCACGCCGGACGAATTCGTCCAGCCGCTCGCTCCGGCGCTCGACCATTTCTTCAATCACCAGGCCCATCATCGCGGCCAGGCGCATTCGGTGCTGTGCGGCCTCGGCCGGCGCGACCTGGTGCTCGATCTGCTGATGTATCAACGCGAGGTCGACGCCGCCAAGGCGTGAGCGCCCGCGCAATATTGTTGCGAGGGGGGTGTGGCGAAAAACGAGAAGAATCGCGAGAAAGCCTTATGCCATCGGCATAGAAGGTCTCTCACGGCCGTGAGAGTCCTGACTGATTGAATGGATATTCGCGACTCACGCCATGAGGCGCGGCGAAAACCTAGGCCGGCCCGTTGACGGTGAACTCGGCGATCGCGGTTTCTTCCCACGGCGACAGGCCGGTCGCCTGCTCGAACAGGGCGGAATTGCCGGTGCCGACGGCGCAGGGCGACAGGCCGAGGTCGGTGGCCACGAGATAGAGCGCCTCGACGGCGACGCCGGCGTTCATCAGCGCGACGCGATAGGCGATGCCTTCGTACTTCCAGCCGAGCCGCGGCAGGCGCGCGGCCAGCACGATCAGGCAATCCGAGCGCTTGTGCTCTAGCGCCTGGGCAAGGCTCGCCGTGTCGAGCAGGCCCGCCAGGACGGCGGGCGACGCCTGCAGCGGTTCAAGCGCATGATCGACGCCGGCATAGTGATAGAAGCCCGGCGCCAGGCCCTCGCAACGATTGACGACGAGGTAGAACTCCAGTTCGTTGATGCTGCCGCCCGCCGGCATCGGCCGGTTGGGCAGGTCCTGCGGCTCGGTGCGGATCACCTTGCGCACGCGCGCCACGCGCCACAGCAGATGGGCGAGTTCGTCGCGCTGCAGGGGGCGCCGGCCGGGCCCGCGCCTGGAGATGCGCGCCTCCATCACCGACCACAGCGAGCCGCTGGTGTTGGCATTGTCGAACGCCGGCAGCGCGATGCGCTCCGCCGACATCGGCGGCTTCACCGCAGGCGGGCTCGGGAGAATTCCTTTGAAACGATAGGTGCCGCCCTGCGCGCGGCCGCTCACGTTGGCGCGCGTCTCCTCGTGGAACAGGCGGTCGTGGAAGCCCCAGGTCGCCCGGTCCGGCCGCTCGCCACCCGCGGGCTCGAGGAAACCGCAAGCCGCGAGAAGGCGCTCGAGCGATGGATCCGGCGCCGGATATCCTGCTGTCGATGCGTCGCCAACAGACATCAAGGCGGCCAGCACCGCCTGGCCGCGCGGCGGCACGACGATGCGCGCGTCGACCTCCGGACATTCGAGCAGCACGCGTTCGCCGTCGCGGCGCAGATAGGCAAAGCGCGACAGACGTCGCCCGACCGGTGCCGGCGCGTCGTAGTCGGGCGCGAAGCGGCCGCCCAACGCCTCGATCTGCAGCAGCGGCGCCGCCGGATCGCCGTAGGCCCAGGCAAGCAGCCGCCGCCGCGCCAGGCTTGCCAGCACATCGGCGGCTGACGGCCAGCCGCCGGGCAGTCCCGCCGCGCGCTGCCGCAAGTCGTCGAGCGTGGTGCCAGGCGCCGCGAGCCACGCCAGCGTCGGCGCCGCGGCGGCAAAAGGAAACGGGATATCGCGCGGCGCGGTCCACGAGCGCATGGCGATGCGCATGGTCTGGCCGACCATGCCGATGTCGCGCACCGCCGGGTCGAGCCGCACGACGAGGGAAAGGCGATCACCGGTCATGGCACGGGCTCAGATGAAGAAGCCGATCGGGTTGAGGTCGGCCTCGGCGAGCGGCTTGGGCAACCATCCCAGGCGTACCGGCACGTCGTACAGGCGGCCCGGCCCCCGCCGGCTCCAGAAATGGCGCAGGCCCGGCACGACGACTCTTGCGCACGCCAGCGGCAGGTCGGTGCGGCCGTAGTCGAAGGCGATCGTGTCGTGGCCCATCGCCGCCAGCCGGTCGACGATGTGCCTGAAGCCGCCCGCCACCGACGTGCCGTCGAACGGCGCCGGCAACTCGTCGATGCGGCGCGGGCTGCCGGGCCGCGGCAGCAGATAGGGCTGGCGGTCGACCGCGCCGTTGTTGATGAAATTCACGGCGGCACTCCCCATGCTGTGGGGGGCGATACGCGCATCCTCCCGGACGTTCTCGAACATCAGCATCTGGTTGAGCTCGCTCAGCGCACGCACGGCGGCGATGCGTGGATCGAGGTGGGCGCCAAGGCCGAGGATCGGCCGCGCGCCCTCCCGGTTGATGCTGAGGGCCGCGGCGACCGGCACGCCGACGTCCGTCGTCAGATCGATCAGGCGCACGTCGCGGCCGAGCGTGCCGTAGTGCGCCACCATCGCGCCGACCAGCCGGTCGTCGATGCCGTCGAGCGCGATCTCCGGCATCCGCAGGCGATTGTACCACCACATCGCCACGCCATCGCGCTCGATCAGCTCGAGCAGGCCGTGGAACATCGCTTCCTCGAGCGTGGCACCGCTCGCCGTGCCGTTGGAATCGGCGTAGCAGAAGCGCGTCCCCGGACCGTCGTAGTTGAAGTAGACGAAGCGCGTCGGCAGCCAGCGCGCGGCGTCGTCGCGCAGCGACCACGCGGGACTCCAGTCGATCGTCGCGGCATCGTCGAAGCGCTGCGGGACGCGATCGATGTGATAGGCGTCCTTGTTCAGGCGCTCGCGGTTGTCGTACTGGAAATCGCTGAAGCCCAGCAGCTCGTGCGGATGCGGCGCGCGCCCGCCAAGGTCGGCCCGGCGGGCGGCCCGCCGCGGCTCGGTCGACGTCCAGGCGCAGGCATAACGCTCGACCGCCTCGGCAAGGCAACTCGCGCGCGCCTGCTCGGCGGTGACGCCCTTGCCCGACGCGCCGTCGGGCCGGCCGAAATGACGGTTGGCGCGCGGGTCGACCACCACCCGGAACGCCTGCCGCGCGTTGCAGACATGGATGTCGGGCGCGATCTCGACGGCTTCCGTCTCGTCGACGAGGCCGGTGATCGGACTGACCCAGGGATCGAGACGCGCCAGCGCCTCGCGCGTCGTCAGGCTGCGCCACGCCGTGCCAGTCGAGGCGGCCGGCGCGCCGGCGGCAAGGCGGATGGGCGCGGGCGCCGGCGGCCCGGGCGGATGCGCCGCGCCGCACGCCGGGCAGTCGACGAAGCGCGGCGCCCTGTGCAGCGTCGAAAGGCCGGCCTCGGGATCCCAGGCGAGCAGGCCCTCAGCCAGGCGGCTGTCGGCACCGCGCGCTAGGCGCGCCAGTTCGATGCCGGCGAAGCCCACCGCCGCCGAGAGCGAGTGCGGCAGCCAGCTCCGTGCCGGCCGCACACCGCCGGCCGCCGGATCGACGATGAGATCGCTCGACCGATGCTCGAGCAGGCGGCGCGCGAAGCAGGCGAAGCAGTGGCCGCCCGCGCCGCCGATCATCGGGCCGCCGATCACGGGGCCGAGCCAGCTCTTGTTGCCGCCCGGCTTGAACGGCAACCAGCGCCGGCCGGCGCGGCGCATACTCTCCGAAAAATCGCGCGCGGCGGGCTGCAGGTAGTCGTCGAACAGGGCGAGCGTGAGGTCGGCCCCGGCGTCGGGCACGATCGTGAAGCCTAGGTCCGCGAAGCCCGCCGCGAGCGACCGGGCCACGCCTGCGTCGGTGACTTGCGTGGCGCCAAACGCCACGATGGCGAGTCGGGTCCGGCGCAGCGCCTCGAGCACGCGCGCGGGGACCTCGCCCAGCGCCGACCAGTAGGCCTGGCGCTTCATATCGACGCCCGGCGCCACGATCGTGACGTAGCCGCTTTTCAGAAGCCGGCCGAGCCGCCCGCGCAGTTCCGCCGGCGGCTCGACACCCGACAGGCGATCGACGATCTCGCGCCCGCGCAGGCGCCCGTCGAGGAAGGGAATCAGTGACTGATAGATCGCGCCGTTCAGGCGAAAGCTGCGCTCTTCCGACAGCAGCAGCAGCCTGTCGGGGCCCTGTGCGTAAAGCGAGAAATGCGGCGCGTAGGCCAGATGGGCTTCCAGCCAGCCTTCGGCACCCGGCTTTTCATCAGGTGCTCTGGCGCCGCCCTGCTCCGCCGTCATCGAACTCGAACTCCCGTCCGCTCCCGCCCCATTCTACGTACCGATGGTTGCAGCATCGCTGAAGAAGGAACCGTCTTGATAGTGAAGCATGCTGGCTGCACAATTCAAAGAGGCGTCGGCTGCCTTAAGGAGACAACAAGATGCTCGAGATCGAAGACGAAGTGCTCGACCGGCCGCTGTCGGCCGACGGCTGGACCTTCTCGTGCTGCGAGAGCGTCTCCGAGGACGAGAAGACCGCCGACATCGAGATCGAAGACGAAGTGCTCGACCGGCCGCTGTCGGCCGACGGCTTCTACACGATCTGCTGCACCATGGGCATCGTACCAGGCGACGAGATCGCTCCGACCCGGCGCATGTCCGGCAACGAGGCAGCTTCGGCCGATGGCGATCACATGGTCACGGTCATGTTGCAGGCCGGCGGTGTTTTCGGCACCGGAGCCTCGACGCACTGATCGTCGTTCTGAATTTCCAGGAACCGGGGCGGATGCGGCGACGCACCCGCCCTTTTTCGTGGCCGTCCGTCAGTGCGTGGCGGGCGTCGCGGCCGGCAGACCCGGAGGGACGGCGGTCGCGGGCGGCGGCGCGATGCGCATCGGCGGCATGGCCGAGGCGCTGCTTTCCAGCGGCCCCAGGATGAGCGGCAGGCCCTCCTTGCTGCTGCCGATCACGACGACCTTGGCGTTGTGCGATTCGGCGAGCTTCAGGGTGGCGTCGATGCCCTTCCAGCGCAGGTAGTTCTCGGAGATGCCGCTCGACACGATGTCCTGGAACGCCTTGATGCCCTGCGCCTCCAGCTCCTTGCGCTTCTTCTCCTGCTCCTCGCGCTGCAGGACATAGACGTACTGCTCGGCGATCTGGCGCTGTGTGAGCTTGTGCTCGATCGATTCCTCGATCGCCTTGGGCAGCTTGATGCTGCGGAACCAGAAATCCTGGACGAAGATCTCGGGCTCGGTCTGGGTGTTGCCCTGGATCAGGTCGTCGATCACCTTGGCTACGCGGGTCTGCACGTCCTGCTCGATCTGGTGGCGGGCGCTCGAATAGATTTCCTCGAGCGTGTACTTCGCCGCTTCCATCCGCACGGCCGCGCCGACCGAAGGAACCACGAGGATGTCGACGTAGCTCGGGCCGGCCTTGGCGTTGATCACGCCGATGGCATTGGGATTGACGCGGAAGCGCAGGGTCGCGCTCACCGTGATCTGCAGGCCCTCCTTGGTGAGCACGTCGAGATTCTCGGTCGATTGCTGCAGGCGCAGGTCGTAGACGTAGAGCCTGTCCCAGGGAAAGATCACCTTGGTGCCTTCGCCGAAGTGCGAGTTGATCTCGGTACCGCCGAAGAAGCGCCACCACAGCACCGCGCCATGGCCGGGCGGCACCGTCACGAAGATGTGCCCGAAGTAGAAGACGAACAGGAAGAGCGCCACGAGTCCGGCAAGCGTCGCGCCGATGAAGTGGCCGTCGGCCCATTTGCCGGCGCGGTTGAGAGCGTCCTTAACCATCGCTTCGTCCCCCTTGCATCAGCTGCCCATCTTCCATCCGCAGATGCCGCCGGGCGCGATCGAAATAACGCTCGTCGTGCGTCACGGCGATCACGGCCTTGCCGCGTTTCAGGAGGGTGGGCAGGATTTCGTCGTAGAATTTTCCGCGGAATTCGACGTCCTGGTCGGCGGCGAACTCGTCGAACACGTAGATCGGCCGGTCTTCGAGCGCGGCGACGACCAGCGCCAGGCGCTTGCGCTGCCCGGTCGACAGCCGAATCGTGTCGAAGCGGCCGTCCTGCAGGCGCGTCTTGTCGGCCAGGCCGGTCACCTCGAGCCATTCCTGGACACGCTCGGCCGGCACGTCGCCCAGGCCGAAGGTGCGCTCGAACAGGTGGAAGTCGCTGAACACCGTGGCGAACAGGTTCTGGTAGGCGCCGCGCCGCTCGGCGTCGATCGGGTGGCCGTCGAACGTCAGGCTGCCGTGCTGGGGGGCGTACAGGGCCGTGACCAGCCGCAGCAATGTCGACTTGCCCGAGCCGTTGGCGCCCGAGATGAAGACCAGCTCGCCGGGCCGCAGCGCCAGATCGATCGGGCCGACCTCGAAGCCCGCGGCCTCGTCCGGCTTGCCGTGCCGGTAGGTGACGCCGTGCAGGGCGATCTCGGAAAAGCTCGTGGGCTGCTCGGCCGGCGGCCGCGCATCGCGCGCTGCCGCCTCGAGCTTGCGCTCAAGGCTGTTGAGCTCGTCGCAGGCCACGCGGGCATTGGCCATCGCCGGCACGCCGCCGGCGATGCCGGTGACCGGCCCAAGCAGGAAGAGCACGACCACGACGGTCTTGAGCAGATCCGCCGACGCCATCAGGCCGAACATCGGCAGCAGGAACACCAGCGCCGCGCAGGTGACGTAGAAAGTGAGCTGCGCCAGCAGGTAGAGCTCCATCAGCTTGACGTTGACGGTGCTCTTCTTGTCGTAGACCTCGAGGGAAATCGCCGAGATAAATACCGACAGGTCGGCGCTGCGGCGCTGGTTCAGCCGCATTTCCTTGAAGCCCTGGACCAGATCGGTGAGCGAGGTGAACAGCTCGTTCTCCTTCTGGCCGACCTGCGTGAGTTCGACGTGCGCGCGTTTCAGCCGCGCCAGGTAGACCGCGACGCCGCCGCCCAGGACCAGCGCCGCCACGAAAAGCGCCGCCAGGTTGATCATGGCGAGGTAGAGGACGCCGAACAGCAGGACGATGGTCGACTGGATGCCGATGACCAGGTAGACGGTCGAGGTGTAAAGCGCCTGCGTCTGGCGCGTGAGGCCGCCATAGATCAGCGACGGGCCGATCGCCTCGAGGGCATCGAGATCGCAGTGGCGGATGCGCTCCACCTGCTTCATGCGGTAGGCGTCCATCGTCCGTTCGGCTTCGCGATAGGAGACGCCGAAAACGTAGCGCTGCGACAGGGTGAAGACGACCTGGGCGATCAGGTAGACGGCGACGAGCTGGCCGACCGGATAGCCCGCCGCGGCAAAGGTCGCGCCCGCGGTGAGGGTGCCCATGATCAGCATGCTGCCGAGGCCGCACACGCCCGCCATCAACACGAGCCGCGAGATCGGAACGGTGCCGTGCGTCCGGTAGAAAGTCAGGAGCCCGTTCACGCCAGGCACCCGGACAAAAGCGGCCCTTTACTCAAAAGGCAGTCCCCCCGTTTCGACTCCAACTTTACCCTCAAAGAGCCGAGAATAACCACCGATTGCTGCTACCCGGACCGTATGGTTTCACTGCAACAGCAGGATTACCCATGATAGGCACGACGACCCGCCGCGATGCCACCCAACTCCAGGCCCTCGTCAAGACGGGCAGCGTCGTCGTGGCATCGACCGGCGCAGGACCGTTCGACCAGATCCTGCTCGATGGCCGCCATTCGCTGCGCGCCGACGAACCTGCCTCGGTCGGCGGCTCGGATACCGGACCCGGGCCCTATGAATTCCTCTTGATGGCGCTCGGCAGCTGCACGTCGATGACGGTCCACATGTACGCCACCCGCAAGCAGTGGCCGCTCGAGCAGGTGATCGTGCGGCTGCGCCACGAGCGGCGCTACGCCCAGGACTGCGCCGATTGCGAGAAGCCCGACGCCCTGCTCGACCACATCGACCGGGCGATCGAACTGGTCGGCACGCTGGACGACGCCCAGCGCGCCCGCCTGCTCGAGATCGCCGACCGTTGCCCGGTGCATCGCACGCTGACGTCGAAAATCATCATCCGGACCGAACTGGCGTCGCTCGCGGCCACCTAGGATCGCCGTCAAAGAAAAAGCCCCGCGTTGCGGGGCTCTTCCGGCGGCCAGGATTGGTGGGCGCTGTAGGGTTCGAACCTACGACCCGCTGATTAAGAGTCAGCTGCTCTACCAACTGAGCTAAGCG
>JBEPUH010000028.1:0-60586 GCA_041691635.1 Hyphomicrobiales bacterium
TCGGCCTCGAAGCGCGCCTCGAGGCCGAGGCGCCAGTCGATCAGCGCGTCGCGCAGGTTCTTGTCGAGCTTCGGCACGGCGGCGAGCTTGTCGCTGACGACGTCGGCGGCCGTGGCGATGCCGAAGGATTCGAGCAGTGGCACGCGCGCGGGGCTGACGCCCTTCACCTCATCGCTCTCGATGGCAAATCCGTCAAGGAAGCGGCCGAGCGCGGCCGGACGGTCGGCGGCAGGCTCCTGCCGCGGACGATCGCGCAGGTCGCGCGCCTCGCTCCAGGCCCGGCGCAGGCGGTCCAGTTCGGCACGCTTGGCCTCGAAGCGACCCGGCCCGGCGTTCGCCTGCCACTCGTCGCGGACCCTCTCGAGCCGCTCGAGGTCGTGACGCGCCTTGGCGGCGAACACGGTCGCGTCGTTGGATGCCCGCACCAGCGTGCGCGCCACGTAATAGAGCCCGACCGAGGCCAGCAGGAAGAGCAGGCGCGCCGCCAGCGGCAGGCTGACGAAGATCGCCACCGGCAGCGGCAGTGCCGACAGCAGCAGCGCGTAGAGCCGGTGCAATTGGCGCCGCTGCCTGAACTGCATGACCGACGATGAGATTCGGATCTTGCCCTTGCCGTCGGGCAGATCGAGAGCCGGGGCGGGCCCGGGATGCTCGAGCGCCTCGACCCGGCGCCAGAAGCCGTCGATGTCGAAGTGCGCCGCGGTCCCCGACGAGATCGAGGACGAGAACAGCGCGATGCCGGTCGCGGCCTCCATGCGGCACCACGGGCAGCCCTGCAGGCCATCGAAGTGCCAGTGCGCCGGACTGAAGGCGCATTGCCGGAGCTGGCGCTCGAGCGTCTCCAGCGCGGACGTCCACTCGCGCGCCGTCGGCCGGCCGTTGTCGCGGCTTTCGCGCGCGAATGCCCGCTCGAACAGGCCCGTGACCGCCGGCGAGACGATGCTGAGCGGCGGCGCGCCCGGCGGCCGCTCGATCTGGAAGGTGGCGCAGTCGGCGCCGTAGGCGAAGCGGCTTTCGCCGATCGCGCGCTCGATCGGCATCTCGCCGAGGCCGAGGTAGCGGCCGGCGAAGGGATGCCGCCCCATGAACAGGGTGAGGAAGATCAGGACGGCGAGCCCGAAATTGTCGTGGTTGGGCGTCCGCACGATCTCGGAGAACAGCAGCCCCTGCAGCTCCGGCGGCGTGAAGGTCGGCACACCGACTTCGCAGAGATAGGTCTTGCCGTCCCGGGAGAACTGGAAGCTGTCGCAATCGATCAGGCGCACGCGCGCGTCCTGGCCCACGAGCACGCCGCTGTGGTTGACGTCGGCCACCACGCTCGACGCGTCGTGGATCGTGGCCATGCCACGACTGAGGTTGGCGGCGACCCGGATCAGGAAGCGCCAGTCGGCCGCCGGGAACTCGGCGCGCCGGCTCTTGGGGCTGTAGAGGTGATGGATGTCCTTGTGGCCGGTCACCTTCGGCATGACCAGCCCGATCGGCGCTCCCGACGGCAGCGACAGCAGGCTGGTCGGCCACGCCGCGAGCCGGGCAACCTGGTCCGTCCGCATCGCCGCCATGGCGCGGATCTTCTCGGCGCGCAGCGGCGTCAGCGGCTGGTGGTGGATCTTGGCGGCGCTGCCGGCGTCGTCCTCGAGCTCGAACACGGCGCCCTCGCCGCCGTGCCCGAGCTTGCGCCCCAGACGCAGCACGCGGCCCTGGTCGTCGACGACGATGGGCGGCGGATCCTGCTGCGAGCTCATCGCCGGCTCGCCAGGACGAGGGTCTTGTCGTCGTTCGTCCGCTCGTTGACCGTCGGCATCGACAGGTATTTCTCGAGCGCGCGGCCGAGCTCGGCATCGGGGCCGGCGGCGCGCGAGCGGCGGACCGAGGGGAACATGCTGTCGAAGAAGGGCGCGTGCACGGTCCTCGTCGCCTTGTTGAGCACGAGGTTCTCCAGCCCGTCCGAGAACAGCGCCACCTCGGCGACCGGCTCCGTCGTCACCTGGAACTCCATGACCTGGAGCGCGTCCTCGGAGGTGATGAAGTTGGTCGTGTTGGCGAACTCGCCGTGCTGCGGCCAGAAGACGTGCCGCCAGTTGGTGCTCCAGCCGTCGGAAATGACGATCGCGCCGTCGCCGATCTGCAGGAAGGCCGTCGCCTGTTCACTGCTGATCACCGCCAGCAGGGTGCAGGCATAGTCATGGGGCGCGGTCTCCTCGGCCCACGACTTCAGCGACAGCCGGTAGACGACGCCCGTGACCCAGCGCCCGGCCAGCTCGCGGCTGATGGTCTCGACCCGGCCGCCGCCGGAAATGTAGTCGGCCACCAGGTGGGCGAAGGCCTCGCAGGCCAGCCGGGCGCCGACTTCGGCTTGCGCGGCACTGCCGGCGCCGTCGGTCACCACGAAGATGGCGACAGAATCGCCCGCCCCATCCTCGACCGAGAGGTGGCAATGGCAGTCCTGGCACGGCAGGCCCGACGCGATGTGCGAGGTCCCGACCGAAGATGCCATCGCAATCCGCCATGGCGACGCAATCGTCACGCGCGCACCCAGCCCGGCGGAAGCAGCGGCACGTCCTGGCCGATGCCGGAACGCGAGACGCTGCTCAGCGACGACGACAGCCAGACGAAGAGGTCGCGGAAGCGCAGGCCCGACAGCCTGAGCGGCGTGCGCACGGAGATCTGGGCGAGGATGTCCATGTCGGCGCCGTCGGCGCCGACGGTGAAGAACGAGAAGCCCTTGGTGATCTCGCCGTCGTGCACCAGCGCCGCCGCCGGGCGCCAGTCGTCAGTCGGCGCGCCGTCGGTGATCATGAAGACCCAGGGGCGATAGTAGGGAATGCCGTTGGCCCTGTAGGCCGCCTTGCGCTGGCGGATCATTTCGAGGCCGCCGGCGATCGCGGCGCCCATCGGCGTGTCGCCCGCGCCGTTCAGCGCCGGTGGTCGGAACAGGTCCGGCGTCTGGAAATCGCTCAACATCTGCACCGGGCCGAAGGTGACGATGCCGATCTCCACCCGCTTCATCGCCAGCGGATCGGCCGCCAGCTCGCGCCGGAAAGCTTCCAGGCCCTGGTTGAGCTCGTTGATCGGGGCGCCGGCCATCGATTCGGAGGTATCGAGCAGGAGGAGGCACGGGCAGCGCGGCTCGGGATTGTCCGCGAACTCACTGGATCCGAACGGAATCTGCTCCAAGTCCGCCATGCCACCCCGGCCCCCCCGAGCCTTTTGTCGCCGTCGGTTATGAAAGAACCGGCACCATCTTTCAACCAAGCGGCGGCCACCGCTGGCCGGCCTTTTGATGCAATTATGTCCGGGATCGCGCCCTACTTGGCCGACGTCTTGCCGGCGACGACGCGCACCAGGTCGCCGTCCGACAGGCCGTCGGGCGGGCTGTCGATGATCTTGTCGTCGCGCGTGATGCCGGTGCCGATCTCGACCAACTGACCGAGGTCGCGCGCGATGGTGACCGGTTTCAGCGTCACCTTGCCGCCATCGTCGACGGTGGCCACGCGCAGGCCTTTCTCGCCGAAGATCAGCGCGCCGGACGGGATGCTGAGCGCCTGCATGTTCTCGGGCAGCTCGATGCGGGTGTTGGCGAAGGCGCCGGGCATCAGCTCGCCGGCTTCGTTGTCGACCGCGAGTTGCATGCGCGTCGTGCCCGACGCGGCGTCGACCGAGCGCGACGAGGCCTCGACCATGCCGTAGTAGGTCTTGCCCGGGTACTCGGGCACCGTGATCTGCACCTTGGTGTTGATTTTGACCGCCGGCACATAGTTCTGCGGCACGCTGACCATCAGCCGGAGCTTGTGCACGTCGGACACCACGAACAGCGCCAGGCCGGCGCTCGAATCGGCGTTGATCAGTGCGCCGACGTCGGTGTTGCGCGCCGTGACGATGCCGTCGAACGGCGCGGTCACGCGCTTGAAGTCGTAGAGCACGATCAGGCGATCGACGGCGGCCTGGGCGGCCTTCGACAGCGCCTGTTTGACGGTGAGGTCGCCGGTCTTCTCGTCGACGGTCTGGCGGGCGACGGTGTTGGTGCTGCCCATCGTCTGCCAGCGCTGCGCCGTCACCTGGGCCAGTGTCTCGGCGGCCTTGGCACTGGCCAGCGACGCCCGCGCCTGCAGGAGCTGCTGGTCGAGGTCGGGCGCCTCGATCTCGGCGAGCAGCTGGCCGGCCTTCACCGGGGCGCCGATGTCGACGTACCACGCCTTGAGGAAGCCGCCGACGCGGGCGTAGATCGGCGCGCGCGAATAGGCCTCGAGCCGGCCCGGCAGGTCGAGGAAGGACTGGTTGCCGCCCTTGCCCGGCGACACCACGGCGACCGGGGTCAGCGCCTGGGCTTCGGTCGACGCCTTGAGATGGGCCTCGCTCGAGCTGCGAGTCCACACGCCGTTCACCACCACAAACAGCAGGACGACGAAGCCCACGACGCCGGCGATGCCGAGGCCGCGGCGGGAGACCTTGGGCGCCGACGATGCGGGCGCTGGCTCAGGCAACATGCGCAACTCCATGGGCGTCCTTCGCCGGCCGGGCGGCCTTGCCGTGATGGCGATGAACGACGCTGAAAACGACGGGAACGAAAATGAGCGTGGCGATGGTGGCGAAGATCAGCCCGCCGATCACGGCGCGGCCGAGCGGCGCGTTCTGCTCGCCGCCTTCACCCAGGCCAAGCGCCATCGGCGTCATGCCGATGATCATGGCGAGCGCGGTCATCAGCACCGGGCGGAAGCGCACCACACCGGCGTCGAGCGCCGCGGCGGTGGCGTCGCCGAGTTCGGCCAGCCGCTCGCGTGCGAAGCTGATCACCAGCACCGAATTGGCGGTCGCCACGCCCATGCACATGATGGCGCCGGTCAGCGCCGGCACCGACAGCGTCGTCGAGGTGGCGAACAGCATCCAGACGATGCCGGCCAGCGCCGCCGGCAGCGCGGTGATGATGACGAAGGGATCGCTCCACGACTGGAAGTTCACCACGATCAGCAGGTAGATCAGCACGATGGCGCCGAGAAGGCCGAACAGCAGCCCCGAGAAGGCGCTTTCCATGGTCTTCACCTGGCCCTGCAGCTTGACCGCGCGCACGGTGGGTGCTGCCTGCGGCGCCAGTTCGTCGATGACGCGGCGCACGTCGGCCGCCACGGCGCCGAGGTCGCGGCCCTGCACCGCGGCGTAGACCTGGACGACGTTCTGCAGGTCGTACTGCGAGACCACGGCGCTGCCCACGGCGCGCTTGATATCGGCCAGGCCGCCCAGCACCTGCAGCGACGTCGCCGCCGGCGCCATGATCGGCAGGTTCGACAGCGACGACAGCGAGTCCAGCCGGTACTGCGGTGTCTGCATGACGATCGAATAGGAGATGCCGGTGGCGGGATTGAGCCAGTAGGTCGGCGCAACCTGCGAGCTGCCGGCCAGGTTCACGACCAGCGAGTTGGTGACGTCGCGCGTGGTCAGGCCAACGTACTGCGCGCGCGTGCGGTCGATGTCGACGTTGAACGCCGGCGCAGTGCGCGACTGCTGGATGCGCGCGTCGACGATGCCGGGAATCTTGCGGATACGGCCGAGCAGCCGGTTGGCGTGGTCGAACGCGGCGTTGGTGTCGGAGCTGCGCACCTGCACGTCGATCGGCGAAGGCGCGCCGAAGTTCAGGATCTGGCTGATGATGTCGGCCGGCAGGAAGGAGAAGACGAGGCCCGGGAAACGCTCGGGCAGCTGCCGGCGCAGCTCGCGCACGTAGCCGGCCGTCGGCGCGTGGCCTTCCGTCAGTTTGATCTGGATGTCGCCGTCCTGCGGACCGATGGTGCCGGTGTTGTTGTAGGTCGAGTTGATGCCGCTGACCGGCATGCCGATGTTGTCGGCGAGGGCGACGATCTCGTGCGCGGGAATGATCGTGCGGATCACCTTCTGGACGGCGGCGAACTGGTTGGCCGCCTCTTCCACGCGGGTGCCGACCGGGGCGCGCACATGCATCAGGATCTGCCCGGCGTCGACCGACGGGAAGAAGTTCCGGCCGAGGAACGGCGCCAGCGCGAACGACGACACCACAAAGGCCATGAAGGCCACGATGAACACCGGACGATGCTGCAGCGCCAGCACCAGCAGCTCGCGATAGACGACGCGGAAGGCATCGAAGCGGACCTCGAAGCCCTTCTGGAAGCGCACCAGCGGATTGCGCGACCGCGGCGGCGCGGCGCCCTCGGCATGGACCACGTGCGGCTTCAGCAGGTAGTGGGCCATGGTCGGCACCAACGTGCGCGACAGGAAGAACGAGCACGCCATGGCGAACATCACCGCCTCGGCCATCGGCACGAACAGGAAGCGCGCGACGCCGTCGAGGAAGAACATCGGCACGAAGACGATGCAGATGCAGAGCAGCGACACGAAGGCCGGCGTCACGATCTGCTGGGCGCCGTCGAGGATCGACGTCTCGACGTCCTTGCCGTGCTCGAGATGCCAGTTGATGTTCTCGATCGTCACCGTGGCATCGTCGACCAGGATGCCGACCGCGAGCGCCAGGCCGCCCAGCGTCATGATGTTGAGGGTCTCGCCCGCCGCCGCGAGCCCCGCGATCGCCCCCAGGATCGACAGCGGGATCGACACCGCGATGATGACCGTCGAGCGCCAGCTGCCGAGGAACAGCAGGATCATCAGGCTGGTCAGCAGCGCTGCCAGCGCCGCCTCGTAGGCGACGCCCGAGATCGCGCCCTTCACGAACAGCGACTGGTCGACCAGGATGGCGATGTCGATGTTGTCGGGTAGCGTCTTCTTGATCTCGGCCACCCTGTCCTTGATGCCGTCGATGATCGCAAGGGTCGAGGCCGAGCCGTTCTTGAGGATCTGCAGCAATACCGAGCGGCTGCCGTTGACGTGGACGATGTTCTGCTGCGGCGGATTGCCGTCACGCACCTGGCCGACGTCGCGCAGGTAGACGATCGTACCGTCCTTGGAGAACACCGGCAGATCGCCGAGATCGGCGAAGGCGGCTGGCGCGTTGTTGAGATTGATGGCGTATTCGAAGCCGCCGATCTTCTGGGTGCCGACCGGCGTCAGCAGGTTCTGGGCGGCCAGCGCGTTGGCGACGTCGTTGGCCGACAGGCCGCGCGCCTGCATCGCCGCCGGATCGAGGTCGATCTGGATCTGGCGGAACTTGCCGCCGAACGGATAGGGGATCGCCGCGCCCGGCACGGTGACCAGCGGCGTGCGCACCGCGTTGATGGCGATGTCGAACACCGCCTGCTCGCTCAGGCCCTTGGCCGAAAGCGCCAGCTGGATGATCGGCACGGTCGCAGCGTTGTAGTTGAGGATCAGCGGCGGCGTGATGTTGGGCGGCATCGACTTGATCACGGTCTGCGCGATCGCCGTGACCTGGGAGTTGGCGACGCTGATGTCGACGCCGGGCTGGAAGAAGATCTTGACGATGCCGATGCCGGTGTAGGAGGTGCCCTCGATGTGCTCGATGTCGTTGACGGTGGTGGTGAGCGCGCGCTGGAAGTTCAGCATGACGCGGCCCGACATCTGGTCCGGCGGCAGGCCGGTGTACTGCCAGACCACGGCAATGACGGGGATGCGGATCTCGGGGAAGATGTCGGTCGGCGTGCGCAGCGCCGCGAGCGGTCCGACGATCATGATCAGCACGGCCAGCACGACGAACGTGTACGGTCGCTTCAACGCAATGCGAACGAGACCCAGCATTCCGGCCTGCTACCCACGGTCCAAAAAAGGGGGCGCTGGCCTCCCGCAGGCCGCGCCGACCGATGGAATCACGGCTGGACTGTGGTGTCTATGCGATATTGCCCCTGCCCTTTGCATGGCGGTGCGCTAGGCTTGCATGGAAGATGGAACGACCGCCTCGGGGGAGCGCAAAATCATGGCCGATTACGACTACATCATCGTGGGTGCTGGTTCCGCCGGTGGTACCTTGGCCGCCCGGCTCACGGAGAATTCAGCGACCCGGGTGCTGCTTCTGGAGGCCGGTCCGGCCAGCCACCCTTATTCGCGCATGCCGCTCAGCTTCGGCCTGCTGATCGACAATCCCGCGGCGAACTGGCTCTACACGTCCGATCCCGAACCCGGCACGGCAAACCGTGAAATCCCGGTGCCGCGCGGCAAGCTGCTGGGCGGCTCGAGCTCGATCAACGGCCTGGTGTGGGTGCGCGGCCAGCCGCTCGACTACGACACCTGGGCGCAGATGGGCAATCGCGGCTGGAGCTGGCGCGAGGTGGCGCCGCTGTTCACCCGGATCGAGACCTTCGTCGATGGCGACGGCAGCAACGGCCGCGGCCTCTCCGGCCCGCTCAAGGTCTCGACCGTGCCCGACCAAAACCCGCTTTATGACGCCCTGTTCAGGGCTTCGGTCGCCGCCGGCTTCAAGCTCAACCCCGACTACAACAGCGAGGACCAGGAAGGCGTCGTGAAGACGCAGACCTCGATCTTCAAAGGCCGGCGCATGAGCGTGGCCCACTGCTACATCGAGCCCGCGATGAAGCGGCCCAACCTGCATGTCGTCACCGAGGCGATGACCTTGCGCGTGCTGCTCGAGGGCAAGCGCTGCGTCGGCGTCGAATACGAGAAGCTCGGCAAGGCCTATCAGGTACGCGCGAAGGAAACGATCCTGTCGGCCGGCGGCGTCGCCAGCCCGCAAATCCTGGAGCTGTCGGGCATCGGCCGGCCGGAGCTGCTGATGAAGCACGGCATCAAGGTCCTCCACGAGCTGCCCGCCGTCGGCGAGAACTTCCGCGACCACATCAACGCGCGCATCGTCTGGCGGGTAAAGGACCCCAAAGTCTCCTACAACCACATGGCGCGCGGGCTGGGTGCCGTCACGCAGTTCATGAAATACGTGACCACCGGCGGCGGCTTCATGAGCCTGCCGTCGGCGCCGCTGCTGGCCTTCCTGCGCACCAGGCCCGAGCTCGCCACGCCCGACGTGCAGATGCACATCGTGCCCTACTCGATCAAGGATCCGAAGACGCGCAAGCTGCAGGACTTCCCGTCGATGACCATCTCGGTCTACCAGCTGCGGCCCGAGAGCCTGGGCTCGATCCATATCCGCTCGGCCGATCCCAAGGCGCAGCCGGCGATTCGCTTCAACTTCCTGGCCGACCCGATCGACCAGGCCGCCATGTCGGAGGGGTTCCGCATGATCCGCCGGATCGTCGATGCGGCGCCGATGGATGTCTATCGCGGCGAGGAATATTCGCCCGGCCCCCAGGTCGCCACCGACGCACAGATCCTCGACTACATTCGCAATAACTCGCAGACCGCCTATCACCCGATCGGCACCTGCCGCATGGGCCCGGGGCCCAACACCGTGGTCGACGACAAGCTCCGAGTGCACGGCATCGGAGGCCTGCGGGTCGCCGACGCCTCGATCTTCCCGACCATGCCGTCGGGCAACACCAACGCCCCCTCGATCATGGTCGGCGAGAAGGCCGCCGACCTGCTGCGTGCAGCTTAGGGCGTGGCCATGCGCACGACGCTCCTGGCGCTCGCCGCCGTGATCGGTCTGGCCGTCGGCGCACCGGCCGAGGCCGGCGAAATGCCGGCGGCGACCGCGACAGCGGTGAAAAAGATCGGGGCGATCATCGATCCGCCGGCGACCGCCGAGCTGTTCGCGCCGCTCCTGAAGAAGGAGCCCTATGCCGGCGTGACGGTGACGCGCGACCAGAAATACGGCGCCGACCCGCGCAACCGGCTCGACGTGTTCCAGCCGGCCACGTCCGACAAGGCGCCGCGGCCGATCCTGATCTTCGTCCACGGCGGCGCCTTCACCGGCGGCGACAAGCACCGGCCGGGCTCGCCGTTCTACGACAACGTCGCGCTGTGGGCGGTGGCCAACGGCATGATCGGCATCGGCATCACCTACCGGCTGGCGCCCGAGCATCCCTATCCCGCTGGCGCCGAGGACGTGGCGATGGCCCTGCAATGGACCATGGAGAACGCCAGCCGGCTGGGCGGCGATGCCAAGCGCATCTTCCTGATAGGCCACTCGGCGGGCGCGGTGCATGTGGCGACCTATGTCGCCCATCCCCGAGTTCCATAAAGTGAAGGGTGGCGGCCTGGCCGGCGCAATCCTGGTCTCGGGCCTCTACGAGCTGACGCCCGACACCGACGGGCCGCCGCAGCGCGCCTATTTCGGCGACGACCTCGAGAAGTGGGCCGAGCGCTCGTCGCTGGACGGCCTAGTCGCGACCAAGCTGCCGCTGATGGTGGTGCGGGCCCAGCTCGATCCGCCGGTGTTCGCCGTGCAGGGCGAGGTGCTGAACCGCGCGATGTGCGCGGGGGCCGGCGATTGTCCGACCTACATGGTCCTGTCGGCCCAGAGCCACATGTCCGAGATCTATTCGATCGACACCCAGGAGACGCGCCTCACCGACGCGATCAATTCCTTCATCAAGAAAGTCAGATAGATCAGCCGCCGAGGCGGCGGCGGACGTCGTCGGGAATGGCGACCGACTTCAGCGAACGCGCGTCGCCGTCTTTCTTCGCCCAGATGCGGGTTTCTACGCCTTCGGCGGCGACCTCGCCGGTGGCGTCGCGGAAGACGTGGGTGATAGTGAAGGAGCTGCGGCCGAATCGCGAGACATGGCTCTCGACCACGAGCTTCTCGCCGTGCTGCGAGGCGCGGCGGAAGGCGCATTGAGCGTTCACCAAGGGCGTGCCCTCCTTCCACTGGCCGCTGCTCACGTCGTCGCGCTTCAGCCCCACCGCCAGGAACAGCCGATAGGTCGCCTGGTCGCACCAGCGGAAATAGGCCGGGTAGTAGACGATGCCCGCGGGATCGCAGTCGCCCCACTCGACGGTGACTTCGTGGCGGCTGGTGAGGGGCATGGCGTCAGACTCCGAGCGACTTGCCGTTGACGAAGGCGGTGCCGGTCATGGCCGCCACCACCTCGCCGTCGACGCGGACGACATCGATGCGATAGGTCGCGATCTTGGTCGAGCGCGAGAGCTCCGCCGCCGTCGCGGTGAGCACCTCGCCGGCGTGCACGGCGCGGCTGTAGACCATGTGCACGTCGATGCCCGGGCCGCGACGCCGTGCGAATTGCAGGCGAAGCCGAAGGCGGCATCGGCAAGCGTGAAGGTGAGGCCGCCGTGGCAGGCGCCGGTGAAGTTGAGGTGGCGCGGCTCGACCTTGACGCGCGTCGTGGCGCGGCCGGTCGCCCATTCGACCAGCTCGATGCCCAGCCCGACGCAGAAAGGATCGCGCCGGGAGATCGCCATCATGTCGACCTTGGTCATGCCGCGATCGCCGCCAGGGTGCGCGACAGCGATTCGCCCTCGGGATCGGCAAGGGCGGCCACGCGGGCGTTGGCGACGGCATCGGCCGCCTTCGAAGGCGCGAGCCGCCCCGCCAGCGCCGGCGCGATGATCTCGACCGAGATTCGTCGATAGTTGCCCAACCCGCGGGCGTAGGTGTCGCCATACCCTTTGACGAGACGTGCCAGCTCCGCAATTTCGCGCGCGAAATCGGGGCTCAACGACTGCGCCGACCTGATCGCCTGCAGCCAGCGCTCGATCTCGGCCTGCTCCTCGATGAAGCGATGGGTGTACGGCCGCCACCAGCGCAGCCCCGCCAGGAACCGCAGGCGCGCGAAGCCCCAAATCGTCGTCGAACGGATATGCATCGAGATATGGAACTTGGCGCGCGCCATCAACCAGCGCGCGGCCCAGGGCGGCAGGATCGCGGCGATCTCCTCGTTGCCCGGCTTGAAGTGCTCGGTGAGCTCGACCGGCTCGTGCGGCTTGGCCCGCACCTCGGCGCGCACGCGGGCAAAGCGCTCGGCCGAGGTCTTGGCCTGGGCCACGCGAATGACATCCTCGAACGACATGCGCACCGCGAGATGGCGCGCCACGTCGCGCACCAGCGCGGGGTCGAAGCCGCGCAAGCGGTCGAGATAGAGGGTGGCATAGCGCCGGTCCTGGTAGGTCGTGAGGCGGCGGACGCCCTCTTCCACGATGTCGAGGCTCGACGCCGGGAATTCCTGGCGCGCGCGTTCGATCAGGTCCTCGACGCCCTGTCCCGCCGACTGGCGCTTGCGGTGCTCGCGCACGGCCTGCTCGAGCTCGCCACGCGCATGGGCGCGGCCGAAGGCAAAGGCCGCGAGATTGGTGTCGATCGCCTTGCCGCCCTCGCGGATCGCCGCCTCGAAGGCCGCATCGCCGATCGGCAGCTTGCCCGAGCCGGCCAGCGCGCCCAGCAGCACGGCGTTGATCACGCCGCCGCTTTCCTCCGCCGCCTGGTCCATGTCGAACAGGATCTGCGCCTTGCTGCGCTCCTTCACCGCGCGCAGCAGCCGGCCGACGTCGAAGCTGCCGTCGCCCATCGCCGCGCGCTCGCCGATCGCCAGCACGCGGTGCGTCGAGGCGATCAGCGTCGTGCGGTCGGGAGTGACGAAGCCGTTGAAGATCATGCGGCCGGCTTCCAGCAGCTCGGTGGCCAGCGCCACGTCGACCTCGCCGATTGCGGGATTGAGCGCCAGCACCGCGGGCGCAGGCCCGCGCGCCGGCATCACCTCGAGGTAATAGGTCGTGGCGCCGGTGCGTTGCGCCACGCCCGGAATCTGCGTCGCCTGCACGCCCAGCCCCTGGCTGTGCGCGGCGGAGACGATCCAGTCGCACAGCACACCACCGCCGTCGCCGCCCAGCGCGCCGACCAGGATGTTGATCGACTTAAGCACCCGCCATCGCCCCGATCACCGCCGAGCGCAGGCGCCAGACGAGGCGATCCCACCAGGTCGCGTTCTGCACGATGTCGGCCTTGTAGAAAGACGGGCAGAGCACGGCGGCATCGGCCACCTCGCCGCACAGGCCGCAGCCGACACAGCCGTTGTTCACCGAAGCGACCGGATCGGTGCGCAGCGGATCGGGGCTGGGCTTCACGACCAGCGAGGGGCAGCCCGAGAGGCGGATGCAAGAATGGTCGCCGGTGCAGACCTCATCGTCGACGCCGTAGCGCGTACGCACGACCCTTTCGCCGCGTTTCAGTTGCGCGGCGATCTGCGGGCGGATGCGGCGCTGGCGCGCGAGCTGGCATTCGCCGTCGGCCACGATCACCTTGAGGCCGCCTTCCTTGGTGTTCATCGCCTCGCGCAGCGAGCCCAGCATGGTGGCGACGTTGTAGGTGCGGATGGTGCGCAGCCACTTCACGCCCATCGCCTTCAGGGTCGCGGCGATATCCGACGTCGTCTCGCCATCGCGCCGGTTACCCGCGGTATTGGGGATGAACTGCGCGCCGGTCGCCGACGTATAGCCGTTCTGCATGATGATCAGCACGCGGTCGCCACGGTTGAACATCGACGAGGCCACGCCTGACAGCAGGCCGTTGTGCCAGAAGCCGCCGTCGCCCATGACTGAAATTGTCCGCTTCTGCAGGACCGGCGCCACCGCGCCCGCCGCGGCGAGCGACATGCCGAAGCCCAGGATCGAGTTGCCGAGATTGAACGGCGCCAGGGTGGCAAACGAATGACAGCCGATGTCGCTCGAAATGTGGACCTTGCCCACTTCGCGTTCGAGCAGCTTGATCGCCGAGAACACCGGGCGCTCGGGGCAACCGACGCAGAAGCCCGGCGGCCTGAGCGGCAGCGGCCCGCCCAGCAGGCGCTGCGCCTCGGCGCGGCCGGCGCGGGCGGCCTCGAAGCGCTGACGCGGGCCCGAGAGGTCGATGTCGTTGGCCGACAGGGCGAGGAACTTCAGCAGGCCCTCTGTCACCACCTCAGCGGTGTATTCGCCCGCCATCGGCAGCACGTCCTTGCCGTAGATCTTCGTGCCGATGTCGCGCTTGCGCAGCAGGGCGTGGATCGCCTGCTCGATATAGTCGGGCGCGCCCTCCTCGACGATCAGCACGGCGCGCTTGCTGCGGCAGAAATCGGCGATCTGGTCGCCGACCAGCGGGTGGGTCACGTTCAGAACGAGCGTCGGAATCTTGCCCTCGACCTCGAGCCGATCGAGGCCGCGCATCAGTACGTTGGTGATGCCGCCCTGCACGATGATGCCGAGGTCGGAGCGGTCGCCGACGAAGAACTCGTTCAAGCCATGCTCGACGATGAAGCGCTCGGCGGCGGGCTGGCGCACCTCGACCTTGATCTTCTCGTGCGCGTAGGTCGACGGCGGATGGGAGATGCGGTCGTAATTGTGCAGCGCCGGCTCAGCGAGACGCGCGTTGCGCGATATCGCCGGCGGCTTGTTGTCCTTGGCCACGAACTCGCCCGTCACGTGGCAAGCGCGGATGCGCAGTTCCATCATGACCGGCGTGTTGGTGGCCTCCGACAGCTCGAACGCCTTCTCAGTGCAGTTGACGATGGTCGGCAGCGAGGGCCGCGGATCCATCAGCCAGACCGACGACTTCAGCGCATAGGCGTGCGCGCGTTCCTGGATCACGGAAGCGCCCTCGCCGTAATCCTCGCCGACCACGATCAGTGCGCCGCCGATCACGCCGGGCGAGGCGAGGTTCGACAGCGCGTCGGCGGCGACATTGGTGCCGACGATCGACTTCCAGGTGACGCAGCCGCGGATCGGATAGTTGATCGAGGCGCCGAGCAGGGCCGCAGCCGAGGATTCGTTGGTGCAGGTCTCGAGATGGACGCCTAACTCATCCAGCAGATCCTGGCTCTCGACCAGCACGTCGACCAGATGCGACACCGGCGCACCCTGGTAGCCGCCGACATAGGAAACGCCCGCCTGCAGGATCGCCTTGGTCACGGCCAGGATGCCCTCGCCGCGGAAGACCTCGCCGTCGCCCAGGCGCAGGGCACGCACTTCTTCCTTGAACGAGCGCTCCGGGTTGGTGCGTTGGGAAACTGGAAGCTGCGGCTGGTCGAGCATGGGCCGGAGTATAGGGTCTAACGGCGGACGCGACGATCCCGTTTGGGGACGTCCCGCACGCCCTCGGCACGGGCCTTCGCCAGCAATTCGCGGAACGGCACCAGGAGACGCTCGCGCACGTCGCCACCCTCCAGTGCGGACAGGGCAAGGCCGACCGCCTCCAGCGTTGAAACCGCGTCCGGCCGCGCCTCCTTGCGCAGATTGCCGTAGAGCGACGGTCCATCAGGCACGATCACGAAGCGCCTGAGCTTGGTCAGCCAGGCATTGCGCCACCACAGCGCTTTGGCCTGCGCCCAGCTGCCGTCGAGCACCACGAGGCCCTTTAGGCCGGCGAGTGCGCCTTCCTGATTGGCTAACGGCTCACCCTTGCCGGTGACGGCGACCAGCGGACCCTTGCCAGGGGCATGCGCCGAGCCGAGGTACAGCACGCCCCAGTCTTTGGCCTCGGCCGGCTCCTTCAGGGCGTGCGCGAGATTGCGCCACGACAGGCCGATCACCAGCTGGGCGTTGGCCAGGGTCGAGGAAATCAGCTTCGCCGTGCCCAGCGCGCGATCCTGCTCCTGCGGATGCTGGAGGATCAGGACGGCGACCTTGTTTTCGACGGTGGGCTCGCTCATGCGCGCGATATAGACTGCGCGCCCATGAACGTCACGGTCCTGGTTTTCGACAGCGTCACCAAGCTGCCGCCCGAAGCGAACGGCGCGGTGGTGGTTGGCGGCTCCCACGCCGCCGTCTATGCCGCCTATATGTCGGTCAAATACGGCTGCCGCGCCGCCATCCACCACGATGCCGGCATCGGAAAAGACGATGCCGGCGTGGCCGGCCTCGCCTACGCGGAAAAGCTGGGGATGGCCATGGCCGCGGTCACAACGGCCAGCGCGCGCATCGGCGACGGACCGGATCTCCTGGCGCGTGGACTCATCAGCCGTGCGAACACGCTCGCCACCGGATGCGGCGTGGTGCCGGGCATGACTTGCCGGGAAGCGGCCGAGCTTTTGAAGACGGCGCCGTGGCCTCACGAGATGCCTCCCGCCAAGGGCGAGACCCGTTACGAGTTGGACGGCGTCGTCTGCGTCGATTCCGCGACCCTGCTGATGCCGGCCGATCGCGGGCGCGTCGTGGCGACCGGCAGCCACTGCGCGCTCAACTCCGGCGTCGCGACGGCACCCGTCCATCCAAAGCTGCTGCTCTTCAACGATGCGGGATTCGGCGCCGACCGTGGCGGCGTGCTCGGCCTCGAGTTCCTGAAGAAAGCGGGAGTGGCGGCGATCGCAGTGGCGGCGCTCTCGGCCCGCATCGGCGATGGCCGCTCCACTCTGCAGGACGGAACGATATCCGCGGCCAATCAGCCTGCCCGCGATCTCGGCGCGCGTGTGGGTAGCCCGGCCCTTGCCTTGGCCCGCGCCGTGGCCGACAAGGTCTAGCAATCGAGATCGGGAGCTTGTCGCTGCATGGCAGTCGTCAACGTGAAGTCGGAAATCGCGGGCAACGTCTGGAAGATCCAGCTCAAGCCGGGCGACAAGGTCGAGATCGAGGGTGAGATCATGATCCTCGAATCGATGAAGATGGAAATCCCGGTACTGTCGCCCAAGGCGGGCGTCATCAAGGAAATCAGGGTCACCGAGGGCGAGGCGATCGCCGAGGGTCAGCTGGTGGCGGTGATCGATGGCTAGCTCGGTCGCCGTCGATATCGCAAGGCTCTGGGGTCCCACCAACATGCGTCGCTCGGCGGCCGGCATCGTGCTGTGCTGCGCGATCGCCGCCATCGCCTTCGTGGCCAACGCCAATCACTGGATGCAGTTCGGCCGCGTATTCATCCCGCCACTGATCGTCACCCTAGTGATCGGCATGATGCTGCAGCCGCTGTCGACCCGGGACGTGCTGAAGCCCGGCCTCGAGTTCTCCGGCCGCACGCTCCTGCGCACCGGCGTGGCGCTCTACGGCGCACAGCTCACGCTCGGCCAGCTGGTCGACGGCGGGGCGCTGCCGATCGTGATCGCAATCGCGGCGGTCACCTGCACCATCGTCTTCGGCGCCGTCGTCGCGCGCATGATGGGCCTGACCCGCGACTTCGGCTTCCTCACCGGCTGCGCCACCGGCGTCTGCGGCGCCGCCGCCGCGATGGCGACCTCGGCGGTGCTGCCGCGCCATGAAAACTCCGACCGCGACCTCGCCTTCGCGGTGATGGGCGTCAACTTCATCAGCACCGTCACCATGGTGATCTACCCGACGTTCCATCAGTGGCTGGGCTATTCGACCTTCGAGATGGGCGTATTCCTGGGCGGCTCGATCCACGACGTGGCCCAGGTCGCGGGCGCCGGCGAGACACTCGGCAAGGACTATCTCACCATCGCCATCATCACCAAGCTGTTGCGCGTGGCCTGCCTGCTGCCGGCGGTCACTGTCATCGCCTGGTGGGTGGCGCGCGGCGGCGAGAAGGTGGGCGACGCCCGCCCCGCCCCGCCGGTCTTCCTGTTCGGCTTCCTGATCCTGGCCGCGGTGAACTCGCTCGGCCTGGTGCCGCACGGCGTGCAGGCGGCGCTGGCGCAGATCTCCTCGTTCCTGATCATTGCGGCGATCGCGGCGCTGGGCATCAAGACTTCGCTGATGGCGCTGATCCGCATCGGCCCACGGCCGGTGGTGCTGCTGCTCGCCGAGACCGTGTTCATCGGCCTGCTGGTCGCGGGACTGATCTACGCCCTGCGCAACGTCGGAATGTAACGTCTAGGCGCGCGCCGTCGGCCGCTTGCTGACGGCGTTCCACCAGCGCGCCAGGTTCCTGTGGTCGTCGGGGATCACCAGTTTCGACACGGCGCGGCCGGTGAGGATCGCCACCTGCGCGGTGATGTCGGCGATCGTGTAGCGATCGGCGGCGATGAACTCGCGATCCTTCAGCACCTCGTCCAGCCAGCGCAGTCGCTCGACCAGCAACTCGTGGCGCAGCTCGCCGTAGGCCGCGATCTGCGGCCGGCGGCCGACCCACAGCGGATGGGTGTGGACGAAGACGTCGATCACCGGCAGCAGCAGCTCGTGCTCCATGTGGCGCGTCCACATCTCGACGTCGACGCGCTCGCGCGACGAGCGGCCGAACAGCGGCGGCTCTGGCATCAGCTCGTCGAAGTAGCGGCAGATGGCGACGGATTCGCGGATCGTCCGGCCGTCGTCGAGCTCGAGCACCGGCAGCAGGCCGAGCGGACTGCGCTTGAGGAAATCGGGCTGGCGATGGAGACCCTTTTCGAGATCGAACTCCTCGACCGCAACGCTGGCGCCCTTCTCGGCGATGAAGATGCGGACCCGGCGCGGGTTGGGAGCGCCCTTGAGGCTGTAGAGTTTCATGGCGGGAGGCTAACATGTCTCAGACTCGACACAATCGCAGGCAAGATAGCGGCAGCACCGCCTGCATGGAGCCCGTCCCGTGAGCGATCGCTACTTCGAGGATTTCGAAATCGGCGAGCGCTTCGTGAGCGGCGGCCTGACCATGACCGAAGCGGGCATCATCGAGTTCGCCCGCCAGTGGGATCCACAACCCTTCCACATCGACGTCGAGTTCTCGAAGAAGTGGGTCTACGAAGGGCTGATCGCCTCGGGCCTCCACACGATGTGCGCGACCCTGAAGCTGTGGCTCGAGCTCGGCGTGTTCAAGGCGTGCAGCCTGGGCTCGCCGGGGCTGGGCGAGACGCAGTTCCCGCGCCCGGTTCGGCCGGGTGACACGATCCGCGTCGTCACCGACATCGTCGAGTTGCGGTCCTCGGCGTCGAAGCCCGACCGCGGCGTCGGCCGCATCCGCCAGGTCACGATCAACCAGCGCGGCGAGCACGTGATGGAACAGGAGACCACGGTATTCCTGAAGCGCCGCCCGATCGTCGCGGCGAGCGCCCGGAACTAGGGTCCGGCTAAAGCCCGAGCCGTCACAACCCACATCGCTGCATTCAGCCTGACCTCATCGGGTCCATCGTATGCCGCAAGCGCGGCTCGCACGGCCGGCAGTGCCGCCGCCAAAGTCTATATCCAGGACGCTCTCGCCAGGGCGCGGCGCACAAGCGCCGCCAAAGCGTGCCGGCCCAGCGGAGCGAGCTGTGATTCCAGCGGCTCCCGGACCTCCGCCCACGCGCGAACTCGTACTTCGTCCTGGGTCAGCGCGGACAAGGGGCCTATCGGGTCCATGCCGGGAGCATGCCCACCGACCCGGGAATGTCGAAGTCGCCTCAGCGCCAGGCGAATACCGGCTGTTCGAAATGATCGACGCGCGTGTCGCGGCCGGCCAGCGCCACTTCCTTGAACTGATAGAGCACCGCCGCCGTCGGCGCGTTCACCGTCGCCACCGGCAGCGGCAGGCGGATGATCGGCCGGTCGGACTCGGGGATCGGCACGATCTCGGGAGAATCGGCGCGGAACAGCTCGATGCAGCGGATGCGATAGGCCGCCGCCACTTCCGTCGGGTTGGGAATCATCTGCAGCCGGGCGCCCATCCAGACCACGACCGGCGCGATGAGATAGCCCGAGCGCGTCGGATAGTCGTCAAGCGTACCCAGCACGTCGTCGCTGCCGGCGAGCACGCCCAGTTCCTCGTGCAGCTCGCGCAGCGCCGTCTGCTCGATCGTCTCGCCGGCATCGACCCGGCCGCCGGGTAGCGCCCATTGCCCGCCGTGCGCGCGCAGCCGCGGCATGCGCTTGGTGAGCAGGAACGCGGCCTCCCCCGGCACGTCGGCCTCGGCCACGACCACCGCGACAGCAGCATGCTTGAGGCTGCCGGGATCGGGACGGCGGCGGACGTCGAAGCGGCGGAGACGATCGGCGATCGCGGTGCGCAGCGCCTCGTCGAAACGGAAGGAGGTCACGCGGCGGCGGGCTTTCTGAAGGTCCAGACAACGGCAGGCGGCACGTTGCGCCAGATGCGCGGTCGCCGCACGCCCTGCAGGCGCAGCCGCTCGCGCAGTGCCTGCGGCACCGGCGGCTTGGGCCCGTAGGTGAACTGGATCAGCGCGGCACCGGCGGGCAGCGCCTCGAACACGCCCTCGACGATGGCATTCACGACGTTGGTCGGCAGCGACAGCAGCGGCAGGCTCGACACGACGGCGGCAAGCCGCTCGACGCCGTTGGCGACCAGCAGGCCCGGCAGGTGGGCGGCATCGCCCTCGATGATCTGGAGGTCGCCGAAGTGCGCGCGCAGGAAGGCGGCGAGTTCGGGATCGCGCTCGACCGGCGCCAGGCGCTGCGGCGCGATGCCGGCGGCGAGCAGCGCCTTGGTGACCTCGCCAGTGCCGGCGCCGAGCTCGATGACGTGGCCCGGCCGGCCCTCGATGCAGCCCAGCGTCGCCTCGGCCATCGCGCGCGTGAGCAGCGGTCCGCTCGGCACGACGGCGCCCACGGCGAAGGGCCGTCGCAGCCAGCGCTTCAGGAACAGGGCCGTCCCGGCATGTTCGAGCGGTGCCATGATCAGACCTCTAACAGACGTCCGGACGGTTCTCTACTGGGCAGGTTGCAGAGCGGGCCCCGCGGCGACCGGTTCGGCGGCGGTTTCGAACACGGCGCGCTCATGTCGCATCTGCTCGAGCGCGTTGACCACCGACACCAGCACCGCCGCGCCAAACGGCAGCGACTGCACGACCATGAAAATCGACCACAGACGCGCCTCCGGATCGAGCACGCCGCTGGTCCGCCACAGCACGATCGCGGAGAGCCACAGCAGGCCGGTCAGGATCGCCTCGCTGCGCGCCATGCCGATCGCCATGCCGAGCGTGGCGCGCTCGTCCATCTTGGGCGTGCGCATGAACGGCAGGCGGCTGGTGATCAGGCCGTAGATCACCGCCAGCCCGACCGTATAGGTGAGCGCCAGCCCGGCCAGCGACGCGCCGACGCTCTGGCGGAAGCTGCACTTCACGCGGTTGGCGTAGAGGCCGAACGAGTAGACCAGCTTGAAGACGAAGATGCCGATGGTGGGCGCGATGAACTCCGCCGGCGGCAGTCCGACCGGCTTGATACCGAACAGCGGCGGCACCAGCACCGCCAGCACCCACGCCAGCCCCGCCCACGTGAAGATGAGATTGAGCGCGTCGGCGAACCACGGCAGCCAGCCCGACACGAAATGGAACTTCTGCCAGAAGGTGAGTTGGGTGGTGTTCGAGACCATCGTGCCGGCATGCTTCTTCATGATCTGCATGGCGCCGTAGGCCCAGCGGAAGCGCTGCTTCTTGTAGCCCGAGAAATGATCGGGCGTCAGGCCGTGGCCGAAGCGCTCGCGGCTGTACATGGCGCCGTAGCCCTTCTGCATCAGGCGCAGCCCTAGCTCGGTGTCCTCGGTGATGCACCAGGTCGCCCACCCGCCCATCTCTTCCATGCAGTCCTTGCGGACGAGCGTCATGGTGCCGTGCTGGATGATGGCGTCGTACTCGTTGCGCAGGCACATGCCGATGTCGAAGAAGCCGGCGTACTCCCAGTTGAGCATTTCCTTGAAGCGGTCGCCGGTCCAGTCGCGATGGTCCTGCGGCGCCTGGACGTAGGCCACCTTGTCGTCGTCGAAGTACGGCACCACGGCCTTGAGCCAGTCGGGCCGCACCATGTAGTCGCTGTCGATGACGCCGATCACCTTCGCATCCGGCGCGGTCTGGCTCAGCACGTAGTTGAGCGCACCCGCCTTGAAGCCCTTCATCGTGTCGAAATGGAAGAACTTGAAGCGCTCGCCGAGCTGGGCGCAGAAATCCTGCACCGGACGCCACACCGCGGGATCCTTGGTGTTGTTGTCGATGATGATGACTTCGAGATGGGGATAGTCGAGCGCCGCCAGCGACTCGATGGTCTGGATCACCATCGCCGACGGCTCGTTGCAGATGGCGACGTGGATCGAGACCTTGGGCCAGTCGCGACCGGCCGGCTGGCGCGCGATCATCTCCGCGGCGGGCAGCGCTTGGCGCGTCCAGCGGCGGCGCCAGATCGTCTCGACCAGCTCGAGCGCCTGAAGGAGCGCCATGCCGAGGCTCACCACCAGGAAGAAGGCGAGGCCGGCCCAGCCCGCGATCTCCGACCAGCGCATGTAAGTGGCGGCAGCGACCGCGCCGCCGTAGGCCAGGGCGCTGGTCGACAGCACGGCGAGGCCGCAGAAGGTGAGCTTGCCGGCGATGCCGAGATCGCGCCAGCGCCACAGGAACAGGCCCATGATCGGCAGCGCCGCGAGCAGCGACCACAGCGCGCACGGCAGCCACTGCGGGAAGGTCTCGATCGCGCCGGTCCAGGCGAACTTCTGCTGGCGGTCGGCGTTCCACAAGCCCCAGTAGCCGCCGGCCTTGCCCTCGAGGTCGTAGGCCTTCCACGGCTGGTCGACGGCCTCGACGACGAAGTAGTCGATGTTCTGCGACTTGAGCCACGCCACCATGTCGCGGACGTTTTTGGCCTGCTCGGCCGGCGTCGCCTGCTTGATCAAGCCGGTCGCCGGGCTGCGGCGCTGCGCGCCGTTCGACGGCCAGCCGACCTCGGTGACGATGATGTTCTTGTTGGGATAAGCCTGCTTCAACAGCCCGATCTTGTTCTTGAGGTATTCGAGCGGCGTCTCGCTCGACTGCTCGTCCCAGTACGGCAGCACGTGGACGGCGAGGTAGTCGACCTCGCGCGCGAGCTCGGGATAGCGCAGCCAGATGTGCCACGGCTCGGCGGTGCTGACCGGCACCTTGACGTTGCGCTTGACGTTCCTGATCTCGCGGATGAGCTGGACCGGGCTGGTGGCGTTGGGATCGCGCTGATCCTTCTGGCCGTCCCAGCGCAGGATGTTTTCGTTGCCGACCAACACGCGCTCGATGCCGGGGTTCTGGTTGGCCATGCGGATGAGCGTCCGCGTCTCCTCGGCGTTGACCTCGGCGGCGTCGCGCCCGAACTGGAGCTTGGCCTCGTTGGCGCTGTAGATCCACGCACCGGGCACCAGCTTCAGCCCGTAGCGCTGGGCGAGCTCGGGCATGTAGTCGCCGCCGTCGGAAGTGCGGTAGGTGCGGACATATTCGACCTTGCCGGCGAAGGCGGCGAAGTCGCGCTCGACCTGTTCCCTGCGCGGCTTGATCGGGGGCGCGGTGTCCTCGCTGACGGCAGTGCGCAGGAAGGAGAAGACGCCACTCGACTTGGCCTCGATCGGATCCTGATCCTTGCCCCACGGCGCGTAGGTAACGCCGTGCAACGGGCCCTCGACGGTCGCGGCCGTGACGTGCCGGTCGAGCAGACGCCACCCCACGAGGGTGACGGCGGCAGTGATCAGGAGAACCAACCCAAGGCGGATCATGAAAGGCGCGATCGCTCCGGCAAGCCGCCGTCGGTCAACGTTCGCATCGGCACGGGATCCCAGACACGGTCGCAACCTTCCTGCGGACGACGGGTGTCGACGCAAGGACCGTGCCGGATCGAGCGAAAACCGGCGAGCCGACAACGACGCAGTGCGGTTGACCTCTTCGAGGCTTCCCTGCGCCAGATTTCGTCGGCTGCGACCCGTCGCAGACGCTTAGGCGACCGGCGCGTTCTATAGCCCGCGCCGCCCGCAAGCGTAAAGAGTCGGCGCGCAATCATGGCGAAAATGTCAAAATCGGCCAGCGATGACCCCGGCCATGACCCGACGCCCCGACGCCCTGCCCGCCGACCGCGAGGATTTCATCGAGCGCGCCGGCGGCCGCCTGCGCTACGCGGTATGGAACGCCAGCGAAACTGCTCGCGGGACGGTGGTGCTGGTCCAGGGCCGGGCCGAGTTCATCGAGAAGTACGCGATGGAGGTGGCGGGCGAGCTCAGCGGGCGTGGCTTTGCCGTCTATGCGCTCGACACGCGCGGCCAGGGGCTCAGCAGCCGCATGCTGCCCGATCACGACAAGGGTCATATCGACGACTTCTCGACCTACGTGGCCGACCTCGGGCACTTCCTGCAGACCGTCGTGGCACCGACGGCGCCTCGGCCGCTGCTCCTGCTCAGCCACTCGACAGGAGGCAACATCGCTCTACGCTATCTGGTGGCCGAAGGTTCCCGGCTTTTCGCGGCCGCGATCTTCAGTTCGCCGATGACCGCCCTGCCGCGCGCGCGCCTGATCGGGACGATCCTGGCCCTCCTCTCGCCCTTCCGCTTCCTCGACACGTGCTATGCGCCCGGCACCGGACCGTGGGACCCACACACGCGCGCCTTCGCCACCAACAGCGTCACCCACGACGAGCGCCGCTTCCGCTTCACCGACGCCTGGTTCGCCGCCGACCCACGGCTCCAGCTTGGCGGCCCCACCATCGGCTGGCTGCACGCGGCCCTCCGCTCCTTCGCCGTGCTCGACGCGCCGGCCGGCCTGACGCGCCTCGACCTGCCGGTGCTGATCGCCAGCGGCTCGCAGGACACGGTGGTCGATACGGCGGCCCACAAGACGGTCGCCGCCCGCATTCCCGGCGCCGAGCACGTCGTGATCGAGGGCGCCCGGCACGAGCTGCTGATGGAGACCGATGCACGGCGGGCGCAATTCTGGGCCGCGTTCGACCGGCTTGCCGCCCGGGTCTGCTAGACCGACAATAGTCCAAGAAAAACGGGAGGGACGCATGTCCCAGGACTGGCTGCTCGGCTCGGCCGAGGATATCGCCGCACGCATTCCCGACGGCGCCAAGCTCGCCATCGGCGTCGACAACATAGGCGTCGCCATGGAGACCACGCGCGCCATGATCCGGCGCGGGGTGCGCGACCTGCACCTTGTCTGCGTGCCCATGGCGGGCCTGCAGGCCGACCTGCTGATCGGCGCGGGCTGCGTCGCCACGCTCGAGACTTCGGCCATCACCTTCGGTGAGTACGGCGTGCCGTATCGTTTCCACGACGCGCTGAAGCACGGCGCGCTCAAGATGATGGATGCGACCTGTCCCGCGATCTATGCGGCCATGGAAGCAGGCCGCAAGGACATCCCCTTCGTCCCGCTGCGCGGGCTTCTCGGCAGCGACCTTGTCGTCCATCGCCCCGACTGGAAGACGATCGATAACCCCTTCGCAAAAGACGACCCGATCCTGCTGCTGCCGGCAATCCGACCCGACGTCGCGCTGATCCACGCGCCCTACGCCGACCGCGACGGCAACATCTTTATCGGCCGTCGCCGCGACTTCGCGCTGATGGCGCAGGCCGCCCGCAACGGCGCGCTGGTCACGGTCGAGGAGGTGCGCGGCGACGTCGACCTGATGGCGTCGGAGGAGACCGCCGCCGCGGCGCTGCCGGCGATCTATGTCGAGGCCGCGGCGATCGCGCGGCGCGGCGCCTGGCCGCTCGGGCTCGACGGCAGCTACGACATCGACGAGGCGCACTTCCGCCGCTACGGCGAACTCGCGCGCACGGCCGACGGCTTCGCGCGCTACCTCGACGAGTTCGTCCACCCGCGCAAGCAAGCCGCCGAGTAGTGACAGCCGAATGAGCGCTTCGCGCCAGGAATTGCTGATCCACACGATCGCCGGCCTGCTGAAGGATTGCCGCAGCATCGCCGTCGGTGCCTCCTCACCCATTCCCGGCGCAGGCGCGCTTCTCGCAAAGCATCGCGCCAGGCAGCGCATGTTCGTCACCATCCTCGGCAGCCGCCGCCACAATGCGATGAACTCGGGTGGCGTCGAGCTGTTCGACATGGCGGCCCAAGGCCGCGTCGACGCCTTCTTCCTGGGCGGCGGCCAGATCGACGGCCAGGCCAACATCAACCTTGTCGGTGCCGGCGGCGCCTATCCGCAGACCGCCGTGCGCTGGCCGGGCTCGTTCGGCTCGGCCTACCTCTATTACCTCGTGCCCAACGTCATCCTGTTCCGCGAGGAGCACACGCGCCGCGTCATGGTGCCCAAGGTCGACTTCGTCTCGGCGCCCGGCCCGCGCGGCGACGGCGTCTATCGTCCGGGCGGCCCGGTCGGCCTGCTGACCGACCTGTGCTGGTTCTCCTTCGACAAGGAGCGTCGGCGCTTTACGCTCCAGACCGTGCACCCCGGCCATGGTGTCGAGGAAGTGCGCGACAACACCGCCTTCGACTTCGACACCTCACCCACCGTCGGCCCGACGCCTGCGCCGGATGTCGAGGCGCTGGCTGCGATCCGCGGTCCGATCGCGCGGCAGATCGGCGAGGCCTACCCGCGCTTCGTCCGACAGGTCTTCCCCGACGACGCCTGACCGCCCCCCGCCCCCGCCCCGAAAGAAACAAGACAAATGACTGTCACGCAGATCCTGGTGATCGCCGTTGCGTTCGTCGTCGCCGGCACCGCCAAGGGCGCGATCGGCATCGGCCTGCCACCGATCGCCATCGGCATCATGACGCTGGCGCTGCCGCTGGGAGACGCGCTGGCGATCCTGACCTTCCCCACGCTGCTGACCAACGTCTTCCAAGCGTTCTATGGCGGGCGCTTCCTGGTGCTGCTGCGCCGCTTCGGCCCGATGTCGGCGCTGGCGGTCGTGGGCGTGCTGGGCGCGGGCATGACGCTGGGCAAGCTGGGATCGCCCGGCATGCTGGGCTGGCTGGGCGCACTGCTGGTGTTCTACGCCTCGCTTGCGCTGTTCGCCTGGCGCCCGGTCATGCCGCGCGCGCACGAGCCTTGGGCGAGCCCGCTGATCGGCCTGGCGAGCGGCGTCGTGGCCGGCGTCACCGGCATGGCCGCGGTGCCGTTCCTGCCCTACATGCAGTCGCTGCAGATCACGCGAAACGACCTGGTGCAGGGGCTGGGCATCGTCTTCCTGTTCATCATGCTGGCGGTCGCCGGCACGCTGGTGCACCAGAACATCTTCACCAGCGCCAACGCCATCGGCAGCGTTGCGGCACTCGCTCCCACCTTCGCCGGCGTGTGGCTCGGCCAAAAGGTGCGCAACCGCGCCTCGCCCGAGGCTTTCCGCAAGATCTTCCTGTCCGGCATGCTGGCGCTCGGCCTCAACATGGCCCGCGGCCTGTTCTAGGAGTATCAAACAGTCGCCATGCCCCATCCCACGCACAAGATCACGATCTGCGGCATCCCGGAGCTGCCTCAGCATGCCGGCGTCGGCGTCACCCATGTGCTGTCGATCATCGACACGCACGAGCCGCGTCCGCCGGCGTTGGACGGTTTCGCCGGCACCGACCATGCGCTGATCCGTTTCGACGACGTGGTGGCGGAATATCCCGGCTTCGAGGCCTGCACGCCCAGGCACATCGAGACGGTGCTGGCGTTCGGCGAGCGCGCGCAGGCAGCACCCGGCGGCCATGTGCTGATCCATTGCCACGCCGGCGTCTCGCGCTCGCAGGCCGCCGCCGCCATCCTGATGTGCCAGCACGCACCCGGCCGCGAGGAGGAGGCGTTCCTGCGCCTGCTCAGCCTGCGCAAGCACGGCTGGCCCAACACGCGCATGGTCGAGTTCGCCGACGAGATGTTGAAGCGCGATGGCGCCCTGATGAAGGGCCTGCTCACCTATCGCCGCGCGCTGATCGCCGACAAGCCGCACCTCAGCGAGATCATCCGCAACATCGGCCGCGGTCACGAGCTGCCGGCGTAGGCCTCTTCGATCCGCTGGTGGAAGGACGACAGCAGCGGGCTGTCGTCGGCTGCCATAGTGCCCGCCGTCCGGTCGCCCTGCAGACGCTCGCAGGTGTCTTTGATGACGCTGGCGGCGTTGCGGTGATGATCGTCGGCGGTCTCGCCGAACAGGTGGGTGAACAGGCGCGTACGCAGGAAGGTGTGTGGCACGATCTGCTCGACGATCGCCTTGGTGCCAGCGCGGCGCAGGCCGAGCAGCGGGTCCTGCCAGGCGAAGCCCTCGGCGTGCGGCGGCCGGCTGCCCAGCAGGTGCTCGGCCACGACCTTCCAGTTGGCGGCGATCTCGGTCGTGACCGTGCCGCCGTAGGGCGGCAGAGGCGCACCGAGCCGCGGCGGCTCGGCGGGGGCCGCGAGCGCGGTGGACGTGCCGAGATTGAAGAAGACGATACCGCCCTCGATCGCGACAGCCAGCGAGGCGAGATCGTGGTCGGCCGCCGGATCGGCCGGCGCCATGGCGGGCGGCGCACTCAGGAACTTGCCGGCGAGGTCGTAGGTCCAGCCGTGAAAGCGGCAGCGGAAGCTCTCGCAATGGCCCGACGGCGTGCCGACCACCGGCATGTTCTGGTGGCGGCAGGCGTTGCGCAGCACGCGCACGGCGCTCGAGCCGTCGCGCACCGCGACCACGCCCCAGCCGCCGACCGTGACGGAGAGGAAGTCGCCGGGTGCGGCGATCTGGGCGTCGGCGCAGACCGGCAGCCAGGCAGTCGAGAACAGCGTGCGTTTCTCGGCCTGGAAGGCGTCGCCTTGGCTGTAATGCTCGGGTTTCATGTTACTTCGTATACAATATAGCGGCCTCAGGGTGGGAAATAGTCCTTTTCCCTCAGGACTGTTTGACGGGATTTGCAACAATTGTATACAATGTATCCCGCTGAACCCGGAAGGAGACGACCATGGCCAAAAGTGCATTCCGTCAGGCTCTCGAGGAAGCGATCGAACTGCGCCATTCGGCCGTGCATCCGTGGAGCGAGGCCTGGACGTCCGGCAAGCTCGACCGCCGCCTGCTCGGCGAGTGGGTGAAGCAGCACTATCACTATGTCAGCCACTTCGCGGAGTGGGTCGCGGCGGTCTACGCCAACTGCCCGCACCAGGACGTGCAGCACTTCCTGCTGGAGAACGTCACCGAAGAAGAAGGTCTCGTCGGCATGGGTGGCGCGGCCCCCGTGCGCCATTCCGATCTGCTGCTCGAGTTCGGCGAAGTCTGCGGCATGCCCAAGGACAAGGTGTTGCACGCGCAGATCAATGGCGAGCTGCTGCCCGAGACCCTTGGCCTGCAAAGCTGGTGCACGGTGCAGTCGCGCAAGCCCTTCGTCGAGGCTCTCTCGGGCCTGCTGATCGGCCTGGAGAGCCAGGTGCCGCGCATCTACAGCAAGACCACGCCGCCGCTGCTCGAGAAGTACGGCTTCAGCGAGGACGAGGTCACGTTCTTCTCGATCCACATCCTGGCCGACGTCGAGCATGGCGAGAAGGGCTTCGAGATCGTCGAGAAGCACGCCACGACCGACGAGCAGCGCGCGACCTGCGTGCGCATCGTGCGCGAAGCCACGATGATGCGTCGCCTCTATCTCGACGGCGTCTATCGCAACTTCATGAGCCAGCCGAAGGTCACCAGCCTCGCGGCGTGAGGCGATCCGAAGGAGGCCCCATGGCCAAGAGTGCATTCCGCCAGGCTCTCGAGGAGGCTGTCGCCCAACGTCACTCCGCGCAGCATCCGTGGAGCGACGCCTGGGCTTCGGGCAAGCTCGATCGCCGCATCCTCGGCGAATGGGTCAAGCAGCAGTATCACTTCGTCCGCCACTTCTCCGAATGGGTGGCCGCAGTCTACGCCAACTGCCCGCACCAGGAGGTCCAGCACTTCCTCCTGGAGAACGTCGCCGAGGAGGAAGGCCTGATCGGCTCGGGTGATTTCGCGCCGGTGCGCCATACCGAGCTGCTGCTGGAGTTCGCCGAGATCTGCGGCACGCCGCGCGCCGATGTCATGGACGCCGAGGCCAAGGGCGAGCTGCTGCCCGAGCTAATCGGCCTCAGGAGCTGGTGCACGGTGCAGTCGCGGCGGCCCTTCATCGAGGCGCTGCCGGGCCTGCTGATCGGGCTCGAAAGCCAGGTGCCGGGCATCTACCGCAAGACCATGCCGCCCCTCATCGACAAGTACGGCTTCGCCGAGGAGGAATTGACCTACTTCACCCTGCACATCGTGGCCGACGTCGACCATGGCGAGAAGGGCTACGGCATCGTCGAGAAATACGCCACGACCGACGCCGAGCGCGCGACGGCCGTGCACCTCGTCAAGGAGGCGGCCTCGATGCGCCGCCTCTATATCGACGGGCTCTACCGCACGCTGGTGGAGCAGCCGAAATCCAAGAGGCTCGCCGCCTGATGCTGAACCTCAAGACCCTGTCGCTCGCCGAGGCGCACCTGATCCTCGACGCCGCGCAAAAGAAGGCCGAGGAGATCGGCATACCCGAGGTCCTCTGCGTCGCCGACAATGCAGGCTACCCGATCGCGCTCCGGCGGATCGACGGCGGCAAAGTGACGAGCGTGCAGATCGCCATGAACAAGGCCTTCACCGCTGCCGGTCACAGGAAGCGTACCGACAACTACAAGAATTCGCTGCCCGGCGAGGAGGCTTTCGGCATCTGGACCCAGCATGGCGGGCGCTTCACCGTGTTCGTCGGCGGCTTCCCGATCTTCGTCGATGGCCAGTGCGTGGGCTCGGTGGCGGCCTCGGGCGGCAACGGCGAGCAGGACATCGCCTGCTGCGAGGCCGGGATCGCGGCCTTCATGGCGACCTTGAAGAAATGAAGGACCGCGATTCCCTGGCCAAGGTCGTGGGCGAGAAGATCCGCGGCCGCATCCTCGACGGCAGGCTGAAGCCCGGCGAGCGGCTGGTCGAGGACCGGCTCTCGCTCGAGCTCGGCGTCTCGCGGGTGCCGGTGCGCGAGGCCCTGCTCGGCCTGTCGCGCGAGGGCCTGGTGCGCATCGAGCCGCGCCGCGGCGCCACTGTCACCGACGCCACGCCGGAGACGGTGGCCGAGCTTGTCGAAGTGCGCACCCTGCTGGAAGGGCTTAACGCCCGCCTCGCCGCGCGGCGCCACGATCCCGCCATCGTGGCCGAGCTGCGCGACACGCTGCGACGCGGCAACGCCGCGGCGAAGAACGGCACGGCGGAGGAGCTGAGCCGCCTCAACGCAGAGTTCCACGAGCGCCTGGCGGTGGCCAGCCGCAACATCGTGCTGTCGGAAATCATGCGCGGCCTGCGCGAGCGCACCAGCCTTGTCTTCATGCTGAACGGCCGCGCCCGCGCGCGCGAGGACTGGCAGGAGCACGCCGGCGTCCTGGCCGCGGTCATCGACGGCGACGAGGAACTGGCCGCCCTGCTGGCCGCCCGCCACGTCGAGAATGCAGCGACCGCTTTCGCCAAAACCCACGCCGCGGCGGCCGACAAGGCAGCCGACTGAGGCTGCTTCGTTGCAAGCGGGCCGGCGATATCTCGTCGATAACGACCAGGATGGGTGTTTTACGCGGACGCGCCTATGGTGATCGGCAGCACCTGTCGTTCACCCTGGAGCTCTTGTCTTGTCGCCTCTCGCCCTCACCCGCACCACGTCCGGACGCCAACGGTTTACCGACGGTTTAGCCGCGGTTTACGACGGTTTTGCCGCGACCGGAATCCAGTTGAATCAAGGACTTGGCGGGACGAGGAGAAAATGCGGTTTTAAAACCGCTAAACCGTCGCGCAGAATCTCACCGGCCCTTCATCGGCAGGCCGCCGAGATGCATGCCGGCATCGGCGATCAGGAATTCGCCGGTGATGTTGGAGGCGCTGGTCAGGAAGAAGATCACCGCCTCGGCCATCTGCTCGGGCGTGCCGGCCTGGCGCAGCGGCGTCGTCTGCTCCTGGGCATCGCGCAGCTTCTCGTAATTCTCCTGGCCGAGCGCACCCAGGAGCCAGCGCGTCTGGATGAAGCCCGGGCACACGGTGTTCACCCGCACCGCCGGGCCGAACCAGCGCGCCAGCGACAGGGTGAGCGTGTTGAGCGCGCCCTTCGACGCGGCATAGGGGATCGAGGTGCCGACGCCCATGACGCCGGCTATCGACGAGATGTTGACGATCGAGCCGCGCTCCTGGCTGTCGTCCCACTGCTTCTTCATCGTCGGATAGACGGCGCGGCTCATCATGTACGGGCCGGTGACGTTCACGCGCAGGATGCGGTCGAAGTCCTCGGCGCTCACGCCGTCGAGGTCGCCCTGGTTCTGGAACTTGGTGGTGCCGGCGTTGTTGATCAGCCCGTCGATGCGGCCCCACTTCTTCATCGTCTCGGCCGCGAGCTTGCGGCAGTCGGCGTCCTGGCCCATGTCGGCCTGCACGAGGATCGCCTCGACGCCCTTGGCCGTGACCTTGGCAAAGGTCTCGTCGGCTTCCTTCTTGCTCTTAGTGTAGTTGATCGCGACGTTCCAGCCGCGCCCCGCCAGGTCGACGGCGCAGGCCGCGCCCAGGCCGGTCGCCGAGCCGGTCACGATTGCCACTTTGGCCATGCTTTTCCTCCCGATAGTTTGTCCCGCCCTTCTTAAGCTAGGATATCACCCCATGGCAGACCTGTTTTCGCTCAAGAACAAAATCGCGCTGGTCACCGGCGCCTCCCGCGGCCTGGGTCGCGACATGGCGGTGTGCCTGGCGGAAGCCGGCGCCACCGTTCTGTGCGCGGGTCGCGCCGCCAAGGATCTCGAGGCCACGGTCCGCGCCATCAAGCGCAAGCGCGGCAAGGCCGAGGTCGTCCTGCTCGACATCACCGACGAGACGGACGCCGTGGCCCAGGTCCGCGCCATCATCCGCCGGCACCGCCGCATCGACGTGCTGGTCAACAATGCCGGCGTCATCCATCGCGAGAACATCGTCGACACCGCCACCGCCGACTTCCGCAAGGTGATCGAGACCGACCTAATCGGGCAATTCGTCCTGGCGCGCGAGGTCGGCCGCCACATGCTGGCGCGCGAATATGGCCGCATCGTCAACATCTCCTCGGTGATGGCCGTGCTCGGCCGGGCCTCGGTCGCAGGCTACGTCTCGGCCAAGCACGGGCTGATCGGCCTCACCAAGAACCTCGCCGCCGAGTACGGTCCGCACGTCACCGCCAACGCCATCGCGCCGGGCTACATCCGCACCGAACTCAACGTGCCGCTGCAGAAGAACAAGCCGTTCAGCGCCATGCTCGAGCAACGCACCGCCGCCAGTCGCTGGGGCACGCCGCACGACCTGCGCGGCGCGCTGCTGCTGCTGGCCTCCGATGCCGGCGCCTACATCACCGGCCACACGCTGGTGGTCGACGGCGGGCTGACGACGATCCTCGCATGAGGCTTGCCGATCCGCGCGTGCTGTGGCCGGCACTGGGCGTCGCCGGCGTGATCGCCTGCACGCTGATCGCCGACCGCTGGTTCCATGATTCCTCGGTCGTCAAGTCGGACTACGTCGGCACCAACGACGTGTCGGCCGACGACGCCAAGCTCTATCGCGACGTGCCGTTCGAATGGCGCATCACCAGCCCCGCCGGCATGTTCTCCGGCAAGGACACTGCGCACGTGCGCATCGACGTCTCGGGCGAGAGCGCACTGGTCTGCGGCTGGCTGCGCCTCGACAACGCGGGCGCCTCGATCCGCGCCACGCGCTGGCTGAGCGAGGCGCGGCTCCGGCTGGGCAGCATCAAGGTGGCGGCGCTGTTCATCGCCCCCGCAGACAAGGCGCCGGGCAACGGGTTGAACGCCGGCTGCGCGCGGCTCGACGTCAAGCCATGGCCCGCCGCCGATGCAGCACTCTCGTTCGAAGGCTCGCCGGTCCACGAATAGGACGACACCTTGATAGATCGGTCGTTTCGGAGCACGAAAGGCGGCCAAGGGAAGGAAACCAGATGCCGACGTTCAGCCAAGCCCGCGAGTTCCTGCTCGCCAATCGCACGAACTACGACGCGGCCCTGAAGGGGTTTCAGTGGCCGGAGCCCGTGCCGTTCAACTGGGCGCTCGACTGGTTCGATGCGGTGCTGGCGCGCGTACCCGAGAGCAAGGACCGCTGCGGCCTGTGGATCGTCGACGTGGCGGCGGCCGAGGAAACGAAACTCACCTTCGGCGAGCTCAGCGCGCGCTCCAACCAGGTCGCCAACTACCTGCGCCAGCTCGGCCTCAAGCGCGGCGACCATCTGCTGCTGGTGCTGAACAACGTGGCGCCGCTGTGGGAGATCATGCTGGCGGCGATGAAGCTCGGCGTCGTGGTGATTCCGGCGACCACGCTGCTCACCGCCGACGAGCTCGCCGACCGGGTCGAGCGCGGGCGCGCCAAGGTGATCGTGGCCGACGAACAACAGGTCGCCAAGTGCGCCGGCCTGGCGCGTGCGGGCGTGACGTTCGTGACCACCAGCACCGCGAAGATCGACGGCTGGAAGCCGCTCTCGGATGCCTACAAGTGCCCCGCCGAGTTCAAGCCGGACGGTCCGACCCAGGCCGAGGATCCGCTGCTGCTCTATTTCACCTCGGGCACCACGGCCAAGCCCAAGCTGGTGCGCCACAGCCACCGCTCCTATCCGGTGGGCGGCCTGTCGACCATGTACTGGCTCGGGCTGAAGCCGGGCGACGTGCACGTCAACATCTCCTCGCCGGGCTGGGCCAAGCACGCCTGGAGCACCTTCTTCGCGCCGTGGAACGCCGGCGCCACCGTGCTGATGGTCAACCAGGCGCCATTCAACGCCAAGGCACTGCTGGGCGTACTCGAGCGCTGCAAGGTCACGACCTTCTGCGCGCCGCCGACGGTGTGGCGCCTGCTCATCCAGGAGGACCTCAAGGCGCCGAAGCTGTCGCTGCGCGAGGTCTGCGGCGCGGGCGAGCCGCTCAATCCGGAAATCATCAACAAAGTGCAGGAAGCCTGGGGCCTCACCATCCGCGACGGCTACGGCCAGACCGAGACCACGGCGCAGGTCGCCAACCCGCCCGGCCTGCCGGTCAAGGCGGGGTCGATGGGCCGTCCGCTGCCGGGTTACCGCGTGCTGCTGCTCGACACCGAGGACAAGCCCGCCAAGGAAGGCGAGGTTTGCCTGGCGCTGGGCAAGGATCGGCCGGCCGGCCTGATGCAGGGCTATTGGGATCCCTCCGGCAAGCTCGCCGGCGCCGACGGCGATGTCTATCGCACCGGCGATGTGGCCAGTATCGACAGCGAGGGCTACCTCACCTTCGTCGGCCGCTCCGACGACGTCTTCAAGTCGTCGGACTATCGCATCAGCCCGTTCGAGCTCGAGAGCGTACTGATCGAGCACGACGCCGTGGCCGAGGCCGCGATCGTGCCCTCACCCGACGAGATCCGCCTGTCGGTGCCCAAGGCGTTCATCCTGCTCGTCGGATCGGCCCCGCCCAGCAAGGAGACGGCGCAGTCGATCCTGAAATACACCAACCAGAAGCTGGCGCCGTTCAAGCGCATCCGGCGACTCGAGTTCGTGAAGGAGTTGCCCAAGACGATCTCGGGCAAGATCAGGCGTAATCAGTTGCGCAAGGTCGAGTATGAAGGCTCAGCCGCAGACGTGACGCGCGGCGTGGAGTTCCACGAGAAGGACCTGGTGGGCTGAACGCGGATCAGCGCGGGAAGGCGCTGGTCGAGAGCCACTTGCGCGCCTCGTGGATGCTGCGGAAGACCTCGGCGGGTCTTCCATCGCCTGCGACGCTGGCAAACACGCGCGCCATCGCGTTCAGCTTGCTGTCGGCCACGATCGCCATCGCCCCGCGCGGCGTATCCTTGAGCGAGGCCCGCAGGCCCTCGCTAAACTGGGCTAGCTCTTCGGCGCTCAACGCCGGCTTGGCAGCGCTGACGTCGATGATCTTGCGGAAGTGGTGCAACTCGCCGTCGCCGAGCTGGCGCATGAAGTCGGCCAGGTCGGCCAGCGTTACGGTGTCGCTGGCAATGCCGACGACGAGGCGGTCGGGACGGGAAACGGTTAGTCTTATGGGCATGGCGCGTCGACAAGGATAGGCTGGAACCGGGAAAAGCCCTAAACGTTCCGTGCGACGATCGCCGAAGGACGGATCAAGTGAATTTGGACTGGCCGTGGCAGAGCGGGGTGCTCGATCCCCAAGGACCAATCGGAGCGGCGGAGCGGACCATCCTGCTCAACGCGACGTCGATCATGCTGGCCGTTGTCGTGCCGGTGATCGTGCTGACGCTGGCCGTCGCATGGTGGTTCCGCGCCGGCAACAAACGCGCGACGTACCTGCCGGACTGGGAATATTCCGGCCACATCGAGCTGGTGGTGTGGGCCATCCCTGCACTCGTCGTGCTGTTCTTGGGCGGCATTTGCTGGATCGGCAGCCACGACCTCGATCCGCGCAAGCCGATCGTGTCGGACGCCAAACCGATCGAGATCGACGTCGTGTCGCTCGACTGGAAGTGGCTGTTCCTCTATCGCACCGAGGGCGTCGCCACGGTCAATAGGCTTGTCGTGCCGGCGGGCACGCCGATCCACTTCCGGCTGACCTCGGCCAGCGTGATGAACAGCTTCTTCGTGCCCCAGCTCGGCAGCCAGATCTACACAATGGCCGGCATGACCACGCAGCTCCACCTGCAGGCCGACCGGCCCGGCACTTATCCGGGTCTCAGCGCCCAGTTCAGCGGCGAGGGCTTCTCCGACATGCGCTTCGACGTGGTCGCCGTGCCCGCCGCAGAGTTCACCGCCTGGGTGGCCGAGGCGCGCAAGGCCAAGGACGCGCTCGACACGCCGGGCTACGCCGCCCTGGCGAAACCGGGAACGGCCCCAGCCACGACCTTCAAGAGCGTGGCGCCGCACCTGTTCGAGACCGTCGCCATCGGCAAGCACTGATGTTCGGAAAACTCACCTGGGACGCCATCCCGTTCGACCAGCCGATCCCGTTGGCGGCCTCGCTGCTGGTTGTCGCCGTCCTGGCGGGCATCGCCGTCACCGTCGTGGTCCGCGGCTGGTTGCCGTATCTGTGGCGCGAGTGGATCACCAGCGTCGACCACAAGCGCATCGGCGTGATGTACGGCGTGCTGGGCTTCGTCATGCTGATCCGCGGCTTCATCGACGCGCTGATGATGCGCTCGCAGCTCGCGCTGGCCGCCGACGGAGCGCCGGGCTACCTGCCCCCCGAGCACTACAACCAGATCTTCTCGGCTCACGGCACGATCATGATCTTCTTCGTGGCCATGCCGTTCATGATCGGCCTGATGAACTTCGCCGTGCCCCTGCAACTCGGTGTGCGCGACGTCGCCTTCCCGACGTTGAATTCGGTGAGCTTCTGGCTGAGCGCCGCCGGCGTGCTATTGATCAACCTGTCGCTGATGGTGGGCGAGTTCGCCAAGACCGGATGGCTGGCCTACCCGCCCTTGTCGGAGCTCGCCTTCTCGCCCGGCGTCGGCGTCGACTATTACCTGTGGTCGCTGCAGATCTCCGGCGTCGGCGCGCTGCTGACCGGCATCAACTTCACCACCACCATTCTGAAGCTGCGCGCGCCCGGCATGGGCTACACGCGCATGCCGATCTTCTGCTGGACGGCGCTATCGTCGAACCTGCTGATCGTCGCGGCCTTCCCGATCCTGACCGCGACCTACGCCATGCTGCTGCTCGACCGCTACCTCGGCTTCCACTTCTTCACCAACGACGGCGGCGGCAACGCCATGATGTACGTCAACCTGATCTGGGCGTGGGGCCATCCCGAAGTCTATATCCTGGCCCTGCCCGCCTTCGGCATCTACTCCGAGGTGATCGCCACCTTCTCGGGCAAGCCGCTGTTCGGCTACCGCTCGATGATCGCGGCCACGCTCGCCATCTGCATGCTGTCGTTCGTCGTCTGGCTGCACCACTTCTTCACCATGGGCGCCGGCGCCGACGTCAACGCCTTCTTCGGCATCATGACCATGATCATCGCCGTGCCGACCGGCGTTAAGGTCTTCAACTGGATCTTCACCATGTTCGGCGGGCGCATCCGCTTCACCACGCCGATGCTGTGGTCGCTGGGCTTCATCTGCACCTTCGTGATCGGCGGCATGACCGGCGTGCTACTGGCGATCCCGCCGGCCGACTTCGTGCTGCACAACAGCCTGTTCCTGGTGGCGCACTTCCACAACGTCATCATCGGCGGCGTGCTGTTCGGCGCCTTCGCCGGCTACAGCTACTGGTTCCCCAAGGCCTTCGGCTTCACCCTCGACGAGCGGTTGGGCAAGGCCGCGTTCTGGTGCTGGCTGGTCGGCTTCTACCTCGCCTTCATGCCGCTCTACCTGCTGGGCTTGATGGGCGCCACGCGCCGCATGCAGCATTACGATGTGGCCGGCTGGCAGCCGCTGATGATCGTGGCGCTGGTGGGAGCGCTGGTCATCCTGGCGGGCGTCGGCTTCACGGCGCTCCAGCTCGTGGTCAGCATCCGCACGCGCGACCGCCGCCGTGACCTGACCGGCGATCCCTGGCACGGCCGCACGCTCGAATGGTCGACCGCCTCGCCACCGCCGGCGTGGAACTACTCGGTGCTGCCCAACGTCACCCAGGCCGACGCCTACTGGGGCATGAAGCGCGCCGGCCTCCACGCCGAAAACGCCGCCACGGCCGCGGGCGACTGGGAACCGATCGCCGTGCCGCGACGCACCGCGGTCGGTGTCGTGCTCGCCTTCTTCTCCGTTGTCATGGGATTCGCGCTGGTCTGGCACATCTGGTGGCTGGCGATCGTGGGTCTGCTCGGTCTCGGCGGCACCGGTATCGCGCACGCCTGGCGCACCGAGCACGAGGAGGAAATCTCAGCCGAGGTCATCGCCGAGAGCGAACGTCGCCGGCAAAAGGCGTCCGCATGAGCCTGGTCGACGCCCTCACCGAGCCGGTCGAGCCGAACAGGAACGACACGCCGATCTCCGAGCGCGGGCCCGCGCCGCTGCCCATCGTCGTGGCCTTCGGCTTCTGGCTGTTCCTGCTGAGCGACATCGTGCTGTTCTCCGCCCTGTTCGCGGCCTATGCCGTGCTCTCGGGCCAGACCGCCGGTGGGCCCAACGGGCCGCAGTTGTTCGACCGCACCAATGTGCTGATCGAGACCGGCTGCCTGCTGGCCTCGAGCTTCACCTGCGGCCTCTGCACCCTGGCCATCGAGGCGCGCAACCGCGTCGGCACCTATGCCTGGGCCGCCGTCACCTTCGCGCTTGGCGTGGCCTTCCTCGCCCTCGAGCTCAGCGAGTTCAGCCGCATGATCGCGAGCGGCGCCGGACCGACGCGCAGCGCCTTCCTGTCGGCGTTCTTCACCCTGGTCGGCACGCACGGCCTGCACGTCACCATAGGCCTCGCCTGGCTCGTCACCATGATGGCGCAGCTGGCGACGCTCGGCTTCCACCCGATGGTGGTGCGCCGCCTGCTCTGCTTCAGCCTGTTCTGGCACGCCCTGGACATCGTCTGGATCGGCGTCTTCACCATCGTCTACCTGGGAGCGCACTGATGGCCGCGCAGGAAGAGCAGCACGACAAGGCCCCCGGAGGCGGCGGGCGCGGCCGCGGCGGCGTGCTGATGTATGCCACCGGCTTCGTCTTCGCGATCGTGCTCACACTCGCCTCGTTCTGGGCCGCCGGCACCCATTCCGTCTGGCAACCCGGCGTGCCGGTGCTGCTGGCGGCGCTGGCGATCGGCCAGATGGGCGTGCACGTCGTGTTCTTCTTCCACATCTCCAGCGGACCCGACGACACCAACAATTTCCTGGCGCTCGCCTTCGGCGTCTTCGTCGTCGGGCTCGTGATCTTCGGCTCGATGCTGATCATGTCGAACCTCAATGCGAACATGATGCCGATGGACCGGCTGATGGAAATGCAACGCTAGACACAATAGTCTGGGCCCATGCTGCCCAGACAAGGGGTTACCCCCGCCCTCGCCCGTTTCGTCGCCTCGACCCGATGGGAAGACATTCCCGACAACGTCCGCCACGACGCCAAGCGCGCGCTGCTGAACTTCTTCGCCGTCGCCATCGCCGGCTGCCGCACCGTCCCGATCGAGCTGGCGCTGAAGTCGCTCTCCGAATTCTCGGGCGGCCGGCAGGCCACGATCGTCGGCCGCTCGGAGCGGATCGATGCGCTCAGTGCCGCCTTCCTGAACGCCGCCGGCGCCAACGTCTTCGACTATTGCGACACCCACCTGCCGACCGTCGTCCATCCGACCTCGCCGCTCGCGTCCGCCGTGCTGGCGATGGCCGAACTGCGCAGGGTGACGGGCCCCGAACTCCTGCTCGCCTTCATCCTGGGCTTCGAGATCGAATGCCGGGTTGGCGGCGCGGTCTCGCCCGGTCACTATCCGAAGGGCTGGCACATCACCTCGACCTGCGGTGTGTTCGGTGCCGCCGCCGGTGCCGCCAGGCTGCTGGGTCTCGGCGAGAAGCAGATCGTCTGGGCGCTGGGCAATGCGTCCACACAGTCGGCGGGCCTCTGCGAGTGCCTGGGGTGGCCGGCCAAGAGCCTCTCGGTCGGCAATGCCGCACGCAACGGGCTGTTCTCGGCGCTGCTGGCGGACAAGGGCTTCGAAGGGCCGCCCGAACCGATCGCCGGCGCGCAGGGCTTCCTCGCCGCGATGGGCGAGCCGCCGAATTGGCCCGCGCTGCTCGACGGTCTCGGCCAGAGCTGGGAAGTCGCCAACAACTCGATCAAGCCCTACCCGGCGGGCTTCGTCATCCACCCGCTGCTCGACTGCGCGCTCGACTGGCGGCGCCAGAATCCGGACGCTGTCGTCGACAAGGTTCTGGCGCACGGCAATCCCCTGCTGCTGCAGCGCACCGACCGGCCCGAGATCGCCACCGGCCGCGAGAGCCAGGTGAGCCTGCAGCACGCCGTCGCCGCCGCGCTGGTCCTCGGCAAGGCGGGCCTCGAGCAGTTCACCGACGCCTGCGTCAACGATCCCCGGGTGAGCGCGATGCGCCGCCGCATCGCGGTCGCGGGCGATCCCGCCATCTCGACCATCGCCGTCGAGATGGAATTCACGACGGCCGACGGCAAGACGCAAAAGGTCTCGACCCAGGCCGCGCGCGGCAGCGCCGCCAATCCGCTGAAGGATTCGGAGATCGAGCAGAAGCTGCGCGATGAGGCGAAGAGCTGGAATACAAGGCACGATATCCAGCCGCTGATCGACGCGGTCTGGACACTCGACAAGAGCCCCGACGCGTCGACCCTGGCGGCGATGACCGTTCCGCGCTGACTATTCGACGGTGACGTTGGCCGCCGACGCGACCGCCTTCCAGAGCACGATGTCCTTGGCAATGAAGGCGGCGAAAGCCTCCGGCGTGTTGCCCACTGTCGCCATCGCCTGATCAACCAACAGTTTTTTCGTCGCCGAATCGGCCAGCGCCTTCACGATCTCGGCGTTCAGCTTCTGCACGATCGCCGGTGACGTCTTCGCGGGCGCCAGGATGCCGTGCCAGGCGAGCGCCTCGAAGCCCGGATAGCCGCTTTCGCCGACCGTCGGCACCTCGGGCGCGACCGGCGAGCGCTCGAGGCTGGTCACCGCCAGCGCCCGCAGCTTGCCGGCCTTGATATGCCCCAGCACGCTGATCGGATCTCCGAACACCATGCTGAGCTGGCCGCTCAGCAGATCGCCCACCGCCAGCGCCGTGCCGCGGTAGGGAACATGGGTCATCTTCAGCCCGGCCTTCGCATTGAACAGCTCGGCCACCAGATGGTTGGCCGCCCCGACGCCGGTCGAGCCGTAGTTCATGGCGCCTGGCTTGCTCCTGGCCAGCGCCACGAACTCCTGCAGTGTCTTCACCGGCAACTCGGCGTTGACGACGAGGATGTAGGGATAGGCCGTCGTCATCGAGACCGGCGCGAAGTCCTTCACCGGATCGTAGGGCAACGTCGGATAGACGGCCGGATTGATCGAGATCGGGCCGGATTGGCCCAGCAGCAGGGTGTAGCCGTCGGGGTCGGCCTTGGCGACGATGTCGGTGCCCAGGATCGAGCCCGCGCCGCCCTTGTTCTCGATGACGATCGGCTGGCCGATGTTCTCGCTCACCTTCTTGGCCACGATGCGCGCCACCGAGTCCGCGCCGCCGCCCGGCGCGTAGGGCACGACGAGGCGGATCGGCCGCGCCGGATAGTCGGCGCGGCGAACGCCGCGACCGCGAGGCATTGCAGGGCGAACGCAAGTGCCAGACGGCGTCCCATCACGATCATTTCACGCGGCCTCCCCAACCGTTCTGCGCTACGCTTCGATGCGCGATCCGATCATAAGTCCCGGAGGAAACCAGTGCAGCGTCTGTTTCTCGGATGTTTCGCGGCCACCGCGCTCGGCCTGGCGCTCTCCCTGCCCGCCGCCGCCGAGGTCACCCGTCTGGAGATCACGAGCAAGGCGGCCTACGGTACCTTTCGTCCCGGCGAATACGTCCTGTGGAAGGGCAAGCTGCACGGCGAACTGTCGCCCGGCGAGGCGATCCCCGACATCGACAAGGCCAGGCGCAACGCCCGCGGCAAGGTCGAGTACGCCTCCGACATCGTGTTGCTGATGCCGGCATCGCCGGCCAAGGGCAACGGTGCGCTGGTGGTCGATGTGCCCAACCGCGGCCGCGTCTACGGCGTGGCGCTCTACAACAGCCCGCACGACGAGCCCTTCGAATCGGGTACGCCGGCGCAGGGCACAGGCTTTCTCGAGGACCAGGGCTTCGCGCTCGCCGAAGTGTCGTGGGAGATGGGCAAGGACGCCGAGCTGCCGTCCTTCGTCGATGGCGCGGGCAAAACGCAGTACGTCGAGGGCGCCGGCTTCGCCATCATGCGCGACGCCGCCGACTTCTTCACCCACGCGCAGGCCGATGCCGCCGGCACGCCCAATCCGCTCAAGGGCGCGATCAAGCGCACCCTGGCCAGCGGCAAGTCGCAAAGCGGTCGCTTCCTCAAGACCTTCCTGCTGGCTGGCTTCAACCAGAAGAACGGCCGCCGGGTGTTCGACGGCATGCATATCTTCGTCTCGGGCTCGGGCCTGCTGCCGATCATGCGCTCCTCGCCCGGCCCGGCATCGAGCGGCAACGCCGCTCCCAGCTTCGCCGATCCCGACTTCCGCGGCGTCAACGACGGGCCGTTCACGATCGGCGAGATCCAGGCCAAGGCGCCGAAGAGCAAGGACGCGCCCCCCAGGATCGTCATGATCAGCAGCACGACCGACTTCCTGTCGTTGCGCGCCTCGATGGGCCGCACCGGCGCCAACGGCACGACCGAGCAGCCGATCCCCGACAACGTGCGCATGTACGACATCGCCGGCGCCTCGCACGCCGTGCTGCTGCGGGCCGATTGCAAGCTGCCGCGCGAGCGGCTCGACTGGAGCCCGGTGTCGCGCGCCACCCTGCTCGCTCTCGATCACTGGGTCTCGGGCAACGCCGCGCCTCCCGCCACCCGTCTGATGCCGCTTGAGCCCGCGACTGGCGATCCCGACGTGCTGCCCGCGCCCAAGCAGGCCGCCGGGGCGGTGATCCAGCGGCCGCGGCGCGATCCCGACGGCAACGTCGTGGGCGGCGTGCGCCTGCCCGACGTCGCCGTGCCGCTCGGCACCCATGCCGCACAGCAGGATCCGAAGTCCTTCGGCTGCGCGCTGGCCGGCGCCCTCCTGCCCTTCGCCGCGACCAAGGAAGAGCGCGAGGCGGCCAAGGACACGCGCGCCTCGATCGCCGAGCGCTACGCCAACCGCGACGATTACGTGAACCGCGTGCGCATCGCCGCGCGCGCCCTGCAGGCCGAGGGCTTCCTGTTGCCCGACGACGCCGCGGTGATCATCGCCGCCGCGGCCGCCACAAAAATGGTGAAGTAGCCGCCCGCACGCCGACGCCGGCGCCGGCGCGCAACAGCGGATCGCGGGGCCTCAGGCCTTGTCGAGGTCCCATTCCTCGGCCGAGGCTCCGGCCAGCGACTGGATCAGACCCTCGTCCGCCGCCAGGGCCGCGGCCGGACCGTGATGCACCACGATGCCGTGGTCGAGCACATAGGCGGTATCGGCGATGTCGAGCGCCATGCGCACATTCTGCTCGACCAGCAGGACGGTCATGCCCTCCTGCTTCATCGTCGAGACGATCTTGAACACATCCTTGACGATCAGCGGCGCCAGCCCTTGCGAGGGCTCGTCGAGGATCAGCACCTTGGGGTTCAGCAGCAGCGCACGGGCGATCGAGAGCATTTCCTGCTCGCCACCCGAGAGCTGCCGGCCGCGGTTCGTCCTGCGCTGCTCGAGCCTGGGGAAGAGCTTGTAGATGCGCGCGATGTCGAACGGACCGGTCTTGCCCTGCGGCACCTTGAGATTGTCCTCGACCGTGAGATTCGGGAACACCCGCCGTCCCTCCGGCACATAGCCGACGCCGAGCCGCGCCACCTGATACGGCGCCAGCTTCACGGAGTCCTTGCCGAACACCTTGACCGAGCCCGAGCGCGCGGGCGTCAGCCCCATGATGGAGCGCATGGTCGTGGTCTTGCCGGCGCCGTTGCGGCCGAGCAGCGTGGTGACGCTGCCCTCCTCTGCCACCAGCGAGACGTCGTGCAGGATGTGGCTCTTGCCATAGAAGGTGTTGAGCTTGCTGACTTCGATGGCGTTCATTCGGCTTTTCCCAGATAGGCGTTCTGGACGTGCTCGTTCTCGCTGATCTCCTTGGGCGTCCCCTCGGCCAGGAGCTTGCCCTCGGCCAGCACGGAGATCCGGTCGGCGAGATGGAACACCACGCGCATGTCGTGCTCAATCAGAACGATCGTGTACTTGGAATCGCGATGCAGGCGGCGGATCAGGCCGGTCACCTGGAAGGTCTCCTCGTCGCCCATGCCGGCCGTCGGCTCGTCGAGCAGCAGCAGGCTGGGCTTCAGCGCCAGCGCCATGGCGATCTCCGCCGAACGCTGGTCGCCGTGCGACAGCTCGCCGACCAGCCGGTCGGCCTTGGCCGTCAGGTTGGCCAGCGTCATCACCTCGTCGGAGGCGTCGGCGACGCGCTTCTTGTCCACGGCGTTCAGCCACGGCCGCAGGCTGTAGTCGAGGCCGGTCTCGACAGCGATGCGCGTGTTCTCGCGCACCGTCAGCTCGGGAAAGATCTCGGTGATCTGGAAGGTGCGGCCCATGCCCAGCTTCACACGCCCGTCGGCGGGCACCTTGTTGATGTTCTGGCCGTCGAGCAGGATATCGCCGGTGGTCGGCGGGAAGAAGCCGGTGATCAGGTTGAAGAACGTGGTCTTACCCGCGCCGTTCGGCCCGATGATGGCGCGCAATTCGCCGCTCTCGACCCTCATCGACACGCCGGAGACGGCGACGAGATTACCGAAGTGCTTGCTGGCGTTGCGGACTTCGAGTTTCGGAGCCGCCATCGTCATGCGCCAAGCCTCTTCTGTAGTGCGCCCACCAGGCCGCGGGGGAAGAGCAGAACGACCAGCACGAACGTCACGCCGACGAAGAACATCCAGTTGGTCGTCATCGACGAGACGTAGTCCTGCAGCATCACGAACAGGACGGCGCCGACTAGCGGACCCCAGAAGGTGCGCATGCCGCCCATCACCGTGATCATTATGATATTGCCCGACATGATGTAGTTGAGCGCCGACGGATCGGCAAAATTGTTGAGCAGCGCATAGAGGCTGCCCGCCAGGCCGGTGAAGAAGCAGGAGATCGAGAAGGCGAGCCAGATGTGGCGTTCCACGGGGAGGCCGAGGAAGCGCGCGCGCCGCTCGTTCTCGCGAATCGCCAGCATGGTGCGGCCGAACGGCGACTTCAGGATCAGCGCCTGCAGGCCGACGGCCAGGCCGAAGACGAACAGGACGAAGAAGTAGAAAACCACCCCGCTGCTAGCGATGTCGATCTTGAACAGGCCAAAGTCGAGCGGGGCCCGGATGAAGCCGCGCAACCCGTCGTAGCCGCCGGTGAAATCGTCCCACTTGTAGGCGATGTAGTAGCAGACCTGGCCGAAGGCGATGGTCACCATGGCGAAGTAGACGCCGCGGCGACGCACCAGCAGCCGGCCGAACAAGGTACCGGCAACACCGGCCAACAGCGTGCCCGCGACGATGGCGAGCGGCGTCGAGGCCGTGACGTATTTCAGGAACAGACCCGCGCCGTAGGCGCCGAGCCCGAAATAGGCGGCGTGGCCGAAGCTCAGCACGCCGGTGAAGCCCAGCAGCATGTTGAGGCTCATGGCGGCGAGCGCGAAGACGACCACGCGGGCGGCGATCGCGGTGTAGCCGCCCAGCAGCGGCAGCCACAGCGGGACTGTCAGCAGCAGCGCCCAGATGATCGCCAGCTGCAGCCAAGGCCGCGCGACCAGCGACTGCACTGGCGTCGGTGTGGATGTCGCGGTGCTCACGTCAGCATTCCTTCCTCGCCGAGGAGTCCGCGCGGACGGATCAACAGCACGATCGCCATGATGACGTAGATCACCGCCTCGGCGCCGGCCGGATAGACCACCGTGGTGAGTGCCGCCGCGATGCCGATCAGCAGGCCGCCGAGAAGCGTGCCGGTCAGGCTGCCGACGCCGCCCACGATGATGGCAATGAAGCTCGGCATGATCAGGTCGTCGCCCATGTTGGGATTGAGGCCGATCTGGCCCGCGGCCAGTACGCCCGCGAGACCGGCGAGGAAGCTGCCGACGGCGAAGTTGTAGGAGCGCAGTGCCGCCACGTTGACGCCCAGCGCCGAGACGGTGTCGAGGTCGAGCGTGCCGGCGCGAATGCGCATGCCGACCCGCGTGTAGCGCAGGAAGGCGAACAGGCCGCCGACCGCCACGATCACGACGACGACCATGAACACGCGATACCATGTGACAAAGAAGAGCTCGGGCGTGACCGCTTGCGACAGCACGTCAGGAATGCCGAGCGGCAAGGGGCTCGGCCCCCAGAGATAGCGGCAAGCATCCTGCAGGATGAAGCCGAGGCCGAAGGTCAGCAGCAGACTGTAGATGTGGTTGCGGGCGTAGACGTGCCGGATCAGCAGCTTCTCGATCACGTAGCCAAAGATCGCCGTCAGAAACGGCGAGACCAGCAGCGCCCCCCAGAACCCTATGTAGGGCGTGAGCGTGAAGGCGAAATATCCGCCGATGGCGAGGAAATTGCCGTGCGCGAAATTCACCACGTTGCTGAGATTGATGATCAGCGACAGGCCAAGCGCCATGAGAACGTAGAACGCACCAACGATCAGCCCGTTGGTGAGATTGAACATTACGAGTTCGAGCATTTACCTGATCCGAAGGTGAGGAGGAAGAAAAGCGCCGCGCAGTGGTACTGCGCGGCGCATTGCCTTCGGTTCAGGAGGGGTAGGTCATCTTGCAGCCGGTGGCCTCGGCGGAGCCCGCCGCCTTTTCGCCCGTGACGACCTCCGCGGTCTTGAAGACGTCGTCCCCGCCGCCGGGGCCCGGCGGATGCATCTCGCCGACGAAGAGATCGCTCATCAACTGATGATCGCCCTTGCGATAGCGGATCTTGTTCGGCGACAGCGACACTTCGGGCGGCAACTCGAGATCCTCGAGTGCGTTTGCCATCTTCACCGCGTCGAGCGTCTTGGCCTTTTCGGCGGCCAGGCGGATGGCGTTGATGGAGACATAGGACATCCAGTGCCGCGCCGTCGGCTTCTTGTTGCCGATGGCGGGCGAGATCGCATCGACGAACTTTTTAACCTCGGGCACGTTCGGCTGGTCCCAGTACCATTCCATGACCCACCAGCCTGCCTGCGCCTCCTTTGGCACGGAGCGCACCGACTCGACCTCGAACAGCGAGCCGCCGAGCGCCATCTGCTTGCTCATGCCGAACTGCACGAACTGCTTCATGCAGTTGATCTGGGCGGCACCGCCCATGTTGTTCAGCAGCACGTCGGGCTTGAAGGCCTTGGCCTTGATCAGGGTGGCCGAGAAATCGGAGTTGGCGATCGGCAGCATGTCGCCCTGCCAGGTGCCGCCGAGCTTCTCCAGGTTCTTGACGAAGTTGGCCTGCAGCGTCTGGCCGTAGGCGTAGTCCGGCGTGATGAAGAACCACTTCTTGCCGAAGCGCTTCACCAGTTCGCCGGTAACGGCGGCGGCGTCCATGGCGGTGGTGTTGCAGGTGCGGAACGTGTTCCACTTGCAGTCCTTGCCGGTGATCGGATCGGTGTGGCCGCCGGGAACGATGTGCAGCACTTTTGCAGCACTGGTCACGCCCATGATCGCGTAGGCGATGCCGGAGTTCACGTCGCCCATGATCACGTCGACCTTGTCGCGCTCGATCAGCTTGTGGGCCTTCTGCACGCCGGTGCCGGTGTCGTTGGCGCTGTCCTCGACCAGCAGCTGGACCTGGCGGCCGAGAATGCCGCCCTTCTTGTTGATCTGGTCGACCGTCCACTTGGCGCCTTCGACCTCGCTGACCGCGAGGGCCGACAGGCTGCCGGTGATCGGGTCGATGAAGCCGATCTTCACCGGCGTCTCGCCGCGCGCCTTGATGATGAAGGGGCCCGTGAACTGCAGGCCACCCACGGCCGCGGCGGCTGTCAGGAACTTGCGGCGGGGCGTGGTTAGCCTGAACTTATTTGTCATGATTTCCTCCTGGCTTGCAGGTCCCGCATGGCTTTTACGCACAGCGTCCCACGGGATAGACGATAAAGCGTGTGGAGCAGCATACAACCCCGTCGTGGAGAATTTCTTCAGGGTTGGTGCTTTTGCCGCGGAGGGTCGCCTCGACGGGTCCACACTCGTCCGTTCCACGCCGGTCGAGTGTATTTTTATCCGCGCACAGCGAGTGAGGGTGGGCAAGCCTAGAGGAAGGACATCCCGCCACTCAGCGCCACCGTCTGGCCTGTCATATAGGCGTTGCCTGCCAGCATCAGCACGACGAGGGCGCATTCCTCGGCCGTGCCGAAGCGGCCGAGAGGAATGCGGGCTGGCGAGGACGCGAGCCCCGAACGTACCATGTCTGTCTCGATCAGCGAGGGCGCCACGGCGTTCACCGTGATGCCGTCCTTTACCAGTCGGGCCGCGTAACCGCGCGTCAGCCCCTCCATGCCGGCCTTCGAGGCGTTGTAGTGCGGGCCGATGCCGCCGGCGCCGCGGGCCGCCCCGGACGAGATGTTGACGATCCGTCCCCATTGGCGCCGGCGCATGCCGGGCACCACGGCCTGCGTGCACAGGAACGCCGACTTCAGGTTCACGGCGATGGTGAGGTCGAAATCTTCCTCGGTGAGATCCTCGACGCTGCGGATGAGGCCGATGCCGGCGTTGTTGACCAGCACGTCGACCGGCCCCAGTTCGGCCTCGACGGTGGCGACCATGCGGGCAACCTCGGCGGTCCGCGAGACATCGGCCGCCACCACCATCGCCTTGCCGCCAGCCTGGCGGATGGCGGCGGCGGTCGCCTCCGCTTCGGCCTTCTTCTCGCGGTAATTCACCGCCACCGCCGCGCCGGCTTCGGCCAGCGAAATCGCCACTGCCCGGCCGATGCCGCGCGAACCGCCCGTCACCAGCGCCACCCGTTTCGTCAGATCGGCCATGTCCCACTCCCTAGTATCGACCCTGTCGCCCGGCCATGTTAGGCCAAGTCATATCGTTTCAGGGAGGCTCGTATGGCGCGGCTCGGCTTTGGTGCATTTCTCGCTCCTCATCACCCCATCGGCGAAAACCCGATGCTGCAGTTCCGGCGCGACATCAAATTCGTGCAGCACCTCGACGAGCTCGGCTACGACGAGTTCTGGTGCGGCGAGCATCACTCGTCGGGCTGGGAGATGATCGCCTCGCCCGAGATGTTCCTGGCCGCCGCCGGCGAGCACACCAAGCGCATCAAGCTGGCGACCGGCGTGGTCTCGCTGCCCTACCACAATCCTTTCAACGTGGCCCAGCGCATGGTGCAGCTCGACCATATGACGGGCGGCCGCGCCATCTTCGGCTCGGGTCCCGGCGCGCTGCCGTCCGACGCCTACACGCTCGGCATCGACCCGATGACCCAGCGCGACCGACAGGACGAGGCGATCGACATCATCCGCCGCCTGTTCCGCGGCGAGAGGGTCACCCAGAAGAGCGAGTGGTACACGCTCCAGGATGCCGGATTGCAGCTCCTGCCGCTGCAGGAGGAAATGCCCTTCGCCGTCGCCTCGCAGATCAGCCCCTCGGGCATGACCTTGGCCGGCAAGTACGGCATCGGCATCATCTCGCTGGGCTCCATGTCCACCGAGGGCCTGACCGCGCTGCCGACCCAGTGGGGCTTCGCCGAAACGGCCGCGAAAAAGTATGGCACCAAGATCGATCGCAAGAACTGGCGCGTGCTGCTCAACTGGCACATCGCCGAGACGCGTGAGAAGGCGCGTGAGGAAGCCAAGCACGGGCTGATGCGCTGGCACAACGAGTACATCACGGCCACCCTGCAGCGGCCGGGCGCGACGCCCTACACCTCGCCCGAGGCGGCCGTCGAGGAGATGTCGAGCCCGGGCTCTGCTGCCGTCATCGGCACGCCGGACGACCTCGTGAAGATGATCAAGGGCGTGATCGACCAGAGCGGCGGCTTCGGCACCTGCGTCGGCTTCGTGCACGACTGGGCGAATGTCGAGAACACGTTCCGCAGCTGGGATCTGGTCGCCCGCTACGTCATTCCCGAGATCAACGGCTACGTCACCAAGCTGCGCGCGTCGGAGAAGTACCTGCAGGAAAACCGCGCCGTGTTCGACCGCGCGGGCCAGGCGATCATGGCCAAGATCATGGAGAACAAGGACGCCGCCGAGGCGCTCAAGGTCACGACCAATCCCCGCGTCAGCGCGGCGGCGGCGCAGGTGCCGAAGGGACTCGGCAAGGGCAAGCAGGCCGCGGAGTAACGCGCGCCGCGACGGCGACGCCCTGCGAAACTGCCTTTCGGCGCCGGCCTGGCCGGGCGGACGTTGACCGTTCCCCGGCAGGGGTTATGCTTCCTCCCAATAAAAGTATTGGGAGGAAAAGCCATGTCGATCACGCGTCGCAAGGTACTTGCCGGATCCGCCGCCGGTGCTGCATCCCTCGCCTCTGGCCTCGCCAGCCCGGCCATCGCCGCCAACGAGCCGCTGCGCATCGGCTTCCTGCCCGCCCTCACCGGCCCGAGTTCCTCGACCGGCGTCGCCATGAACCGCGGCACTTTGCTAGCCGTTGACGAGATCAACGCCGCGGGCGGCATCAATGGCCGCAAGATCGAGATGATCGTGCGCGACACGCAGAGCGACGCGACCAAAGCGGTCAACGCCATCGCCGAGCTCACGAGCCGGCAGAAGGTCGCGATGATCTGGGGACCGCTCAACTCGGGCGAGACGCTGGCAGCGACACCGCTCTGCGCGCGCGCGAATATCCCGATGATCCATCCCTGCTGGGTCGACACGCTGATCGACGTCAAGAAGTACCCGATGTCGTTCCGCAGCGCGCCGACCAACGAGCAGATCGGCGAGGCGGCGAACCACTACGTGATGGACGTGCTGAAAGCCAAGAAGGTCGCCGTGATCGGCGACAACGCGGGTTACGCCACGGCGACGGTCGCGGCCTACGTGCCGCTCCTGAAGAAAAAGGGCGCCACGGTCGTCTACGAGGGCAACGTCGACGCGGCGAACCCCGACCTCAAGCCCGAGTTGCTGCGCATGCGCGACGGCGGGGCCGAGGCGATCATGCCGTGGAGCGTGAATGCCGGGTTTCTCGCGCGCATCCTCAACACGCGCGCGGCGATGGGCTGGGACGTACCGGTGGTCGGCCAGACGACGCTGGGTTCCGGCCAGACCAAGGCGCTGCTCGACAAACCGGAGAACTGGGCGAAGGTCTACTCCAACAATTTCAAGAACTGCTGCTATGCCAGTGACGGCAAGCTGCCGGCACTGGCCGCGGATTTCCGCGGGCGGATTGCCAAGGCCAAGGTCGACATGAACGACACGCTGCTGTGGTGGATCGCCTGTGGTTACGATGCGCCCAAGCTGATCGCCGAGACGGTGAAGGCCGCGGGCGATTCGCCCAAGGACATCACCGCCTACCTGAACAAGCTCAAGACCTGGCCCGGCATCAATGCGACGCTGACCTTCACACCGGAGCAGCACAACGGCGTGCCTGACGCCGAAGTCGTGATGTGCCAGTCCAACTCGCTACGCGAAGGCGCCTTCAACCTCGCCCCCGGCTACGGCGCCTAGCCGATGCTGGAGTCGATCGTCTCCTACGGCCTGGCGGTAGGGGCGGTCTACGCACTGATCGGCATCACGTACAACGTGATGTTCACGGCGTCGCGCGCGTTCAGCTTCACCGCGGGCATGCTCGGCATGATGGGCGGCGTGCTGGGCGCCCTTTTCATCGGCCAGTTGGGCCTGCCGGCCCTCGTCGGCTTCGCCGCGGTGCTCGTTTGCGGGGCAGTGATGGGCGTAATCACCGAGATCGTGGCGGTGCGCCCCGTGCTGAAGAGCATCGAGCAGCATCTCTACGTGCTCTCGACCCTGGCCTTCGCGCTCCTGATCGCGCAATTCACCGCCATAGAATGGGGCACTGACGCCCGGCCCTTTCCACGCCTGATCCCGATCGGCGAAGGCGTGTTCGACCAGAAGTTCTGGCTGCCGATGCTCGCCTGTGCGGCAACCGTGATCGGGCTGGAGCTGCTCTATCGGCGCACGCTGATCGGCCGCGCCTTCCTGGCGATCGCCGAGGACAGCTACGCCGCCCGCGCGCTCGGCCTGCCCGAGCAGAAGCTGCGCATGGCGAGCTTCGCGCTCGCCGGGATGATCGGCGCGCTGGCGGGCTTCGCCGGCGGCGAGATGCTGCTGGCCTTCTTCGGCAACCAGTCGATCTTGAATTTCTACGGATTCGTGCCGGTGGCGCTTGGCGGCATGGGCAACAACCGCGGCGCGCTGGTGGGTGGCCTGCTGCTCGGCCTGTTCCAGCAGGCGGCCAATTTCCTGGTCGGCGGCATCTTCGCCGCCGTCGCCGTGTTCACCGTGTTCATCATCGTCCTGCTGCTGCGGCCCGAGGGCTTCGCCAGCGCTTCCGGAGCGCGACGGGTCTGATGGCCACGGCGTCAGAGATCGTGTCCGGCCACCTGCCCGTGCGCCGTGGCCTGATGGCCCGGCTTGAGGGCCGCGTGTCGTTCCTGCTGTTGGCAATCGCCGCCGCCTGCCTGCCGCTGCTTGACGATTCCTACATGGGCGTGATCGCCACGCGTGCCTGCATCTACTGGATCCTGATCTCGGGCCTCAATCTCGTGGTCGGCTATGCCGGCCAGATCGCGATCGGCTGGGTCGCCCTGTTGACACTCGGCGCCTACACCACCGCCGTGTTGACCGCCGGCGCGGTGATGCCGGAGATATCGCCCTATCTCGCCCTGCTCGCCTCCGGCGCGATCGGCGCCGTCTTCGGCGTGGTCGTCGGCCTGCCGGCGTTGCGGCTGCGCACTTTCTACTTCGCCATGACGACCCTGGGCTTCGCCACCATCGTCACGCAAATCGCGCTCGCCTGGAAAGACGTAACCGGCGGCGGCATCGGCGTGGCCGGCCCGGTCCTGCCCTGGCCGTTCGCACCCGGCTGGGGCTTCTACTATTTCTGTCTGGCACTTGCCGCGCTCTGCACCTGGATGACAGCCAACATCGCCGCCAGCCGCTTCGGCCGGTCGCTGGTTGCGATCCGCGACGCCGAGGTTGCCGCCGAGGCGTCCGGCGTGGCCAAACCCGCGCTTCTGGTGACGGTGTTCGTCTTCAGCGGCGCGCTGGCGGGCGTGGCCGGCGGGTTGTTCTCCTCGCTGCAGTCCTACATCACGCCGGACGCCTTCACCTTCGACCTCTCGGTGCTGTTCTTCATCGCCATCTTGATCGGCGGCCGCGGCTCGATCCTGGGACCGCTGCTCGGCACGATCCTCCTGACGGTCCTGCCCGAGATCGCCGCGCCGCTGGTCGCCTGGTCGACGTTCCTGTACGCGGCCCTCCTGCTCCTGATCGTGCTGCTAATCCCGGGCGGCATCGCCGAGATGCTCGACTACCGCAATCGCCGGCCGCTCGAGCAGCATCGCGAGATCGTGCCGCGGCCCGAGCTCCTGCCCCGCCTGCTCGACGGCGCGCGCCCCGAGGGCACGCTCGGCCTGTCAGGCATCGCGCTGGCGTTCGGCGGGGTGCGCGCGATCGACGGGCTCGACCTCGACATCCGCACCGGCGAGGTGCACGGGCTGATCGGCCCCAACGGCAGCGGCAAGACCACGACCCTGAACGTCATCTCCGGCTACTACCGGCCGACCGCCGGCCGGGCGCAGTTGAACGGCACGGCGCTGCCGTTCGGCGCGCCGCACCTGCGCGCGGGCTTCCGAATTGCCCGCACGTTCCAGACGCCGCGCCTGATCGGCGGCGCGTCGGTGCTGGAGAACGTGATGATCGGTGGCACGATCGACGGCCACGGCACCTTCGCCGAGTCCCTGTTCCTGCTGCCGCGCCACCGCCGCGACGAGGCACAGCTCAAACAACGCGCGTTGCAGGCGCTGGCCGCGGTCGGCCTCGAATCGCTCGCCGCCGTGCGCGCCGACCGCCTGCAGCACAGCGAGCTGCGCTTCATGGAGGTCGCGCGCGCGCTGATGCTGCGCCCCGCCTTCCTGATGCTCGACGAACCGGCGGCCGGCCTGTCGGCCGAGGAGATCAAACGGCTGGGTGCCTTCATCAAGGCGATCAGCCGGGCCGGCACCGGCGTGCTGCTGGTCGAGCACCATGCCGATCTCATCTTCGACATCTGCGATCGCGTGACGGTACTGAACCTCGGCAAGATGCTCGCCGCCGGCACGCCGGCCGAGATCCGCTCGCACCGGGAGGTGGTCAGTGCCTACCTCGGCGCCTGAGCCCCTGCTCCAGATCCGCGGCCTTTCGGCCGGCTATGGCAAGATCGGCGTGCTGAACGGAATCGATCTCACGATCGGTGCCGGCGAGATCGTGGCCCTGCTCGGCCCCAACGGTGCGGGCAAGACCACGCTGCTGAAGGCCGTGTCGGGCCTGCTGCCGCGCACCGGCAGTATGCAATTCGCCGGCAAGGACATGTCGAGCGCCGGACCGCGCGAGACGGTCGACGCCGGCCTCGTCCACGTCGTCGAAGGCCACCGCGTCTTCACCCAGCTCACTGTCTTCGACAATCTTCTGCTGGCCGGCTACGGCCTGAAGCGCGCCGTCCTGACGGCGCAGGCCGAGGAAGCGCTGGCTTTCTTCCCCGAGATCGCCGCCAAGCGCACCGACCGCGCCGGCGCCCTGTCGGGCGGCCAACAGCAGATGCTGGCCGTGGCCCAAGGCCTCGTGCGTCGTCCACGCCTCCTGATGTTGGACGAGCCATCGGCCGGCCTGTCGCCGGTCCTCGTCGACCGCGTGCTGGCCGCCGCCGCGCAGTTGCGCACCGCCGGCACCGCCGTGCTGCTGGTCGAGCAGCTGATCGAGAAGGCGCTGGCGCTCGCCGACCGGGTGTACGCGCTGGCACGCGGCTCGATCGTGCTCGAAGCGCGCACCAACGAGGCCGACCTGCCCAATCGCCTGGAACGCGCCTACTTCGGGAGCGGCGATTGACAGTTGTCGTCGTGGTGATGGGCGTGTCCGGCTCGGGCAAGACTACCGTCGCCCAAATCCTCGCCCGCGAACTGCACTGCCGGTTCCTCGAGGGCGACGACCTCCATCCGTCCGACAACGTCGAGAAGATGCGCCGCGGCACGCCGCTCGACGACGCCGACCGCCTGCCGTGGCTCGCGCGCATCGCCGGGGAGATCGACGGCTGGCGCCAGCAAGGCGAGTCGGGCGTGGTGACGTGCTCGGCCCTGAAGCGAATCTATCGCGACGTGCTGATCGGTGCGCGCGCCGACGTGACGCTCGTCTATCTCCGCGGTTCGCGCGATCTCATCCAGCGCCGGATGGCGGCGCGGCACGCCCATTTCATGCCGGTTGCCCTCCTCGACAGCCAGTTCGCCATCCTGGAGGAGCCCGCACCCGACGAGTGGCCGATCGTGGTCGACGTCGGCGGCGCGCCAGAGGAGATCGCCGGCGAGATCGTCCGGCGGCTGCAAAACCACGCCGGTTGAGCTGCAACGCCCCCAGGACCCTTGGCGTTAGCGCGAAGGAGCAACGGAGGAAGGCAGATGGCCAGGTATTCCAAGAGCGCCGGCAAGGACGTGAAGCGCGCCATGAAGCGGCGCAAATCCGGCAAACTGAAGAGCGGCAAAGGCGGCAAGGGCGGCACGGTGAAGAGCCGCAAGCAAGCCATCGCCATTGGCCTCTCCGAGGCCCGCAAGAAGGGCAAGAAGGTTCCCAAACGCAAGACGGCAAAGCGCAAGACCGCGCGGCGGAAGCGCTGAAGCATGGCCGCCAAGCGCGTCCATCTCGACAGCGTCGTGCTACAGGCGCTCGACCTCCTGGGCGCCGACGAGCGCAAGAGCTTCCAGGAGCTGGCGGACGAAGCCTTCGCCGACCTGCTGAAGAAGCACCATCGCCCGATCGGCCTCGCCAACGCCCTGAAGCAGGGCCTGCGGCGGGTGCCGGCCAATGCCAACGGCCGGACGCGCCGTCAGTGAGGACGGAAAGCCATCATGGATTCCAAGCTCGGCCAGTCGAAGGCCGGTGAACGTATCTTTGTCCTCGTGCCCGATGTCGACGAGGAGGCGTTCGCCGCCATCACCGAGTTCGCGCGAAGACCGGCCTCTCTGGCGCGTCACTCACCGCTCTCGGGACGTTCGAACGCGCGACCGTGGGCTGGTTCGACCTCCAGAAGAAATCCTACAAGCCGATCGAGATCGACCGGCAATGCGAGGCGCTCATCCTCGTGGGCGACATCGCCACCGGTGACGACGGCAAGCCCAGCGTCCACATCCATGCCGTCGTCGGCCTGTCCGACGGCACGACGCGCGGCGGCGACCTGCTCAGGCAACGGTTCGGTCGACGCTCGAAGTGACGATCGTGGAAAGCCCGTCCATCTGCGCCGTCGCAAGCAGTCGGAACTCGGCACTGCACCGACCGATCTCGACTAAGGTCCATATCGAATAGGTATCGCTATCGCCTGTCATATATATTGGCGGCTGGTCGGCGGCGCGCGCATGATCTGTGGGTCATGTCCGACACGTTGACGCCCCTGATCTGCGATTTCCTCGAATGGCTCGGCCGCGCGCCGCGGACCCATGCCGACGTCATGGACGTCTGGCGCACCTCCTGCCCGCGCCTGCCGGTGTGGGAAGAGGCGACCGACAACGGCTATGTCGAGCACCGGGGCACGCAGGTCGAATTAACCGACCGCGGTCGCGCCTTCCTGGCGGACCGGCCATGACGATTTCAATTCTGCGAATGCCGCAGGTACACCGGATCTCGTGGTCAATCGGGCGTGCACGGCCGGCTGCCGGACCCAGCGCCCGGCAGCCGATCCCCCGCGCCTACATCCAGTAGGTCGGTGCGTTGTAGTACTTGTCGACCTCGCGGCCGTAGTCGGGCGTCCATACGAAATCACAAGTGCGGTCGTACATTGGCGCCTTCTCCAGCATCTTCTTGTCAAGGTTGACGAGGTAGCCGCCCTTGGTCTCGTCGTACTTCAGTGTCGACCAGGGTAGCGGATGGCTCTTCTCGCCGATGCCGAGGAAGCCGCCGAACGACATCACCGCGTAGATCGCGCGGCCGCTCACCTTGTCGATCATGATGTCGTCGACCGTGCCGAGTTTGTCGCCCTGGAGATTGTAGACGTTTGTGCCTTCGACCTTCTCGGCCGCGATCAACGTGCCGGAAGTGATCTTCGTGGCGTCAGCCATGATTTCGCTCCTTGTTGTTTGCTGTGGTTGAGGTTGTCAGAAGACTTGCGGGTGCGGAGAGAACGTTCGCCCCAAGAACGAAGTGGCCTGTTCGGGAGGAAGCGCTGATCCGTCGTCCAGGCGGTGCGGCCGGTGCGGGCGATACGCTTTCGAGGAGGCGCGGTTGCGAACTCCATTCGGATAAAGGGCCGGAAAAGGGCTGGAATCGTACGCAACGATAAAGTCTTCAATTCCTTTGTTCGCTAGAGAACAGACCGCCGTTTGGACGGCCCCTAGGTTATCCGCCCAGTCCGCTTCCGCGCCTTGTCTCGCGATCTGCGGCCCAGAGACGACAGGCGAATAAAGGAAGTGAATCTCGATCATGTCGGCAGGCAAATACGCAAACTTGTTCCTGTCGGCCCTGTCGCCGAAGGACCTGGAAGTCATCCAGCCGCACCTAAAGCCGGTCGACCTGCGTCAGGGCTTCGTGCTGGCCGATCCCGGAGCGCGCGTCGAGGATATCCTGTTCGTCGAGTCGGGCATGATCTCGATCACCACGACCATGGAAGACGGCGCCGCCATCGAACTGGCGAGCCTCGGCCGCGAGGCGGTCGTGGGTTCCCTGGCCGCGCTCGGCGTCCATCGGGCTAACGCCCGTGCGGTCGTCCAGATCGCCGGCAGCGGCTTGCGGATCAGCGCCGCGGATTATCGTGCGGCGATGCCCAGGAGCCCGGTGTTCCTCAAGATCGTGCTCCTCAGCAACGAGCTTGCGATGGCCCAGATGCAACAGACCGCGGCCTGCAACGCGCTCCATTCGGCGGAGCGGCGGATGTGCCGCTGGATCATCCAGGTGCGCGACCGCGTCGGCGACGACGTGCTGCGCCTCACCCACGACTTCGTGGCCCAGATGCTGGCGGTGCGCCGTCCCACCGTGACCTTGATCGCCCAGGAATTGCAGAACGCCGGACTGATCCGCTATCGCCGCGGCGAGATCACGATCCTGGACCACGCCGGTCTCGAGCGCACCGCCTGCGAATGCGTCGAGGCGCTGCGGCTGAAGACGCGCCGCGTCATCGCCGACTTCTGAGGCAAGCCGCCCCCGACCCGCGATCAGACCTCATCGACGCCGAACGCCTTCCGCATCGCATTGACGCCTTCCTGGTGCGGCGTCCACATGCGGCCACCGACCATCCCACCATCGACCACGAGATCGTGGCCGTTGATGAACGAGGAATCGTCGGACGCCAGAAACACCGCGGCATGGGCGATGTCGTCGACGACGCCGGCGCGCGGGATCGGCTGGTTCTTGGCCATCCCGGCCTTCATCGCCTGGGCATAGCCGTCGGCCTTGTCGGGCGGCAGGCCGAGCGCCTTGGCGAAAATGCCGGTGGCGATGCCGCCCGGCGAGATCGAGTTGCAGCGTACGTTCTTCTCGCCGAGTTGCATGGCCGCGCACACCGTGGGGTGGTTCACCGCCGCCTTGGCCGCGCCATAGATCATCGACGTCGAGTAGCCGGCGCGCCGCGCCGCCACGCTGCCGTTGTTGATGATACTGCCCGAACGCTGCTTCATCATGATCGGCGCGGCGTGCTTCATGCCCAGCATCACCGAGCGCACCAGGGTCGCCATCGCGGCGTCAAAGCCCTCGACCGGAACGGTTTCGATGCCGCCCACCGGCGCGGGGCCGCCGGCATTGTTGAACAGGCAGTCGAGCCGACCCCACTTGGAAATGCAGGCGTCGATCATCGCCTTGACGTCGGCTTCCCTGGTGGCATCGGCCTTCACGAAAATGCACTTGTCCTTGCCCAGCGCGCTTTCGAGCGCGCGGCCGAGCTCCTCGCGCCGGCCGGTCGCCACGACCTTGCCCCCTTCCGCCACGAAGATCTCGACGGTACGCCGACCGATGCCGCTGGTGGCGCCGGTCACGATGGTGATCTTGCCGTCGAGCTTGCCCATGTCCTCTCCTTGGGGGATGCCTCCCCTTTGTCCGGCAAGGATGATACACCACCGCCTCTGAGGAGAAGCATAATGACTGTACTTGGCGTTCTGGGCGGCAGCGGCGTTTACGATATTGCCGGCCTCAAGAATGCGCAGTGGAAGCGTGTGGCGTCGCCCTACGGCGAGACCTCCGACGAGTTCCTGTTCGGCGTCCTTGACGGCCTCGACGTGGTGTTCGCGCCGCGTCACGGCCGCGGCCACGTCCATTCGCCGTCGTCGATCAACTACCGGGCCAACATCGATGCGCTGAAGCGCGCCGGCGTGACCGACATCCTCTCCGTTTCGGCCTGCGGGTCGCTGCGCGAGGACCTGCCGCCCGGCCACTTCGTTGTCGTCGACCAGTTCATCGACCGCACTTTCGCCCGCGAGAAGAGCTTCTTCGGCGAGGGACTGGTGGCGCATGTCTCGATGGCGCATCCGACCTGCAACCGCCTGGCGCAAGCCGTCCACGACTGCGCCGTGAAGGCCGGCTTCCCCATCAGGATGGGCGGCACTTATTTGGCGATGGAAGGCCCGCAGTTCTCGAGCCTCGCCGAGTCGAAGCTCTACCGGAGCTGGGGCTGCGACGTGATCGGCATGACCAACATGCCGGAGGCCAAGCTCGCCCGCGAGGCGGAGATTTGCTACGTCACTGTCGCCATGGTCACCGACTTCGACTGCTGGCATCCCGACCACGGCCACGTCCAGGTCGCCGACATCGTCCGAGTCCTGCACGACAACGCCGAGAAGGCCAAGACCCTGGTCGCCATGATCGCGCCGCGCCTCAAGGACAAGCGCCCCACCCCCTGCCCGTCCGGCTGCGACCGCGCCCTCGACAATGCCCTGATCACGGCGCCGGGCGCGCGCTCGGCCAAGCTTGCCGCCAAGCTCGACGCCGTCGCCGGGCGCGTGCTGAAGCAGTGAGCCAGCCAACCCATGCCGGTGGGTGCGTCTGCGGCGCCGTGCGCTTCACGGCGACCGGCGGGCCTTTGCGCGTCACGATCTGTCACTGCACCTGGTGTCAGCGCCGCACGGGCACGGCCTTTGGCACGGAGGTCGTATTCAACGCCGACCAGGTGGTCATGGTCACGCCGGAGATCGCGCGCTACCGCCACGTGTCGGACGAATCCGGTCGCTGGCTCGATCTCGAGTTCTGCAGGCGCTGCGGCACCAACCTCGGCTTCACGCTCGAGGCGGCGCCGGGGATCAGGACGCTGCCCGCGGGCGCCTTCGACGATCCCGCCTGGATCCGGGCGGAGACCTGCAAGACCCGCCACGTTTATCTCCGTTCCCGGCGCGAATGGTCCGAGCTCTCTCCGTCCGTCGAGCAATATGAACAACACTTCCGTCCCTAGCAGTCCCGCCGATCTCGCCCGGCTACGCGACGCCTGTACCGGCTTTGCACGCGATGCCGCGCGCGAGATCATGCGCATCTATGCCGGCGACCTTGGGGAGCGCACCAAGGCCGACAACAGCCCGGTCACCGACGCCGACCAGGCCGCCGAGGCCATCATCGTCGCGGGCCTGCGCGCGCTGACCCCCGGCCTCGCCGTGGTCGCGGAAGAAGAGATGGCGGCGGGCCACGTGCCGGAGATCGACGGCCGGCCGTTCTGGCTGGTCGATCCGCTCGACGGCACCAAGGAGTTCATCAAGAGGAAC
>JBEPUH010000029.1:0-56699 GCA_041691635.1 Hyphomicrobiales bacterium
TCCTCGGGCGTGAAGCCGATGCGCTTCTGCACGTCGGCCGGCACCTTGGCGTCGGTGACGGTCGGGTTGTAGCCCATGTCGACGGCGAAGCCTTCCTGCGCCGAGGCTGCCATCATGGCGTTGAGCCAGGCATAGGCGCCTTCCTTGTTGGGCGCGTTCTTGGGCATCACGAAGCCCGAGACGTACATCGGCACGCCTTCCTTGGGCGCCACCGTCTCGATCGGGATGCCGGCGTTCTGCCACTGCACGGCGCGCGCCTTCCACATGATGCCGCAGCCGATCTCCTCGGTCTTGAGCGCCTGGGCGAACGCCTCGTTCGACGGATAGATGCGCGCGCCGGCCTTCTTGCAGGCGATCAGGCGCTCCTTGCCGGGCTCGAAATTGCTCATCGAGCCGCCTGAGGCCAGGCCCGCCGCCATCATCGTGTACTGGTACTGGATGTCGATGATGCCGAGCTTGTTGCCCATCGAGGGGTCGAGGACCTCGGCGAAGCTCTCGGGCTTCTTGGCGATCATCTTGGGATTGTAGAGGATCACTTTGCCCGAATAGATGTGGCCGATGCCGTAGGGATACTTCATCGCCGGCAGCAGGTTCTTGGCGTTCGGCATCTTCGAATAGTCGAGCGTCTCGACGATGCCCTGCTGGCTGACCTCGTACATGTCGGTCGACGACAGACCCTGCACATCGGAGGTGCCGCGGCGCAGCGCCTTCTCGGCCAGCATCTTGGTCTTGCGCGGCGGTGCGTTCTCCTCGGCATGGACGCAGTCCCAGCCCTTCATCAGCGGCGTGTCGATGTTCTTGGTCAGCAGCCGCGAGTAGTCGCCACCCCAGGTGCCGATGACGACGCGCTTGTTGTCTTCGGCCCGCACGACGGCGGGAGCGCCGAGCGCGAGGGCCGCCGTGCCGCTGAGGACAGCGCGGCGATTGAGCTTGATGTGGTTCGACATGAAAGCCTCCCGATCTTTTCTTGGTTAAACGCGGAACACCTGGCCGGCCGACGCGGGCCAGCCGACAAAGACGTGCTGGCCGACCTCGGGCGCGAAGCCGCCGTCGCGATTGGCGATCTGCACCACCAGCCGGTCGGCGGGCGACAGGCGCACGTGGATATCGATCAATGCGCCGAGATAGGACACGAATTCCACCGTGCCGGGCAGGCTGTTGTCGAGTCCCGGCTGGGCGGCTGCGGCGATTTCGACCCGCTCGGGCCGCAACGCCAGCGAGGCCTTGCCGCCCATGACGGCGGCAGTGCCGGCGGCGCAGGCGAGCGACAGCCCGCCGTCGGTGCGGAAGCGGCCCGGCGTCTCGACCGTGCCTTCGAGGAAGGTGCTGCGGCCGACGAAGCCCGCCACGAAGCGGTCGGTCGGCCGTTCGTAGAGGTCGCGCTGGCTGCCGACCTGGCGGACCTCGCCCTCGTTCATTACCACCAGCCGGTCGGCCATGGTGAGCGCCTCTTCCTGGTCGTGCGTCACCATCACGGTGGTGAGGCCCATCTGGCGCTGCAGTTCGCGGATCTCGACGCGAACCTCCTGGCGCAGCTTGGCGTCGAGGTTCGACAGTGGCTCGTCGAGCAGCAGCACGTCGGGCCGGATGGCAAGCGCGCGGGCGAGCGCCACGCGCTGTTGCTGGCCGCCCGAGAGTTGGCGCGGCAGGCGGGCGCCGTAGCCCTTGAGGCGGACCAGCGCCAGGGTCTCCTCGACGCGGCGCTCGATGTCGGCGCGCGGCAATTTCCGCATCTCGAGCCCGAACGCCACGTTCTGCGCCACCGTGAGGTGCGGGAAGAGCGCGTAGCTCTGGAACACCATGCCGGCGTTGCGCTTCCACGGCGGCAGGACGGTCACGTCGGTGTCGCCCAAGGTAATACGGCCGGCGCTGGGTTCGATGAAGCCCGCGACCATGCGCAAGGTCGTGGTCTTGCCGCAGCCCGACGGACCCAGCAGGACGAGGAACTCGCCGTCGGCGACCGACAGCGAAACGTTGCGCACGGCGTGGAAATCGCCGTAGCGCTTCACCAGGTTCTGGATCTCGAGTTTTGCCACGTTATTGGACCATCAGACGATCCGCGCCAGCTTGACGTAGCGGTCGGTGATCAGCATCGCCGCACCGATCAGCACGATCTGCACCACCGAGACCGCGGCGATGGTCGGATCGATCTTCCACTCGAGGTACTGCAGGATGACGATCGGCAGGGTGGTGCGGCCCGGCCCGACCAGGAACAGGCTCATCTCGAGGTTGCCGAACGAGGTCACGAAGCCGAACAGGGCGCCGGCCACGATGCCGGGCCGGATGGCGGGCAGGGTGATGCGCCGGAAGGTCACGAAGGCGTTGGCGCCAAGGTTTTGCGCGGCTTCCTCGGTCGTGCGGTCGACGCCGGCGAGGCTCGCCGTCACCAGGCGCACCACCCACGGGATCACGATCACGACGTGGCCCGCGACCAGCGCGTAGAAGGTACCGATCACGTCGACGTCGAGCGCGTTCTCCATCGTCACCTGGAAGACGTACATCGACGTGCCCAGCACCACGCCCGGCACGATCAGCGGCATCAGCAGCAGGCTGGCGACCGGCGTGCGCATCTTGAACCGGAAGCGCGTGACGCACAGCGCCGCGGGGACGCCCAGCGCCAGGCCGATCACGGTCGCCAGCACGCCGACCTGGAAGCTGAGCGAAAAGCCGTCGACGAACTTGCGCTGGTCGAGGATGGCGGCGAACCAGCGCAGGCTGTAGCCCTCGGGCGGGAAGGACGGGATCTCCTGCCGGAAGAAGGCGAGCCAGGTCACGAAGATCAGCGGCGTCAGGATGTAGAGCAGCCCGAACGTCGCTGCGCCTTTCAGCGCCCAGCGGCCGGCCCGACGTCGGATGACAGCCGCGATCACAGCTCGTTCTTGTGGAACTTGCCGGCCTTCATGATGGCCGGAAGGTTGGGGCCGCCGTCCTGGAACAGGCCGAGGTCCTTCAACGGATTGCCGTCGACCACCAGCAGATCGGCGAAGGCGCCGGGTTCGATCACGCCCAGCTTGCCTTCCTGGCGCACGACCTCGGCGCCGATCAGGGTCGCCGAGCGGATAACGTCGATCGCCGGCATCACTTCGCCGCGAATCCTGAACTCGCCGGTCTGCTCGTCCTCCAGCGCGCCCAGCAGGTCCGAGCCGTAGGCCATCTTCACGCCGGCCTTGCGGCAATGCTCGAGCTCGGCAAAGCCGTACTTCAACACCTCGTCGTTCTTCTCCAGCATCTCGGCCGGCATGCCGAGTTCCTTGGCGCGCCGCTTCATGGCGTCGTAGGTCACGAGGTTGGGGATCATGTAGACACCCTTCTTCGCCATCAGCTTGGCCGTGGGTGCATCGACCAGATTGCCGTGCTCGATGGTGCGCACGCCGCAGTTGACGGCGCGCGTGATCGCCTCGGGCGTGTAGGCGTGCGTGAGAACGTAGCGGCCGAAGGCGTGCGCCTCCTCGACCGCGGCGGTGATCTCCTCGATCGAGAACTGCACCGACTCGAGCGGATCGTAGGGCGAGGCGACGCCGCCCGAGACCATCAGCTTCACCTGATCGGCGCCCTGGCGCATCTGCTCGCGCGCGGCCTTGCGCACCGCGTCGGGACCGTCGGCGATGCAGCGGATGAACACCATGCCGTTGCAGCACAGGCAGGGCGGGCCGATGTCGGTGCGGCGGTTGCGGTCGTTGTGGCCGCCTGTGGGACCGATCGAGCGGCACGAGATGAACATCCGCGGGCCGGGAATGAGGCCCGATTCGACCGCGGTCTTGGTGCCCCAGTCGGCGCCGCCTGCATCGCGCACGGTGGTGAAGCCGCGGTCGAGCATGCGCTTCAGGCGGCCGGCCGAGCGCGCCATCATCAAGGTGAGCGGCACCGCTTCCATGCGGCTGATATAGACCTCGCTGTGGTGCGTGTGGACGTGGCAGTCGATCAGGCCCGGCATCACCGTGCGCTTGCCGCAGTCGACGACCTTCGCATTCCTCGACTCGATCGGTTTGGGCGACACTTCCTTGATGAGATCGCCCTCGACCAGCACCTCGTAGCCGCCGCGCGCTTCCTTCCAGCGCGGATCGAGGAGCGAGAGGTTCTTGAACAGGAATGACATTGCTGAACTCCGAAGACTGTCATCCTGAGCGAAGCGAAGGATCCTTCGCTGCGCTCAGGATGACAGGGATCTACTTAAGGACGTTCTTATGAAACTTGCCGGCCTTCATGATCAGGGGCAGGTGCGCGCCCTGGTCGAGGAAGAGTTCGAGCTTCTTGAGTGGATTGCCGTCGACCACGATCAGGTCGGCGAGCGCACCGGGTGCGATCGTGCCGAGCTTGCCTTCCTGGCGCAGGATCTCGGCGCCGACAGTGGTCGCCTGGCGGATGATCTCGATCGGCTTCAGCACCTTGGCGCGATGGATGAACTCCTGGCTCTGGTCGACCTGGAGCGCGCCCAGCAGGTCGGTGCCGTAGCCCACCTTCACGCCGGCCTTCTTGCAGATCTCGAGCGAGCGCAGCGCGCCTTCGAGCACGATGTCGTTCTTGGCCAGCATGTCGGCGGTCATGCCGAACTGCGCCGCGCGCTCCTTCATCGAGAAGTAGGTCACGAGGTTGGCCACCATGTAGCCGCCCTTGGACTTGAGCAGCCGGGCCGCCTTATCGTCGATCAGGTTGCCGTGCTCGATGGTGCGCACGCCGTTGTTGAGCGCGCGCGTGATCGCCTCGGGCGAGTAGGCGTGGGCCAGCACGTAGCGGCCGAAATTCTTCGCCTCGTCGGTGGCGGCGGCGATCTCGCCTTCGGAGAACTGCAGCGAGTCGAGCGGATCGTAGGGTGAGGCGACGCCGCCCGAGCACATGATCTTGATCTGGTCGGCGCCCTGGCGCATCTGCTCGCGCACCAGCTTGCGCACCTCGTCGGCGCCGTCGGCGATCGCCATGCCGAAGACCATGGCGTTGCAGCAGCTGCAGGTCTGTCCCTGATAGTCGGTGCGGCGGCGCGAATCGGAATGGCCGCCGGTCGGGCCGATGGCCTTGCCCGAAATGAACAGGCGCGGGCCCGGGATCAGGCCCGACTCGACGGCGGTCTTGATGCCCCAGTCGGCGCCGCCGGTGTCGCGCACCGTGGTGAAGCCGCGGTCGATCATGCCGCGCAGCAGCACCGACGACTGGGCGGTCAGCAGCGTGAGCGGCACGCTCTCGAGGTTGCGGAAATTCACCTCGGTCAGGAACACGTGGACGTGGCAGTCGATCAAGCCGGGCATCAGGGTGCGCTTGCCGCAGTCGACGACCTGGGCCTTGGCCGATTTGATCGGCTTGGCCGAGACTTCGCGGATCGTGTCGCCCTCGACCAGGACCTCGTAGCCCGCGCGGGCCTCGTCCCAACGCGGGTCGAGCAGGCTCATGTTCCTGAATAAAATTTGCGACATCGGCGATCCTCTTCTACGCGGCGGCAACCCTACGCTGGCCGCCGCTTTGGCGCTACAGTCGTGGCCGCCATGCGTCGGACTGTCGTCTTTGGCACCACAGGATCGGGCAAGAGCCGGTTGGCGGACGCGCTGGCCGCGCGGACGGGCCTGCGCGTGATCGAGCTCGATGCGCTGTTCTGGGGCAGCGGCTGGCAGCCCGCGCCGATCGAGCTGTTCCGTTACCGGATCGAGTGTGCGCTCGCGCCACCGCCGGGCGGCCCCGACGACGACGGCTGGATCGTCGTCGGCATCTACGACCGGGTCCGCGATCTCACCTGGGGTGCCGCCGACACCCTGGTCTGGCTCGACCTGCGTTCCCGCTGGTCTTCTGGCGCCTGCTGTGGCGCACTGTCGGGCGGGCGCTGACGCGCGGGGATCTCTGGGGCACCGGCAATCGCGAGAGCCTGCGCCAGGCCTTCTTCAGCCGGCAGTCGATCCTGCTCTACGCGATCAAGACCCATCGCCGGAACCGCGAGCGCTTCATCGTCGAATGCGCGCGCTGGGGCGAGAGCAGGACGGTCGTGCGCCTCAGGAGCCGGCGCGAGGTCGAACGCTTCCTCGCGTCGGCCTGACCGGTGCCGCCTTGGAATTGCCATGCCCCGGTTCTATTTGTGCATGGCCGCGCGCTGGGAAGGCGTTCGGCTGGATTGGGAAAGAAGATGATCATCCGGAAGCTCTTTTTCGGAGCCTTGATGCTTTGCATCGGGGCTGCTTTCACGTTCATGCTGGCCACCGCCATGCAGCAGAATGCGACCGTTGCCGTCCCGTCGTACCAGCCGGCCGCCCCCGCCGTTGCCGCCGACAAGCGCACCGACCAGGAATGGATGTTCTGAGGCCCGTTGCGCCCGCCGGCTCCGCTCGCGGATTTCAGGGCGTCTAGAAGATGTGCCACGCCACGCCGACATAGAGCGTGCTCTCCTGCGTTCCCACGAGCGCTGGCCCATTCGCCGGAGAGGGGTCGTTGCCGAATTTGTTCAGCCAGAATCGATAGCCGATGAACGCGTCGAACCGGTCTGGCCGGTCTGCCACCAGCTTGCCGACGTCGAGCGTCAACCTGTTGTCGGTGAGCAGTTCGGCGACTGTCGACACGCCGAAGCCGTCCGTGCCCTTGGGCAGGATGAGATTGGTGAAGCCGCTGACGCGCAGCGGCGCGCCGGTGAGGGACAGCGGCTGCATGTACTGCATCTCGAACGTCGCTGTGGTGCTGAACTCGACGTTTTCGGTGGTGCCCGGCGGATTGCCGAGCAGCGGGACGATGCCGTTGTGGTTCCATTCCTTGTAGACGGCGGCGGCGACGTTGAAATAGCCGGGCACGTCGAAGGCGACCTGAAGACCGACCGTGAAGCTGCGCTGGCGCGGCGCGAAAGCGGTGTTCTTGATGTCGATGTCGCCGCCGAAATAAAGCGAGAGATCGCGCATCGGCCCGGCATGAAAGGTCTCGCTTCCGGTCAGTTCGTTCAGGCCCAGGGTGCCGCGATAGGTGGCGTCGACTTCGACCGCGCCGATGCCCACGCCGCTGCCGGGCGGAATCGGAAAGCCCGGACCGCCCCACGGGGCGGACGGATCGCGGTTGTCCGACTGCAGCACATCGACGTTGAGGAAGTTGGTGCCGTAGCGCCACGCGTCGTCGTGCGTGAGGCTGACGACGTTCTTGGCGATCTGCGAGAAGAGGCCGGGCTCGGAGCCGCCGAACTCGTGCCAGTAACTGAGCTGCGTGTCGCTGAAGAGGAAGAGCGAAGATCCGGTCGCGGCCGGCGACGTCGCGGGCCTGTCTTCGGCGAGAGCGGGGGCCAGGGCAGGGCCTGATATCCCGGTGAGCGCGATCAGGCACCTCAGCCAGGGCGGCGGCACGACCGCGGTCCATTTCATGTCGATCCCCCGACCGGCCGGCAGTCTGCGCCGTCACGGTCGCGCCGGCATCCTCTTGACATTGATTGTGGTAATCGCAATATATGCCGCATGATCTGGAGCGACACCGGGGCAGGCGTCACGGCGCACAAGCAGAGGCCTGGCCTGGCACAAGGGGTGGCGGGCTTCCGCCATTTTCCCGCTATTCTAACGGTCACTTGCGGTAACCGCCACGACATCTTGGGATCGGCCAGGCCGGCCCGCTCAGTCCGCCGCCTTCACCGCCGGCGCGGGCGCGCGCACGCCGCCACGGGCGAAGATCGCGTCGATCTCGGCCTGGCCATAGCCCAGCTCGGCCAAGATGTCGGGGCCGTCCTCGCCGATGTGCGGCGCGTGCTGCTGCGGGGCATGGCTCGAGGCCGGCGGCAAGCCGGGAATGTTGGCGACCGGCATGGGGCCGATGCCCGACTGGTCGATCCAGTCGATCGCGCCCGATTCCTTGACGTGCGGATGGTCGAGATAGTCCTGGTAATTGTTCACCCGCTCGCAGAACACATCCTTGGGCTGGAGGATCGCGATCCATTCCTCGGTGGTCTTGCTAGGCATGGTCTCGCCCAGCGCCTTGATGATCTTGGGCGCGTTCCTGATGCGGCTCTCGTGGCTCTGCAACTCGGGATCGTCGGCGATGTCCTGGCGGCCGATCAGCTCGAACAGCAGGCGGAAATGGTGCGGGCGCATCGCCGACACCATGATGTAGCCGTTGCTGGTCTTGTAGCTGCCGGCTGGCATGTAGAGCACCGGTGGCTTGCCATTGGAGAACACCCACTCCATCAGCTTGGCGCCCTGGAAGGCGGCGGCCGAGCGCATCAGGCTCGAATCGATGAAGCAGCCCTCGTTGTAGCGGAACTGCCGCATCAGCGCGGTCGACAGCGCCTGGAAGGTGTAGAGGCCGGTGGTCACGTCGACGGCGATCATGCCCTGCCGGTAGGGCGTGCCGTCGGGCATCTTGTTCATCACCATCATGCCGCTGAACGCCTGGATCAGCCCGTCGACCGTCGGCCGCTTGCTGTAGGGGCCGGTCTGGCCGAAGCCCGAGACCGAGCAATAGACGACGTTCGGGTTCACCTTCTTGATCTCGTCGTAGCCGAAGCCCAGGCGCTGGATGACGCCGGGCCGGAAGCTCTCCATCACGACATGCGCCTTGGCTGCCAGCTTCTTCACCACGGCGATGCCGTCGGGCGACTTGAGATCGAGGGCCAGCGAGCGCTTGCCGCGGTTGAAGGCGATGGAGTGGGCGCAGTGGTCGCCCTTGATGTCACCCAGCGCGCGGCCCCAGTCGCCCTCGGGCGGCTCGATCTTGATGACGTCGGCGCCGTGCAGCGCCAGCAGCATCGAGGCGTGCGGGCCGGCAATGCCTTGGGTGAAATCGAGGACGGTGATGCCGTCGAACGCGCCTTTGACCATGGCTTTGTGAATCCTCCCGCGCGGACCCTACGGTCTGCAGGGCCGGCCGATCAAGAGACGATGGGCAGGCTTTGCACGTGGTAGCCATGCGAGAGCGTGCGCCCCAGCACCGGGTCCTCGAGCTCCATCTCGAAGCGCTGGCTCGAGCGGATCTTGCCGATCGCGGGCATGGTGCCGCAGAACATCGCCACGCCTTCGGGCAGCCGCGGATTGCCGGTCCAGCCGCCGATCAGACCACGCGGCTCATGGATATTGGCGAGCGGGCCCTCCTGGTACTTCACGCGCCGGCCGTGGTCCTCGATGAACGAGCGCAGCACCAGCCTGTCCCAGTGCGGCTCGACCTCCTCGAAGCGCCAGGCGACGGTGCCGATCGGCTTGGCGCACATCTGCTTGGACACCGCGATGCCGTAGGTCTCGACCCTGCGGTCGGTATGGTCGGCGCCGATCGTCACCCACAGTCGTCCTGCGGCGGCGAACAGCACCGGCTCGACCTCGCCCGAGGAGTCGTCACCCAGCACCTGCACCGTGGCGGCTTGCGTGAGCAGGTTGGCGCCGACGCGATAGTAGATCGGCACCTTCGAAGGCGGCATCACGCCGAGCGCCTTCAGTTCCTCGATGTGATGGTTGAGGGCGGCGACATCGCGGCCGGTCCAGCCCGCGATCACCAGGTCGGCGATCTCGACGGCAATCTTCTCCAAGGCCCCTTTTGCATGGCCCTCGAAAACCAGTTGCGCCATTTGCTAGAGGATGGCGAGCTGCGAATTCAGAAGGTCGGTCACCAGCATGTAGCCCGGCGCGTGGGTGATGCAGAACTCGGGCTTCACCGTCGCCACGACCGATTGCGGAGTGACGCCGCAGGCCCAGAACACCGGGAACTCGTCGTCCTTCACCGGCACGGCGTCGCCGTAGTCGGGCTTGGCGATATCCTTGATGCCGATCAGCTCGGGTTTGCCGATGTGCACCGGCGCGCCGTGCACCGAGGGGAAGCGTGTCGTCACCTGGATGGCGCGGATCGCCTTGGCCGGCGTGAACGGCCGCATCGACACCACCATCGGGCCGTGGAACGGCCCGGCCGGCGCGCACTCGATGTTGGTGCGGTACATCGGCACGTTGCTGTTGCAGGTCTGGTGGCGGAGCTCGAGGCCGTTCTCGATCAGCGCTTCCTCGAACGAGAACGAGCAGCCGAGCACGAACGACACGAGGTCCCGGCGCCACACGCCCTTGAGGTCGTTGACCTCGTCGACCAGCTCGCCGTTCTTCCACACGCGATAGCGCGGGATGTCGGTGCGGATGTCGAGGTCCTCGCCCAGGGTCGGCAGGCGATGGTCGCCGGGCTCGGACTGGCCGAGCAGGGGGCACGGCTTGGGGTTGAGCATGCAGAAACGCGCGAAGTCGGCGGCGAGCGCCTGGGGCAGGATCGCGAGATTGCCCTGCACGAAGCCCGGCGCCATGCCCGAGGTCGGCAGGCGGTGGCCGCCGACACGGATGCGGCGGCGCGCGTCGCGGCCGGTCTCGCCTTTGAAGCTCGAAATGTTGGTGTCCATGCCTACGCTCCTCGACTAGACGTGCCTCATCTAAACGTGTTGCCCGCCGTTGATCTGGATCTCCGCGCCGCTCACGTAGCTCGCGCCCTTCTCGCACAGGAAGTGGATCACGTCGGCCACTTCGTCGGGCGTGCCGAGGCGGCGCATCGGGATCTGCTCCTCGACGATCTGCTCGGTGCCGGGCGACAGGATCGCGGTGTCGATCTCGCCCGGGGCGATGGCGTTCACGCGGATGCCGCGTGGTCCGAAGTCATGGGCCATCTCGCGCGTCAGCGCCGCCAATGCGGCCTTCGAGGTGGCGTAGGCGGAGCCCGCGAACGGATGGACCCGGCTGCCGGCGATCGAGGTGACGTTGACCACGCAGCCGCGCGCCTCGGCGAGTTCGCGCATCAGGCCGCGCGCCAGCGCCACGGGGGCGAAGAAGTTGACGTTGAACACGCGCTGCCAGAGGTCGAACGGCGTGTCGATGGCACCCATGCGGCCGCCTGTTTCGTCCTTGGGAGAAATAGCTGCGTTGTTGACCAGGGCATCGAGCCGCCCGCCGCCGACGCGGTCGCGGATCTCCTCGATGCCGCGCGTGACGTCGTCGGGTTCGGCGAGGTCGATCTGGACGTGGTTCTTGTCGCCGCCCGGCCACGGGCAGAGCGCGCTGAACGGCTGACGCGACACGGTGATCACCCGCCAGCCGCCGGCGCTGAACTTCTTCACAGTGGCATGGCCGATGCCGCGGCTGGCGCCGGTCAGCACCAGGGTGCGGGTGTTGGCGGGGGCGGTGAGGAGGGTCATGGGGGCACTCTACTCCATAAGAGGTGGCTTCATCTGCTGCGGACCGCGATCCCTTGTGGCTTCGCCTAAAATTACCACTTCGCCTTCTAACTCATTGTGATGCAAACATTTTTCTTGAAGCCACAACAGCCCTGCCGTACCTTTTGCAGGCTGGGCCCACGCATATTTCGGGTTTCGGCCGACGTTTTTAAAGAAGTCATTGAGGGGAGAGTCCGCCATGTCGGACGCAGTCAAAGGGCCGCGCAAGCCCACGCCGCATCTTCAGACTCGGCCGGCGACCATGCTGACGGCCATCGGTCTTTGCGTGATCATCATGCTGATCCAGCTCGTGCCGGAGTTCCAAGCCATGGGCTCGCGCATCCCGACGTCGGTGACGATGTCGGCACGCTAAGCTGCGCGCCACGCGCGCGGATTTATCCGCGCGTCGATTGAGGGACGCTTGTGCGCCCGCCCGGGAACGCGCATCTAGAGGGCTGACGTGCGCCCGCCCTCCGTGATGTTCCCATGACTCTCGACAATGTCCAGGCGCTGCCGCTCGGCACGCGGCTTGGTGACTACCGGCTCGATGCCGTGATCGGGCATGGCGGTTTCGGAATCACTTACCGTGCCTTCGACAGCCAGCTCGCCAAGGTCGTGGCGATCAAGGAATACCTGCCGATCGAGTTCGCGGTGCGTCGCGCCGACGGCCAGGTCGTGCCGCGCGGCGCGCGCTATGCCGACGATTTCGCCTGGGGCCGCGAGCGCTTCCTCGACGAGGCGCGCGCGCTGGCGCGCTTCCGCCATCCGCACATCGTCCCGGTGCTGCGCTTCCTCGAGGCCAACGGTACCGCCTACACGGTAATGGAGTTCGAGGACGGGCGGAGCGTCTCGCAGATATTGCAGCAGACCGGCCGTCGCCTGCCGCCGCCCGACGTGCTGCGTCTTGTGGGCGGCCTGCTGAGCGGGTTGAGCGCGGTGCACGCGCAGGGCTTCCTCCATCGCGACATCAAGCCGTCGAACATCATCGTGCGCCGCGACGGCGTGCCGATCCTGATCGACTTCGGCGCGGCGCGTCAGGCGATGGGCGGCCGCACGCGCACGTTGACCAGCGTGCTGACGCCGCAATATGCGCCGATCGAGCAGTACGCGATGGACGGCAAGCAAGGGCCGTGGACCGACATCTATTCGGCGGCGGCGGTGCTGCATCATGCCATCGCCGGCATCCCGCCGCCGGAGGCCGCCAGCCGCGTCGGCGCCGATCCCTATCGGCCGCTGGCGGTCACCCAGGCCGATCGCTTCGACCCGGCGTTCCTCGCCGCCGTCGACCGCGCGCTGGCCTTCGCCCCCGAGCAGCGGCCGCAGTCGATCGAGGCCTGGCGCGCCTTGTTCGGTTCGTCGTTGAGTGCGGCGGACAACACGCCGACGCAGCGTATCTCGCCGGTCGCGGCCGAGATGCGCCCGGGCCCGACGCCGCGCCTGGGTGGCGCCCGTCGCGGCGAACAAGTCATGCCGCCGCCACCGCCGCCGGCGCGTCCGGCTCCCGGTTTTCCCCTGAAGCCGCTCGCGTTCCTGGCGATCGTGGCGATCGCCGGCGCTGGTTTCTGGTGGATGAAGGTCGCGCCCGGCACGCAGCCGGCGTCCGTCCCGCTGCAGGAGTCGGCTGCCGCCACGCCCACGCCCATCACGGCGCCGTCCACTGCATCGTCCACGTCCGCGCCGTCCGGGCTGGCAGCACCCGCGCGCGCGCCGGTGCCGCCGACATCGGCATCCGCCCAACCGCCCGCCGCCGCGCCCGATCCGTCGGCGGCGAACAAGGCGCTGATCGATCAGGCCCAGCACGCCGCCGAGGAAGCACGCGCGGTGCGCGAGAAGGCCAACGACTCGGTGGCCGCGGCCAAGGCGATGGCGGGCGAGGCGCGCATCGTCGCTGCCCGCGCTGCCAAGTCCGACCTCGAGGGCGCGCGGCGCACGACGACGGACGACGGGGCGAGCTATGTCGGCCAGGTCGCTGACGGCAAGCGCCAGGGTCTCGGCGTCGCCGACGCCAAGGACGGCGATCATCGCGCCGGCGAATGGCAGGACGACCGGATGAGCGGCCGCGGCACCGATCGTGCTGCCGACGGCATGCGCTACGAAGGCCAGTGGCGCGACGGCCAGCCGTCGGGTCCCGGTGTGATGGACCGGCCCGGTGGCACGCGCGAAGAAGGCACGTTCGCGGCCGGCAAGCTCGAAGGCCCGGGCGTGCGCCGCATTCAGGCCGATCCGCCGGTCGTGCAGGCCGGCGACTGGCACGGCGATGCGCTCGACGGTCCCGCCGTCGAGACCGTCGGCGATCGCGAACGCTACGAAGGTTCGTTCCGCGCCGGTCGGCGCAACGGCTTCGGCCAGCTCACCGATGCCGACAAGAAGGTGATTCTCGGCCGCTGGGCCGACGGCAAGCTCATCGACTCGGTCGTTCGCGAGCCCTAAGTCGGCTTCCTGTCGGCGCTTTGGCACGACTTGTGCCTGACGCGGCGCCATGACCGACTTCACCGACGAGCAGAAACGCTGGCTGGAGGGCTTTGCCAGCGGCCTCGCCGCACAAAAGGCCGCTGCCCCTCCGCCGTCCCCGTCCCTCGCCGCGCTTGTCGGAGGAACGCCCTCGGCCAACGGACCCGACGCCCTGCAACTTGCCGCGCAGGACCGCACCGTCGCGGCCGGCGGCAAGCTGGTCGCCGAGGAGAAGGCCAAGCGCGAGCGCCATCCGTTCGACCGCTGGGACGAGGTCGTGGGCCGCGCCGAGGCCGGCCAGTTCCCCAAGGGCATCGACGTCTTCATCACCAAGTACCAGGGCCTGTTCTACGTGGCGCCAGCGCAGGATTCCTTCATGTGCCGCCTGCGCCTGCCCAACGGCATCGTGACGGCGGAGCAGATGCGCGGCCTGGCCGCCGCGGCTCTATCGTTCGGCGGCGGCTATGCTGACGTCACGACCCGCGCCAACCTGCAGATCCGCGAGATCCCGGCGCGCCACGCCGTCGACCAGTTGCTGGCGGTGCAGGAGCTCGGCCTCACCTCTCGCGGCTCGGGCGCCGACAACATCCGCAACGTCACCGGCAGCGCCACCGCGGGCGTCGATCCGCAGGAGCTTTGCGACACCCGGCCGCTGTGCCGCGCCATGCACCACTACATCCTCAATCACCGCGAGATGTACGGCCTGCCGCGCAAGTTCAACATCGCCTTCGACGGTGGCGGCAAGGTGCCTACTCTCGAGGACACCAACGACATCGGCTTCGTCGCCGTCGAGGTCACCGGCGGCGCCGGTTTCGAGCCTGGCCTGCACTTCGGCCTGCAGCTGGGCGGCATCACGGGCCATCGCGACTTCGCCTTCGACACCGGCGTGCTGTTGAAGCCCGAGGAGTGCGTGAAGGTCGCGGGCGCCGTGGTGCGCGCCTTCATCGCCCACGGCGACCGCACCAACCGCGCCAAGGCGCGCCTCAAGTACGTGCTCGACCGGATGGGCCGCGACGCCTTCGTGGCTGAGGTCGAGAAGGAATACGGCGCGCCGCTGCGCCGCGCGGCGGGCGCTGCAATCGCGCCACGGCCGCTCGCCGACAAGGGTGGCCACGTCGGCGTCCATCCGCAGAAGCAGGCGGGGTTCAACTATATCGGCGTCGTGCTGCCGGTCGGACGGATGACGGCCGAGCAGATGCGCGGGGTCGCCGCGATCTCCGAGCGCTTCGGCAGCGGCACGATCAGACTGACAGTGTGGCAGAATTTCCTGATCTCCGACGTGGCCGACCGCGACGTCGGCGTCTGCATCGCCGCGCTGCAGGCCTTGGGCATCGGCGTCGAGGCGAGCGCCATCCGTCGCGGCCTGGTCGCCTGTACCGGCAACGCCGGTTGCAAGTTCGCGGCCTCCAACACAAAGGGCCATGCGCTGAGACTCGCGGACTATCTCGAGACTCGGCTGGCGATCGACCTGCCGATCAACATCCACCTCACCGGCTGCCATCACTCCTGCGCCCAGCACTATGTCGGCGACATCGGCCTGCTGGCAGCGCCCGTCGAGCGCGGCGAGGAGACGGTCGAGGGTTATCACGTCTATATCGGCGGCGGTGCTGCTTCGACCGCGGAGCAGGCGATCGCCCGCGAATATGCCCGCGACGTCGTGTTCGACGATCTACCCTTGACGCTGGAGCGCCTGCTGGCGGCGTGGCTGGCCCATCGCCAACCGGGCGAAACCTTCTTCGCCTTCACGCGCCGCCACGAGATCGATGGCTTGCGCGCGCTGGCGACCGAGGTCGCCCAAACGCTGGCGGCATGACCGCCGTCCGCACCGCCTGCCCCTATTGCGGCGTCGGCTGCGGCGTGATCGCCACGCCGGACGGGCGCGGCGGGGCGGGGATCGCGGGCGATCCGGGCCATCCCGCCAATCGCGGCCGGCTGTGCTCGAAGGGCGCGGCGCTGGGCGAGACGCTGTCGCTCGAGGATCGGCTGCTCCATCCCGAGATCGACGGCCGGCGGGTGTCGTGGGAGCGCGCGCTCGACGCCGTCGCGGACGGACTTGGTGACGTCGTGGCGCGGCACGGGCCGCAGGCCGTCGCCTTCTACGTGTCGGGCCAGCTCCTGACCGAGGATTACTACGCCGCCAACAAGCTGATGAAGGGTTTTCTAGGCAGCGCCAACATCGACACCAACTCGCGGCTCTGCATGGCCTCGTCGGTCGCGGGCCACCTGCGCGCCTTCGGCAGCGACACCGTGCCCGGCCTGTACGAGGATTTCGAGGAAGCCGATCTGGTGGTGCTGACCGGCAGCAACCTCGCCTGGTGCCATCCCGTGCTGTTCCAGCGTCTTGAGGCGGCCAGGCAGGCGCGGCCCGGGATGCGCATCGTCGTCGTCGATCCGCGCCGCACCGAGACTTGCGAGATTGCCGATCTTCACCTGGCGCTGGCACCCGGCAGCGATGTCGCCCTGTTCAACGCCCTGCTGGTCGAGCTCGCGCGCCGTGGCGTTGTCGCCCGCGGCTTCGTGAAGGAGCACACGCTGGGCCTCGACGCGGCGCTGGCCGCCGCCCGAGCCAACGACATCGCCGCCTGCGAGCTGCCGGCGGCCGACGTGGCGACCTTCTTCGACTGGTTCGCGCAGCGAGAAGACGGTGACGCTCTATTCGCAGGGCGTGAACCAGTCGACCGCCGGCGTCGACAAGGTGAACGCGATCGTGAACTGCCATTTGCTGACCGGCCGTATCGGGCGGCGCGGCATGGGGCCGTTCTCGATCACCGGCCAGCCCAACGCCATGGGCGGCCGCGAGGTCGGCGCGTTGTCGAACCTGCTGGCCGCGCACATGGGCTTCACGCCAGCCGACCTCGACCGCGTCGGCCGATTCTGGCAGGCGCCGCGCCTGGCGACCCAGCTGGGGCTGAAGGCGATCGATCTGTTCGACGCGGTCGGCCGCGGCGAGATCAAAGCCGTGTGGATCATGGCGACAAATCCCGTGGCCAGCCTGCCCGATGCCGAGGCGGTGCGCCGGGCGTTGCAGGGCTGCGAGCTGTCGATCGTTTCGGAGGCGGTGCGTGCCACCGACACCGTCGACGTCTGCCGCATCCGCCTGCCGGCGCTCGCCTGGGGCGAGAAGGACGGCACCGTCACCAACTCCGAGCGCAGCATCTCGCGCCAGCGGCCGTTCCTCGGCGTCCCCGGCGAGGCGCGGCAGGATTGGTGGATCGTGCGCGAGGTCGCGCGCCGGCTGGGTTTTGGTGCGGCGTTCGCCTGGAACGGCCCGGCCGATATCTTCCGCGAGCATGCCGCCCTCTCGGCGTTCGAGAACGGCGGCAGCCGCGCCTTCGACATCGGCGCCCATGCCGCGATCGACGATACGGGTTACGCGGCGCTGCAGCCCTTCGCCTGGCCGGCGCGTGCCGGCGAAGAAGGCGGCGACAAGCGCTTCTTCGCCGACGGCGGTTTCTTCCACCCCGACCGGCGCGCGCGCTTCGTGGCCACCTCGGCGCGGCCGCCGCTTCATGCGCCGACCGCCGAGCGGCCGCTCAGGCTCAACACCGGCCGCGTGCGCGACCAGTGGCACACCATGACCCGCACGGGAAAATCGGTGCGCCTGGCTGGGCATCGACCCGAGCCGACGCTCGAGCTACATCCGCGCGATGCCGCCCGGCGCGGCCTCGGCGACGGCGATATCGCCCGCCTCGACAGCGCCTGGGGCCACGCCGTGCTGCGCGTCGCCGTCAGCGACGCCGTGCGGCCGGGCGAGGCCTTCGCGCCGATGCACTGGACCGCGCAGGTATCGCGCGCCGGCGCCATCAATGGCGCGGTCAATCCCGCCGTCGATCCGATCTCGGGCCAGCCCGAGCTCAAGCACACGCCGGTCGAGGCCTGTCGGCTGGCGATGCGGTGGCATGGCACGATTCTCGCTCGTCGCCCGGTCATGTTGCCGGAAGTGACCTATTGGACCCGGGTCAAGGGGGCCGGGTTCCACGTCTATCTGCTGGCGGGCGAGCAGCCGCCCGCGGTGGCACGGCAGGCCCTGGCGGCGGCCATCCGCGCCAGCAACCCCGGCCCGTGGCGCGAGGGCGGTGCCGATCTCGGCGTGGTGATCGCCGACGGCCGCCTCGAGGCGGCGCTGATGCTGGGTGAAACGCGTGACCCTTCGGCGCGCGACCGGCTCGAACCTTTCATGGCGATGGAGCGGCTGGGCGAGGTGCAACACGCGGCGCTTCTCCTGGGCGGTCCCACGCTCGATCGCGGCGGCGAGCTCTGCGCCTGCCATAGCGTGTCGACGGCCACGGTGAGGGCGGCGATCGCCGCGGGTGCGCTGTCGGTCGAGGCGGTGGGTGCGGCCACGCAGGCCGGCACCAATTGCGGCTCATGCCGGCCCGAGATCCGCGCGCTGCTGCGGGCCGCCACCGTCGCCCGAGCCGCGTGATGGCCGCGTGATGCAGGTCTTTCCGCTCTTCCTCACCCTGAAGGATCGCCGCGCGCTCGTGATCGGCGGCGGCGAGGCGGCAGCGCGCAAGGCCGAGCTGCTGCTGGCCGCCGGCGCGCAGGTGTCGCTGATCGCCGCCACCGTCGACGGCGAGGTCGCGCAACTGATCGACGACGGAAGGGTTGCCTGGGCGGGCGACACTTTCGACTCCGCCGACATCGAGGGCGTGGCGCTGGTCATCGTGGCGAGCGACGACAACGCCCTGCAGGCACGCGTCTCGCACGCCGCCCAGCAGCGCTCGGTGCCGGTCAACGTCGTCGACCGGCCGGCGCTCTCCAGCTTCATCATGCCCGCGATCGTCGACCGCGGGCCGATCACCGTCGCCATCTCGACCGGCGGCGCGGCGCCGGCGCTGGCGCGGCGCATCAAGGCCGAGATCGAGCGCGCGCTGCCCGCCGCCCTCGGCCGCCTCGCGCGCTTCGCCGAGATCTTCCGCGCCCAGGTGCGCCGCACGCTCGACGAGCCGCGCGTGCGCCGGCGCTTTTGGGACCGCGTGTTCGACGGACGGGTGGGCGAGCTGGCGTTGGCCGGCGACGAGATCGGCGCGCGCCGCGAGCTGATCCGCCTGCTCGACGATGCCCGCCGTCCGGCGCGACCGGTGACCGGCATGGTGCATCTGGTGGGCGCCGGCCCCGGCGATCCCGATCTTCTCACCTTGAAGGCGCATCGCTTGCTGCAACGCGCCGACGTCGTGGTCTACGACCGGCTGGTCTCGCCCGAGGTGCTGGCGATGGCGCGACGCGACGCCGAGCGGATCTGCGTCGGCAAGCGCCCCGCACACCACTCAGTGCCCCAGCACGAGATCAACGACCGGCTGGTGGCGCTGGCGCTCGCCGGCAAGAGCGTGGTGCGGCTGAAGGGCGGCGATCCCTTCGTGTTCGGCCGTGGCGGCGAGGAGATCGAGGCGCTGGCCGCCGCCGGCATCGCCGTCGAGGTCGTGCCCGGCATCACCGCGGCGCTGGGCTGTGCGGCGAGCGCCGGCATCCCGCTCACCCATCGCGACCATGCCCAGGCCTGCATCTTCGTCACCGGCCACCTGAAGGACGGCACCGTCGACCTCGACTGGCCGATGCTCGCCCGGCCGCGCCAGACCCTCGTCATCTATATGGGCGCGGAGAGCCTGCCGGTGATCGCCCGCCAGCTCGTCCACCACGGGCTGCCGGCCTCGACCCCGGTGGCGCTGCTGGAGAACGGCACGACCGAGGCGGAACGGCGCATCGTCGGCACCCTGGCGACCATCGAACGCCAGGCGGCGCGGACCACTTTTACCGGCCCGACGCTCTGCATGGTGGGTGAAGTCGTGGGCCTCGCCCTCGAAAGGACACAGGAAATTCGCTTTGAGTCCCGAATTGGTCTCTGATAGAAGGGGCTGTGATATAAATACAACAACCCGGGGCGGGGATGCGTACCTTTGTAATAAGCTTGGTGGCGGTGCTGGCGTTTGCCGGCGCAAGCTACGGCCAGACGACCTCTACCGGTGCCGCCCAGTCGGACATCGTCTCCCCTAAAAAGACCGCTCCGGCCAAGCCTGTCGTCCATAAGGCCGTCCCGGCGCATGCCACCGCTCCGGCCCGCGCCGCCGCTCCGGTCCACAAGGCCGCCGCCGTGCAGGTCGTCCATCCGCCGGCAGCCAAGCCCGCGACCACTCCGCAGTCGCTGCGCGGCTCGCGCTACGGCGGGTTCGCCCCGTCGGCCCCGCCGGCGCCGCCCGAACTCGACCTGACCAGCCCGCGTAGCCTCAGCCTGCTCAACGTCAACACCAAGGAAGAGCTTACCGTCACCTACTGGTCCGACGGCACCTATCATCGCGACGCGCTCGACCAGCTCAACCACTTCCTGCGCGACTCGCAGAACAACCAGCAGACCGAGATGGATCCTCTGCTGTTCGACGTGCTGTGGAACACGATGAACGCCACCGGCTATCACGGCACCGTCGAGGTGCTGTCGGCCTACCGCTCGCCGACGACCAACGCGTGGCTGGCCAGCGTCAGCCGCGGCGTGGCGCGCGACAGCCAGCACATGAACGGCAACGCCATGGACATCCGCTTCCCCGGCGTGCCGGTGTTCAAGATCCGCCAGGCCGCGCGCTCGCTGCAGATGGGCGGCGTCGGCTTCTATCCGCGCTCGGGCTTCGTCCACCTCGATACCGGTCCCATTCGCTACTGGTAACATGCCGACCATCCACGTCGTCGAAGGGGACATCACCCGGCTCGACGTCGATGCGATCGTGAACGCCGCCAACGAGAGCCTGTTGGGCGGCGGCGGAGTCGATGGCGCCATCCACCGCGCCGCCGGACCCGAGCTTCTCACTGAGTGCCGCACACTTCACGGCTGTCCCACGGGTGAGGCCAGGATCACCAAGGGCTATCGCCTGAAGGCGCGGCACGTCATCCATACGGTCGGTCCGGTGTGGAACGGCGGCACGAAGAACGAGCCCGAGCTGCTGGCCAGCTGCTATCGCAGCAGCCTGGCGCTGGCGGAAAAGAACGGCCTCGCCAGCATCGCCTTTCCCGCCATCTCGACCGGCATCTACGGCTATCCCAAGCAACCCGCGGCGGAGATCGCCGTGCGCGAGGTGAGGGCGCATGCCGGCGCCCCGGCACGCGTGGTCTTCTGCTGCTTCGATCGCGCGACGGCCGATCTCTACCGCGCCGTCATTGCCCGTAGCGACAAGACCTCACCCTGAGGAGCGGTCCGCAGGACCGCGTCTCGAAGGGTGGGATACGATCGTGCTGTGGCCCACCCTTCGAGACGCATCGCTACGCGATGCTCCTCAGGGTGAGGAAGAGGCTATTGCCCGTAGCGGTTCGCGTTCTTGAGGTAATCGAGTTCTTCCGCCGTGCTGGTGCGGCCCAGCACCTCGTTGCGGTGCGGGAAGCGGCCGAAGCGGGCCACGACGTCGCGATGCTCGATCGACGACTTGGTCTCGGTCTCGTCGGCGACGGTGGCCAGCAGGGCGCAGGCCAGTTCCTGGTCGGCCAGGGTCTCGCTGTGGTCGAACGGCATATAGAAGAACAGCCGCGCATCGGGCGGGAACGACGCGGGATAGAAGCGGCCGAGCGCCAGGCGGGCGATGGCGCGCGCCTTGGGATCGGTGGCGAAGGCCTGGGCTTTCCTGCGATGGATGTTCCGCGAGAACTGGTCGCACAGCAGGATCAGCGCCAGCGCGCCGTCGGCCGAGTTGGCCCAGCCGTCGAGCGCCCCCGAGGCGGCCTTCTCCAGCAAGGCGCCGAACTTCGCAGTGATCTCGGCGTCGAGCTCGGGCGTGCCCTTCCACCAGAACTCGCGCGCCTTGCCGTAGCCGGGGTCGGAAAGCGGCAGCAGCCAGAAATCGAGGATGTCGCGGATCGACGCCGAAGGGTTCGTGCCGCTCACGGCATGTCCTTCTTGCGGTAGACCAGGCGCACGCCGGCCTCGGCCGGAATGGGCGGCATGGTGGCGTCCCACGCCTGCCAGGCCGCGCGCATCTCGCCAAGGCGCTCGGGATGGCGCCGGGCGAGGTTGGCGCGCTCGCGCTCGTCGGTGACGACGTCGAACAGATACTCGTGCTCGTCGACCTTGAGATATTTCCAACGGCCCGAGAGCATCGCGCGCTGCTCCTTGTGCTTCATGCGCCAGAACAGCGGGCGCTGGGCCACCGCGGGCGGATCGGCGAGCTGCTTCACCAGCGAGAGGCCGTCGCTCGGATAGTCGGGATGGGCCGAGGTGCCGGCGGCCTCGAAGAAGGTCGGCACCCAGTCCATCGTGATGGCGAGCTGGTCGGTCGTCGTGCCGGCGGGCGTGCGCGCCGGCCAGCGCACCACGTAGGGTACGCGGATGCCGCCTTCCATCAGGTCCATCTTGCCGCCGACCAGCGGCCAGCTATCCGAGAAGCGCTCGCCGCCGTTGTCGCTGGTGAAGACGACGATGGTGTCGCGCGCAATGTTCTTGTCGTCGAGCGCGGCCAGCACCCGGCCGATGCCCTCGTCCATGTGATGGATCATGCGGCGGTAGGCGTGGATGTTGCCGCCGTCGAGGTGATAGATCGGATTGCCCTTGCCGAAGGACTTGGCGAGCTCGCCGTCGTCGCGCGTCTCCCACGGCCAGTGCGGCGCGGTGTAGTGCAGGCTGAGCAGGAACGGTTGCTTGGCGTCGGCGCAGCGCCCGACGTACTCGACGGCCCGCGTCGACAGCAGGTCGGTGAGATAGCCGTCGCGGTTCACCTCGGTGCCGTTCTCGAACAGGTCGTGCACGCCGAAGCTGTCCTGGTGGGTGAAGTAGTCGACGCCGCCCGACAGCGGCCCGAAATGCTCGTCGTAGCCGCTCGCCTGCGGGCTGAAGGTCGGCGGGAAGCCGAGATGCCACTTGCCGACCAGGGCGGTTCGGTAGCCTGCTTCCTTGAGGCGCGAGGCGATCGTCGGATGGCCGGGCGGCAGGCCGATCACCTTGTCGCCGCGCATGGTGCTGCCGATCGGCTCCTCGGCCGCGCCGCGGATGCGGTACTGGTAGCGCCCGGTCGCGAGCGCAAAGCGCGTCGGCGAGCAGACCGCCGAATTGGCATAGCCGCGCGTGAAGCGCAGACCTTCGGCCGCCATGCGATCGATGTTGGGCGACGTCGGTGCGCGGCCGCCGTAGCAGCCCAAGTCGGCGTAGCCGAGATCGTCGGCGAGAATGAAGATGAAGTTGGTGGGCATGTGAGGGGACCTGAAGCTGCGCCGATGTGTTGACGCGCGGGAGGTTGGCGCGCCTGATCGCGAAGTGCAACCCAACAGGAGGACGTTCGCGATGAAGACGGTTCAGTCGATGCTCGCCGAAGCCGAAGCGGCGGTGCCGCGCATCAGCCCGGCCGAGGCCCAGGCGCTGGTGGGCAGGGCCGACGTGCTGTTCCTCGACGTGCGCGAGCCGGGCGAGGTCGCGGCGTCGGGCAAGGTGCCGGGCGCGGTCGCCGTGCCGCGCGGGCTCGTCGAGTTCCGCGCCGATCCCGCGTCGCCGATGCACGATGCGGCCTTCGACAAGGCCAAGACGGTGGTGGCCTATTGCGCCTCGGGCGGACGGTCGGCGCTGGTCGGCAAGACGCTGAAGGACATGGGCTATGCCAACGTGCGCAATCTCGGCGGCTTCAAGGGCTGGGTCGACGCCGGCGGTCCGGTCGAGAAGGCGTAAAGCCGCCCTACTTGTCGAGCTCGGCGCTGGCGATCAGCCACGGCTCGTTCTTGGCGGCATCGACCCAGTCCTTCATCGCGGGGTAGGCCATCACCGCCGTGCAATAGGCCTCGGCATCTGAGTCGAGCTTGACGCCGAAGGTGCGCAGCCGCGTCACCACCGGCGCGTACATCGCGTCGGCGGCGCCGATGGCGCCGAACAGGAAGCCGTCGTCCTTGGGGGCCGCGCCGGCGAAGCGCTTGCGGCAGTCGCGCCACAGGCCGGTGATGCGCTCGATGTCGGCGCGCGTCGCCGGCGTCATGCCCTTGCCGGGATACGAGGCGCGGATGTTCATCGGCATGTTGGTGCGCAGTTCGCCAAAGCCCGCGTGCATCTCGGCCGAGACCGAGCGGGCATGGGCGCGCGCCGCCGCCGCGGCGGGCCATAGGCCGGCCTCGGGCTTGAGGTCGTTGAGGTATTCCGCGATCGCCAGCGACTCCCAGACGACAAGGCCGCGATGGACCAGCGCCGGCACCTTGCCCGACGGCGAGTGCTTGCGGATCGCCGCTGTCGTGTCCGGCAGGTCGAGCGGCACGACGATTTCCTCGAACTCGATCCCGGCGATCCTGGCCATCAGCCAGCCGCGCAGCGACCACGAAGAATAATTCTTGTTGCCGATCACCAGCGTGAAGTCGGCCATGCAGTCCCCCCCCGATCAAAGTCACTCGTACACTTAATCTTGCCAGCGCCGCAGTTTGCCCGGCAATCTTGGCCCGTGCACTAGTCTTGGCACGACCGTTTGGTGAGCCTGTCCATGTCGCTGACCTTTGTCGACCGCTCTTCTTCTTCCCTGCCGGTGCAGTTTGTCGGCCAATCGAAATGGCGCGCGTGGCTGCGCGAGCAGAGCGCGCCGCGGCGCGGCTGGCTCGAGTCGACCGGCGTCTCGGGCAAGGCCGGCGATTTCGCCGTGCTGCCCGGCCGCGACGGCAAGGCCGCGGGTGCAGTCCTCGTACTGTCGCCCACACCGACCTTGTGGGATTTCGGTGCGCTGGCCACCCGGCTGCCGGCCGGCACGTGGAAGCTGGGCGACACCGGCGCGGTCTCGCCGACCGATGCGGTCGTGGCCATCGGTCTCGGCGCCTGGACGTTCGACCGCTATCGCTCGAAGAAGGGCAAGCCCGGCCCGAAGATCCTGTGGCCCGCCGGCGCCGACAAGGCGCGCGCGACGGCAACCATCGAGGCGATCTCGATGGCGCGCGATCTCATCACCACGCCGTCGTCCGACATGGGTCCGGCCGAGATCGCCGCCGTGGCGCAGGCGCTGGCCAAGCAGCACAGAGCGAAGATCAGCGTCATCGTGGGCGACGATCTCCTGAAGAAGAACTATCCGACCATCCACGCCGTCGGCCGCGCCAGCACGCGCGCGCCGCGCCTGATCGATCTCACCTGGGGCCGCGAGAGCGATCCCAAGGTGACCCTGGTCGGCAAGGGCGTGTGTTTCGACACCGGCGGCCTCGATCTCAAGCCGGCGTCCGGCATGCTCAACATGAAGAAGGACATGGGCGGCGCCGCCACGGTGATGGCGGTCGCGGCGATGGTGATGGCGGCGAAACTTCCCGTGCGCCTGCGCCTGCTGGTGCCGGCGGTCGAGAACAGCGTGTCGGGCAATGCCTTCCGCCCGCTCGACGTGATCACCACGCGCCAGGGCATCACCGTCGAGATCGGCAACACCGACGCCGAGGGCCGGCTGATCCTGTGCGATGCGCTGGCCGAGGGCGGATCGGAGAAGCCCACCATGATGATCGATTGCGCGACCCTGACCGGCGCGGCACGCACCGCGCTCGGCACTGACCTGCCGGCGCTGTTCTGCAACGACGACACTCTGGCCAACGGCCTGCTCGAGTCGGGCACCGCCGTCGCCGATCCGATGTGGCGCATGCCGCTCTACAGGCCCTATCGCGCGCTGCTGGCCAGCAAGGTGGCCGACATCAACAACGTCTCGGGCGGCACCTTCGGCGGCGCCATCACCGCGGCGCTCTACCTGCAGGAGTTCGTGCCCGACGACGTGCCGTGGGCGCATTTCGACATGATGGCCTGGAACAATTCATCGCGGCCGGGCCGTCCCGAGGGCGGCGAGGCCCAGGCCGCCCGTGCTATCTTTGCCACCATTGAAAAGAGGGTGACCAAATGACGACCGATACATTGGAAAAGACCACCACGCTCGACAAGCTCGCCAGCGACATCAAGGCGGCCCTCGCCGCCGATCCCGGCCGCGGCGGCAAGGAAGCGGTGTGCAAGCTCGTCTCCAGGGTGCTGCTCGACAAGGCGTTCGTGGCCCAGCACCTGACGCCCGAGCAGTGCAAGCCGCGCAAGGTGCTCTACGAGGATGCCGAGACCGGCTTCTGCATCTGCGGCCACGTCTACATGAAGCCCGCCAGGGGCGAGCCGCACGATCACGGCTCGAGCTGGGCGATCTATGGCCTCGCCGAAGGCGACACCGAGATGGTCGACTGGGAGATCGTGAAGAAGGCCGAGGGCGACCAGCCCAACCTGGTGAAGGCCACGAAGTCCTATGTGCTGAAGCCCGGTGACTCGCACTTCTACGACGTCGGCGACGTCCACTCGCCCAACCGCGAGACGGTGACCAAGCTGGTCCGCATCGAGGGCGCCAACCTCGACCGCATCAAGCGCTCGCACATCAAGGCGGCCTAGCGTCCGGCCGCGGTTTCCACCGTTTCCGCGCCGTTATGGTTTAGTTGCGCGCGGGGTGTGGCGAGAAGTGAGAAGAATCGCGACCGATGCCGATGCCATCGGCATCGGAACTCTCTCACGCCGGTGAGAATCGCGGTCCCAGCCATCGCCAGGGCAGGCAGTGGGACATGTTGCCTCCCTCGCGATCCATTCACCGCCCCTTGATGGCGGTGTGACGCCGCCGCGCTGGCAAATTCGCCACATTTCCCGTATTTAGTGGGCTGCGCGGTCGCCCTTCCCCCCCCTCAACTCCCGGGGCCCGTGCCAAGGAGGACAATGTGAAGAGACGCCGTTTCGTCTCCGACAGCGCCGCGCTTGCGGTCGCCACCGTCGTATCGCCCGCTTTCGTCTCGCCGGCCTTCGCTGCTGCGAGCGTCAAGCCCATCAGCTGGGATCTCAGCCCGCCGACCGACAGCCGCGAGAGCTTCATCGCGTGGGGTAAGAACCGCGGCGAGGCCCCGGTGTTCCTGGGCGAGCGCTGGGACCGCTTCCAGGCGCTGCTCAAGAACAAGGACATCTGGAGCCCCGCCACCATCCGCTCCTTTCTGCTCACGCCGCGCGAGGAGTTTGCCGCGGTCAATCCGGCGATCCACAAGCGCGCCTACGAGCACGCCTTCCTCGACATCGGCTGGGGCGTCACCATGTCGGGCCCGCATCTGCAGGGCCGCATGACCAACGTGCTCGACATCCAGCGCACCGACAAGGTGCTCGAGATCGGCACCGGCTCGGGCGTGCAGTCGGCCTACATCGCCAACCTGACCGACAATGCCTACACGATCGAGATCATCAAGCCGCTCGCCGACCGCACGCGCGGCGTCTACGACAAGCTGATCGAGAAGGGCTACACCGAGTTCCAGCACATCAAGACCAAGCAGGCCGACGGCTACTACGGCTGGGAAGAGGCCGCGCCCTTCGACAAGATCATCGTGACCTGCGGCATCGACCACGTGCCGCCGCCGCTGCTCCAGCAGCTGAAGTCGGGCGGCATGATGGTGATCCCGGTCGGCCCGCCGGGTGCCCAGCGCGTCATCAAGATCGCCAAGACGCAGGGCGCCGACGGCTCGATCACGACCAGCCGCGAGGACATCTACGGCGGCAAGATCGTGCCGTTCGTGCCCTTCACCAAGCTCGAAGGCGACAAGATCGTCGGCAGCCACAACCGCTGAAGCGGACTTTCATGGCCTCGAACATAGCGGTCGATCTCGACAACCGGCCGCCTCTTTCCTTCTACCTGTCCGTCGGGCTGGTGGCCGGCAGCATCATTGCGCTGCAAATCGGCATCATGCGCGTGTTCTCGGTGGGCAGCTGGTCGCACTTCGGCTCGCTCGTCGTCAGCCTCGCCATGTTCGGCTTCGGCCTCACCTCGGCGGTGATGTGCGTCGGCAAGGGCTGGTTCGAGTCTCACTGGAAGGGCGCGGTCACCTTCTCGCTGCTGACCTTCGGGCCGCTGATGGTGGTGTGCAACCTCGCCGCCCAGCAGGTGCCGTTCAACGCCATCTTCCTGATCTCCGACCCGATGCAGAAGTGGCGGCTGCTTGCCAACTTCGTGCTCTACTTCCTGCCGTTCCTGTCGGGCGCTCTGTTCCTCGGCGTGATCTTCCTCAAGGCCAAGCGCACGTTCAACCGCGTCTACTTCGCCGACATGGTGGGCTCGGGCCTGTGTGGCCTGTCGGTGCTGCTGGCGCTCTACGTCTTCAAGCCCGAGAACATCGTCATGGCGCCGCTGATCCTGTGGCTGGCCGGCGGCGTGCTGTGGTTCGTCTCGATGGGCGACCGCCGCGGCATGGGCGCCATCGTGGCCGTGGCGATCCTGTCGGCCGGCGTGCACTACGTCGTGCCGGCGGTCTTCGATGTGCCCAAGCTCGCGGTGTCGGACTACAAGGGCGTGTCCTACGCGCGCAAGTTCCCCGACAACAAGCGGGTCTACGAGCGCACGTCTCCGTTCGGCTACATGGAGATGTACTCGAGCTCGTATCTCCACTTTGCGCCGGGCCTCTCGGACAACGCCGCGTTCAACCTCAAGAAGTTCCCCGAGAACGCCTACCTCGGCCTCTACATCGACTCCGACGGGCCGTCGGGCGTCATCAAGGACCTGTCCGACGAGGAGGTGGCCTACTTCCGCTACCTGCCGATGTATTATCCCTACGTCCTGAAGAAGAACCCCGACACGTTCGTGGTCCAGTTCGGCGGCGGCATCTCGACGGAAGTGGCGCTCAAGGAAGGCTCCCGCCACGTCACCGTGGCCGAGGGCAATCCCGCGATCCTGACCGCCTTCCGCGAGGACAAGGACCTGCGCGCCTTCACCGGCGACATCCTCAACAATCCCAAAGTCTCGGTCATCGACTACGACGGCCGCCTCTACATGGCGCACACCACCAACCGCTACGACGTGGTCGATCTGTCGCTGGCGGATTCGGCCGGCCTGTCGCAGCCCGGCGGCTTCGCGATCATGGAGAAATACGCCTACACGCAGGAGGCGATGGCGGCCTACATGCGCGTCCTGAAGCCCGGCGGCATCCTGTCGGTCACCTTGTGGAACAAGGAAGAGCCGCCCAAGTCGGTGCTCAAGCTCTACGCCACCATGGCCGCCGCCGCGCGCGACGTGTCCGGGAAGCAGGATGGTTCCGACATCAAGGACAAGTTCTACGTCGCCGCCGCTTACCTCTCGACCGCGACCGTGCTCTACAAGCAGGGCGGCTTCACCGCCGACGAGATCGCCAAGCTGAACGCGCACACCAAGGCGATGTCGTTCGACGAGATCTACTATCCCGGCATCGTCATCGATACCAAGCCGTTAAAGCAGGTGCTGCAGGACTATCGCGACCAGTTCTTCTACGAAGGCCCGGCGCCCGATCCGACCGCGCCCAAGGAAGGCGCCAAGGACGAGGAGCCCAACGACCCGCCGCCGCCCGGTGCACCGGTCGACAAGGCAGCCGCCGCACCCGCCCAGGCCGGCGTGCCACCCGCGCCGCTGGTGCCGGCGACGACGATCGGCCGGCTCGCCTGGTATTACCTGGTCAACGGCGGCTGGCAGCAGGTGGCCGACGACTACGTCTTCGACACGCGCATCCTCACCAACCACCAGCCGTACTTCGCCGCCTACATCAAGGTGAAGGACCTGCTGAAGTTCTCCGACCGCCTCGACTCGGTGCAGGACGAGTGGGGCTATCTGCTGCTGTGGGCCACGCTCGGCATCGCCACGCTGTTTGCGCTCACCCTGGTGCTGTTCCCGCTGGTCTTCGGCTGGCGCACGATCTTCAGCCGCTATCCCGGCAAGGGCGGCACGATGCTCTACTTCCTGTGCCTGGGCCTGGGTTACATCATCATCGAGGTGGGCATGATCTCCCACTTCGTGCTGGCGCTCTCCAACGCCACGGTCTCGGCCTCGGTGCTGATCACCGGCATGCTGGTCTTCTCCGGCCTCGGCAGCTTCGCCTCGGAGCGGTTCCTGGCCACCGCGCGCACGACCATGCCGAAGATCTTCCTCGCCATCTTCGCCATCCTGGTGTTCTACGCCTTCGCCATCGACTACGCGCTCGACTGGATCGGCGCGCTGCCCTACGTGGTGCGCATCGCGCTCTGCCTCGCCCTGCTGGCGCCGCCGGCGTTCCTGATGGGCTTCCCGATGCCGACCGGCATGACCACGCTGGGACGTCTCGGCAAGGACCACATGTTCCTGTGGGCGTGGGGCGTGAACGGCTGCTTCTCGGTGATCGGTGCGGCACTTGTGCCGATCGTGGCGACCAGCTTCGGCCTGCCCGCTGTCGTGCTGTTGGGTGCCGCGGCCTATCTCATCGCGTTGCCGGCGTTCTTCTCCGTGCTGAAGCCGCTCCCCTCGGATCAACTGGGGGTCGCGCGGCACGCCGTCGCGTGAAACGTCGCGCGCTGCTCTTGCTGGGGGCACTGCTGATGCCGACCGTCGTGCATGCCAAGACCGCCCGCAAGGCAGCGAAACAGACCAAGCCCGCCGTGCACAAGGCCGCGGTCCACAAGCCCGCTCCCAAATCCGCGCCGGCGCCCGCCAAGCCTGCGGGGCTGCAGCCTCTCAAGCAGGCGAAGACCCAGCTCATCGCCTTCAACACCTCGGCCTTCCCCTATCGCGGTCCGATCCCCGGCACCAACAAGCCGTTCCTCGACGTGCGGCAGGGCAGGCGCCTGGGCCATACGACGCTGCATGGCGACGTGTGCTGGGAAGACCAGACCTACAGCGACCGCCGTTCGCTGCTCTACCTGCCGGAGGGTTACAATCCGCAGCTCCCGGCGCTGATGGTGGTGTTCCTGCACGGCCAGGGCGCGACCCTCGAGCGCGATGTGATCGCGCGCCAGGGCATCGCGCGCCAGGTGAGCGAGGCCGGGCAGAACGTGGCGCTGGTGGCGCCGCAGCTCGCCTACGACGCGCTCGATTCCAGCGCCGGCAATTTCTGGAAGCCGGGCCATCTCGCGGCCTACATCGACGAGGCCGCCGAACGGCTGATGCGGCTCTACGGCGACAAGCGCGCCGGTCCGCACTTCAACGCCTCGCCGGTGCTGATCGTGGCCTACAGCGGCGGCTACCTGGCGGCGGCCTATGCGCTGGCGCGCGGCGGCGCCACCTATCGCGTCAAGGGCGTGATCCTGATGGATTCGCTCTACGGCGAGGAGGACAAGTTTGCCGCCTGGGCCACGACCCGCCGCCAGACCGGATTTCTGCTGAGCGCCTACACCGATTCGACACGCGAGGAGAACGGCACCCTGCAGGCGCTGCTGGCGAAGAAGCGCATCGCCCACGCCTATGCGATGCCGCGCAACCTGTCGCCCGGCACGATGACGTTCCTGTCGTGCGGCGGTCTCGAGATGCACGGCGATTTCATGACGCGTGCCTGGGGGCAGGATCCGCTGGCCCAGGCGCTGGCGATGATTCCCGGCTACCCGCAGACCGCGCCGCATATTAAAAAGACGTCATGACCGACCCGCTGCGCCGGCAACTCCTTACCGTCTTCACCGGCCGCGCCACCCGTCGCTACGGGCTGAGTGCGGTCAACCAGCTCCAGCACGCGCTGCAGGCCGCCCAGCAGGCCGAGACCGACGGCTGCACGCCGGCCACCGTGCTGGCCTCGCTGCTGCACGACGTTGGCCACATGATCCACGAGCTGGGCGAGGATCCCGCCGGCCGCGGCATCGACGACGTGCACGAAGAACTCGGTGCTGCGTGGTTGGCCAGGCACTTCACGCCCGACGTCGTCGAGCCGGTCCGCCTGCATGTCGCGGCCAAGCGCTATCTCTGCGCCACCGAGGCTGACTACTTCGGCAAGCTGTCGCCCGATTCCGTGCGCAGCCTCGAGTTGCAGGGTGGGCTGATGTCGGCTGACGAGATCGCGGCCTTCCGCCGCCTGCCGCATTACCAAGAGGCCGTGCGGCTGCGTCGCTACGACGAGGGTGCCAAGGACCCGCACGCCTCGACCGCCGACGTCGACCACTTCCTGCGTCACGTCGAACGCTGCCGTTTGCCGTCATGATCAATCGTTCCGATGTCGAAGCGGCCTGGGCCCGTATCAGGAATCATGTTCGCCGCACGCCAGTGATCGAACTGCCGGCCGGCTCCTTCGGTGCCTCTTGCTCCGTGGTCGTGAAGCTCGAGCAGCTTCAGGTCAGCGGCACATTCAAAGGACGCGGCGCCCATCACAAGCTGCTGACGTCGACCGTTCCAGCCTCCGGCGTAATCGCGGCCTCGGGCGGCAACCATGGTGCAGCCGTCGCCTATGCCGCGCGGGCGTTGGGCCACAAGGCCGAGATTTTCGTGCCGACGATCGCCAACTCGGCCAAGGTGGCGCGCCTCAAGAGCTACGGCGCGGTCGTCAACCAGGTCGGTGCCGTCTACGCCGAGGCGCGTGCGGCCTCCGAGAAACGCGCGGCCGAGACCGGGGCGCTCACCGTGCATGCCTATGAAGATCCGGGTGTGTTCGCGGGTGCGGGCAGCGTCGCGCTCGAATTCTCCGAGCAGGCCAAGTTCGACACGTTGCTGGTGGCCGTCGGTGGTGGCGGTCTGATCGCTGGCTGTGCCGCGGCAATCGGCGAGACGACGAAGATCGTGGCAATCGAGACCGAAGGCACGCCGACCCTGTTCGAGGCCCGTCGTGCCGGCAAGCCGGTGCAGGTCGCGATCTCTGGCGTCGCCGCCGATGCGCTGGGCGCCAGCCTGATCGGCACGCCCAACTTCGCGTTGGCGCAGAAGTACGTGGCCGACGCGTTGCTGGTCACCGACGACGCGGTGCGCGCCGCCCAGCGCGCGCTGTGGGACGAGCTGCGCGTGATCGCCGAACCGGCCGGCGCCACGTCGCTCGCGGCATTGATGTCCGGGGTCTACACGCCGGCGGCGGGCGAGCGGGTCGCCATCCTGATCTGCGGCGCCAATACCGAGCTCGCCTCAGTCCCTGGGTAGGTTCCTGATCTTGATGGTCTTCTCGTCGATCGGGTGATCGCGCATGCGGTCGACGCGGTTGAATTCGCTCGCCGGCCAGTTCGGCAGGTGCAGCCGCACGCCGCGCAGGTAGCCCGCGATGGCCACGATCTCGGCGTCGGTGAGCGCGTCGCGGAACGGCGGCATCAGCGCGCCGGGCGCGTCGTGCGGTCCGCCCACGCCGTTCAGGACGGTGAGCACGAAGTTGTAGGGTCGATCGTACCACAGCGCGGTGTTGAGCGAGAGCACGGCGCGGGTGGCCAGCGGCGTCGTGCCGCCGTCGTCGTGGCAGCTCGCGCAGGCGGCGAAATAGAGCTGCCGCCCCGGCTCGCGCTCGTCGGTGGCGATGGCGCGCGAGCGCGTCAGGACCTGCTGGGTCAGGGCCTCGGCCCGGGCGCTCTCCGGCCGGTTGAGGCTGGCGAAATAATCGGCGATGGCGGCGATATCCGAGTCCGGCAGCGCCTCGAGACTGTGGACGACCGGTCCCATCGGCCCGATCGCGCGGCCGTGTATCGTCGTGCCGCCCTTCAGGTAGGTGACGAAATCGTCCCTGGTCCAGCGCGCGGGCGAGACGCTGACATCGAGCGGCCAGGCGATCCATTGGCCCTCGATGATTGCCCCGTTGTAGGGATGGCCGACCGACTCCGCCCCCAGCACGTTGCGCGGCGTATGGCAGGCACCGCAATGTGCCAGCCCCTCGGCCAGATAGGCGCCGCGGTTCCGCGCCGCGCTCTTCTCGACGTTCGCGCGATAGGGCTCGGGCCGGAAGAACAGCATCTTCCAGCCCGCCTGGAAGGCGCGGATGTCGAGCGGGAAGGGCACGGTGTTGGCGGGCGGGCGGGCGCTCACCGCGGGCACGGTCATGAGGTAGGCGTAGAGCGCCTCGACATCGCCGTCGGTGAGCTTGGTGAAGTGGTCGTAGGGGAAGGCCGGGAACAGGTGCTTGCCGTCGCGCGACACGCCCTCGCGCATCGCCCGCGTGAACGCTGCCGGCGACCATCGGCCGATGCCGGTCTCGCGGTCGGGCGTGATGTTGGTCGAGAAGACCGTGCCGAACGGCGTCGGGATGGCAAAGCCGCCGGCGAACGGCTGGCCGCCCTCGACCGTGTGGCAGGACGCGCAGTTGCCGGCGCTGGCGAGCATCTCGCCTTTGGCGACCAGGTCGCGGGCGAAGGACTGCGGTTGGGGCGGCTCGACCGGCGCGATGGCCGGCCGCCAGGCGAGCGCCAGGAAGGCCACGACCGCCACGGCGCCGACGCCGATCACTCCCAATAGCCGCCGATTGGCCACGTTCGCGCTCTCCTCTAGCCTGCCAGCGTGGAATAGGCGGCGCGGCCGACGGCGACCAGCGCCTTCTGGTCGTTGAACACGTCGACGTCGACGACGCCCACGCTCTTGCCGGCGCGGCGCACGGTGGCGGTGGTCGTGAGCGACGTCTTGATCGACGGCCTGAGATAATCGACGCGGAAGTTGATGGTCGGCAGGCCCCGGCGCAGCGCCATGATCAGAGCGTAGTCGCCCACCGTGTCGATGATCGCGGCGATCGGCCCGCCATGCCACATGCCTGTGCCTGGCCCGCGTTCGAACTCCGGACGGAAAGCGCAGGTCATCGTCACCGTTTCGCGGGCGGGATCGGCCTCGGTCACCTTGAGGCCGAGGAAGGCGATGAAGGGCGAGTTGTCGAGATACTTCTGGAGCTCTTCTTTCGTGAGCGGCAGGATTTTGTCGCTCTTGGGTTTATCGCTCATGGTGCCACCACGACCTTGCCGAACACTTCGCGGTCCTCGATCACGCGCAACGCCTCGCGCGCGTCGTCGAGCCGGTAGACCTTGTCGACCAGCACCTTGAGTTTGCCGCTCTGGACCAGCTCGAGCAGCTTCTCGATGTCGCTGCGCATCCAGCCGTTGGAGCCCAGCACCTTCAGTTCGAAGGTCCAGATGAAGCGGATGTCCTCGGTCGGAGCGTAGCCCGCGGTGGCGCCGCAGGTCAGCAGTCGGCCGCCGACCTTGAGCACGCGCAGCGACTTCACCCAGGTGTCGCCGCCGGTGTAGTTCACCACCACGTCGAGGCCCTGGTCGGTGCCGGCGCCGCGCCGCGTCGGCTTGCCGTACATCGCATAAGCCTCCTTCACGAAGTCCTTTTCGATGTAGTTGATCGTCTTGTCGGCGCCGAGCTGGCGCAGGCGCTCGGCCTTGGCGTCGGTGCCGGCGCAGGCGACGACCTCGCAGCCGGCGAGCTTGGCGAGCTGCAGGCAGCACACGCCGACGCCGCCCGAGGCGCCCAGGATCAGCACCTTCTCGCCCTTGGCGACACCGCCGTTGGTCACCATCATGCGCAGCGCCGTGCCGTAGGCCACGGGCAGCGCCGCGGCATCGAAGAACGAGACGCCGTCCGGGATCTTCACGAGCTGGTGGGCGCGCGCCTTGCACAGCTCGGCCAGGCCGCCGTGCACCGTCTCGCCCATCAAGCCGCCCTCGATCCGGTTGATCGGATCGACCAGCACGCGGTCGCCCTTCTTCCAGCCGCTCACGCCGGGGCCGACCTCGGCGATCTCGCCGGCGACGTCGAGGCCCATGACCGCGGGCATCGGCACCTTGATGCCGGGCATGCCGCGCCGCGTGAAGACGTCGTGGTAGTTCAAGGACGCGGCCTTGACTGCCACGATCACGTCGCCCTCGCCGGGCCTGGGATCGGGGAAGCCGGTTTCGAAGACGAGGCGGTCCGGACCGCCATGCTCGCGGACGACTGCGGCTTTCATTCGGGGAGTGCTCCTGCTGGAATTTGCTGGGCAAGCACGCGCTTGTCGATCTTGTTGGTGCCGGCCAGCGGCATCTCGTCGATGAAGAACACGCGGCGCGGATGCTGGTACGCCGGCGCATGGGCCAGCGCGTAGGTCTTGATCGATTGCTCGTCGAGGTCGGTGCCCTTCGCGCGCACGACGAAGGCGACGGGCTTGTGGCCCTTCAGCTCGTCGGGCACCGGCACGACGGCGGCCTGGTGGATGCCGGGATGGCGCTCCAGCATTTTCTCGACCTCGCCGGGATAGATGTTCTCGCCGCCGCACACGAACATGTCGTCGACCCTGCCGACGAAATAGAAGAAGCCGTTGGGGTCGCGCCGGAACACGTCGCTGGTGCGGTAGTAGCCGTCGGGTGTCATCGCCTTGGCCGTGACCTCGGGCAGCTTGTGGTAGTGCGTCATCAGCGCGCCGCACTTCATCTCCAGCGCACCCTCGTCGTCTACTTCCTTGCCGTCGCGCACGAGCCGGAGCTGCACGGCGGGGTGCGGATGGCCGGTCGAGACGTCGGGCGTGGGAAGCCCGTCGGGATGGGGGCCGAACACCACGGGGCCGGCCTCGGTCGTGCCGTAGCCGTTGCCGATCTGCGCCGTGGGGAAGACCGCGCGCACCTGGTCGACCAGCGACTGGGTGATCGGCGCGGAGCCCATGCGCACGGCCTCGACGGCCGAGAGGTCGGTCTTTGCCAGCAGATCCTTCTCGCGCAGCATCATGGCGATCATGGTCGGCACCGAGGTGAGGAACGCCACGCGGTGCTTGGCAGCGGCCTCGATGTAGCCGCGGGTCGTGAACTGCGGCAGCAGCACGACCGTGTCGCCGTGGCTGAAGGTGGTCTGGCACATCGCCAGCCCATTCATGTGATAGAGCGGTGCCGCGACCAGCGCGCGCTGGCCTTCGGGCACCGCGCGGCGCGGCCGCTGGCTCATCGCCCACAGGTGCGAATAGTGCGACAGCACCACGCCCTTGGGCCGTCCGGTCGAGCCCGAGGTGTAGAGGAACATCGCGGATTCTTCGGGCTGCATCTTGACCGGGGTGAAGGGACCCTCATTGAGCAGTGCAGCGAAATCCCGGTCGAAGGAAATCTTCGGGACCGAATCCGGCGCCAGCGCCAGCCGTGCGTCGTCGCCGATCGCCAGCCTGGCGTCGCAGTCGTCCACGATGTAGGCGACGGTCTCGGCCGGCAGCTTCCAGTTCACCGGGACCGAGACCAGGCCCGCCTGCATCGTGCCGAGAAAGGCGATCAGGTACTCCGCCCTGTTGGCCGAGAGGATCGCCACCCGCTCGCCGCGTTGCAGCCCGCGCTTCTGCAGGCCGCGCGCCAGCGCGCCGGTGAGGCGCACCAGGTCGCCGTAGGTGTACCGCCGCTCGGCGCCGTTGCCGCCCTCGTCGATCAGCGCCAACGCGTCGCGCGAAACTTCGCGCGACAGTGCATCGCCCTGGTTGTCGTACGCGAGACCCAACATGCCTATTCGACGAACTCGAGAACGGCGTTGATCGCCTGGCGGGCCGGCACGATCAGCCGGTCGGGTTTCTGGATCACGCCCTCGATCTTGCCGGCGGCCAGCGCCTTGGCGGCTTTGCCAAGCGAGGTCGTGCGCAGCGTAAGCCCGGCCATGTAGGCCGGCCGGCCCTCGGCGTCGGGTGCGGCGTCGCCGACCTGCTGGCGCAGCGCCGCCTCGGTCAGGATGTCGAAGCGCGCGTTGCCGACGGTGAGCGACTTGCCACCCTCGATGTCGTGGATCGCCTCGGCGCCGAACATGTCGGCATAGAGCCTGACACCCTTGGCCGGATAGGGCTCGACGATGAGCGCGCGCGCCACGGCGACCGTGCCGTTGGCGTGATGGCGCCATTCGTCGCGCCATACCAGGTCGCGCGTGAAGTGGTGACAAAAATAAACGCGGCCATAGGGCATGTGGCCGGCCTTCATGCGCACGGTGCGGAAGCGCGCGTCGCGCTCCTGGGATCCACCAGGGCCGCCGGCGTATTTCACTGGGCGGGTGAATTCGACCGGCGGATCGAACGGCGCGCCGACCTTGACGAGCTCGGCATAGGTCACCGCCGAATCCTCCGAGCCGAACACCAGTCCGTTGAGACCAAAGGCATAATTCAGGAGATCGAGACGACCTGACGTTGCGTTCTTGGGCACGGCGATCAACTCAAGATAGTCGGTGCCGAACATCGCCAGGTGATTCATCGATCCCAGCGAGTGGTAGCCGCGCTCGGTCAAAGTGAAGCCCAAGCGACGATAGACGTCGGCGGCGTGGTCCATATCGTCGCGCGCGTTGATGACGACGTGGTCTAGCGTTGCAACAGGTAATGTCATGTAAAGCCCCTCTGCGGAGAATGTACGTCCAAATTCCGCGCCGCCAGCATGAATCTCTTCTTCTGGCTCACATTTTGCTGCGGCGCCGTCGACCGAGGGCTAGGCTTGCCGCGCACCGCGAATTGGGGATCACGACATGACAGCAAAATTCCGGCCCACGCGCCGCGCCACCTTGGTCGGCCTTTCCGTTCTGGCACTCGGCGCCGGCCGCGTGGCTGCGCAGGGCAAGGCGGCGGCCAAGAAAGGCGGCACGCTCACCTTCATCCAGAACAACGAGCCGCAGACCCTCGTGGCGCTGACCACGGTGGCGACACCGGCGCTCACCGTCAGCGCCAAGGTGACGGAAGGCCTGCTCGAATACGATTTCGACATCAATCCCCGACCGCTGCTTGCCACCGAATGGACGATCAGCCCCGACGGCCGGACCTACACATTCAAGCTCCGGCCCAACGTCAAGTTCCATGACGGCAAGCCGTTCACCTCGGCCGACGTCGCCTATTCGATCGAGCTCCTGAAGACGGTACATCCGCGCGGCCGCAACACCTTCGCCAACGTGACCGAGGTGAAGACGCCCGACCCGCTGACGGCGGTGATCGAGCTCAGCAAGCCCGCGCCCTATCTCATCAAGGCGCTGACCGCGGCCGAGGCGCCGATGATGCCGCGCCACATCTATGAGGGCACCAATCCGCTCTCCAACCAGAACGGCAACGCGCCGATCGGCACCGGCCCCTACAAGTTCAAGGAATGGGTGCGTGGCAGCCACATCGCCTACGTGCGCAATCCCGACTACTGGCAGGCTGGCCTGCCGAACATTGACACGCTGATCTACAAAACCCTGCCCGACACCGGCGCGCGCTCGATCGCCTTCGAGAACGGCTCGGCCGATTTAGGCTATCGCACACCGGTGGCGCTGTCGGACCTCGATCGCCTGAAGAAGATGCCGAACCTCGTGTTCGAGACCGACGGCACCAGCTACTCGTACAATGTGTCGTGCTGCCAGTTCAATCTCGACAGCCAGTACTTCAAGAACCTCAAGGTGCGCCAGGCGATCGCCCACACGATCGACCGCACGCTGATGATCAAGACGGTGGCCTACGGCTACGGCACGCCGACCGCCTCGCCGATCGCGCCTGGCCTCAAGGCTTTCCACGATCCGAGTCCCAGTCCCTACAACGTCGACTTCAAGAAGGCCGAGGCCTTGCTCGACGAGGCGGGCTTCCCGCGCGGCGCCAACAAGATCCGCTTCAAGGTGCCGTTCGACTACAATCCGATCGCCGACGAGGGCCGGCGCATCGGCGAGTTCATGCGCGCCACGCTCAGCCGCGTCGGCATCGCCGTCGAGGTGCGCTCGCAGGACATCTCCGCCTTCACCAAGCGCGTCTACACCGACCGCGACTTCGACTTCACCTACAACGGCCACTCCAATCTGTTCGATCCGACGGTCGGCGTGCAGCGCATCTACTGGTCGAAGAACTTCAAGAAGGGTGTGCCGTTCTCCAACGGCTCGAACTACAACAACCCCAAGGTCGACGCCCTGCTCGAGGGCGCCGCGGTCGAGATCGATCCGGCCAAGCGCAAGGCGATGTTCTTCGAGTTCCAGAAGATCGTGGCCCAGGAGATTCCCGACATCCCGCTCTACTCGCCGCTCTATCTCACGATCAAGAACAAGCGCGTCCACGACGATTCGCTGACCGCCGACGGCGTCGAGGCGAACATGGCCCATGTCTGGCTCGATGCCTGACGCGCGATGAGGCCCCGATGAGGATCGTCGCGTGAGGATGGGCCGGCGCATCGCCGCGACGCTCAGGCGCACGGCGTTGCACGCCGGGCCGACCGTGCTCGGCATCATCGTGCTCGACTTCCTGCTGCTGCAGCTCATGCCGGGCGATGCCGCCGACGTCATCGCCTCGGAGTCGGGCGTGGCGACGGCGGAGACGATGGCGGCGCTGCGCCATCAGTTCGGCCTCGACCAGACGGTGCTGACCCAGCTCCTGAACTTCCTCGGCCACCTGGCGCGGCTCGATCTCGGATATTCGCCGCGCTACAATATGCCGGTTCTCGACCTGATCCTGCAGCGCCTGCCCGGCACCTTGCTGCTGATGACGACGGCGCTGTCGCTCGCCCTGGTGATCGGCATCGCGCTGGGCTCGGTGATGGCGGCGTGGGCCGGCAAGTGGCCCGACCGTATCCTCTCCGTCGTCGTGCTGCTGCTCTATTCGATGCCGGGTTTCTGGGTCGGGCTGATGGCGGTGGTGCTGTTCTCGGTCAAGCTGGGCTGGCTGCCGTCCGACAGCAACATGACGATCGGCGCCAACCTCTCAGGCTGGAGCATGATCGTCGACCGCGCCCGGCACCTGGTGCTGCCGGCGCTGGCGCTCGCCTCGTTCTTCGTCGCCGTCTATGCCCGCCTGGTGCGCACCTCGATGCTGGAGGTCCAGCGCCAGGACTTCATGCGCACCGCCCAGGCCAAGGGCCTGCACCCGTTCCTGATCCAGCTCCGCCACGCGCTGCGCAACGCGCTGATCCCGGTGACGACGGTCGCGGGCATGCATCTCGGCAACCTGCTGGGCGGCGCGGTCGTGGTCGAGACGCTGTTCGGCTGGCCGGGGATGGGTCGGCTTGCGCTCGAGGCGGTGCTGGCGCGAGATTTCTCCGTGCTGCTGGGCGTGCTGCTGCTGTCGTCGCTGCTGGTCATCTTGGCCAACATGCTGATCGACCTGCTGCATGCCTGGCTCGATCCCCGGGTGGCAGCATGACCGTCGATGCCCAGCTCGCCGATCTCGGCAGCCGCGCCGCACCGCGCCAGGGTCGGCGGCTGCGCGCCTTCCTGCACAACCCGACCTTCATCGCCGGCGCCGTCATCCTGGGCTTCTTCGTCTTCCTCGCCCTGTTCGCCGACTGGATCTGCCCCGGCGATCCGCAGGACATGGTGGCCCAGCCGGTGCTGTGGCCCGGCCAGGACATGCAATTCCCGCTCGGCACCGATTCGCTGGGGCGCGACGTGCTGTCCAACCTCGTGTACGGCGCGCGCGCCTCGCTGCTGGTCGGCGTCTCGGCGGCGTCGATCGGGCTCGCCATCGGGATGGTGGTGGGCGCCCTCGCGGGCTACTTCGGCGGCCGGGTCGATGCGCTGCTGATGCGCCTGGTCGAGCTGTTCCAGACCACGCCCACCTTCCTGCTGGTGGTGGTGATCGTGGCGATACGCGAGCCGTCGCTGTCGACCATCGCGCTGGCGATCGGGCTCGCCTCGTGGCCTACGGTGGCGCGGCTGATGCGGGCGCAGTTCCGCTCGCTGCGCGAGGCCGATTTCGTCATGGCCGCGCGCAGCCTGGGCTATTCCAGCACGCGCATCATCGTTCAGGAGATCCTGCCCAACGCGCTGCCGCCGGTGATCGTCGCCGCCTCGGTGATGATCGCCAACGCGATCCTGACCGAAGCCGGCCTGTCGTTCCTCAACATGCGCGACGCCAACGTCGTGAGTTGGGGCGGCATGATCGGCGACGGCCGCGACCTCCTGCGCACCGCCTGGTTCCTGACCGCGCTGCCGGGGGCCGCCATCGCCATGGCCGTGCTGTCGCTCAACCTCGTGGGCGACGGGCTGAACGACATCCTCAATCCGCGGAACGAGCCGTGAGAGAGGACCCATGAGCCTGCTCGCGGTCGAGGGCCTGTCCGTCCATTTCCCCGGCCACGCCGCCGTGCGCGAAGCGAGTTTCGCCATCGAGCCCGGCGAGACCCTGGCGCTGGTGGGCGAGTCGGGCTGCGGCAAGTCAGTGACGGCCTTCTCGGTGATGCGCCTGCTGCCGGCCAATGCCCGCGTGGCCTCGGGCCGCATCCTGTTCGACGGCAAGGATCTTCTGGCGGCGTCGCCGGCGGCCATGCGCGACATCCGCGGCAAGCAGATATCGTTGATCCAGCAGGAACCGATGACGTCGCTCAACCCGGTCCTGTCGATCGGCGTGCAGATCGTCGAGGTGATCCGCCGCCACGAGCGCATCTCGCGCAAGGCCGCGCGGGCTCGCGCCATCGAGTTGCTCGACCTTGTGAGCATTCCCGACGCGCACCGCCGTATCGACGACCACCCGCACAATCTCTCGGGCGGCATGCGCCAGCGGGTGATGATCGCCATGGCCGTCGCCTGTGGGCCCAAGCTTCTGATCGCCGACGAGCCGACCACGGCGCTCGACGTCACCACGCAGGCCCAGGTGCTCGACCTGCTCGACGGCCTGCGCCATCGGCTCAAGATGGCGGTGCTGCTGATCACGCACGATCTCGGCGTGGTGGCGCAATGGGCCGACCGCATCGCCGTCATGTATGCCGGCCGCATCGTCGAGCAGGGCGGCATTGCGCCGTTCTTCGCCGATCCGCTACATCCCTATTCACGCGGGCTGTTGGGCGCGCGGGTCGACGTCGATTCGGACGAGCACTACCTCACCGACCGGCTGACCGAGATCCCGGGCAGCGTCGGCTCGGCGGCGGCCGCGGCCGGCTGCCCCTTCGCGCCGCGCTGCCCGATCGCCGTCGCCGAGTGCCGCCGCGCGCTGCCGCCGCTGGTGGCGCACGGCGCGCGCGCGGTCGCCTGCCCCAGAGTTGGGCCTCCCCCTTCAGATGGGGAGGTGGCCCGCAGGGCCGGAGGGGTCATGACCCCATCGCCCGCGCAGACGCGGGCACTTCCCCATCGAAATGGGGAAGGAAGCAAGGCATGACCGCGCTGCTTTCCGTGCGCGACCTGCACACGCGTTATGCCTCGGGCAAGCAGGTGCTGCGCGCCGTCGACGGCGTGTCCTTCGAAGTCGCGCGCGGCGAGACCGTCGGGCTGGTGGGCGAATCGGGCTGCGGCAAGAGCACGCTCGGCAAGACCATCCTGCGCCTGGTGCCCTCGGCGGAAGGGGCGGTCACCTTGGACGGCGCCGACATCACCCGGCTCGGCGACCGGGCGATGGCGCCGCACCGGCGCAAGGTCCAGATGATCTTCCAGGATCCGTTCGGCTCGCTCAATCCGCGCCAGACGATTCGCACCGTGCTCGACACCGCGCTCAAGGTGCATCGCCTGGGCAACCGCGCCGAGCGCGAACGGCGCCTGCAGGAGATCGTGACGCGGGTCGGGCTGCCGGCCGATTCGCTGGACCGCTATCCGCACGAATTCTCCGGCGGCCAGCGCCAGCGCATCGGCATCGCCCGCGCGCTGATCCTGCAGCCGGCGCTGATCGTCTGCGACGAGCCGGTGTCGGCGCTCGACGTGTCGATCCAGGCGCAAATCCTGAACCTGCTGGTCGACCTCAAGCGCGACCTCGGCCTCAGCTACCTGTTCATCAGCCACGATCTCAGCGTCGTGCGCTACTTCGCTGACCGGGTGCTGGTGATGTACCTCGGCCGCATCGTGGAAAGCGCCGGCCACGGCACCTTGTGGCGCGACCCGAGACACCCGTACACCAAGGCTCTGTTGGCGGCCGTGCCGTCGACCGACCCGACGCACCGTCGCGGCGCGCCGCCGATCAAGGGCGAGCTGACGACGGACATAACGCCGGGCTGCCGTTTCAGTTCACGCTGCCCGGCCGCGACCGATCGCTGCCGGGTCGAGGAGCCGCTGCTGCGGCCTGTTGGAGAAAGTCACCATGCCGCCTGCCACTATGCCTAACTCCACCATGCTCGATTCAGTCCGACTCGCCGTCGACATCGGCGGCACCTTCACCGACGTGGTGCTGGAGACGCCCGACGCGCGCTATTCGGCGAAAGTCCTGACCACCAAGACCGCGCCGGAAGACGGCGTGCTCGACGGCATCCTGCGCGCGTTGAAGCTCGGCAAGGTGGAGCCGGGCCAGGTCGGCCTGATCGTGCACGGCACGACGTTGGCCACAAACGCCATCATCGAACGCAAGGGCGCGCTCACCGCGCTGGTGACGACGCAGGGCTTCCGCGACTCGATCGAGATGGCGCAGGAGAACCGCTTCGAGCAGTACGACATCTTCATCGAAAAGCCCGAGCCGCTGGTGCCGCGCACGCTCCGTTTCACGGTGCCCGAGCGCAGCGACGCCAAGGGCGCCATCCGCATGCCGCTCGACGAAAAGGCGGTCGAGGCGCTGGCCGAGACCTTGAAGCAGAAGAAGGTCGAGGCCGTCGCGGTCGGCTTTCTCCATAGCTACGCCAACCCGACGCATGAAAAGCGCACGGCCGAGATCCTGGCCGCGCGGCTGCCGGGCGTGCGCATCTCGGTGTCGAGCGAGGTCTGCCCCGAGGTGCGCGAGTACGAGCGCTTCTCGACGACCTGCGCCAATGCCTACGTGCAGCCGCTGATGGCGCGCTACCTCGAGAACCTCAGCGCCCGCGTCAAGCAGGCGGGCTTCGACTGCCCGCTGCTGCTGATGACCTCGGGCGGCGGCCTCACGACGCTCGAGACCGCGGTGCGCTTTCCCATCCGCCTGGTCGAGTCCGGCCCGGCGGGCGGCGTGATCCTGTCGACCTGGATCGCCGGGAACATGGGCATCGACCGCATCCTCAGCTTCGACATGGGCGGCACCACCGCCAAGATCTGCATCATCGACGACGGCAAGCCGATGGCCTCGCGCAGCTTCGAGGTCGATCGCCGCTATCGCTTCATGAAGGGCAGCGGCCTGCCGGTGCGCATCCCGGTCATCGAGATGGTGGAGATCGGCGCGGGCGGCGGCTCGATCGCGGGCGTCGATGCGATGAAGCGCATCACCGTCGGCCCCGAAAGTGCCGGCTCAGATCCCGGCCCCGCCTGCTACAAGCAGGGCGGCACGCGGCCCGCCGTGACCGACGCCAACGTGGTGCTGGGCCGCATCGATCCCGACCGTTTCGCCGGCGGCTCGATCATGCTCGACGCCAAGCTCTCGGGCGCCGCGCTCGACACACATGTCGGCGCCAAGCTCGACCTCGACACCACCATGGCCGCCTTCGGCGTCTCCGAGGTCGTGGAAGAGAACATGGCCAATGCCGCCCGCGTCCACGCCGTCGAGCGCGGCGCGGAGCTGGCGGGTCGCACCTTGATTGCCTTCGGTGGCGGCGCGCCGCTCCATGCCGCGCGGCTGGCCGAAAAGCTCGGCATCTCCGACGTGCTGATCCCGGCCAGTGCCGGTGTCGGCTCGGCGGTCGGCTTCCTGCGCGCGCCGATCGCGTTCGAGGTCGTGCGCTCGCGCTTCGTGCGGCTCGGCACCTTCGATCCCGGCGCGGTGAACGCCATGTTCGTCGAGATGGAGAAGGAGGCGACCGGCGTCGTGAAGCTGGGCGCGCCCAATGCCCCGGTGAAGATCGCCTGCGCCGCCGACATGCGCTATGCGGGCCAGGGCCACGAGATCCTGGTCGACCTGCCGGACGGGCCGTTCACGAAAGACACGGTGGCCGAGCTCCAGAAGCGCTTTGACGCGGGCTACCGCGCCCTGTTCAACCGCGTGATCCCGGCCCTCGACATCGAGGTCGTGGCCTGGATCCTGCGTGCCGAGGCGCCGGCGCCCGGCATCGGTCGTCCTGAGCGGAGCGAAGGACCTCCCGGTGGCGGCGATGAGACCCTTCGCTCCGCTCAGGGTGACAGGAAGTTGTTCGACCCGCTGACGCGCGAATTCGTGACCGTACCGGTCTATGCCCGCAGCTCGCTGAAGCCCGGCAACGAAATCCAGGGGCCGGCGGTCATCGCCGAGGACGAGACCACCACCATCGTCACGTCGGGCTTCATCGCCCGGCTCGACTCTTCGGGCGCCATCCGTCTTACTTCCAGGTCAGCCGCTCTGCAGGAGGCCGCGCAATGAGTACGTCCATGTCTTCCAGGAGGGCCAACCATCCGCTCAGCCGCATCGAATACCAGGTGATGTGGAACCGCCTGATCTCCGTGGTCGAGGAGCAGGCGCAGACCCTGGTGCGCACGGCGTTCGGCACGGCCACGCGCGAGGCCGGCGATCTCTCGGCCGGCGTCTACGACGTCCAGGGCCGCATGCTGGCCCAGGCGGTGACCGGCACGCCGGGCCACGTCAACTCGATGGCGGCCAGCACCAAACATGTGCTCGACAAGATTCCGATCGACAAGATGAACGAGGGCGACGCCTTCATCCTGAACGACCCGTGGCAGGGCACCGGCCACCTGAACGACATCGTGATCGTGACGCCGACCTTCCGCCGCGGCGCGCCGGTCGGGCTGTTCGCCTGCACCCTGCACGTCGTCGACATCGGCGGGCGCGGCATCGTCGCCGCGGCGCAGCAGGTCTACGAGGAGGGAATCTACATCCCGATCACCAAGATCGTCGACCGTGGCGAGATGAACATCTGGCTGATCGACCTGATCAAGGCCAACGTGCGCGAGCCGGTGCAGGTGATCGGTGACATCTATTCGGAGATCGCCAGCAACGAAGTGGGCGGCCAGCGGCTGGTCGCGATGATGGACGAGTTCGGGCTCGAGCATCTCGACGATCTCGCCAAGCACATCCTCGACCATTCGCGCGACGCCAGCCTCGAGGCGATCGGCAGGCTGAAGCACGGCACCTACCACAACACCATGATGGTCGACGGCATCAACGGCGTGCCGATGGAGCTCAAGGCCAGGCTCACCATCGGGCCGACCGGCATCGACGTCGATTTCGCGGGCTCGCCCGGCATGGTGCCGTTCGGCATCAACGTGCCGCTCTGCTACACCGAGGCCTACACCAGCTTTGGCGTGAAGTGCATCGTGGCGCCTCATGTGCCCAACAACACCGCGTCGCTGGCAACGATCCGCGTGACCGCGCCAGAAGGCTGCATCCTGAACGCCACCCATCCGGCGGCGGTGCAGGGCCGCTCGATCATCGGCCAGATGCTGCCGGATGTGGTGTTCGGCTGCCTGCAGCAGGCGGTGCCCGACGGCGTCCCGGCCGAGGGCACCTCGTGCCTGTGGAACGTGCGCCTGATGGGCGGCATGGGCCGGGTCGAGGGCGATCCCGAGCAACTGCGCCGCGCGACGCCGTTCAACGTCACCGGTTTCCACTCCGGCGGCACCGGCGCGCGGCCCAAGCTCGATGGCCTTTCCGCGACGGCGTTCCCGTCGGGCGTGCGCAACGTGCCGGTCGAGATCACCGAGACGATCGCGCCCGTCCTGATCTGGAACAAGGAGTACCGCCAGGACTCGGGCGGCGCCGGCGAGTTCAGGGGCGGCCTGGGCCAGATCATGGAGATCGAGACCGCCGAGGACATGCCGTTCGCCATCTCCACCAGTTTCGACCGGGTCGTCTATCCGCCGCGCGGCCGCGCCGGCGGTCTGAGCGGCATGACCGGCCGGGTCGAGCTGGTGTCGGGCAAGCAACTACCGGCCAAGGCGCAGTCGAGCGTCCCGGTCGGCGAGCGCCTGCGCGTCTCGATGCCCGGCGGCGGCGGCTACGGCGACCCGCACGTGCGGCCGGCCGCCAAGGTCGCCGACGACGTGGCGCGCGGGCTCGTCTCAGCCAAGGCGGCGCGCGAGCATTACGGCGTGGCGCTCAAGGCCGACGGCTCGGTCGACGAGGCGGCGACGGCGAAGCTGAGGACGAAGGTGGCGGCGGAGTGAGCGCCCTTGGCGCTCATCCCGAGTAGCGCGGAGTAACCTCCGCGCAATTGCGAGGGATCTCTCCCCGGTGCAACTAGCCGCCAAATCGCACTAGCGCGCCGAGCCGGACGCCTGCTCGCCCCAGACGAATTTCTCCACGTTGGGCGGCAGCGGCTTCAGCGGGTCGAACGGCTGCCAGGCGGCGAAGTCCCGCTGTTGCACGATGATGCCGTCGGTCCTGGCGCGCCGCAGCACGACGCTCTCGCTGGGCATCGTCCACTGCTCGATCATCTGCGCATAGGGCAATCGGAGAAACACCGTGTCCTCGATGGGAATCGGACCGGTACGGGCCGAGATCGTCGACTGGAACACGGCGAGGCTATCGCGCCAGACCTCGGTGAGCATGAGATCCGCCGGCACCGCGGCCGCGAGCGCCGCCATCTGCCACGCAAGCCACCGGCGCGAGATCGACGGGTTTGCCAGCAAGGCGATCGCCCGCGGGGCCCACGACGGGCGGCTCGCATAAAGCCACAAGGTCACGACGAGGCCGGCTACAACGAGACCGCCCATGGTGCGGGAGTGATAGTGCGCTCGGGGAAACGGCCGGATGCCGATGTCGACCAGCCACAACAGAGGGCACATCGCCAACAGCACGAGGGGAAGGGCCGCCAGCCAGAAAAGGCGGGGCGAGTAGAGCAGGCGCGGCACCACGAGCGCTGCGATCAGGAGGATCACAAGCCCGCCGAACGGCAGCATGAACTGGAGATTGCGCCAGAACGCCCCGACGTTCAGCAGCGCGTCGCCGAGCGGTGCCGGATTGAGCGGATCGAGAAGGGCCCGCACGGCGAATGCCGCCGATACCAGGAACAGCGCTGCGGCCAGTGCATAGAGCAGCGATGCGATGCGCTGCCGTCCGGCGTCCCGTCCTCCGCCAAACCCCATGCGCCATACGGTGAACGCGGCCAGCAGCGGACCGAAGCAGGACATCGTCTCGTAGGAGCGCACCAGGATCGCCGCCGGCACGATCAGCAGCAGGCCGTCGCCGATCGTCGGACGGGTTCCGGTCGCCAGCACCAGGGTCGCGAACAGGAGGGCGGCATGCACGCTGTTGTATTCGCCGATGATGAAGAACGACATCGGCAGGAAGACGATCGCCAGCGCGCAGACCGCGATCGCCAGCAGCGCGGGATCGCGGCGCGCCCTGAACAGGGCGGCATGATAGAACGCCGTCGGGACGAAGAAGAGCCCCACCGAGAGCAGCCGCGCCAGGAACCGGGAGTCGGTGACGCCGAGATGGATGGCGGCTGCGGCCGGCGCCTGGGTCACCGCCATCAGCGTGGCACGCTCGTTGTAGAAGAGTGCGTAGCCGCCGTTCTTCATCATGCCGAACAGCGCGCTGCTGCCGTCCAGGTAGAGGCCGCGCGCGGTCCAGCAATGCCAGAGCGCCAGCACCCAGATGAGCGCTGCCGTGCCGCGATAGAGCGCAACGGTGTTCATTCGCGCCAAGCGTAGCCGATGCGCGGGGCAAGGTCCTGCATTCTACCGCGCCAACATGCGGCGCTTTTGCAGTTCGGCGGCAATCGCTTCCGCGGCGATTCGCGTTCCCTCCGGACCTGGATGGGCGACACGGTACAGCGCTTCGACGCCGCGCTGCTTCACGGCGGCCTCCATCGGACCGAACATGTCGAGCGTCGCCAGGCCGGCCGCGGCGGCGCACCCCAGCACCTTGTCCGAGACCGCCCGCACCACGGGCGCGTAGGCGGGATCGCGCCAGACGTAGGAGTCGTATTCGGCCACGACGAGGGTCGGCAGGTGAAGGCTGGCGACGTGGCGCATCAACGGACAGAGCAGTTGCTCGCCCTCGCGCGCGGACATCACCCGCTCATGGTCGATCGTCCATTCGTATTGCCAGCCCAGGCGTTGCAGGACGAAGTCGACCAGCAGCGAACGCCCGAACAGGCGCTGCCAGATCGACAGCGTGTCGGCCGGCGGGGGCGACGGCGGCACCGGCACGTTGCGCAGCACCAGGACGCCATCGACCAGCGCGAAATAGGGCTTCTCGGCACCCCAGGTCCTTTTCATCTCGCTGCGCCTCACGTCGTCGGCGATGAAGCCGAGCACGAGAGCCGCGGGCTTCACCTCGGCCGCCACGGCTTCGGCGCGCAACACGGTCTGGTCGATGCCGTAGGCACTGACGGCCGCATTCACGACCCGCCGGCTCGTCAGGGCCTGCAGCCGTGCCGGCCAGGCCTCGCTATCGGCCACCTCGTCGCCATGCGCGAAGGAATCGCCCACCACGAGGATGGGCGGTTCGGCCAGCGGCGCCGCGGGCGCGGTCGGCGACAGGCGAAAGCCGTGGTCGTCGTAATGTAGACCGTCGTTGGACAGTCCCGGTCGCGGCGCGAAGCCGAGCCGCGGATCGTAGATCATGCGGCCGTTGTCGACCCGCCGCACCCGCGCCTCCAGGACGAGGTTGGGCCAGTGCGTCAGCGCTTCGGGGCCATCGGTGAGCCGAATGCCCAACTCGAGCAGGATCAGGCCGACCAGCAGCGAGCCGACGATCAAGGCGATGCGTCCTGCGATGTCCTTCACCTGTGTCTGTGCACCGGCTTGGCTTATCGAGAGACTGCCGGTTGAAAACCGTGGGCCTTCAGTCTCGCGACGGCAGTGGGTCCAGCAAGAAAGCCGATGAATGCCTTGGTGCCCTCCGGCGCCTTGCTCACGGTGGAGAGCTCCGCCGTCAGCACCGTCGCCTGCTGCAGCGCGTCCGGGAGCGGACCCGGCAGTTCTATGCCGGAGGCCATCGCGATCTCGGTGATCTGGCCGAACTGCAGTTCCGTCTCGCCGGTGACGAGCGCCTGGAACACGATCTCGGGATGCTCGCCGTCCGGATTGTCCAGCTTGGTCTTGGGCTGCAGCTCGCGGGTGACGCCCAGTTTTTCGATCATATGCGCCGTGCAGGTGCCGGACGTGGAACCCGTCGCCGGGTCGCGATAGCCGATGGACTCGGCGGCGAGCATGGTCCGCTTGAACGCGTCGACCGTCGTGATATCCGGCCGGGGTGCGCCCTTCTTGATGGCGACACCGATGGCAATGCCGCCGATTGGGCCGCCGCTGCCGGCGACGATCTTCTTCCGGGCGACAAGGCTGTCGAGCTGCGTGCTGCTCACGATCGCCACGTCGGCGGCATCGCCGTTCTGGAGTCGCTTGGCGATGGCGCCGGCCGGCCCGTACACGACCGTCACGGTGGGGCCGGATGATTTCTGGAAGTCCGGCAGCAACTCGGTCAGCACACCCTTCAAGGCGCCGGAGGCCATCACCTTGATGTCGGCCGCGTGGGCGGCGCCCGGGGCGCCCGCAGCCGTCATCGGGAAGAAGGCCGCCGTCGCGCTGAAGAGCCTGTTCACCGCTTGAACACGCCCGTCAGCGTCACCTTCTCGATCGTGTTGAAATGCAGGTTGAAGCCCACGATCGCCGCCGACGTGTCTGCATTTACCGGCAATGCATCCTGTTTCACCGCGAACAGCGTGAACTGATAGCGGTGCGGGCCGTGGCCCTCGGGCGGGCAGGGGCCGCCGTAGCCTGCTTTGCCGAAGTCGGTGCGGGTCTGCAGCGCGCCCTTGGGCAGCAGGCCCGATTTCGGATTGCCGGCGTCGAGCTTCAGCTCGGTCGCGTCGGCGGGAATGTTCACCATCACCCAGTGCCAGAAGCCGCTGCCCGTCGGCGCGTCGGGATCGAAGCAGTGGACGGCGAAGCTCCTGGTGCCCGCGGGCACGCCCGACCACGAAAGCTGCGGGCTCTTGTTGCCGCCGCCGCAGCCGAAGCCGTAGTCGGCCGACAGGATGTGGTCCATGCCCAGGGTCGCGCCTTCCTTGAAGCTGCTGCTGGTGAGGGTGAGCGCCATGGGGATCCTCCGGCTGTTGGTTTTGCGTGAACGCGCATAGGATAACCATGCCGGGGCGCCTGATGAAGCCCCGTCGCCGGCGTAATCGGCGGCGCGAAATTCGACGGGGGGAGAGTGTCATGAGAGCGTCGTCGCTGTGTTTCAAGGCCGCGGTCGTCCTGGTGATCGCGGGCATGGTCTGGGGCCTGCAGATGGCCATCTCCGACAATCACTCGGCCTATCCCGCCCACGCGCACCTCAACCTGCTGGGCTGGGTGTCGCTCTTCCTGTTCGGGCTCTACTACCGGCTGCACCCCGCCCTCGAGGGCAGCAAGGCCGCCCTCGTGCAGGTGTGGGCGTGGATCGCCGGCACAATCGTCATGGCGATCGGCGTCGGCCTGCTGACCACCGGGCGCCCGGCGGGCGAGCCGCTGGCCGCCGCGGGCTCGATCATCGCCCTCGCGTCGATGCTGCTGTTCGCCTGGATGGTCTTCCGCAACGAACGTGCCGGAGCCTCCCCTTCTTGAAAAAGCGTTTTTCGCGTTGACATTGATTGCGGTAAACGCTATATAGTGTCCCGGACCTTGCGGTTCGTCGGGGTGCCGGCGCGAGCCTGCGCGTGCGGTCGCGCGGCTGGGTGCCAGGCCAGCCGGCGCTCCTCGCGAGCGATGCTTTTTTTCGGGGCCGGTCCTCAGGAATTTCCGGAATTTCCGGAGGATTGGCCTCCGATGCAGGCGGGCCGGCGTTACAGGCGATTCCTCCGGAGGCGGCTCAGACGAAGGTGACGTTGTGCCGAATCTGGAAGCCGCCCAGCAGCTCAGCACAGCGCTGGGTGAGGGAGGCGTGCGTTGCCACCGGCGCGCCCGCGATCGTCACCACGGCGAGCGTGCCGTGCGTGGGATCGTTGCGCACCGTCACCTCGGCCCGGGCTCCATCGCCGCGCACCGGCTCGAGCGCCGCATCGAAGGCGCGCTGGGCGGCGTCGAGGCGCAGCGCCGGCTTGAAGATCTTGCCGACGCCGGTGAGCGGCATCACCGCGATCGTCACGACCTGCACCGGCACGGCGGCGCGCTCGGGGATTTCCTGGCGGCAGAATTCGCGCAGCTCCTCGGCGGTGACCGTGGCGTTGGGGCGGAGCTGCACGAAGGCGATCGGCAGCTCGCCGGCATAGGTGTCGGGCAGGCCGACGGCGGCGGCGGTCTCGACGGCGGGATGGCGCACCAGCACCTCCTCGATGACGATGGGGTCGATGTTGTGGCCGCCGCGGATGATCAGGTCCTTCGAGCGTCCGGTCAGCCAGACATAGCCGTCGGCGTCGAGCCGGCCGAGATCGCCCGAGTCGAGCCAGCCGTCGGCCAGCATCGCGCCCTTGTCGTGGCGCGGGTCGAGATAGCCCGGTGTCACCTGCGGGCCGCGCATCAGCACATGGCCGATCTCGTCGAGCGCGCAGTCACGTTTGATCGCGCCGTCCGTTCCCACGTCGGCGACACGTACCTGGGTGTAGGGCAGGCGCAGGCCGACCGAGCCCGGCCGGCGCTCGCCGTGCAGCGGGTTCATCGTCGAATAGCAGTGCACCTCGGTCATGCCGTAGCCCTCGACCACCGGCACGCCGACCTCGCGCTCGATGCGCCGGATCAGGTCGACCGGCACCGTCGAGCCGCCCGAGACGAAGGCCTTGAGCGAAGACGTGTCGTGGCCGTCGCGCGGCACGTTCATGATGGCGGCCAGCGACGTCGGCACCGCGCCGCCCACGTTCACCCGGTTGCGCTCGACGATGCTCCACCAGTCGCGCACCACGTTGGGATTGCGCGCGCCCAGCGGCGTCGGGATCACGACCGTCCAGCCGTTGGCGACCGGCGAGAGTGCACCGACCAGCGAGCCGCCGACGTGGAACTGGGGCAGCGGATTGAGGAAGCGCGTGCCGGCCGGCAGGTCGAACATCAGGAGCTGCGTCCACGCCATCAGCGCCAGCGCGCCGTGCGTGTGCCTGGCGAGTTTGGGCAGGCCGGTCGTGCCGCCGGTGTGGAACAGCGCGGCCACCGTGTCGCGCTCCAGCCGCTTGGGCGCGATCAGCCGGTCGCCGGGTTGCTTTGCCGCTTCGGCCACGAAGTCGATCACGCCCGCCGGCAGCGGCGCGGTGTTGCCGACCGTGAGGCCGCCGACGCGGAAGACCTTGAGGCCGGGGATCGCCGCGCGGATCTCCTCCACCTTCGGCCAGATGTCGGAGAAGAGCGAGGCGTCGGCGGCGATCAACGCCTTGGCGCCCGCCTCCTTCATGATGCCGGCGATCTGCGAGGCGTTGAGGAAATAGTTCACCGGATTGGCGACGGCGCCGATCTGCGCGCCCCACAGGGCGAAGAAGGTCTCCGGCACGCTGGGCATCAGCACAGTCACGGTGTCGTCGGGGCCGATGCCGTGGGCGTGCAGCAGGTTGGCGGCCTGGATCGTGTGACGCAGGACCTCGGTGAAGCTGACGTCGCGCACCGGATCGGCCGGCGTCGTGCCCGAGAGGAAGCGGATGGCGATCCCGTCGCCGTGCGCGGTCGCGGCATCGCGCAGCAGGTCGAGGACGTTCGTCTGGCGGATGCGCTCGGTGACCGGCACCTTCTCCAGGGCGTCGATGTCGGCCTGCGTGCGAATTCTCACTCTTTCCTCCCGGTTTTCGGCCATCCTAGCGCGTTCGGCCCGACGCGCCTAAGCTCGGGTGCCGCAATTTTTTGCATCGAGGTTCGCGTGCAGCAGCTCAGGATTCCTGCCGTCTACATGCGCGGCGGCACCAGCAAGGGCGTGTTCTTCCTCGAGCACGATCTGCCCGCCGACAAGGGCGCGCGCGAGCGGCTGCTGCTGCGCGTCATCGGCAGTCCCGACCGCTACGGCAAGCAGACCGACGGCATGGGCGCCGCCACCTCGAGCACCTCCAAGGTCGTCATCCTGTCGAAATCCGACCGGCCCGACTGCGACGTGAATTATCTCTTCGGCCAGGTGGCGATCGACGCGCCGGTGATCGACTGGTCGGGCAACTGCGGCAACCTCAGCACGGCGGTCGGCCCGTTCGCCATCAGCACGGGCCTCGTGGCCGCGCCGGCCGACGGCACGGCGACGGTGCGCATCTGGCAGGCCAACATCGGCAAGCGCATCGTCAGCTACGTGCCGATGAGGAACGGCGAGGTCGAGGAGCTGGGCGGCTTCGAGCTCGACGGCGTGGCCTTCCCGGCGGCCGAGGTGCGGCTGGAGTTCCTCGATCCCGCCGCCGACGACGGCGAGAGTGGCGGCGGCGCGATGTTCCCGACCGGCAACCGCATCGATACACTCGACGTGCCGGGTGTCGGCCGGATCGAGGCGACGCTGATCAACGCCGGCAATCCGACGATCTTCGTCGATGCCGCGCGGCTCGGACTGAAAGGCACCGAGCTGCAGGGCGACGTCAACGGCGACAAGAAATTGCTGGCGCTCGCCGAGGCCGTGCGCGCGCACGCCGCCGTCGCCATGGGCCTGGTCAAGACGCCGCGCGAGGCGACCGAGACGCGCCAGCACACGCCCAAGCTTTCGTTCGTGGCCGCGCCGGCCGGCTACACCGCGTCGGATGGCCGGAAGGTGACCGCGGCCTCGATCGACCTGCTGGCGCGCATCTTCTCCATGGGCGTGCTGCACCATGCCATGACCGGCACCGGCGCGGTGGCGCTGGCGGCCGCGGCGGCGATTCCCGGCACGGTGGTCAGCTGGCTGGCGCCGATCGGCGCCGACGGGCGGGTGACGTTCGGCCATCCATCGGGCGTGTTGAATGTCGGCGCCGAGGCGCGCGAGGAGAACGGCCAATGGATCGTCACCAAGGTGATGATGAGCCGCTCCGCCCGCCGCCTGATGGAAGGCTGGGTGAGGGTGCCGCAGGACGTGCTAGCCTAGCGGCTTGCCGGCGGCAGCGGGTTCGTCCGATAGAAGTCGCCAATAAATAAGTGGGCGCGCTTCTGCTCCTCGGTCAAAGCGAGCTCAGCCGGGGAGCCCTCCCAGTTGGAATCTTCGGCTCGACGATACTCTCCATCCCGGTACTTTTCGTCGAGCTCCAGAAAGATCTCATGGATGTCGTGGGGCAGGCGAGCCACGGAAACGATGGTGTAGTAAACCGCCCGCGATGAAAAATATCTGACCGCGATGCCGGTCCTGCGGTCAAATTCGTAGATCGCCTGGGTCGGGATATTCCGCGCCAGGATCGTCGCCTCATTGACCAGCATCGTGAGACAGACTCTGGTCGAGCCGGTCGAGCCGTCGGCATAAAAAATGTCGCCTGCGGCAACCCTTCTCAAGGCAGTTTGACGATCGGTTGTCGAATTCAATGGATGCGCTCACTCGAGTTCGTGGCTTTTCAGCAGTTCATTCTGCTGGGCACCAGGAAGATTTTCAATCTTCAGGATTTTGACCGCGCAGTTCCGGCACACGGGTTTGCCGTTGACGCTGTAAGCACCCGTGGTGCCATAGCTGCCGCCCTGGCCGCACGCGCCTTGACACTTCAGGTCGCCGGCGGCGGCAACGTCGATGTTGGGATCACGACCACCGAGCAGAGTCGGCGCGGGTGTCCAGTCCGAAGCGGAAGAGTTCGGCGCCGACGTGCGCCAGCCCCATTCGAGGATGTTCTTTGTCATGCCGCGCATTCTAAACGCGATGGCCCAAATCACCCATCTTGGTCGTTATGGCCCCCGAAACGTTGGCGGGCGGACGTTTCAGTTACTCCGGCTTGATACCTTTCTCGCGGATGATGCGGCCCCAGCGCTCGGATTCCTGCTTCACGAAGGCGGCGAACGCGGGCTGCGGATTGCCGATGGCCTCGGCGCCGAGGTCGGCGAGCTGCTTCCGCGTCGCGGCGTCGGCCAGGATCTTCGCCAGCACGTCGTGCAGCCTGGCGGAGATGTCCGGCGGCGTGCCCTTGGGGACGAAGATGCCGTTCCAGCCGATCATCTCGTAGCCCGGGACGCCGGCCTCCTGGATCGTCGGCAGGTCGGCCACCAGCGGTAGGCGCCTGGCGCTCGAGATGCCGAGCGCGCGCAGCTTGCCGTCCTTCACGAACGGCAGTGTGCCCGGCACGTTCTCGATGGTGAAGGCGAGCTGGCCCGCCACCAGGTCGGCGAGCGCCGGCGCGCCGCCCTTGTAGGGCACGTGCACGGCGTCGAAGCCCGCCATCGACTTCAGCAGCTCGACGGCCAGGAACGGCGTGGTGCCGATGCCGCCCGAGCCGTAGTTGAGCTTGCCGGCGTTCTGCCTGGCGTAGGCGATGAACTCTTTCACCGAGGTCACCGGCAGCGAAGGATGCACGACCAGCATCAGCGGCGCTGAGTTGACCATGGTGACCGGCACCAGGTCGGTCAGCGGATCGAAGGTCATGTGCTTGAACAGGTTGGGCGCCACCACCAGCGCGGTGTTGCCCATCATGATGGTGTAGCCGTCGGGCGTTGCCTTGGCGACGATGTCGGCGCCGACATTACCTCCGGCGCCCGGGCGGTTGTCGACCACGACCTGCTGACCGGTCGCCTCGCTCAGGTGCTGGGCGACGATGCGCGCCATGATGTCGAGGATGCCGGCGCCTGCGGCGAACGGCACGACGTAGCGGATCGGCCGCGCCGGCCAGGTCTGGCCCAAGCCCGCTCGTGCGGCGAAGACCAGCGGAGCGGAGGAGACAGCGCCGGCGAGGACGCGGCGGCGGGCGAGATTTGTCATCGAATTCATCCTGTCCGGAGCGGGAAACACGCCGGACGATAGGCTAGGGAGGCCCGGAACATAAGGGTTTTTCGACGATAACGACCTGTAGACGCAAAATGTAAATGTCAGTGCCGAGCAAGTTAGACATGTCAGTCTC
>JBEPUH010000030.1:0-55961 GCA_041691635.1 Hyphomicrobiales bacterium
GGGTGGTGCCGTCGTACAGAAGCGCCGGCAGATAGAACACCGGGATCGCCGCGGCTGCGATCAGGAAGAACACGATGAGTCCGCGCCGTTCGGGGTCGCGCCGGGCCGGCGCCACGTTGCGCCACAACAGGCAGAACCAGAAGACCAGGCCGATGGCGAGCAGGATCTGCCAGGCGCGGCCGATTTCCAGGTATTCCCAGCCCTGATTGCCGAACCAGAACCACGCCTTGCCCAGCCATTGCAGGATCCCGGCCCATTCGCCGAGCAGGCTGCCGACCGCGACGAAGACCACGGCCGCGAACAGGACATGGATGGCGCGACGCTGCCCGACCGGTTCGTTGCGACCCAGCATGCCGGCCACGAACAGTGCACCGCCGACATAGGCCGTCGCGATCCACAGGATGGCGAGCTGGAGATGCCAGGTACGCAGGAGGTTGCTGGGCAGGAACGCCGACAGGTCGAGGCCGAAGAAATCGCCGGGCTCGGCGCGATAGTGCGCGACGCCGCCGCCGATCAGAGCCTGGGTGAGGAAGAGCAAGGCAGCGACGACCATGAATTTCAGCGACGCCCGCTGCGTTTCCGTGGTCTCGAAGATCGCCGCCGGTGTCGGCGGGATCGCGGTACGTGCCGGCCGCCACTGAGGACTATGCCAACCGAGCTGAGCGAACTTGCCGAACGCGAGCAGCACGACAGCCGTGCCCGCCAGCAGGAACACGAGACTGAGGACGCTATAGATGACCGGCCCGCCGGTGAGCACGTTGCCGGCGAGCGGATCGTAAGGGAAGTTGTTGGTGTAGGAATGCGCAGCACCGGGCCGTGCGGCGGTCGCGGCCCAGGCGGTCCACGCAAAGAACGCCGTCAACTGGCGTAACTCCTGCGGGTCGGCGACCAATCTGACGGCCAGCCCGCCATTGTTGGCGGGCGTCACGAAGTAGTCCGTCCAGTAGACGATCTGATTCTTGAAGGCATCGGCATCCGCGGCACTCAGGCTCAAGGTGCCGGTCGAGGAGTCGTAGCGGTTCTCCTTCATGGTGCGGGCGACCTTGCCGTCGATTTCGCCCTGCTGGTCGGCGGACAGCTCGACATACGGACGCTTGAATCGCTCCCGCGCCATCTGGTCGGCGACGTCGAGCGCCCAGTTGTGGAGGTATTGCGCCGAGAAGTCCGGCCCCAGATAGGCGCCGTGGCCCCAAATCGTGCCGTTGGCCATGAGGCCGTACTTGAGGAAGACCTGCTGACCCGCGACCACGTCGTCGTTGGTGAAGACGACGGCGCCTTCGGGTCCCAGCACCCTCGTGGGGATCGGTGGCGCCTTGCGATAGGCCTCGACGGTCAAGCCGATCAGGATCGTGAAGCCGAAGACCATCGTGACGATGGCGGCGATCTTCCACCAAACTGAGAGAGGACCGCTTCCGGGTGCGGGCGCTGCTGTCGTGCTTGCTGGCATTTCACCGTTCTCGCGTGTTGGGCGGAGAAAGTACTATCAGGTAAAGGGGTTGGCGTCTGTCCCGGATTGACCGCACCCGGCGGCGATCGTTGCTCGATCCTTGTCGAACCTATACCCGTGGGCAGGCTCACGAGTCGGAGACCATCATGCCTGTTCCCGCGGAATTCACAGCCTATCGACGGACGCCGGAGTTCACCCAGGACACCGTGCCGGCCGCCCTGCTGGGTTCACACGACACCAAGCGCGGCGTCTGGGCGCTGATCCATGTCCAGGAAGGGAAGTTGCGCTACTGCATCGAAAATCCACCTTCCGAATGCATCCTCGAGCCCGGCCGGCCGGGCGTGGTCGAGCCGGAGGTCCGCCATCGTGTCGAGCTTCTGGGACCGGTGCGCTTCTACGTGGAATTCCATCGCGACGAGCGCGCGTCTCCTTAAGCCGGCAAATCCGCGCTGGGGGAGCGCCCGCTCAGTCTTCGGCGGCGGCGCTCAGCCCGTCGAACGAAAGCGTGCCGGGGCCGGACACGTAGAGCGACAGCAGGCCGCCGGCGATCGCGCAGTTCTTCAGGAAATGGAACATCTGCTGATGGTCCACGAAGTTGGCGTGGAAGAGCAGCGCCGTCAGCACGCAGAAGCTCGCGAGCGCCAGCGACGTGAAGCGCATGCGGTAGCCCGCGATCAGCAGGATGGCGCCCGCCAGTTCGATGAACACCGCGACCGGCAGCAGGTTCGCCATCACGCCGTTGTGGATCATGAAGGCCGCGGTCTCGTCGTAGCCCTGGACCTGTCCGACGCCCGACCACAGGAACAATCCCGCGATCAGGCAACGGGCGACCAGCAGCACGCTGGCGTTGCTCGTGTCGTCGGCGAGCCCCGTCCTCGTTCCATCCATCGGATTGGCGGCTGATCCCCTCATGCTTGCAGTGTAGCCGGTTTGCGCCATCATGGGTACGAGCCGGCACGGCTTTGAGACGATTGAAACAATCACCGGGGAAGCGCTGAACATGGTCTGGCAACCGGAAATGGACGAGCTGCGTCGGCGCCAGGAGATGACGAAGCGCATGGGCGGCGCCGACAAGGTGAAGCGCCAGCATGACGGCGGCCGTCTCACCGTGCGCGAGCGCATCGACCGGCTGGTCGACAAGGAGAGCTTCCGCGAGATCGGCTCGGCTGCCGGCAAGGCCGAATACGACGGCAAGAACGACCTGGTCGACCTCACGCCGTCCAACGCCGTGATGGGCCGCGCCAGGATCGACGGCCGCCCGGTCGCCGTGACCGGCGACGACTTCACCGTGCGCGGCGGCTCGGCCGACGCCACGATCAAGGAAAAGGCCATCTTCATCGAGCGTTACGCCCACCAGTACCGCGTGCCGATCGTGCGCATGATCGAGGGCTCGGGCGGCGGCGGCTCGGTCAAGACGATCGAGACCACCGGCCGCGCCAACGTGCCGGGCGTCAGCGGCTGGGAATGGACGGTGCGCAACATGGGCACCGTGCCCACCGTGGGCCTCGGTCTCGGCTCGGTCGCGGGGCTGGGTGCCGCGCGCCTCGCGGCCACGCACTATTCGGTGATGGTGAAGGAACTCTCGGCGATGTTCGTGGCCGGACCGCCGGTCGTGAACCGTCTCGGCGCCAAACAGTACGACAAGCAGGAGTTGGGCGGCTGGGAGATCCAGTTGCGCGCCGGCGCCATCGACGAAGCGGTCGACAGCGAAGAGGAGGCGTTCGCCGCGACACGCCGCTTCCTCTCCTACCTGCCCTCCTCGGTCTACGACACCCCGCCGCGCGGGCCGCAGACCGACGCTCCGGCACGCCGCGAGGAGTCGCTGTTCGAGGCGATCCCGCGCGACGTGCGCAAGGTCTACAAGATCCGCCCGATCGTCGAGAAGATCGTCGACGCCGGATCGTTCTTCGAGATGGGCAAGCTCTACGGCCGCTCGGTCGTGACCGGCTTCGCGCGGGTCGACGGCTGGCCGGTGGCCGTGATGGCCAGCGACCCGATGTTCTACGGCGGCGGCTGGACGGCCGACGCCTGCCAGAAAGTCGCGCGCTTCGTCGACATGGCCGAGACGTTCCATCTGCCCGTCGTCTACTTCTGCGACTGCCCCGGCTTCCTGATCGGCCTCGAGGCCGAGAAGAGCGGCGTCATCCGCCAGGGCGTGCGCACGATGTCGGCGATGTTCCAGACCACCGTGCCGTGGTGCACCTTCATCATCCGCAATGCCTTCGGCGTCGCGGGGGCGGCGCACCAGAACGGCGCGCGGCTCAACTGGCGTTATGCCTGGCCTTCCGGTCGCTGGGGGTCGTTGCCTCTGGAAGGCGGCATCGAGGCGGCATACCGCGCCGAAATAGACGCAGCACCCGACCGCAAGGCCAAGCAGCAGGAGATCGAGGATCGCCTCAACAAGCTGCGCTCGCCCTTCCGCAGCGCCGAGTCGTTCTGGATCGAGGAGATCGTCGACCCGCGCGACACGCGGAAGATCCTGTGCGAGTTCGTCGAGCTCGCCGCCCCTGTGCGCGGCACCGGGCCGTCGAGCCACGGCATGAGGCCCTAGCGCCAGCGGAAGCCCCTCAGCGCCAGCGGAAGCCCCTCAGCGCCAGTGGAAGCCCCTCAGCGCCAGCTGAAACCGTTGAGCCGGGGCACCGTCCCGCACGCGGGGTCGAACGGCTGGTCCTCGCTGTAGTCGCGGTCGGCCAGCACGATCGCCTGCCCGGGTGCACTGTGCAGCACGACACTGAGCGCCGGATAGGTCCAGGGCTGGGCGAACAGGCGTTGCGGCCAGACCTGCAGCGGCAGGGTGCTCGCGGCGATCACGCCGGTGCGGCCGGTCACGACGCCACGGAAATAGCCGAGATAGTCGGTCCACATCCGGGTCAGCACGAGATCGGGCACCATCGCGGCCACCACCAGCACGACCATCGCCGACGCAAGCCGCCGGCCGACCGCGACGTCGCGCAGGCAAGCCAGCACGGCGAGCGGCCGGCGCCGCCAGCCGGTATGGATCCACATCGCCGCCAGCATCGCCCACAGCGCGCTGCCCGCCGCCGTCCGCGCCACATAGTGCGATGGCGGGAAGAGGAACGCCTCGGGACGGATCGACCGGATCCACGGGACCGCCACCAGCAGCACGGCCAGGATGCCGATCGCGACCGCCGGCAGCCGGCTCTTCAGCCACGGCGGCCAGGCGACGCTCAGGGCGGCGAAGATCGCGAAGCCGATCAGCGGGACGACGAACTGCAGGTTCTGCCAGAAGTCGGGCACCGCGGCGCGCACCGCCACGAAATGCGGATGGTGCCAGTATTCGACCATGGTGATGCCCGACACCAGCGCGCCGCCCACGAAGGCGAGCGCGCCGATCGAGCCGAGCAGCCGCGCGACGTCGTCGGCGGGGCCGGGGGCGGGCCGCCGCCCCTCGACGCGCCGCCACGTCGCCCACAGCACGGCGGCGGCCAGCAGCGGGCCGAGATAGACCATCGCCTCGTAGGAGCGCATGCACAGCACGCCGATGCCGCACAGGATCGCCGCGTCGCGCCGGCTGCCGCCGGTCGTGAGTGCCACCGTCATCGCCGCCGTCGCCGCGGCGTAGGTGGTGTTGTATTCGCCGATGATGAAGAACGAGGTCGGCAGGTAGACCGTGGCGACGATGGCCAGCACCGCCGCGAACAGCGCGGCGTCGGCGCGCGCACGCGCGAGGGCGAGCTGATAGAACCCGACCGGGACCGCGAACAGCGCCGCCGACTGGATCATCGCCAACAGCCTGGTGTCGTCGATGCCCAGCCTGATCGCCAGCAGCAACGGCCACTGCGTCACCCAGGCGACGTGCGCGCGCGCGGGATAGAAATCGTGGAACCTGTCGAAATCGACGATGTTCACCAGGAACGCCGCGCCGTCCCAGAACAGGCCGCGACAGGCGAGGCTGTTCCAGGCAGCGAGGCTCCACAGCAGCAGCACGACACATCGATAGGCCGCCGCCGACGACATGGCCGCGGGAGACATGGCCGCTCGAGACAGGGTTGCAGGGGGCACGGGCGCTGCCTAATCGTGCCAGTAGAAACGGCCCATATTGGGCGGCTCGAGCGGCGTGAACGGAACCCACTCGGTAAAATCGCGGGGCGGCAGGACGATGGCGTCGGTGGCCTTCGACCGCAGCGCCAGGCTCTGGCTCGGCAGCACCCAGTTCTCGACCAGCAGGATGCCGGGCATCCGCGACAGCGGCGTGTCCTCGAAGGCGACGACACCGCTGTGGGACGTCACCGCGACGCGCGACGCGTCGAGAAAGTCGACCCAGGTGCGCGACAGGAAGATGTCCGACGGCAGCACGGCCAGCGGCAGCAGGCAGGCGAAGGCAAGCAGCCGGCGCGCCGCGTCCGGCCGATGCAGGACGATCAGCGCCTTCAGCCGGTTGTGCAGCTCCGACGAGAAGAACCACAGGAAGACCAGGATTCCGCTGACGACCAGCCCGCCCATCGTCCGCGACACGTACTGCGACTTGGCCAACGGCCGCACCAGCGTGTCGCTCAGCGCCAGCAGCGGACTGAGCACGAGGAGCGCGAGCAGGACGGCAGCCCAGCGATAGGGTCGCGGCGTCGCGAGATCGGCCGGTCGGGTCAACGCCCACGCCACGATCACCAGGGCGGCGCCGAACGCCAGGTCGAACTGCATGTTCTGCCAGAAATTCTTGGACTGGTTCAGCGTATCGGCGAGATGCTCGTCGATCAGCGGGGAGAACGGATTGACGATGGCCTCGATCGCCACCCAGCACGCGCCGCCGAACAGCGCAGCGGCGGCCAGGTAGAGGAGCAGCGGCACGACCGGCCGGGCCGGCGCGCGCCGGATCCGCCACAGCGTCATCGCCACGAGCAACGGACCCATATGGAGCATCGCCTCGTAGACGCGCAGCGAGAAGGCGGCGAGCGCCACGAGCACGAGGCCCTCGCCCACGCGCAGCCGGTCGCTGGCGATCAGGCGAACGCCGACCAGCGTCACCAGTGCATAGACAGTGCTGTACTCGCCGACGATGAAGAAAGAGGTCGGCAGGAAGACCACGCCGATGACGGCGATCACGCCGGCCAGCAGGACCGAGTCGTTCCTCGCCCGATAGAGCGCCCAAGTGTAGAGCAGCGTCGGCAGGCCGAACAGGCCGAGCGACAACAGCCGTCCCAGCAGGTGCAGGTCGGTGACGCCCAGGACGATCGCGGTCATGACCGGTATCTGGCCCGCGATCATGGCGTAGCGCCGCGGCGGGTAGAACTCGAAGAACCATTCGCGGCGGACGATCTGGACGAGGAAGGCCGAGCCGTCGACGAACAGGCCACGGCAGATCCAGCTGTGCCAGAGCGCCAGGGCCCAGATCAGGCAGATTGTTGCTCGGTAAGCGAACGTGTTGGACGGCATCGTGGGCTGCGGAGGCTCTACCGCCCCCCCGGCCGGGACGCAAGATATACTCGTCCTTTGGCCGGCTTGCAGCGTCGAAGGGGCGCTGTTAGCAAGGCGCCGCAAACGAGGCCCTCTCGCGGCAAGGATAGCGATGCTCAGTTGGGAAAAGATCGACGCCATTCCGGGCTGGTTCATGTTCCAGTCCTATTGCGTCTGGCGCACCCTGCTCGACCAGCAAGCCACCACGCCCGGCGACCTGTTCGAAATAGGCGTCTGGCGCGGCCGGTCGGCGTCGCTCCTGGCCAACTACCGCAAGGGATCGGAAAAGCTCTACCTGTGCGACCTCAGACTCGATGAAGCCGCGGTGCGCGCCTCGATCCAGTCGACCGGCATCGAGCCCGCCAACATCGTGGGCCTGTCGGGCCCGTCGGCCGACCTGCCGGCCAAGCTCGACCTCAAGGCCATGCACCAGAGCGTCCGCTGGTTCCACATCGACGGCGAGCACACCGGCACCGCGGTCTATCGCGAGCTCGAGCTCGCCAACCAGATCGTCAATCCCCAGGGCATCGTGGTGATCGACGATTTCTTCTCGCCGCGCTATCCCGCCAACACCACCGAGGTCGTGCGCTACATCGAGAAGAATCCGGTCCACTTCCGCCTGCTCGCGGTCGGCTTCAACAAGGGCTATCTGTGCCGCCCCGAGGCGCTGCCGCGCTACATGGACTTCATGGCGTCCGGCATGTCGGCGGCGCTGACGCGCTACGGCGCCAGGACCACGTTGTTCAAGACCACCGGCCCGTGGGACACCGACGCCGTCGGCATCACCGACTACGTGCCCGACGCCGGCCCGATCGCCGGCACCGACAACGAGCCGCAGCGCTGGCACATGATGCGCACGAAGCACGTGTGGGGGCCGAGGCGCCACCTGCAGAACGGCTGGCGCATGCTGAAGCAGGCGCTGGGCCGCTAGGCTGGAGCGAGATGATTTAGCTTCGTCCGTCGTCTCGACCGGAGCCTCGCGAAGCGAGGCGTAGCGGAGAGACCTTGTCTCGACGACGTGCGGCCAATTGTTGAGCGAAGGTCCCTCCGCTCCGGTCGGGACGACAAGGTGATTGCCGGATCACCCGTCGTCATCGTCTTCGTCCCGCAGCGGATCGCACTCGGTGAGACATCGGCCGTAGGTGCCTCCCTCTCCTCCGTAATCGTCGCCCGCGCCACGCGGACGCCACTGGACCGGCCGCATTTCAAGGTCGGGCGATCGCGGCTCGACCGGCATGCCGGGAATCGGCGGCGGCCCCGGGGGCGGGGCCTTGGCGGGCCTCGGCGGTGCCGGTTCGCTTTTCTCCGGGCGCGGCGCGGCATGGCTCTCCGCGGGCGGAGTCTGCCCCCTCACCCCCGGAAGGATGGGCTGCGGTAAAGGTGCCGGAACGGGCGGCGGCCGCCGGACCACCGGCACGCGCGGCGGCGGCAGCTTCATGCCGGAGTCCATCTCTTTCCAGCGCTCGGCGGCGGCCGGATCCGACGCGGTGCGATCGGAGATCTCCTGCAGCAACTCGAGAAGCTTGATTCGCGCTTCGATGTTTATGAACACGCCCTCGGTCTCGAGCCAGCGCACGCCGGCCTCGATTCGCCTGAAGCGCGCCTTCAGGCTCACTTCAGGTCTTCCCTGTACTTGCGCAGGCGGGCGTCGAGCTCCACGGCCTTCTCTTCCTGCGCCACCAGCTCGAAGGCGCGGCGGTGCGTGTCCAGCATCGTCGACAGCGACGCGCCATCCTGGGCCGTCAGCCGGCCGTCGCCCACCGCCGCCGCCACGGCGGCATGCGCGGCGAGAAGATCGTCGGGCGTGTCGATTTCCGGCAACTCGATCTGCATCGCGCGGCCCTTGGGCGCCGCCCAGATGCGGCTCATCACCAGCCGCGCGGCGGCCGCGTTGCCCTCGGCCGCGGCATCGAGAATCTTGCGCAGCACGGTCCCCGCCTCCGCCTCGGCGAGCCCGTCGAGCATCTGATTCACCGCATTGCGGCTTCCGCGCGGACGGCCGGGACCGCCGGGATGGCCTTTCTCGAACTTCGACATGGGAACTCCCTGAAAGTGCGTGGCGTCGCCATTAAATAAATGGAAATTTAATGGGACCGGCCATCGCCATGGTGGCAATGGCCTGCGATACTATTGCGTATTTCGCACTTAATGTCAAGGTCTTTCTACTATCCTCGCGCTGGATAAATTTGCTTTACCAAAGTTTATTCGGCGGTCTGTCTAATTTTCTTCTGGCCGGCATTTCCCAAAACTTTGATATCTGATGGTCTTCCCACTTTTGCTTGAGCAATGAGACTTATGGCTGAAATGTCCATTTCAGAATGTAAAGGCTTGCTTATGACTACGACGCCATCCGCCGTTTCATAACTAAGTAGTCGAGGCGTGGGTGTGTTCTGTTGGGACTAAGTTCCTGGGACGCCGGACAGGGGTAACTTTTGGGGTAATCGAGAGATATCCCGGTCGGGGAAGCATTAGAAAGCAATAGGTTATTGCTCAAATGCGCTTCCCACTCTCTCCACCCTACGCACCCAACTCACTCCTCAAGATGAGGCCCACTGGTAGAAGCGGGACTTGGCAGGGCCTACCGGCTAAACCGCCGGCCGCACCAGCTTGATCTGCTCGTCGATGTCGTCGGCGATGAAGTGGCGCACGACCTCGTCGAGGTCCTTGTCCATCTCGAAGCCGAGCTTGCGCGAGCGCGCCGAATCGATGCCCTGCGGCCAGCCGTTGCAGATCGCCTGGATGGCGGGATCGTGCTGCCACACCACCTTGCCCACCTTGCGGTTGCCGGCGTGCTTGCCCACCGCCTGCTCGAGCTCTTTGGCCGTGACGTTGATGCCGTTGAGCAGCAGCGTGCGGCCCGGCCCGAAGGCATCTGGCGGCAGGTCGTGCAGCTTCATGAAGGCGTCGACCGTCTTGCGCGGGCTCAGCACCACCATGATCGTCTCGGGCGTCACCGGGCAGACGACGTCGAGGCCGGTCAGCGGCTCGCGCACCACCGAGCTCGCCCAGGTCGAGGCCGCCTTGTTGGGCAGCCCCGTGCGCACGCAGATCGTCGGCAGCCTGACGGCAGTGCCGCGCATAAAACCCTTGCGCGTGTAGTCGCGCAGCAGGAACTCGCCGATCGACTTCTGCGCGCCGTACGAGGTCTGCGGCGTGAGCGGCGTGTCGTCGGTCACCGCCCTGGGCAGGTCGCCGCCATAGGCCGCGAGCGAGGAGGTGAAGATCACGCGCGGGTTGGTGCCGAGCGCGCGGCAGGCCTCGAGCACGTTGCGCGTGCCGTCGAGGTTGACCCGGTAGCCGAGGTCGAAGTCGGCCTCGGCGCCGGCGCTCACCACTGCGGCAAAATGGAACACCGTCGCGGCGCCCTGCACGATCGACCGCACGGTCGCGGCATCGGCGATGTCGCCGGCGACCGCCTTGACCCGCGGGTCGTCGAGACCGGGGCCGGCCGCCTTGCCGACGTCGAACAGCAGCAGTTCGGTGACTTTCGCGGGCCGTCCGTCGGCGTCCGCGATGCTGCCCTGCTGCAGGAGTCGCCGCGCCAGCTTCTTGCCGAGGAAGCCCGCGCCGCCGGTGATCACGACCTTCATGCCTTTTCCGTCCCTTCAGCGTTGTTTACGAAAGTGTGCACAGAAGCGGGGCCAGCGTCTATGTTCGCGGCGATGAAGGTCATCAGCTGGAACCTGTGGCGGCTCGAGGGTGCCGGTATCGAGGACGTCGCGGCGCTGCTCGAACGCGAGCGGCCCGACGTGCTGCTGATGCAGGAGGCGACCCAGCACCTCGACCTGCTGCCGACCCTGGCCGGCGGCCACTACCATCGCCTGCCGTGGCCCGGGCGTATCCATGGGCTGGCGTTCTGGAGTCGGCACAATTTCGCGACGCCGCAGATCCTGCCGCTGCCCGCGTCGTCCCTGCCCGGCCGCCTGCCGCGGCGGCGCTCGCAGATCGTGCAGGTGGGCGACATCGTCTTCGCCAACGTCCATCTCTCGCACGGCCAGCTGCTGAACCGGCGCCAGCTCATGCGCGTCGCCGCGGCGCTGAACGGCCGGCCGTCGGCCATCATCGGCGACTACAACGCCGTCGGCCCCAGCCTGATCCCGGGCTTCGCCGACGTCGGCCCGCGCGAGCCGACGCACTTCGGCGGCACCGTCGTGCCGTTCCGCCTCGACCGCTGCCTGGTGCACGGTGTCGCCTGCCTCAGCGCCGCGGCGCTCGACTTCGGCCCGTCCGACCATCGTCCGATCGTGCTCGAGCTGCAGGTCGCCGCCGCCACGGCCAAGCGTCATCCCCTGCAGCGCGCCCGTCGGCGCCTGGCGATGATCCGGGCCGCCCTGAGGTAAGCTGCGCCGATGCGCGCCCGTTCCGTCGTTTCGAACACGCTCGTCCTCGCCGCGGCAATCGCCCTGGTATTGGCGATGGCGGAGATCGCGACACGCCTTTTCTACCCGCAACCGCTCACGGGATCGTGGATGGTCTACGGCCCCCAGGGCATCCTGATGAACCGCGCGGGCGGCGCCGCCGTGCGCCACGAGATGCCGGGCAAGCGGGTCGTCACCTACGCATTCAACTCCTGGCATCAGCGCGGCCGCGAGGAGCCCGATCCCCGGGCCGCCCGCGTGCTGGTGCTGGGCGATTCCTTCACCTTCGGCTTCGGACTGAAGCTCGACGACACCTATGTGAGCGGCCTGCAACGACGCCTCGACGCCAAGGGCGCCAGAGGCGCCAGAGGCGCCAGAGGCGGCGATCCGCACGTACAACTGCTCAATGCCTCGACCGGCGGCTGGGGGACGGCCGACGAGCTGGTGTACCTCGAGGCGTTCGGCGACCGGCTGGGACTCTCGGCCGTCGTCGTCTTCGTGAGCTTCGGCGATGCCTCGCGCTCGATCGACCAGGCGCTGTTCGAGATCCGGCCCGACCGTCAGGGCCTGACGCCGGTCGAGCAGCCGTCGGGCCGATCCACCCTGAAGCGGATGCTCGAGGGCAATCGTCTCTACGCCTTCCTGCTCGAGCATTCGCAGCTCCTCCAGCTCGTGCGCGGCGCGGCGATGAAGGCAGGCGAAAAGAAGCCGACCGTCGCAACGCGACCGTCGGCCGACGAAATCGAACGCAAGAGTGCGGCCGAGCAGGAGCTGTTCGGGCTGCTGCTGCGCCGGATGGCGGCCTGGTGCACCGCGCGCGACATCCCGCTCACGGTGGTGACCACCGGCTGGCCGATCTTCCACTTCGAGTGGCTCGCCCCGATGGCGCGCGAGGAAGGCGTCTATTTCCGCGATCTGCACGACGCCGTCGCGAGCGCCATCGGCAACAGGCTCGACGACTACATCATCGCCCGGGACGGCCATCCCAACGAGGCCGGCGCGCGGCTCGTCGAGGCGGCCGCGTGGCCGGTCCTCGACGAGCGCCTGACCGCGCTGCCGCACCGCCCCCTCGGCGGACGCTAGGTTAGAGGTAGGGCTGCAGCAGCCGCGCCGCGGCGTTGCGCAGCCTGAGCGCCAGCGAATCGCCGTCGAGATCGGCCAGGGTGAGCGACAGGCCGGTGTGCGTCAGGTCGTGGATGTGCTGCGCGAAGCCCTGCCCCTCGATCCCGACGTTGAGCTCGAAATTCAGCCGGAAGCTGCGCGTGTCCCAGTTGGCGCTGCCGATCATCGACCACGCATCGTCGATCGTCATCAGCTTGGAGTGATCGAATTGCCCCGCCCGCAACCAGATCCGGCAACCGGCCTCGAGCAGCAGACGGAACGGCACGCGGCGCGCCCAGTCGAGAACGGCGTGGTTCGAATGCTCGGGCACGACGATGTCGACGGCCAGGCCGCGCATCGCCGCCAGGCCGAGCGCCGTGGTCAGCGCCTCGGGCGGCAGGAAATAGGGCGTCACGATCCGGATCGAATGCCGGGCGCAGGAGATCGCGTGCAGCGCCACGAACTCGATCTGCTCCATGTCCTCGTCCGGACCGGAGGTGATGACCCGGGCATCGAGCGGGCCGCGCCGATCGAGCGCGGGGAACCAGTGGTCGTCCTGCAGCCGCTCGCCGGTCTCGAACAGCCAGTCGTCGGCGAACGACTCGGTGAGTTGCTCGACGACCGGCCCGTCGAGGCGGAAATGCGTGTCGCGCACCGGATGCCGGGGGTTGCCGGCAAGGATGTTCTCGGCACCGATGTTGATGCCGCCGACGAAGCCGATACAGCCGTCGATCACCAGCACCTTGCGATGGTTGCGCAGGTTGAGGAACGGCGTGCGCCACGGGAAATACGAATGCAGGAAGCGGTCGACCGGCACGCCGGCGCGCTTGAGCGCCATGTAGGTGCCGGACCAGAACCAGCCGCCGCCCACGCCGTCGATCAGCACGCGCACCTGCACGCCGCGATCGCGCGCCCGGATCAGCGCGGCGATGAACGGCCGACCGGCGGAATCGGCGCGGAAGATGTAGCTGCAGAGGCCGACGCTCTTCGTGGCCGCGTCGATCGCGGCGATCATCGCGGGATAGGCCTCGTCGCCGTTGCGCAGCACCGCCGCCGCATTGCCCGAGGTCGACGCCAGGCCGGTCAGCCGGCCGATCGCATATTCCAGCGGCGTCAGCGGATTGGCGTCGACGGCTTCGGCACGTGGCGGCGCCGGCGTGACGTCCGACGGCATGCGCGCGCGCCACAGCCGCTTGGCGCGCCGCTTCACGCGGTTGACGCCCAACGCGAAGTAAAGGAGGCCGCCGATGAACGGCGACAGCCAGGCGATCCCCATCCACGAGATCGAGGTGCCGATGTTGCGCTTGTTCAGCAGGACGTGGACCGTGACCGCGCTGGCGATGACGATATGCACCGCGCCGCCGATCTCGCCGACGAGCCATGCCAGGTCGGCGTCGAGAACCACGGGGGCTAGGCGATCGCCCTGATCGTCTTGGCCGTGATGTCGATGATCTCGTCGATCTGCGCCTTCTCGATCACCAGCGGTGGCGACATGGCGATGGCGTCGCCCGACTGGCGCACCATCAGGCCCAGTTCGAACGCCTTGGTGAAGGCCGCAAAGCCGCGCGTGCCGACCGCGCCGGACGGGGCCAGGTCGATGCCGCCGGCGAGGCCGAGATTGCGGATGTCGGTCACGTTGGGCAGGCCCTTCAGCGAGTGGACGCCCTGCTCCCAGTACGGCGACAGCTCGGCCGAGCGCTCGAAGAGCTGCTCGTCGCGATAGATGTCGAGCACCGCCGAGGCCGCGGCGCAGGCCAAAGGATGGGCGGAATAGGTGTAGCCGTGGAACAGCTCCACGGCGTTCTCCGGACCCTGCATCAGGCCCTCGTAGATCGGCTTGCGTACAAACACGCCGCCCATCGGCACGGTGGCGTTGGAGATGCCCTTGGCGACGGTCATCAGGTCGGGGATCACGCCGAACTTCTCGGCGGCGAACGAGGCGCCAAGTCGTCCGAAGCCGGTGATGACCTCGTCGAAGATCAGCAGGATGCCGTGCTTGGTGCAGATCTCGCGCAGGCGCTTGAGATAGCCCTTGGGCGGCGGCAGGTAGCCGGTCGAACCGGCGCACGGCTCGACGATGACGGCGGCGATGTTCGAGGCATCGTGCAGGCCCACGATGCCTTCCAGCGCATCGGCGAGCTCGGCGCCGTGCTCGGGCTCGCCCTTGGAGAAGGCGTTGGATGCGAGATGCGTGTGCGGCAGGTGATCGACACCCGGCAGCATCGCGCCGAACCATTTGCGGTTGTTGACCATGCCGCCCACGGAGATGCCGCCGAAGCCGACGCCGTGGTAGCCGCGCTCGCGGCCGATGAAGCGCGTGCGCGTGCCCTGGCCGTTGGCGCGGTGATAGGCGAGCGCGATCTTGAGCGCGCTGTCGACCGCCTCGGAGCCCGAGTTGCAGTAGAAGGCGTGGTTGAGGTCGCCCGGCAGAAGTGCTGCATGGCGCGCGGCCAGCTCGAACGCCTTGGGATGGCCCATCTGGAACGAGGGCGCATAGTCCATCTCGTCGAGCTGCTTCAGGATCGCGGCCTTGATCTCCTCGCGGCCGTGGCCGGCGTTGACGCACCACAGGCCCGCGGTGCCGTCGATGATCTTGCGCCCTTCCGGCGTCCAGTAGTGAACACCCTTGGCCTTGGCCAGCATGCGCGGGTTCTTCTTGAACTGCCGGTTCGCGGTGAACGGCATGAAGAAGGCGTCGAGATTGTTGGCGACGGGCTTGGTGCTGCTGGACATGGGACTACCCTTGAAGGAGGCGCTGTCGATGACGGCCGGAACCTATCACTTGTTCACGTCAACAACCACGCGGCCGCGTATCTCTCCCTTGAGGATTTTTGGGGCCAATCCCATGAGGTCGCCGAGGCCCGCGTCGCTCACCGTCGAATCGAGCTTGTCGAGCGGCAGGTCGCTGCCGAGCCGCTTCCACGCCTGCTGGCGCGGCGCCATCGGCAGCATCACCGAATCGATGCCGTAAACCGAAATGCCGCGCAGGATGAACGGCAGGATCGAGCCCGGAAACGCCGGCCCGGCCGCGAGCCCGCACACCGCCGCCGCACCGCCGTACTTCACCTGCGCGAGCGCCCTGGCGAACATCACGCCCGACACGGTGTCGACCACGCCGGCGAAGCGCTCGGCCAGCAGCGGCCGGTCGGGCGCCTCGGTCAGCTCCTTGCGGTCGAGGATCGTCGTGGCGCCGAGCGACTTCAGATAATCGCCTTCGGCTGGCCGGCCGGTCGCGGCGACGACGGTGTATCCAAGCCTGGCCAGGATCGCCACGGCCACCGAGCCGACGCCGCCCGCCGCGCCGGTCACCAGCACCTCGCCCGCGGCGGGCGTGACGCCGTGCGTCTCGAGCGCCGTGACGCAGAGCATCGAGGTGTAGCCCGCCGTGCCGATCGCCATCGCGCGCTTGGGCGAGATCGATGCCGGCAGCTTGACCAGCCAGTCGCCTTTCACCCGGGCGCGCGTGGCGTAGCCGCCCCAGTGCAGCTCGCCGACCCGCCAGCCGTTCAGCACGACCTTGTCGCCCGGCTTGAAGGCGGCGTTGTCGGATTTCTCGACCGTGCCCGCGAAATCGATGCCGCCGACATGCGGCCACGTCTTCACCAGGCCGCCGCCCGACGTCAACACCAGCCCATCCTTGTAGTTCAGGGTCGAGTATTCGACGGCAACCGTGACGTCACCTGCCGGCAACTTGCTCTCGTCCAGGTTTTCGATCGCACCGCTGACCTTGCGGTCGGCACCCTGGGTCAACACAAGTGCGCGGAATGATGACATGACGATTCCTCCCTTGCCGCTTTCACGGCGCCCTCTACGATGCCGCCGCCAGATAACTCGGGGAGGCCCTTCAATATGATCAAGTTCTACTACAATCTCGCGCCAAACCCGACAAAGGTCGCCCTCGCCCTCGAGGAAATGGGCCTGCCCTACGAGCTGGTTCCTGTCGACACGCGAAAGGGCGACCAGCACACACCGGCCTTTCTCGCCATCAACCCCAACGCCAAGGTGCCGGCGATCGTCGACGGCGACGCCACCGTCTTCGACAGCAACGCCATCCTGCTCTACCTCGCCGAGAAGACCGGCACGTTCGGCGGCGGCAAGTCGCCGGCGGCGCGCGGCGAGCTGCTGTCGTGGATGATGTTCGTGGCCTCCGGCATCGGCCCCTACTCCGGCCAGTCCGTGCACTTCCGCAATTTCGCGCCCGAGCCCAAGGATTACGCCGTGACGCGCTACACCTTCGAGGCGCGCCGCCACTGGAACATCGTCGACCAGCGCCTGGCCAGGCACCGCTACATGCTGGGCGACGCCTACAGCGTCGTCGACATGGCCCTGTGGGGCTGGTCGCGCCTGGTGCACGTCGTGCTCGGGCCCGAGGCGATGGCCACGATGCCCAACCTCAAGCGCCACCTCGACGAGGTCTCGGCCCGTCCCGCCGCCCAGCGCGCGCTGGCGCTGAAGGACAAGCACAGCTTCAAGGCCGAGATGGACGACGCCGCCAAGCTCGCCATGTTCCCGCACCTCAGGAAGGCGGGCTAAGGCGCCGGTCCCGGGACATCGGCGCTAGTCCGCAATACGGACTTCGTCGAGTTTCCCCGGACCTCCGGCGGCGACGGGGCTACTGTACGGCCGACGGAGGAAACAAAATGGCCTATCAGTCGATCGAAGTGCGCAAGCTGACCCCAGTCATCGGCGCGGAGATCTTCGGCGTCGATCTCGGCAAGCCGCTCGGCAACCAGCAATTCCAGGAAGTGCACGACGCGCTGATGGACAACCTGGTGATCTTCTTCCGCGACCAGAAGATGACGATCGACCAGCACAAGGATTTCGGCCGCCGCTTCGGGCCGCTGCACGTCCATCCCAATGCGCCGATCACCTTCGCCGAGCATCCCGAGATCCTGGTGATCAAGGCCGACGAGAAATCCAAGCGCGTCGCGGGCGAGGAGTGGCACACCGACGTGTCGTGCGATCTGGAGCCGCCGATGGGCTCGATCCTCTATCTCACCGAAGTGCCGCCCGAGGGCGGCGGCGACACGCTGTTCGCCAACACCTACCGCGCCTACGAGACGCTGTCCGAGCCGATCAAGCAGATGCTGCAGGGGCTGACGGCGCTGCATGACAGCACCCGCGCGCACTACTATCGCGTCAAGGCGACCGACCGCGGGGAAATGAAGTTCCCCAACGCCGAGCACCCGATCGTGCGCACCCATCCGGTGACCGGCCGGCAGGGGCTTTACGTCAACCGCGGCTTCACCCTGCGCATCCCGCAGCTGCGCAAGCCCGAGAGCGACGCGCTGCTCGAGATGCTCTATCGCCACATCGAGACGCCGGAGTTCCAGTGCCGCTTCAAGTGGCAGCCCAACTCGGTGGCCTTCTGGGACAACCGCTGCGCCCAGCACCACGCGATGTTCGACTACTTCCCGCACCGCCGCTACGGCCACCGGGTCACGGTGTGCGGCAACAAGCCGTTCTACCGCGCGGCGTAGGCCGGAGGGCGCAACCTCCGGGCCAGTGGCGTGTTGCCCGACTGCCCGCTGCTGGAAACGCTGGCGAAGCCCGACACGCATCCCCCCGACTGGCCCCTTGCCGTGTCGCGACGGCAGCCCTTGCCAACACGGGCTGGCCGCCCCAATTCTGGGGGCATGTCCGTTCCGTCCTTCAGCCTGCTCCCCCACCGCAGCGTCATTGCCGTCTCCGGCGCCGACCGGGTCGAGTTCCTGCAGGGGTTGATCTCCAACGACACCACGCGCGTGGTGCCGGGCCACGCGATCTGGGCCGCCCTGCTGACACCGCAGGGCCGGTTTCTCAACGACATGTTCGTGGCCGACGGCGGTAGCGAGACGCTGCTGCTCGAGACCGAGCGCGAGCGCGCGCCGGCACTCGCCAGGAAGCTCTCGATGTACACCTTGCGATCGAAGGCCAAAGTCGAGGATCGCGCCAACGCGATGGAGGTCGCCGTCGTGTTCGGCGAGGGCGCGCACCAGGCGCTCGGCATCGAAAAGGCGATCGCCTTCGCCGACCCGCGCCTGCCCGCGCTCGGCGTGCGCTTGCTGGCGCCGGCGGGCGAGGCGGCGGCGATCCTGGCCTCGCACGGCTTCCTGCCGGCAACGCCCGCCGACTACGACGCGCTGCGCCTGGCGCACGGCGTGCCCGACGGCAGCCGCGACCTGCCGGTCGAGAAGGCGCTGCTGCTGGAGAGCGGCTTCGACGAGCTGAACGGCGTCGACTGGAAGAAGGGCTGCTACATGGGCCAGGAGCTCACGGCCCGCACCAAGTACCGCGGGCTGGTGAGGAAGCGCCTGTTTCCCGTGCGGCTGGACGGCCCCCTGCCCGCACCCGGTACACCGATCGAACGCGACGGCCAGGAAGTGGGCGAAATCCGGTCCGGTTCGGGCGACAGAGCGCTGGCCATGCTGCGCCTCGACGCCATGGCGGGCGCGCTCAGCGCGGGCGGCACGCGGATCCTGCCCGAGACACCGGCCTGGATGCGCTTGCCCGAGGCCCCAGGCCCCACCAAGGACTGACTCCCGCCCGGAATTTTTCCCCGGTCTCGCCTTTGTGAGATCGGAAAGCGATTGCGTCACATGGTCTGCTCTTCCCGCCCGGTGCCGAGCGGCCTAAGGTCCCGTCCGACCTATTTGCACGCCCCGGAGGCAGGCCTTGAAACTGATCAATCCGAACCCGTTCACTACCCGTCCGGAGATCGTCGGCACCTTCGGCGTCGTCGCCTCGACCCACTGGATCGCCACCGCGGTCGGTATGGGCATCCTCGAGCGCGGCGGCAACGCCTTCGACGCGGCGGTCGCCACGGCGCTCACCCTGCAGGTCTGCGAGCCCCATCTGTGCGGCCCGGGCGGCGACGTGCCGCTGATCCTGAACAGCGTGAAGCGCGGCAAGACCGAGGTGATCTGCGGCCAGGGCCCGATCCCGCAGCTCGCCAACATCGGCCACTTCAAGAACCTCGGCCTCGACCTGATCCCGGGCACCGGCCTGCTGCCGGCCTGCGTGCCGGGCACGTTCGACGCCTACATGCTGCTGCTGCGCGACTACGGCACCATGAGCATCTCCGACGTCATGACGCCGGCCATCGGCTACTTCATCAACGGCTATCCGATGGTCGAGCGCGCCTCGGCCACCATCGCCACCGTCGCCGACAACTTCCGCGACAACTGGCCGACCTCGGCCGCGGTGTTCCTGCCGGGCGGCAACGTGCCCAAGCCGGCCGAGCTGTTCCGCAACCCGACGGTCGGCAACACCTATGCCCGCATCGTCAAGGAAGCCCAGGCCGGCGGCGGCACCCGCGAGGCGGTGATCGAGCGCGCGCGCAGGGTGTGGAGCCAGGGCTTCGTCGCCGAGGCGATCGACCGCTTCTATTCGAAGCAGGAGCTGATGGACGTCTCGGGCCAGCGCAACAAGGGCTTGTTGCGCGGCTCCGACATGGCTGAGTGGCAGGCGACCGTCGAGGCGCCGCTCACCTACGACTACGGCCGCTACACCGTGTGCAAGGCGGGCCCGTGGTCGCAGGCCCCGGTCGTGCTGCAGCAGCTCGCGCTCCTCAAGGGCTACAATTTCGACGGTGTCGACCCCACGAGCGCCGACTTCATCCATACCGTGGTCGAAGCGAGCAAGCTCGCCTACGCCGACCGCGAGGCCTTCTACGGCGATCCCGCGTTCGTCGACGTGCCGATGCAGACGCTGCTGTCGGACGCCTACAACAGCGACCGCCGCAAGCTGATCGACCCGGCCCGCGCCTCGCTCGACCAGCGGCCCGGCAAGGTCGAGGGCTACGGCGGCGTGGTGAAGCTGCGCATCGCCGACGGCTCGCGCGCCGCGGTCGCGGCCAGCGGCGCGGGAGAGCCCACCGTCGGCCGCATGGGCCAGATGAGTGGCGACACGGTGCACTTCGACATCGTCGACAAGGAAGGCAACATGATCTCCTCGACCCCGTCGGGCGGCTGGCTGCATGGCTCGCCCGTGGTGCCGGAGCTCGGCTTCCCGATCGGGACGCGCGGCCAGATGTTCTGGCTGGAAGAAGGCCTGCCGGGCTCGCTGGCGCCGGGCAAGCGCCCGCGCACGACCTTGACGCCCACCCTCGCCCATCGCGACGGCGAGCCGTACATGGTGTGGGGATCGCCCGGCGGCGATCAGCAGGATCAGTGGATCACCCAGATGTTCCTGCGCCATGTCCATTGCGGCATGAACCTGCAGGAGTCGATCGATGCGCCGGCCTGGCACAGCGAGCACTTCCCCTCCTCGTTCTGGCCGCGCACCGCGCGTCCGGGCGTGCTGGTGCTGGAGGGCCGGGTGCCGCAGGAGACCGCGGCCGATCTCAAGAAGCGTGGCCACACCGTCGAGATGAACGACGACTGGTCGGAGGGCCGCCTGACTGCCGCCAGCCGCCAGGATCCGTGGCGCAAGGCCGCCGCCAATCCGCGCGGCATGCAAGGCTACGCGGCGGGCCGCTAAGCCATCTATGAGCGTGACGTCCGACGCCCCTCTGCTGGAGCTGAAAAGCCTCACCGTCTCCTTCGCCACCGACGACGGCACCGTGCATGCCGTCGATGGCATCGACCTGGCGCTGCGGCGCGGCCGCACGCTCGGCCTGGTGGGCGAGTCGGGCTGCGGCAAGTCGGTGACGTCGCTGGCGGTGATGGGCCTGCTGCCGCCGGAGAATTCGGCGATCAGCGGCGAGGTGCGCTTCGAGGGGCGCGACCTGCTGAAAGTCGACAAACGCGAGCTGCGCGACCTGCGCGGCGCGCGCCTGGCGATGATCTTCCAGGAGCCGATGACCAGCCTCAACCCGTCCTACACGATCGGCAACCAGATCATCGAGGCGATCCGGCACCACCAGGGACTGGGCCCGGCCGAAGCCCGGGCCAAGGCGATCGACATGCTGAAGCTGGTGCGCATCCCTTCGGCGGAAAAGCGCATCGACGACTATCCGCACAAGCTCTCGGGTGGCATGCGCCAGCGCGCCATGATCGCCATGGCGCTGGCCTGCGGGCCGCAATTGCTGATTGCCGACGAGCCGACGACCGCGCTCGACGTCACCATCCAGGCGCAGATCCTCGACCTGATGCGCGGGCTGCGGCGCGACACCGACACGGCCATCATCCTGATCACGCACGACCTCGGCGTGGTGGCCGAGATGGCCGACGACGTGGCCGTGATGTACGCGGGCCAGATCGTCGAGCGCGCGCCGGTGAAGGATCTCTTCGCCCGCCCCGAACATCCCTACACCGTGGGCCTGCTGGGCTCGATCCCGCGCCTCGACCACAAACGCGAACGCCTGCCCTCGATCGAAGGCCGGGTGCCCGACATGACCCAGCCGCCCGCCGGCTGCCGCTTCGCCCAGCGCTGCCCCTTCGTCGAGGACGCCTGCCGCGCCGAGCCGCCGGCATTGATCGAGGTGGCGCCGGGCCACCTCTCGCGCTGCCGCCGCGCGCCACTGTCGCAGATCTTCCAATGAGCGAATTGGGGAGCGAGCCTCTGCTCGACGTCCAGGGGCTGGTGAAGCACTTCCCGGTGAAGAGCGGCATCTTCAGCCGTGTGAGCGCGCAGGTGCGCGCCGTCGACGGTGTCGATTTCCACGTGAACGACGGCGAGACACTCGCCGTCGTGGGCGAGTCGGGCTGCGGCAAGTCGACGGTCGGCCGCCTGGTGCTGCGCCTGCTCGAGCCGACGGCGGGCCAGGTCCGCTTCGAGGGCGAGGACCTGCTGGCACTCGCGCCCGAGCAGATGCGCGCGCGCCGGCGGCGCCTGCAGGTGATCTTCCAGGACCCCTACGCCTCGCTCAATCCGCGCATGACCGTGGGTGCCATGCTGGGTGAGCCGCTGATGCTGCACGGCCTCGCCACCGACGAGCGCAGCCGCGGCGCCCGCGTCGCCGAGCTGCTCGAACTGGTCGGCCTCCGTCCCGACCACGCACGGCGCTATCCGCACGAATTCTCGGGCGGCCAGCGCCAAAGAATTGCGATCGCCCGCGCATTAGCCGTCGAGCCGCGCCTGATCGTGGCCGACGAGCCGGTGTCGGCGCTCGACGTGTCGATCCAGGCCCAGGTCATCAACCTGATGCGCGCGCTGCAGCGGCGCTTTGGCCTGGCCTACATCTTCATCAGCCACGATCTCGCGGTCGTGAAGCACATCGCCGACCGCATCGCGGTAATGTACCTCGGCAAGATCGTGGAGACGGCGACGACCGAGGAACTGTTCCGTAATCCGCGTCATCCCTACACGCGCGCGCTGCTGGCGGCGGTGCCGCTGCCCGACCCGACGGTGGTGCGCGAGCGCGCCCTGCTCGAGGGCGACATCCCGAGCGCGCTCAACCCGCCGTCCGGCTGCCGCTTCCACACGCGCTGCCGGTACGCCAGGGAAAGCTGCCGCCGCGACGCGCCGTCGCTGGTTGACGATGATCCTCTCGGGGCTGGCACAGGTCATGCTACGGCATGTCCGTGGTGGCCCGAGTTTCCGCCATCGCCGGCCATTCTCGAAGGCGCCGGCCACGACCGCGACCGGACAAGACTAGACCGCCTTCAGGCGGCATTCGTTACAGGACAGGAGGCATCATGAAGGACATCATCCGCCGCGCGGCACTCGCAGCCGTCTCGGCTCTCGCATTCTCGACCCTGGCGATGGGCGCTGCATCGGCGCAGACCCAGCTCCGCATCGGCCTCGCCGAGGATCCCGACGTGCTCGACCCGTCGCTGGCACGCACCTACGTCGGCCGCATCGTCTTCGCCTCGATCTGCGACAAGCTGTTCGACATCGACGAGAACCTCAAGATCGTGCCGCAGCTCGCGCTCAGCCACGAGACTTCCGAGGACGGCAAAACCGTCACCATCAAGCTGCGTCCCGGCGTCAAGTTCCACGACGGCGAGGATTTCAACGCCGAGGCCGCCAAGTACAGCCTCGAGCGCCACCTCACGATGAAGGGCTCGTTCCGCAAGCCCGAGATCAGCGCCATCGACAGCGTCGAGGTCGCCGATCCGCTGACCGTCAAGCTCCACCTCAAGGCGCCGTTCTCGCCGCTGCTGGCCCAGCTCACCGACCGCGCCGGCATGATGGTAGCGCCGAAGGCGGCCGAAGCGGCGGGCGACAAGTTCGGCCTCCATCCGGTCTGCGCCGGCCCCTACAAGTTCGTCGAGCGCGTCCAGCAGGACCGTATCGTGGTCGAGAAATTCGCCGACTACTGGAACAAAGACAATGTCCACATCGACAAGATCACCTACCTGCCGATCGTCGACTCGACGGTGCGCCTGGCCAACCTCAAGTCCGGCAGCCTCGACCTGATCGAGCGCGTGCTGGCGACCGACATCAAGTCGGTGCGCGCCACACCCAAGCTCAGCCTCAGCAAGGCGGTGTCGCTGGGCTACGTCGGCCTCACCATGAACCTGCACAACGGCCCGAAGGCCGCCGACAACCCGCTGGCCAAGGATCCGCGCGTGCGCCGCGCCTTCGAGCTGTCGATCGACCGCGACGCCATCAACCAGGTCGTGTTCAACGGCGAGTTCGTGCCCGGCAACCAGTGGGTCAGCCCGAAGAATTCGTACTATCAGGAGAAGTTCCCGATCCCCAAGCGCGACGTCGCCAAGGCCAAGGCGCTCCTCAAGGAGGCCGGCGTCACGACGCCGCTGGCGATCGACTTCATGGTGCCCAATGGCGTGGAGTTCCGCTCGGTCGCCGAGGTCGTGCAGTCGATGGCGGCCGAGGCCGGCTTCGACCTCAAGATCCGGCTCACCGAGTTCGCCACGTCGCTGAAGCAGTCGGAGGACGGCAACTACCAGCTCTACCTGATCGGCTGGAGCGGCCGCAGCGATCCCGACGGCAACTCCTATTCGTTCCAGGTCTGCGGCCAGCCGCAGAACACGTCCAAGTACTGCGACAAGGACGTCGACGCCGCGCAGAACGAGGCGCGGACCAAGAGCGATCCGGCCGAGCGCAAGAAGGCCTACGAGAAGGTCGCGGCCAAGGTGCTGACCGAGGGCCCGATCCTCTACATCTACCACCCGCAGGTGCTGGTGGCGCACAGCGACAAGCTCGAGGGCTACAAGCAAATGCCCGACGGCCTGGTCCGCGTCGTGGGGCTCAAGCTGAAATAGCGGCGCGAGGCCCGCGAGCGTGCTCGTCTTCCTCGTCCGGCGGCTGCTGCAGATCATCCCGACGCTGATCCTGGTGTCGATGCTGATCTTCGGCCTGCAGCAGCTCCTGCCAGGCGACCCCGCGCTGATCATGGCGGGCGAGGAGCGCGATCCGGCGGTGCTCGAGCAGATCCGCGAGCAGTACCGGCTGAACGAGCCGATTCCCGTGCAGTACTTCTACTGGATGAAGGGCGTGCTGTCGGGGAACCTGGGCGAATCGATGCGGCTCAAGGCGTCGGTTGGCTCGCTGGTCGCCGAAAAGCTGCCGGTCACCCTGCAGCTCGCGGGGATGGCGCTGCTGATCGCGCTGTGCATCGGCATCCCCGCCGGCATCGTCTCGGCAGTGAAGAAAGAGACGATGTGGGACTACGGCGCCAACCTGCTGGCGCTGTGGGGCCTCAGCACGCCCAATTTCTGGCTCGGCATCCTGATGATCTTCCTGTTCTCGGTGCAGCTCGGCTGGCTGCCGGCGTCGGGTTACGTGCGCCCGGGCGAGGACTGGAAGCAGAGCCTCGCCACCACGATCATGCCGGCCTTCGTGCTCGGCAATGCGCTGGCCGCCGTTCTGATGCGGCACACGCGCAGCGCCATGCTGCAGGCGATGGGCGCCGACTACGTGCGCACCGCCCGCGCCAAGGGCCTGGCCGAGGGCCGCGTCGTGCTGAAGCATGCGCTGCGCAACGCCATGACCCCGGTCATCACCCTGCTGGCGCTCGACTTCGGCACGCTGCTGTCCGGCGCGGTGCTGACCGAGCAGATCTTCACCATCCCGGGATTCGGCAAGCTGATCGTCGATTCAGTCTTCAACCGCGACTATGCCGTCGTGCAGGGCGTCGTGCTGGTGACGGCGACGACCTACATCATGCTGAACCTGCTGGCCGACATCGCCTATGTGCTGGTCAACCCGAGGCTCAGGGGATGACGATCACCGCCGGCCTCGAGGAGAACCCGTGGGCGCGGGCCTGGCGGCGGCTGCGCCGGCGCAAGGGTGCGATGGTGGCGCTCGTCGTCGTCGTCCTGCTGATCCTCGCCGCCGTGCTGGCGCCGTGGGTCGCGCCCTACGATCCGACGCTCACCAGCTTCACCCAGGTCCGCAAGGCGCCGACCTGGGTGCACTGGTTCGGCACCGACGAGGTCGGCCGCGACGTTCTCAGCCGCGTCATCTGGGGCGCCCGCGCCTCGCTCAGCGCCGGGCTGGTGTCGGTCGGCATCGCCGTCGGCGCGGGCGTACCGCTCGGCCTGCTGGCGGGCTATGCCGGCGGCTGGATCGACACGGTGTTGTCGCGCATCGTCGATGCCATGCTCGCCATCCCGTTCCTGATCCTGGCCATCACACTCTCGGCGTTCCTGGGACCGAGCCTCAGCAACGCCATGATCGCCATCGGCGTCACCGCCACGCCGGTCTTCATCCGGCTGACGCGCGGCCAGACGCTGGGCGCAAAGTTCGAGGACTATGTCGAGGCCGCGCGCGCCGTCGGCAACCCGCACTGGCGCATCGCCGTGCGCCACGTGCTGCCCAACATCGTGCCGCCGCTGCTGGTCCAGGCGAGCCTGGCGATCGCGGGCGCCATCATCGCCGAAGCGGCGCTGTCATTCCTCGGCCTCGGCCAGCAGCCGCCGGCGCCGTCGTGGGGCAGCATGCTCAACTCCGCGCAGCGGTTCCTGGCCCAGGCGCCATGGATGGCGTTCTGGCCGGGCTTCGCGATCTTCTTTGCGGTGCTGTCGTTCAATCTTTTGGGCGACGGCCTGCGCGACGCGCTCGACCCGCGGCACAAGTAGCGGCGGCCCAGTCGCGGCGAACCAGTCGCGGCGAACCAGTCGCGGCGAACCAGTCGCGGCGAATCAGTTCGGCAGGCTGGTGTCGACGCCATCGAACGCCGCGCCGCCGGGGGTGACGGAAGCCACCTTCTCCTCGACCAGCAGGCGGGCAACTTCGAGGAAATGCACGAGCTCGCCGTCGCCCAGTCGCTCGGCTTCGTCGATCAGTTCGCGCATGCCGTGCCACATCCGGAACAGCGCGGCCGCGCGCTTCTTGCCCGACAGCGGCTGGCTCGCTCGGCGCCGTCGAACCCTGGGCTCGACGACGATCTCGAAGATGCTCATCGCTTCCCCGTTACCTTGTCGCGACGGACAGCATAACGGGCGAGGCCGGGCGCGCCTGCTTCAGTTCGACGCGGTGCCGAGCGGCAGGCCCGAGGCATCGAGCTGAGGCTCGGGCCGCAGCACGATCGACTCGGGCGCCTCGACGTCGGGCAGCGGCTTGCTGGGATCGACGGCGCGGACCATGGCCACGATGCGCTTGGCGCCGGCGTTCGCATCCTCGGCGACGAGGCGGCGCCAGCCCTGTTTCTCCCAGTACTTCACGTCGTTGGGCAGGACCTGGACGTAGAGCATGTTGCAGCCGCGCGTCTCGGCCAGCTTGCGGCAGCGCTCGAGCAGGAGCTGGCCGACGCCGTTGCCGCGGAAGCGCTGGATGACCGCCAGCCGCTCGGGCATGGCGAAGGACTGGAACCAGCGCATCCGCACCGCGCCGACCGGCTCGTCGCCGACGTAGGCGATGACGTGGGTGGCGCCGAAATCGTGGCCGTCGAACTCCTCGGAGTACGGCACGTCGAGCTCGCCGATGAAACAGGCCGCACGCACGGCGAACGCCTGCATGGAGTCTTCCATCTTCATCGCGAGCTTGGTGGTCAAGGGCTCGCCGCCGATCGATTGCTTCACAATAGACATGTCCAAATCCCCCTAATTCGTCCGGCGCTCGGTCCAGCCGGCATGCGGGTTGCTGGCGCCCCGCTCCGCCGACTCTTCGAGGATGCCCGGCCTGTCGAGCTGGTCTTCCGGCCGGTTCAGCACCAGCGGATCGGTGTGCATGGTCGGCGCTTCCCTGGCGTCGACCTCGAGGTCGCGGTAATAGGCACCGTATTCGTGGTCGGAGAAGTTGAAGATCTTGTCGTCGACCTTCTTGAAGCCTTGGCGCTCCATGATCGGCCACAGCCGATGCTGGGAATGCAAATAAACGCGGCTGTAACCCTTCTTGCGCGCGAACTCCATCGCCCACTGCGTGAACGGGATGAACAAGCCCATCGAGCGGTAGCGCTTGAGGATCACGGCGCGTTCGAACTTGGCGAACGTGCCGAACCAGCGCAGCCGCATCGACGAGGCCGGTTCGCCGTCGACGTACAGGATGAGGTGCGTCGCGGTGAAGTCGTTGCCGTCGAACTCCTCCCAGTACGGGCACTGCTGCTCGCCGATGTACACGGCTGAGCGCAGCGCGAAGCACTGCATGAGTTCGTCCGAGGTGGACGCGAGCTTTATCGTCACGACGGGTTGAGGTACCGCCGAATTCTGAAGAGACATACTAGACCCCCTCTGTCAGTACTCCGTTGTCGTTCCGGAACCGGCGGCCCCCAGCCGTCACTTCCGGAAGATTCTTCGTAAGTTGCGAAAGCATGTCGGTCACAACGCTGGCCGTCATGCCCTTGGCGCCGCGACGGATCGCCGTCGCGGAAACCTTGTCGCGGCGCAGGATCCGCCACGGATAAATCCAGCCGCACTCGTCGCAGATCTGGCGCACGGTCATGCCGCCGATGTCGGTGCCGTGCAGCGCATGCAAGCGGACGCCCGGATTGCGCTTCTTCACCTCGCCGATCACGCCCTGGAAGCCCTTGGTGTTGTAGACCTCGGGGTAGAAGGCGACCTCGACCCTGTTGCCCAGGCCCGCTTCGGCCACTGCGAGGTCGATCAGCACCTTGCGCGTTTCCGGCGGCAGGAACTGCCGCCCGGCGGGAAAGTAGTCGACGTTGACGTCGGCCTTGTCGGTCTTCTCGTAGATCTGGAAGCCGTTCTCCACGCGCGCCACCCGCAAATATCCCTTGCGGAAGGCGTCGACATGAATGCGCGGCACCAACGTCGGATGGATGATCACCTTGGTGAGGCCGCGTTCCTCGATCGCGCGGCGCACGATGTCGAGATGGGTATTGTGGAAGGGATTGAAGGTCCCGAAGAACAACCCAATCCCGCCCTTGGGTGCCGCGACCGACCGGATGTCGGACAGCACGCCGACGCCAAACAGGACGATACCCAGGGCAAAGCCCACGATCAGGAAGGCCTCGCGCGCACCGGGGACGCCGGCCGTGCCGAACGCCGCCAGCAGCATGTTGATCGACACGCCGACTAGGACGTTGCGGTTGGCGTCGCCGATACCGCGCTGAAACAGGAAAAGGCCGAGATACTGGCTGCCCTGGGACGCAAGCGAGGTCACGAGAGCGGCTCCCGCGAAGCCGCCCACCGACGCCACGCCTACCCGGTTGAGGGCACCCCCCCATAGCAACACCCAGAACACTGCCAGATTGAAGGCATATTGCGGGGCGAACCGCCCGACCCTGCCAGCCGTGACGAAGCCGAACTGGTTTTGCGCCCATAGCTCGGCTTTGTTGCTGAACTTGGCGTAAGTCGGAAGGAAAACCCCGGTAAACAGTGACACGCCGATCAGGGCCGGGTTAGCCCAACTGCCGTGCGCATATGCATAGCTCAGGTAAGTCAGCAGGCCGACAAAGGCCGCTGTGCGCGTCGACGTACTGCGCGCGTAGCGGCCGAACTTGTCGGCGAGGCCCGCAACGGCCGTCGTGTTACTGTCCGAGCCGATGGCGGCCACGGGCGCACCCTTGCCTCGTTAACGAACCGTCAATCCCAAAAACCACTACGGATAGATTGACTAACGAATACGAGAACTAGATACCCACCGCGGAGATGCAGCCGTTTCTTGAAAAAACCGGCTAATCCCCTATAAATGAGACAAAAAACGACATCACACAATCAATGGTATAAGATAAACCACGAGGCACCCGCCAAGTAAATGTTTCGGCCCAAAACCTATTGTATCGATTGTTACCATGGTCATTCCGACACCCCGTAAAAGCAAAGTGCCGAATATTCTCGGCGATTGGGACGACGTCAGGTTTTTCCTGGCCGTCGCCAAAACCGGAAGTTTCAGCGCTGCTGCGACACAGCTCAACACCAAGCAGACGACCGTCGGTCGCCGCATCCAGGCGCTCGAGCGCCGTTTGGGCGCCAAGCTGTTCGATCGCCATCGCCACGGCATGGAGGTGACTCCGGCCGCCCGCGGCGTGCTGGTCCAGGCCGAATCCATGATGTCCAACGCCACCGCGATCGAGCGCCACCTGGCCGGTCTCGACCGCGAGATGGCCGGCGTCGTGCGCATCGCCGCCACCGAGGGCGTCGCCGCCCAATGGCTGGTGCCGCGCCTTGGCCTGCTCCGCCGCAGCCACCCCGACATCATCGTGCAGGTGATCGCGGGCGACCAGGTGCTCGACCTCGCCACCCGCCAGGCCGACCTCGCCATCCGCTTCTTCCGCCCGACCTCGAACCAGCTCGTGGCGGCCCGGGTCGGCCAGTTCAACATGTCGATCTTTGCCGCGCCAAACTACATCGAGCAGTACGGCCTGCCGCAGAAGCTCGACGACCTGCCCGAGCACCACATCGTCGACCACACGGTGCTGCACAGCCTGCCGGCGATGAAGCCGTGGAGCGAAGTGGTCGAGCGCAGCCCCTCGGTCGTGCTGCGCACCAACTCATCCTACGCCGCGATGGAAGCCGTCAACGTCGGCTACGGCATCTCAGTGTTCCCCGACTACGTCGCCAAGATGTCGAGCCTGATGCCGGCGCCGATCGACCTCAAGATCGTCCGCGACATCTGGCTGGTGAGCCACGAGGAAACCAACAAGGGCGCGCGCATCCGCACCGTGATCGACTATGTGCGCGAACAGTTCCGTCAGGACGAGCGCGAGTGGTTCAGCGTGCCGGCCAGCCGCGCCTCGCTGGTCGCAGCTTAGCCAGCGCACCTTCCTGATCAGATCTTCTCGGTCTCGCTGGTCTTGGGCTGCCAGGTCATCAGGCTGCGCTCGATCACCCCGACCAACGCATCGAGCACCAGGGCGAAGACCGTCAGCACGACGATGCCGGCGAACACCGTGTTGATGTCGAACGTGCCCTCGGCCTGCAGGATCAGATAGCCGACGCCCTGCGAGGAGCCGAGATACTCGCCGACGACGGCGCCGACGAAGGCCAGGCCCACGGCATTGTGCAGGCTGGCGAACACCCAGCTCATGGCCGACGGCAGGTAGATCGAGCGCAACAGCTGCCAGCGCGACGCGCCCAGCATGCGGGCGTTGGCCAGCAAGGTCGGGCTGACCTCGCGCACGCCCTGGTAGACGTTGAAGAACACGACGAAGAACACCAGCGTGACGCCGAGCGCCACCTTCGACCAGATGCCGAGGCCGAACCACACCGCGAAGATCGGCGCCAGCACGACCCGGGGCATGGAATTGAAGCCCTTGATGTAGGGCTCCATCAGCGCCGAGGCGGTGTTCGACAGCGCCAGCCACAGGCCGATGCCGAGGCCGGACACCGCGCCGATGAAAAAGCCGAGCACGGTCTCCAGCAAGGTGACGCCCAGGTGCACGAAGATCTCGCCGCTCCAGAACCAGTCGACCGTGGTCCAGAACACCTTGACCGGCTCGCCGAAGAAGAACGCCGCGGCATTGTCGCGATCGAAGTAGAACGGCGGAATGATGCCCGGCGTGGTGAACAGGTGCCACAGCAGGATGAGGACGACGAAGACGGCGAACTGGAGGATGCGTAGCCGCATGTCAGGCGGCCTTCTGCTGCTGGTAGGCCTTCAGAACCTCTTCCTTCATGGCGCTCCAGATCTCCTTGTGGAGCGCCAGGAACGCGGGTGTCATGCGAATCTCCGACACGTCGCGCGGCCGCGGCAGGTCGATCCTGAAGTCGCCGATCGGATGCGTGCCCGGCCCGGCCGACAGCACGACGACGCGGTCGGAGAGCGCGATCGCCTCCTCGAGGTCGTGGGTGATGAACAGCACCGACTTGCGATCCTCCGCCCACAGGGCGAGCAACTCGTTCTCCATGAGCTGGCGGGTCTGCACGTCGAGCGCGGAAAACGGCTCGTCCATCAGCAGGATGTCGGGGCTCAGAATCAGGGTCTGGGCGAGCGCCAGGCGCTTGCGCATGCCACCCGACATCTGGTGCGGATAGCGATCGCCGAAGCCCGCGAGGCCGACCCGGCGCAGCCAGTCGTCGCCCTGCCGCCGCGCCTCGGCGCGCGACACGCCGCGGAATTCGAGGCCGGCGATCACGTTGTCGATGCCCGTGCGCCACGGCATCAGCGCATCGGCCTGGAACATGTAGCCGGCCCGCCGGTTGACGCCGTTGGCCGCCACCAGCCTCTCGCCGTATACGTCGACGACACCCGAAGAAGGCGCCAGCAGACCGGCGGCGACGTTCAGCAAGGTCGACTTGCCGCAGCCGGTCGGCCCGACCACGGACACGAACTCGCCCGCCGCCACGCGCAACGTCGTGCTGGCGACGGCCGTGTACGGCGCGCCGCCGTCGCGGCCGGCGAACCGGCAGGTGACATCCTCAAACGCCAGCGCCGGTGCGCCGCTCATCGCCACGTCTTGACTACGCGTGCTTCTTGGCGCGCAACGCGAACTCGTCGGTCCACGTGTCGGCGAGCTTGATCTTGGCTTCGTCGGCCGCGAGCTTGGGATCGGCGCCGACCAGGAACTTCAGGCAATTCTCCCGCGCGCCGGCCGGCATGACACCGTCCGGCGAGATCGTCTCGCGCACGCCTGCGAACGACTTCTCGTAGATCGGCTGGTCACCCAGCAGGTATTCCTTCGGCACCGTCTTGGCGACGTCGGCCGGCGAGGCGGTCTGCAGCCATTCGTCGGCGCGCACGATCGCCGTGGCCAGCGCCTGCGCGGTGTTCGGGTTCTTGATGAGGAAGTTCGGCTGAGTATAGAGGCACGCCGCCGGATAGGCACCGCCGAAGAAATCCTGGTTGCCCTTGGCCGTACGCGTGTCGACCACGATCTGGATCAGGCCCTTGTCCTGCAGGATGGTGAGTGCGGGATCGGTCTGCGAGACGCCGTCGACCTGGCCCTTCTCGATCGCGGCCACGACGGTGGCGCCGGCGCCGACGCCGATCGCCACGAAGTCCGTCGCCTTGAGGCCGCCCTTGGCTGCCCATCCGATCACCAGCATATGGGTCGACGAGCCCGGCGCACTGACGCCGAACTTCAGGCCCTTGATGTCGGCCGGCCCCTTCACCTTGGCGGCGACTTCCTTGCGCAGGCCGATGGCGATCTGCATGCCGCGTCCCATCAGCGCGAAGCCCTTAATGGCCTGGCCGCGCTGCTGCATGCGGATCGTGTGCTCGTAGGCGCCGGCCGTCACGTCGGCGCTGCCGCCCATCAGGGCTTCGAGCGACTTGGAGCCGCCCTGGAAATCGTTGATCTCGACGTCGAGGCCGGCGTCCTTGAAGAAGCCCTTCTTCTCCGCGATCGTGAGCGAGAGGTAGTAGAGCGCCGACTTGCCGCCAACGGCGAGCACGACCTTGGGCTTCTCGATCTTGCCCTGGGCGCGGGCCACATAGGGCGCCGCCACGAGGGCGGGAACCGCGGCCAGGAGCGTGCGGCGCGGCAAATGAAGCTTGGTCATCGATTTCCTCCGAATTTTCCGTTGGCTTGAGTTTACTTGAACGTCCGTTCGGCCCACCACGGAAAATATGAGGGCATTCCGTCGCTGACCTTCATCGGGAAGCGCGCCGGGCGCTTCTCGAGGAACGCCGTCACCCCCTCCTTCACGTCGGCCGACTTGCCGCGGGCATAGATGCCCTTGGAGTCGACCTTGTGCGCCTCCATGGGGTGGTCGGCGCCCAGCATCTTCCAGATCATCTGGCGGTTGAGCGCCACCGCGACCGGCGCGGTATTGTCGGCGATCTCGCGGGCCAGCGCATAGGCCGCCGGCAGCAGCTCGTCGGGCTTGTGGACCGAGCGCACGAGGCGGCCCCTGAGCGCCTCCTCGGCGGCGAAGACGCGGCCGGTCATCACCCATTCCAGCGCCTGCTGAGGTCCCACGAGACGGGGCAGGAACCAGCTCGAGCAGGCCTCCATGACGATGGCGCGGCGCGTGAAGACGAAGCCGTAGCGTGCCGCCTCCGAGGCCAGCCGCACGTCCATCGCCAACTGCATGGTGACGCCGACACCGACCGCCGGCCCGTTGCAGGCCGCGATCGTGGGCTTCAGGCAATCGTAGAGGCGCAGCGTGAACAACCCGCCGCCGTCGCGATGGCCGTCGAGACCGGGATCGACCGGCCCGCGGTTCTCGGCGTTGAAGGTGTTGGCGCCGCCCGACAGGTCCGCGCCGGCGCAGAAGCCGCGGCCGGCGCCGGTGAAGACGACCGCGCGCACATCGTCGTCGCGGTCGGCGCGATCCATGGCGTCGAGCAACTCCGACAGCATCTTGCCGGTGAAGGCGTTGAGCTTGTCGGGACGATTCAGGGTGACGGTGAGGATGCCGTCCTTGGTCTCGTACTTGATCTGCTCGTAGGTCACGGTCGTTCCCTCAGGTTTGATTGATGAGCAGTACCCCGCCCATGATGAGCGCGATGCCGCCGATCTGCCGCACGCCGAACGGCTCGCCGAACAGGAAGTGCCCGAGCACGGCCACGATCGCATAGGACAGCGACACGCTCGGGAAGGCGACCGAGACGGGGATCTTGCGCAGCGCGAAGATGTAGAGGAACGCCGCCGAGCCGTAGAGCGCCAGGCCGCACAAGGTCGAGGGACGCAGGATCTGGGCGACCAGCGTCGGCGCGTCGGCGCCCGCCTTCAGCAGCATCTGCCCCGCGATGCCGGCCAGGATGCCGATGCCCAGCACGACGTAATAGATCATCATCGTCAGGGACTCCGATCGAGGGGTGGGGTGAGGTGATGGGGTTGGCCCGCGGCATGCGTGCCGGCCTGGGGACGTTCGATTTCGATCCCGTCGGCGCCGCGCCTGAAAATCTCGCGCACGAGGTACTGCGGCTTGCGGTTGACCGCCAGGAACATGCGGCCCAGGTACTCGCCGATCAGGCCGACGACGACGAGCTGTACGCCGGCCAGCACCAGCACGGCCACCATCAGCGAGGCCCAGCCCTGCGGCGGCCGGTTGGCCGAGATCGCCTCGGCAACCACGATGATCGCGGCCAGCGCACCGAGCGCGCCGAAGGCGATCCCGAACAGGGTGGCGAAGCGCAGCGGCATGACCGAGAAATTGAGGAACATCGACAGCCACAGGCGGAACAGCCGCGCCAGCGTGTAGTTCGACCGCCCCTCGATGCGCGGCAGATGCTCGACCTGCAACCGGCCCCAGTTCCGCGTCACCTGGAAGACCAGCCCGTCGACGTAGGGATAGGGTCCGGAATAGCCCGCCGTGATCTGCTCGCGCACGAAGGCCGACAGGCAGCGGAAGCTCGAGAGATAGAGCCCCTTCGGCTTGTCGATCAGGCGGTCGGCGCACCAGTTGGTGAAGCGGCTGCCGATATTGCGCCACGCGGCGTGCTTCTTTTCCTCGTAGTAGGTGTAGACGACGTCGTAGGCGCCGTCGCGCGCGTACTCGAACAGGCGCTTCACCTCGCCCGGCGGGTTCTGCAGGTCGTCGTCCATGGTGATCGCGTAGGCGCCGCGCGCGCGCGCCAGCCCCGCCATCACCGCGTTGTGCTCGCCGAAATTGCGGCTGAGGCTCAGCACCACGACCGGCGCGCCGGGCTCGGCCGCAAGCTTCCTGCAGACGTCGAGGCTGTTGTCCGGGCTGCCGTCGACCACCAGCACGACCTCGAGGCCGCCCGCGATATCGAGCGCGCGCAGCGCCCCGACCAATTCGCCCACCGTCGCGGCGCCGTTGTAGACCGGCACGACGATCGATAGCGCCGGTTCGGATGGCTCACTCATCGCGCGCTGTCCTCATCGCGTTGCACAACGACCAGCAGCGAGCCGCCGAACGGCAGGCCGAGGCCAAGCCCGATCACACCCCGCTCCACCGCCAGTGCTGCCGAGAACAGCGCGTCGAGCCACGGTGGATAGTCGCGCACGTCGCTGTCGCGATCGTCGCTGCCGATCAGGCGGTGCAGGATCATCAGGGGAAACAGCAGGGTGTTCCAGTACGTCGATCTCACGATTCGCAACCCGTGGCCGGCGAGCAGCGCGCGCACCTGCCGGCGATTGAAGCGGCGGACATTGTGCACGCGCTTGTCGTGCGCCGACAACAGCCAGTCGTAGGCCGGCAAATTGAAGACCGCGACTCCGCCCGGCGCCAGGCAGCGGCGCGCCTCGGCCAGCGCCCTGTCCGGATCGACGCCGCCGTGGCACAGCACGTCGAGCGAGACGTAGGCCGCGAGCGCCCCCGCGCCAAACGGCATTTCGTTGGCCGAACCCGAGACCACCGGCCGGCCGGCCTTGGCCGCGGCCAGCGCCGCCGCCACCGCGTCGTATTCCAGCCCCAGGGTGGGACGGCCCGCGACCGCCGGCCCCAGCACCGCCAGCATGCCGCCGGTGCCGCAGCCCGCATCGAGCACCGGGCCGGATGTCGGCGAGCGGACCAAAACGCGCGCGAGCTCGGCCGCGGCCAGGGTCCGCAGGCCGCGAAACCACCACATGCGATCTTCGACCGCATGCATGCGCTCGTATTCAGCCCGTTCCACGCCGATCCCGTCGCCGCAATTTCCGCCCTCCCCGTCCACTTATGATATCTTCGCCGGGCCTTGCAAACCGTCACGACCAAACCGCCGGCTTTTTCGCCCCGCACCGAACGCCTGCTGCTGGCGCCGCTGTTCGTCCTGCCGGTGCTGTGGCTGGCGGGTTACTTCTTCCCGCCGATCAACCATGACGTGGCGATGCTGCTCGCCGCTTCGCAGCGCTGGGTCGACGGCCAGCGGCTCTACGTCGACGTGATCGACGAGAACCTGCCGCTCACCTTCATCGTCCACGCGCTCCCGGTGCTGACCGCCAAGCTGCTGCCCGGCGGCGTGCCGTTCTGGTTCACCGCCTGGATGGTGGCGGGGATCGCGGCCTCCTTCATGGCCTGCCGGCGCCTGGTGCGCCGCATCCCCTCGGCTGACCATGCCCTGACCGAGGCGCTGCTGCCGCCGGTCCTGCTGTTCTTGTTCACCGTCCTGCCCAACGAGCATTTCGGCCAGCGCGAGCACATCATGTTCGTGGCCTGCGCGCCCTACCTGCTGAATTCGATGGCGCGCGCCGAGGGCGTGACCTCGTCGCGGAGGTCGGCCATCGTCATCGGCCTGGTCGCGGGCATCGGTCTCGCGCTCAAGCCCTATTTCCTCGCCATCCCGGCGGCGGTCGAGCTCTACCTGCTGATCCATCGGCGCTGGCGGCCGACGCTCGCCGACCCGATCCCGTGGTCGATCCTGGCCGTGGCGACCGCGCATCTCGTGCTGATGTACACGGTGTTCTCGACCTACGGCACCTTCATCATGCCGCTGGCGATGCGGGCCTACGAGCCGATCGGCGACACCGGCTGGCGCGGCGTTCTGACCAGCGACGTGATGGCGCCGACGCTGATCGCGCTGCTGATCTTCGGCGCCTTCGCCGTGTTCCTGACACGCACCCTGGCGGCGCGCGTGCTGCTGGCGTTCGGTGTCGGCGCGGCGGTCTCCGCCATCGCCCAGGCCAAGGGCTGGCCCTATCACGTGCTGCCCGCGCTCTCGGTGGCGATCCTGCTGGCGGCCTTCACCATGTCGCAGACGATCGACCGCTACCTGCCGATCAGCCGCAGCGGCCACCGCCCGCCGGTCGCGGTGATCTCGGCCACGCTGATGGTGCTGCTCTACTTCCAGGCCGCCCTCTACACGCCGCCTTTCTACAAACAGCGCCAGTACGCCGACTCGATCGGCGGCGTGCTGCGCCACATCGTCGAGCAGAACGCGCCGCACCGCACGATCATGACGCTGTCGCCCGGTATCTACCCGTTCTGGCCGATGCTGAACTACGTCCACGGCCGCATGACCATGCGCTTCATGTCGATGTGGGTGATCCAGGGCATCTATGCCGACTGCGAGGACTTCCCCGCGCTCTACAACGCGCCCGACACGATGGAAGACGACGAGAAGTTCGTGTTCGACGCGGTGTCGGAGGATTTCGCCAAGGGCCACCCCGACCTGCTGATCGTCGACACCATCCCCGGCATGCCGCGCTGCCAGGGCAAGGTCTTCGACTATCTCGAGTACTTCCAGCAGAACAAGGTGTTCGCCGACGCCTTCGAGGGCTACGAGCACCTCATGGACTTCGACCGCTACCGCATCTTCAAGCTCAAGAAGAAACAGTAGCGCAGGCGCCGCGCGTCGCCGCTCACTCCCACTTGCCCAGCACCTTGGCGCGCTGGGCTTCGGGGATGCGCTCGATGTCGGGGATCTTGAACACGCCGGACGCCACCAGCACGATCTCGCCGCCGCTGACCAGGTCGCAGCTGCAGAAGCAGAAGTTGACCGTGCGCCGGGCCACGCGCGCCGTGCCCTCGAGCCACTGACCGAGCTTCGCGCCGCGCACGAATTCGGTACCGAGCGATACCGTCGGATGGGGCCAGCGGATGCCGGTGGCATGGCCCGAGCCTGCGCCCATCACCATGTCGGCCACGGTGACCAGCAGGCCGCCGTGTGCCCAGCCCATCGGGTTGCCGTGGCGCGGCTCGAGCGGCAGGCCGACCCTCAGCTTCTCGCCCTCCACCTTGAACCATAGCGGGCCGATCAGGCCGACAAAATCGTCGGCCACCTTCAGCTTGCGGAAACCCTCCGGCACCAGTGCGTCGGTCATGTCGGCAATCCATCCCTGGAGGCGGCGAGCGTGTCGAGGGCGGCGCGCACCGCAGGCTCGAACGGCGTGCTGCGGTGCGTCTCCTCGTTCAGCGAGACCATGATCACCTTCTGCACCGCCGTGCAATTGCCCTCGCCGTCGAACAGGCCCTGGCCGATCACGCACTTGCGGTCGTGCGCCTCGACGATGCGTGCGCAGGCCATGGCGGTGCCGGGAAAGAACATCTGGCGCTTGAAGTCGGCCTCGATGCGGCCGATCACCAGACGGAAGCGCGGCAGACCTGACCGTACGACAAGGCGCAGGTAGGACACACGCGCATTCTCCATCAACTCGATAAACGAGCCGTTGTTGATGTGGCCGTTGGCGTCGACGTCGGCGAAGCGCAGATTCTCGGCCGTGGCGAAGCCATAGATGCCGCGGTCGGCAAGATCGAAAGTCATTCCATGAATTCCAGGGTGAGGTCGGCGGCTTCGGTCGGCGGCACCAGCAGGCGCGCGGCGTCGGGCTTCAGAACCTTGACGCCGTTCTTCTTCAACAGCGCCTCGCAGGCCGCGAGACTGTCGACTTTGAGGCTGAGCAGCGCCGGATGATCGACCGCGCGCACCGGCACGATGCCGGGATAGCGAGCGATGTAGACGGCGCGTGGCATGTAGCGCACGGGCTGCGTGCCGGTGTCGACCACCAGCCCCTCGCCGTCGCGCGTCACCGACCCCGCGCCGAAATACTTCTCGATCTCGGGAATCCACCTGGCGGGCTGCTCGGCGATTACGGTGACGCCCTTGATGCCGCGCGCGCCGTTGGGATGGCGGGCCCATTCGGCGCGATAGACGAACTGCGGCGTCAGATGCTCGCAGACGAAGAAACCGACCACCGGCATGTGGGTCTTGGGAATGCGGATGGTGCGGAAGGCGGCACGCTCGGTCTTGCCCGCGACCTCTACCGCGCGGTCGAACGGCAGCGGCGCATCGGGCTCGAGCCCCGCCTTCCTGAACGCCTCATACGCCAGGTCCGCGCCGTCGGTCGCCAGCGCCACATTGGCGAGCCCGCCGCCACCCTTCAGCCACGCGCGGCGCTCGGCGTTGAATTCCGTCGGCTCGACGATACCCAGGATCTCGAAATAATCGCGGTCGAAGATCATGAGCTGATTGGCGGTGCCGAGCTTGCTGTGGAAGCCGCGCGGCTGGACCTGGAAGCCGAGCTTCTTGTAGGCAGCCTCGGCAGCGTCGATGCCGTCGACCATGACCACGACATGGTCGAGGCCTTTCACGGCGCGAGTCATTGGGGCTTCCGCCGCACCATGTTGATGCCCTTGGCTGTCATCACCAGCTCGCCCTTCTGGTTGGTCGCCGTCCAGTGCTCGTGGATGATACCGAGCGTGGGCTTGCTCTTCGACGGGATCTTGGCCGCGCACTCGACCCAGGCCGACAGCGTGTCGCCCGGCCGCACCGGCTTCAGCCAGCGCAGATCGTCGAGGCCGGGCGAACCCAGCGCCGTGCGCTTGTCAATGTAGTTGTCGACGAACAGCCGCATCAGCTTGGACGACACGTGCCAACCCGAGGCGATGATGCCGCCGAACAGCGAGTCCTTCGCCGCCTCGCGGTCGACGTGGAAGCTCTGCGGGTCGAAGGCCGTGGCGAAATCGACGATCTCCCGCTCGGTGAAGCTCGTCGAGCCCAGCGGATATTTCGTGCCGATTTCGTAGTCTTCCCAGTAACGCGGTTCGCTCATGCCGCCCGAAGATGCACGGGGCCGCTCAGTCCGACAAGGCCTGCCCGAACCGCTTGGCGACTTCCTCGAGCATGACCTCCGAGGCGCCGCCTCCGATCGACTGCACGCGGGCGTCGCGCGACATGCGCTCGACCGCGGTCTCGCGCACGAAACCCATGCCGCCGTGGAACTGCACGCAGTCGTAGAGCACCTCGTTCACCAGGTCGCCGGCCAGCGCCTTGACCATCGAGACCTGGGCCACGCAGTCCTGCCCCTGGGCGTCGAGCCACGCCGTATGATGGACCAGCGCGCGCGCCGCCTCGACCTCGGCAAGGCGCCGCGACAGACGCTGGCGGATCGTCTGCTTGTCCCACAGCGGCTTGCCGAAGGCCTGGCGCTGGTTCACCTGGTCGAAGGTGAGGCGGATCGCCTCGCGCGCCTCAGCCATCGCCATGGCGCCGATCACCAGCCGCTCGGTCTGGAAGTTGGCCATGATCGAATAGAAGCCGCGGTTCTCCTCGCCCAGCACGTTCTCGGCCGGCACCCGGCAATCCTCGAAGACCAGCTCGGCGGTGTCGGACGAGCGCCAGCCGGTCTTGTCGAGCGCGCGGCCGACCTTGAAGCCCGGCGTGCCCTTCTCGACGATGAACATGGTGATGGCGTGGCTGCCCTTGGCCTCGGGGTCGGTGCGGGCGGCGATGAAATAGAGATCGCCCTTCACGCCGTTGGTGATGAACATCTTGGTGCCGTTCAGCACGTAGCAATTGCCGTCGCGCACGGCGCGGGTGCGGATGCCGGCCACGTCGGAGCCGGCGCCGGGCTCGGTGACGCCGACGGCGGTGATCGACTTTCCCGCCATCACGTCGGGCAGGTATTTCTCGAGCTGGCGCCTGGTGCCGAAGCGCACGAGGTGCGGGCTCGCCATGTCGGTATGCACCAGCACGGTGATGGCGAAGCCGCCGTGCGTCGAACGGCCGACCTCTTCGGCCAGCACGACTGACGCGCGCGCGTCGAGGCCGGCGCCACCCAGCGCCTCGGGCACGCGCAGCGAGAAGAAGCCGAGCTCGCCCACTGGCGCAGGACGTCGCGCGGCACGAAGCCCGCCTCCTCCCATTTGGGGCCGTGCGGGCGCACCTCGGCGTCGACGAAGCGGCGGAGCTGGCTGCGAATGAGATCGTGGTCTTCGCTGAAGATGGGGTGTGTCATGCCGGCGGGATGCTACACTCGCGCCATGTCGCGCGACAAACGCCTGCTGGACCGCTCGATCTACCCGCACTGGTGCACCGACACGGTGCGCTTCTCGGACCAGGACGCCGCGGGCCACATCAACAACGTGGCGCTGTGCGCCTACCTCGAGACGGCACGGCTCACCTTCATGCGCGACATGGGCCTGATGGCGGGCGGCGAGGACGGCGTGCGCGGCATCTCCGCCGGCATGACCGTGAGCTTCCTGGCCGAATCGCACTGGCCGGGCCAGGTCGAGCTCGGCACCGGCGTCATCAAGGTCGGCACCAGCTCGATCACCGTCGGCTCAGCCGCCTTCAAGGACGGTGTCTGCGTCGCCGCGGCCGAAATGACGGTGGTGCGCCTCCAGGGCACGACGCCCCACCCGATCGGCGACCGGCTGAGGGAAAGGCTGGAAAAGGTCCGGCTGAAGGGCTTCTAGGCCCTGTTTCGGGGGATTTCAGCCCAATCGGCCCCCTTGACCTAATTGCGAATGCCTCTTATCTTCTGTGCAACTGATTCGCATCTGCACAGGACACGGGTCGAAACGCTCATGTACGTCTGCATCTGCCGGGCCATTCGGGAACGCGATGTCGCCGCCGCCGTCCGCGCCGGCGCGCGCCGCCCGGTCGACGTGTTCCGCGCCTGCGGCCAGAGCCCCCAGTGCGGCGGTTGCGCCCACGAGATGCGCAAGCATATCGACGACACCATCGCCTGCGAACAGGCCGCCCCGCAGGAATTGCGCGCAGCCGACTGACGTCCCCTGCCGGGCGCGCGCTCCCGGCGCCTAGTCTTCCTTGCCTTCGCCGATCTGGCTTTGCAGGTAGTTCTGCAGGCCCACCTTCTCCAGCAGGCCGATCTCGGTCTCGAGGAAGTCGATGTGCTCCTCGGCATCCTCGAGGATGCGCACGGCGATCTCGCGGCTGACGAAATCCTTCTCCTTCTCGAACAGCGCGACCGCACTCACCACGTCGGTACGCGCCGTCGACTCGAGCTTGAGGTCGGACTTGAGGCACTCCGGCACCGCCTCGCCGATGCCCAGCCGGCCGAGATCCTGCAGGTTGGGCAAGCCGTCGAGCAGCAGGATGCGCTGCATCAGCGTGTCGGCGTGCTTCATCTCGCCGATCGACTCTTCGTAGATCTTCTTGCCCAGGCGCTCGAAGCCCCAGTGCTTCATCATGCGGGCGTGGAGGAAGTACTGGTTGATCGCCGTCAGCTCGTTCTTCAGGAGCTTGTTCAGCGCGGCGATGACCTGCGGGTTACCCTTCACGGTGAACCTCCTGTGACGGTGATGGAAAAGTAATAGCGCGCGCGCCACGCGATGCAACCGTCGAGCGCGCGAGTGAGAACCGTTCGCCAAGAAAAATGGGGACGGCTTCCAAAAGCCAGCGATTGCGGATCAATTTCGCAGGCGGGCGGTTCGGAAGTTACTGCGAATCGCTTGCGACATCATCGCGCTCGCAACCAACCGCACCACTGCCCAGTTTGGTCCTTGGGGACCGCAACGTCCGCCATCCGGCGACGTTTACCCATGTCACAGGAGTGAGTTATGCCGTTGGACAAGCCCAAATCCCATTTTGCCCCCATCAAGCTGCCCTACGCCGAGAACGCGCTGGAGCCGGTGGTGTCGGCCAAGACCATTTCCTTCCACTACGGCAAGCATCACAAGGCCTACGCCGACAAGCTGAACGAGCTGGTCGCCGGCACCGCCTACGACGGCCTGTCGCTCGAGGAGATCGTCAAGAAGGCCGCCGGCAACGACAAGGACAAGGCGATCTTCAACAACGCCGCCCAGGTGTGGAACCACGACTTCTACTGGCAGAGCATGATGCCGAAGTCGTCCGAACCGTCGGGCAAGATCAAGGACGCGCTGCAGTCGAGCTTCGGCGGCGTGAAGGAATTCAAGGAGGCCTTCGCCAAGGCCGCCGTCGCCCAGTTCGGCAGCGGCTGGGCCTGGTTGGTGAAGGGCAAGGACGGCAAGCTCGAGATCGTCACGACCTCGAACGCCGACACCCCGATCGCCCACGGCAAGACGGCGCTGCTCACCGCCGACGTGTGGGAGCATGCCTACTACCTCGACTACCAGAACCGCCGGCCGGACCACGTCAAGGACTGGCTCGACAAGCTCGCGAACTGGTCTTTCGCCGAGAAGAACCTCTAACGCGCGCCCACAACAGGAGACGTCACCATGCTGGGTACCATTCTGCTGATCGTCCTGATCGTCATTCTGATCGGTGCCCTGCCAACCTGGCCGTACAGCAGCGGGTGGGGCTACTACCCCAGCGGCGGCGCCGGCCTGATCGTGGTGATCCTGATCGTCCTGCTGTTGATGGGACGCATATAACCGCACGACAGAAAGAAGGACGGGTCGCGCAAGCGGCCCGTCCTTTTTTGTACGCGAGTCTTAGTACCTGAACGTGACGTTGAGCGAGCCGAACTGGTCGAAGCGGGTGCGCTCGTAGAATTCCGGCGTGCGCAGGACCTGGGTGTAGCTGATCCGCACGCCGCGGAAGAGGACGGTGAGCCCGAGGCTGGCCTCGCCGACGAACGGCCGGTGGGTCACGCTGACGAGGTCGTTGCCGTCCCAGTTGCCGTCGAGGAACATGTTGCGCGCCACCGCCTCGGCGCCCAGCCCGGCGAACAGATACCAGCCGAAGCCGTTACCGATGAAGCCTTCCGACCCCGGCAGCGCCGGCCGCGCGCGCGCCGGGCCGAAGTCGCTTTGCAGCTCCTTGCCGATGCGCACCGTGCCGCCTGCGCTGGCATAGGTCGAGGCGTTGCCGATCGTGGCGCCGATGCGCGGCACGACGTCGTACTCGAGCTTGGGCTCGTCGAAGACGCTGCCGTGGCCGACCCGCCAGCGCCGCTCGAAGGTGAGGCCGAAGGTCGGCTCGTTGTGGAGCTGGTTGGCCCAGCCATTGGCGGTATCGACGCCGATCAATTTGTGGAAGTTGTTCTGCGCGAACTCGCCGCCAGCCGCCGGACCGACCAGGCCGAGGTCGAGCGACAGCGTGTCGAGGCGCACCGGCTCATCCTTGCCGGTCTGGGGATCGTTGCGCTTGTAGGTCTGCTGGAGGGCGACGCTGGCATAGAGCCAGGCGGCATAGGGCCGGTCGTTGAAGATCGGCCCGGAAGAATCCGTGTCCTGCGGCGTGTAAATATTCTGGCCGACCGAGATGCCGACGCGGCGGGTGACCGAAGACACCGGCCCCTCGCCGAAGAAGGTCGGGAATGTGAGCAACGTCGCGATCCCGTCCGACAGGTCGGGCAGCGCCGGCGACAGCCAGCCGATGCGCACGCCGTTGGTATAGTCGCGGTCGGACCGGCCGATGCGGTTGAAGACGTCGTTTTCGACTTGGAAGGTGAAGATGCTGCGCAGCTCGTCGGGATCGGGTGTGGTATCGATCGGCACCCGCTGTGCCGCGGCCGAAACGACGCTCGCCAACAGGGCGGCCGTGGCCGCCGCGAAAAGTCTCATTCGCTCTCCCCCATGAGCCCGATCAACGCCCGGAGTGACAGAAAGGTTGCCCCGGCACGGGGTCAGCGCAGATTGGCCGGCGCCCCGGGATGCCACAGGTGCTCGCGCCAGCGCGCGACGATCAGCAGCGTCACGGCGACCCCGACCACGCTGTAGAGCGAGCCGGTCAGCGCGAATCCCAGGTGATCGACCAGGGGGCCCGACAGCAGCAGCCCGAGCGGCAGGCCGTAGACCGCCAGCATGCGCACGCCCATGACGCGGCCGCGGAATGCAGGATCGGCGGTGCGCAGCAGGATCACCGCCATCGGCACCATGCAGAAGCTCTGGACGAAGCCGATCACGAACAGCAGCGGCTCGCCGACCGCGGGCGTCCTGATCCACGAGAAGACGAGGTTGCAGGCGAACCACAGCAGCGCCGCCGCCACCATGGTGCGGGCCGGCCGGATGCGCGCGCCGTGCGTCGACAGCACGATCGAGCCCGCCAGCGCGCCGCTGGCATAGACCGCGATCAGCCAGCCCAGCCCGGTCTGGTCGAGGCCGTAGATGTCCTTGGCGACATAGGCCAGGAGCTGGCTGATGATCGGGTAGGCCGCGAAATTCATCAGGAAGGCCAGCAAGGTCGCGGCGCGCACGTCGGGCGTCGACCAGACATAGACGAAGCCCTCGCGCAGCGCGCTGAGCGGCGACAGCGCCGCCTTCTCCTCGCCCAGCACGCGCACGCGCTTGAGGCCGACGTTGAGCGTCAGCAGAAAGCTCGCGACATAGACCGCGGACACCACGACATAGGCCAGGCCGACGCCCATCGCCGCCGCCAGCCCCGCACCGCTCAGCGCGCCGACGACGCGCGCCGAGTCGGCGGTGGTGCGCGACACGCCCATGGCGCGCATCAGCAGATCCGACGGCATGGTCTCGCCGACCAGCAGGTTGCGCAGCGTGATGTCGGACGGCCGCACCAGCCCCATGACCGCCGCCAGCACGAACACGGCGACGGGCGTGGCGAGATCGGCCAGGAAAAGGATCATCAGCACCAGCGCCACGACGACGTAGGTGATGCGCATCAGGCACAGGAGGTTGCGGTTGCCGAAGCGGTCACCCGCCATGCCGAAGAACGGCGAGATCAGGGTGCCCAAAAACTGCAGCGCGCCGTAGACCGCCAGCGCCAGCACCGAGCCGGTCGAGACCAGCACGTACCAGCCCAGGATCACGCCTTCCATCTCGAAGGCCCACGAGGCCAGCAGGTCGGCCGGCCACTGGAAGCGGAAGCTGCGGACGCCGAACGGCGCCAGCGCCGGTACGCGCGCGATGACACTCACGTCTTGATTGTTTCCTCTCCCCGCGTGAGGGAATGGCACCGTGATGGCAGATGGTGCGGCCCGCAACGAACTCCTGTTCATAGCGGGCCCCAGCTATTTGCCGGGCTAAATCCGGCCCGTCTTATTGACATTATAGTTTTGTAGATTCCAAGGGATATCTAGCACGCCCCATCCGTAAAGCGCTGTGCTAGAGCAACACGCTCGTCGCCGGGAAAGACCGAGTCCGCCAGTCGGACTTGCCTTGACGGTTGGCGCGGCGCAGGGTCCCTTGGACGCCGTCAAGCGGGCCGACCCGTTCGGAATCGTTCATGAATTTAGCGTTGGAGACTGTGTAAGCGATGGTCGTCGCTCCCAAGAAGACAACCTTCCAGCTCATCCTGATCAAGCCCACTCATTACGATGACGACGGCTATCCGATTACGTGGCTGCGTTCGCACATTCCGTCCAACACGCTGGCCGCGCTCTACGGCCTGGGCGAGGACTGCCAGCGTCGCGCGGTACTCGGCCCCGACGTCGACATCGTCATCCGCCCGATCGACGAGACCAACACGCGCGTGCGGCCCGAGCGGCTGATGGCCGAGATCCGGCGCGCCGGCGGCAAGGCGCTGGTCTGCCTGGTCGGCGTGCAGACCAACCAGTTCCCGCGCGCCGTCGACATCGCGCGCCCGTTCCTCAAGGCCGGCTTTCCGGTGGCGCTGGGCGGCTTCCACGTCTCGGGCTGCCTGTCGATGCTGCCGGTCATCCCGCCAGAGATCCAGGACGCCATGGACATGGGCATCTCCATGTTCGCCGGCGAGGCCGAGGAAGGCCGCTTCGACGAAGTGCTGCGCGACGCCTGGAACGGCACGCTGAAGCCGCTCTACAACTACATGGACGATCTTCCCAACCTCGAGGGCGCGCCGACACCGCGCCTGCCGCCGTCCGCCGTGGCGCGCAACGAGGGCGGCATGTCGAGCTTCGACCTCGGTCGCGGCTGCCCATTCCAGTGTTCGTTTTGCACCATCATCAACGTCCAGGGCCGCAAGAGCCGCTTCCGCAGCGCCGACGATCTCGAGGCGATCATCCGCGAGAACTACAAGCAGGGCATCCGGTCGTTCTTCATTACCGACGACAACATGGCCCGCAACAAGCACTGGGAGGAGTTCTTCGACCGGCTGATCGAGCTGCGCGAGAACGAGGGCATCGACATCTCGCTGATCATCCAGGTCGACACCCAGTGCCACCGCATTCCGAACTTCATCCATAAGGCGCGCTGGGCCGGCGTCTACCGCGTGTTCATCGGCCTGGAGAACGTCAACCCGGACAACCTGCTGGCCGCCAAGAAGCGCCAGAACAAGATCACCGAATACCGCAAGATGCTGCAGGCGTGGCACACGTCGGGCGCGTCGACGTGGGCGGGCTATATCCTGGGCTTCCCGGGCGACACGCGCGACTCGATCCTGCGCGACATGGAGATCATCAAGAGGGAGCTGCCGCTCGACATCCTCGAGCTGTTCATCCTCACCCCCCTGCCCGGCTCCGAGGACCACCAGACGCTGTGGAAGCAGGGCGTGTGGATGGACTCCGACCTCAACAAGTACGACGTCCATCACCGGGTCGTGCATCACCCGAAGATGAGCGATGCCGAGTTCGACCAGGTCTACAAGGAAGCTTGGCGCGCCTACTACACGCCCGAGCACATCGAGACGGTGACGCGCCGCCACGGCGCCATCCCCGGCCGCAACCCGGCCGAAGTCGCGAAGTTCATGACCATGTTCAAGATCGTGTTCGAGGCCGAGGGCATCCACCCGCTCGAGGGCGGCGCGCTGCGCCTGAAGTACCGCCGCGACCGCCGCCACGGCCTGCCGATCGAGCCCGTCGGCGTGTTCCACGCCAAGCTGGCTGCCAACTTCTGGTGGAAGCTCAAGATCTACGCCCGCCTCACCTGGCAGGGCATAAGCATCGGCCGCAAGATCAAGAACGATCCCAGGCGGCTCGACTACACCGACCTGGCGCTCGAGCCGGTGCTCGACGACGAGATGGACAAGCTCTCGCTGTTCGCCGACACGGCGGGCGGCGGCGCCGCCGTCAACAAGAAGCGCGGCGAGGATCTCGCCCGCGCCAAGGTCGCCGCCGCACACAACCAGAGGCTCGCCGCGGCCGAGTAGCCGCCGCGCCCGGCTGAGTCTCTACTGCGGGGGCTTGTTCGCTTGGGCCGGAGTCGTCTGCTGGCCGCTGTGGACCCCGCCGGCCCGCTGCTGCGACGCCTTGCCTCCGGAGTTGGCGCGCTTGTCGCTCTTCTCGACGTTTTCCTTGGTGTTGCCGGTGTTCTGCTGCGCCATCGCGGCCGCCGGCAGAGCGAGATAAAGAAGGAGGCAAAGAGCGATGCGGTGCATGGCCACGTCCTGTTATCTCGGGGTGAACAGCCAGTAACGCGTCGGATTGTCGGAGCACTCGAACGGCCCGCATTCTACGAAGGTACTTGTCGCATTGGCCAGCACGGCGAGGACCAGCGCATAGGCCGCCGCCTTGGCGATGCCAGTGAACCGCAGGGCGGCGGGCGGCCGGTCCCCAGTTCGATCGCCAGTCAGAATCATCAGCACTGCAATGCCCGCGATCGTGGCTGCGAACAGGACCAGCGCCCAGCTATAAGGGTGAAGGCCGAGGATCGGCGTGCCGTAGGCGCCGGTACCGGGAACGAGGTGGAGCAACACCTGGCGGCCGGCGGCGGCCGCCCCGAACAGCGCGCCCAGCAGCGCGAGCCCGTAGTGAAGGGGCTGCACGCCAAAGCGCAGGTTGAGCAGGAAGCCGAACCCGCACAGCGCGAAGGCGACTCGCTGAAGCAGGCACAGCGGGCACGGCAGCTCGTCGAGGACGACCTGCAAGACCAGGCCGAGCGCCAGGATAAGCGCCATTCCCGCAGCCCCTGCCGCATTGCCGAGACGGATGGTGGTGGTCATTCGGGCGCTAGAACGACAGAGCGAGCCTGTCGGTCATGTGGTGGCCGAGCCACGCCGCCGAGACGACGAAGCACGCCGCGAACAGCCCGATCGCCAGCGCGCGCCGTCCCCGGCAGGCCGCCAGCATCGCGACACCGAGAACGAGGAGGATGAGGGCAATCACCGGCTTAGTGGAGTGTCGGTTTCACCTGGTCGAGCCCGTCGGCATCGGTCGCCGAGATCGTGGTCCGCACCATCGAGCGTTCCTTCGAATAATCCCACGGCCGGCCGCGGTGGAGCACGGCGCGGTTGTCCCACATGATGACGTCGCCCTGACGCCACTTGTGGACGTGGACATACTCGCGCTTCGTGGTCTCATCCATCAGCTCGGCCAGCAGCTGGCGCGCGTCGCGGTCGTCCATGCCGTCGATGGCATAGGCGTGGCTGGCGATGTAGAGCGCGCGCCGGCCGTTGGCCGGGTTGAGCCAGTTCATGCGCCAGCGCACCGGCGGCAGCGCCTTGCGCTCCGCGGCGTTGGCGAGGTCGGGATGGATCTGGTCGCGGCTATTGGCATAGGAGTGCGTGGCCACCGCGTTCGTGAGCTTGCGCTGAAGGTCGCCCGACAGGCGCTCCCAGGCGAGCCGCGTCGAGGTGAACTCGGTGTCGCCGTCGGCGCCCGGCAGGACGCGCGCGCTCAGCACCGAGGCCAGCGCCGGCGTCTTCTTGAACGACGAATCGGTGTGCCACAGCGCGTTGGCCTGGGCGACCAGCACCTGGCGGTCGGTCGGCGGCACGATCTGGCCGTCGACGCCGCGGTTGGTCAGCCGCGAGTAGAAGCTGTTCTCGCCCACCGACGCTGCCTTGGTGAGTTCGAGCGGCCCGAAGGCGCGGCTGTAGGCGACCTGGATGTCGTCGGCGATCGCCTGGTCGCGAAACAGCAGCAGCGAATGCGTCTCGAAGGCCGTGCGCACGGCCTTGTAGGCCGCGGCATCGACGGCGACGTCGAGGATGCTCACACCCCTGACCTCGACGCCGAATCCCGGCCCCAGCGGCACCAGCTCCATGACGTTCCTCCTCGCAGCCTTTTCCCGGGTCGTATTTTACCGCACCGCGGCCCGGAGCGGCTATAGTGGGATGACATGGCCGCCACCTCTTTCGCACCGCGTCTCGCCTTCGTCGCCGCCGCCAGCCCGGCGGCCCGCGCCGCGCGCGCCACCCTGGAGAAGCGCTACGGCGCCGTCGCTCCCGCCGAGGCCGACATCATCGTGGCGCTCGGCGGCGACGGATTGATGCTGCAGGTCCTGCACCGCAACATGAAGCGCCGGACGCCGATCTTCGGCATGAACCTCGGCACCGTGGGCTTCCTGCTGAACCAGTACCGCGCCGCCGGCCTGGCCGCCCGCCTGCGCGAGGCCCGCCGCGTGAGCCTGACGCCGCTGCGCATGGTGGCGCGCACGACCCGCGGCCAGGTGCGCGAGCTGATCGCCATCAACGAGGTCTCGCTGTTCCGCTCGAGCCGCCAGACTGCGCGCATCGCCATCGCCATCGACGGCAAGCCGCGCCTGCCCGAGCTGCACTGCGACGGCGTCATGGTGGCGACGCCCGCCGGCTCGACCGCCTACAACCTCTCGGTCCACGGCCCGATCATCCCGCTCGGCACCGGCCTGCTGGCGCTGACGCCGATCAGCGCCTTCCGGCCGCGGCGCTGGCGCGGCGCGCTGCTGCCGCGCCATGCCGAGGTCACCTTCACCGTCCTCGATCCGCGCAAGCGCCCGGTCGCGGCAGCCGCCGACTCCGAGGACATCGCCAACGTCGAGAAGGTGACGGTGACCGAGGCGAGCGACATCGAGCTCACCCTGCTGTTCGACCCCGAGCACGACCTCGAGGAACGCATCCTCAAGGAGCAGTTCAACAACTAGGTCCGCATTGACATTTGTTGCGAAATACGCAATGATGCGTGCGGGGACCCGGACCCAAGGTACAAGCGCGGGGGCCGCGGGAGACGCCAGACGGTGGGCTGGATCGAGCGCGGCGCGCAGTTACGAAAAGTAACGTTTTATTCTGCTTTTAAAAAACATTACTTTTCGTAACCAGCCATCCCCGTCGTCCTGAGCCGCATCGGCGATTCGAGTGCAAGCACTCGAATCGCCCAGAAGGACCTCACACCGGTTCACACCCGCTGCCTGAAGTTCGTGTCCGGATCGCTCGATGAGATCCTTCGGCTTCGCCTCAGGATGACAGAAGGTATCCCGCTAGATTCTCGCTATTTTAGCGGTCACTTTTCGTGACCTTTAGATTCTGCTTATTTAAAGCGTTACTTTTCGTAACGACCGTCTGCGGTCCCACAGACCTAAGCCCTGGTCGTGATGCCGCCGTCGACGACCAGCAGGTGGCCGTTCACGTAGGCCGCCTCGTCCGACGCCAGGAACAGGGCCGCGTTCGCGGTGTCCCATCCCGTGCCCATCTTGCCGGTCGGCGAGGCGCGGTTACGGATGGCGATCATCTTGTCGTAGGCTTGGTTATGGTTCGTCTCGCCCTTGGCGTACTCCTCGGCGAGGAAGTCGATCATCGGCGTGTGCATCAGGCCGGGCAGGATGGCGTTACAGCGGATGCCCCGCTCGGCGTACTCCGACGCGATCGCCATGGTGAGCGAGTTCACCGCGCCCTTGCTGGCGTTGTAGGCGACGTAGCTGATGCCCTTGGGCACGCGGATCGAGGCGATCGAGCTCACGTTCACGATCGCGCCCTTGCCCTGCTTCTCCATGATCGGCAGCACGTGCTTGGCGGTCAGGAAAAAGCTCGTGACGTTGACGTCGAACACCTTGTGCCAGTCGTCCTCGGACAATTCGACCGGTCCGCCGGTCGAGCCGATGCCGACGTTGTTGTCGAGCACGTCGATGCGGCCCCATTTGGCCGTGCAGGCGTCGACCATGGATTTGACCTGAGCGCTGTTGGAGGCATCGCACTCGAAGGCCACGGCCTCGCCGCCGTACTCTTTGCTTTCCTTGGCGATGAGTCCGACCGTCTCCTCGGCAGCGCCGCGCTTGCGGTCGACGCAGAACACCTTGGCGCCTTCGCGGGCGAAGGTGACGGCGGTGCACTTGCCGTTGCCCCAGCCCGGACCGCTCGAGCCCGCGCCGACCACGATCGCCACCCTGTCCTTCAACCTGCCGGCCATGTCGCTCACTCCCTTTCAAGGAAGCCTAGCACGGGCCTGAGGCCCAGCAGCACCAGCTGCGAGTCGTCCGTATCGCTCCACGGCCCGGCGTCGGTGATATCGACCCGCTTGCCCACCAGATGAACGACCGAGCGCCGGTCGGGACAGTCGCGGAGACGCACGATGCCCTTGCCGCGCAGCACCGCGGCGTCCTGCAACACGTCGAGCAGGGCGGCGCGGTCGACCGGCTCGGGCCAGCTATAGGACCAGCTCTTGAACGCGGCGGCGGGCGTGGCCTTGCCCGAGGTGCCGCGCCGGTCGAGGCCGAACAGGAGATCGACCGGCACCTCGCACTGCCGCGCCTCGAGCACCGGCGCGGTCGAATGGGTCGACAGCCAGCAGCGCAGCACGGCGAGATCGTCAACGAGGTCGACCTTGTTCAAGACGATGAGATCCGCGGCCTCGAGCTGGCGTCGTACCGTGTCGCCGATTCGCCGGTCGGCCGCCCGCGCGCGCACGTCGCCGGCATCGGCCACCACGACGACGCCGTCGCGCACCAACCGGTCGTCGAGCACGCCCAGGTCGGCGATACGGCCGGGATCGGCCACGCCCGAGGCCTCGACGACGATATGGTCGAAGCCCTGCTTGCGTTCGAGCAGCTTCAGCACCGTCTCGACCAGCGAGTCGCCGATGGTGCAGCACACGCAGCCGTTGGCCAGCGCGATCGTGTCGCCGCCGTGGCGCGCGATCAGGCGGCCGTCGATATCGAGCGCGCCGAAGTCGTTGACCAGCACGGCGAACCGCCGGCCCTCGGTGCCGGCCAGCAGGCGGTTGAGCAGCGTCGTCTTGCCCGCGCCCAGGAAGCCGCCGATGACGGTGAAGGGAACGGGCGCGCTCATGCCTTGTGTGCCTCGGAGGGCGCCTCGAAGACCTTCCCGCCCAGCGCCGTGCCCCACACGCCGACGTCCTTCAGCCGCTCAGGCGGCATGGAAAGCGGATCGTCGTCGAGGATGGCGAAGTCGGCGCGCTTGCCGACGTCGATACTGCCCAGCTCCTCGTCGAGCTTCAGCGTATAGGCCGCGCCCAAAGTGATCGCGCGCAAAGCGTCGGCGACGGAGATCTTCTCGGCCTCGCCCAACGTGCGGCCGGACGCGGTCAGGCGGTTGACCGCGCACCATGCCGTGAACAGCGGGCTGATCGGCGTCACCGGCGCGTCGCAGTGGATGGCAAGCGGCACGCCGTTCGCCAGTGCCGTGGCGCACGCGTTCATGCGCTCGGCACGCTCGGGCCCCAGGGTCCGTGCGTGATGCACGTCGCCCCAATAGAAGAGATGGTTGGCGAACAGGTTTGCGCAAAGGCCGAGCGCCTTCATGCGGCGGAACTGGCCGGCGTCGGCCATCTGGGCGTGCTGCAGGGTGTGGCGATGGTCCCAGCGCGGCGCTGCGGCCAGCGCCTTCTCGACCGCCTCGATCGCCACCTCCGACGCCTCGTCGCCATTGGTGTGGATGTGCACCTGGAAGCCGGCGCGATGGTAGTCGAGCAGCGTGCGGTCGAGTTCGTCGGGCCCGATGTTCCACACGCCGTTGGGCGTGCCGTCGTAGTAGCCCGGCCAGCGCATACGTGCCGACAGGCCCTGGATCGAGCCGTCGGTGACGAGCTTCACGAGCTGGAAGCGCAGCTTGTCGTTGTTCTTCGCCATCAGCGCCCGCAGGCGCGGGATCGCCTCGGCGGCCGGCACCGAGCCGCCGGCGAAGGCCGGCAGCAGGCGGATCGGGAAGTCGGCGGAGGCGCTGGCCTGGAGGTAGCCCTCGACCGTGCTGTCGGGCAGCGTGTTGTGGAGGTCGGTGGCCGTCGTGACGCCCGCGAGCTGGGCCACCTTGGCAAAGCGCCACGTCGCCTCGCGGTCGCTCAGCAGCTGGGCCACGTCGAGGCCGGCGGCACGATAGGCCAGGAACTTCGCCGCCGTCTCCTGCAGCTCGCCGGTGGGCTCGCCGCCCTCGTCCTTGACGATGCCGTGGACGTTGGTGTGGCGCGTGATGCCGGCCTTGGCGAAGACCGGCGTGTTGGCGTTCAACACGTGGAAGTTGGAGTGCAGCACGAGGACCGGTCGCTCCGTCGACACCTTGTCGAGATCGCCGAGGTTCATGCGCCGGCCGGTGAAGTAGATCGGATCGAAGCCCCAGGCGAACAGCGTCGAGCCGTCGCGCGGCAGGGTCTTCTCGTGTGCCGCCAGCGCGGCCACGACCTCCTCGAGCGTCTTCAGCCCGGGCGCGCGCTTGCCTTCGGGGCTGGTCCTGTCGAAGTAGCCGACGTAGGGGAACTTCCAGACGCCGCCCTCGTAGGCGTGGCTGTGGCCCTCGACGAAGCCCGGCAGGATCACCTTGCCGGCGAAGCGATCATCGAGGTCGAAGCGGCCCCAGCCTTTCAGAGACTCGAGCGTGCCGGCACCCAGGATGCGGCCGTCGCGCACCGCCACGTGGGTGGCGAACGGTTGCGCGGGGTTCATCGTGACGATGCGGCGGGCGGAATAGACGATTGTACTCATAGGTAACTATTTCCTGCGTCGATGATGCGTCAGCGCGAGGCCGATGCAGTGGGCCAGCGCCCGCTTGGGCAGACGGTCGTCCGGCGCGAAGACGATCGCGCGCTGGCCCTCGTAGCGGAAGGTGTCGGGGTAGATCGCCTTGAACAGACGCACGAGCCCGCTCTGGCAATGGAAGTAGACGGCGGATCCGTCGCTCTTGCGGAGCTTGTCGATGCGCACCGTCGTGCCGCTGTCGGTCTCGGCCGTCAGGTAGCTCGGCTGGCTCCACTTCAGCGTCTCGGTCAGCCGGCCAACGCCCTCGGTGCGCGCCGCCGTCTCGAACACCAGGGCCCGCAGCACCATCAGCCGCCGGCGCACGGCGGCAGGATAGGCCTTGAAGACGGAGGCGACGCCGGGGTCGGCGATTTTTTTCATCGCTAGACCTTAGCATGCGCGGCGTGGAATGCTTCAGTCCACAAGAAAGACCGGAGGAAACCAATGCTTCGACGCACGTTCGTGTCGGCACTCGGCGCCAGCGCGGCAGTGCCGGCCCTCGCCGACATGTGGCCGAGCCGCCAGGTCAAGATCGTGATCCCATACCCGCCCGGCGGGCCGACCGACGTCTCGATCCGCATCGTCATGGAAAAGGTCGGCCGGCTGCTCGGCAAGCCGATGCTGTTCGACAACAAGGGCGGTGCCTCGGGCATGATCGGCGCGGAGTACGCCAAGACCCAGCCGGCCGATGGCTACACCTTCCTCGGCAACACTATCGCCATGATGGCCATCACCCGGCACCTGCAGCCGATACCGTTCGATCCGGAGAAGGACTTTCTCACCGTCGCGCGCCTCGCGACCTCATGGGGCGCCATGGCCGTCCATCCCTCGGTGCCGGCCAAGACCGTCGCCGAGTTCGTCGACTACGTGAAAGCCAATCCCGGCAAGGTGAACTGGGGGTCGTCCGGCCTTGGTACAATCACGCAGCTCTATGGCGAGGTGCTCAATCTCGAGGCCGGTATCAAGATGGTCCATGTGCCCTACAAGGGCAGTGCGCAAGCGACCAACGATCTGTTGAGCGGACAGGTCCAGGTGCAATTCGACTCGACCGTGCTGCCGCATGTCTTGGCCGGCCGGTTGCGCGCGCTGGCCATGCTGGCCGATACGCGCTGGCCGCATAAGCCCGAAATTCCGACACTGAAGGAAACGGGCTACGGCAAACAGGGCGGCGACAGCTGGTTCGGCCTACTGGCGCCCGCCGGCACGCCGGCGCCGATCGTTGCGCGCATGACGCAGGCCATCGACGAAGCGCTGAAGTCGCCCGACGTGCTCGACAAGCTCGACGCCGGCGGCCTCAAGGGCACCTATCTCGACCCGGCGGCGATGCGCACCACGATCGACACCGAGAGCAAATATTTCGCCGACATCATCAAGCGCGGCCATATCACCTTGAACTAGGGTGAAAACCCAATAAATATCTTGCCAGAGGAATCGGTTATCGATTCT
>JBEPUH010000031.1:0-55363 GCA_041691635.1 Hyphomicrobiales bacterium
AGAACGTGCGCACGCCCGACCAGACGATGGGCGATCTCTACGCCCAGATCGTGGCACTCGACGTGATGGAAGACCGGTTGAGGGTGCTGATGGACAGTTACCAACTCGCCGACCTCACCGATCTCGCGCGCGAAATCCAGGGACGCTGCGAGACGGCGATGCGCGCGGCGATCCGCGAGCTGCCGGACGGCACCTACCGCAGCGAACTCAAGACCGACGGCATCATGGAAACGCCGATCACGCTCAAGCTCGAGCTCATCATCAAGGGCGATGAGATCGCGATGGATTTCGCCGGCACCGACTCCCAGGTCGATCGGGCGATCAACTGCGCGCTTTGCTACACGAGCGCGATGGCGATGTACGGGGTCAAGGTCTGCACCAGCCCCAACCTGCCCAACAACGAAGGCGCCTTCCGGCCGATCAGCCTCAGCGCGCCGGCGGGCTGCATCGTCAATCCGCAGTTCCCCGCGCCCGGCGGCTCGCGCATGCTGATCGGCCACTATGTGCCGATGCTGGTGTTCGGGTGCCTCGGCCAGATCGTGCCCGAACGGGTGATGGCCGCGTGCGGCAGCCCGATGTGGGGCATGAACCAGTCGGGCGTGCGCCCGGACGGCAAGGGCGGCGGCAAGCCCTACGCCAACATGTTCTTCTACAACGGCGGCATGGGCGGCAACGCCCAGCGCGACGGCATTACCTGCCTGTCGTGGCCGTCGAACGTGAGTTCGACCTCGATCGAGATCAGCGAGCACATCGCGCCGCTGCGCTTCCACCACAAGAAGCTGCGGCCCGATAGTGGCGGCCCCGGCAAGCAACGCGGCGGCCTCGGCCAGGAAATCCTGATCGAGAGCCGCAGCGACACGCCGATCGCGGTGTCCTTTCTCGCCGAGCGCACGATCTTCGCGGCCTTCGGCATCGAAGGCGGTCGCGACGGCGCGCCGGGCGAACTCCACATCAACGGCAAGAAGACCGATCCGAAGAAGCAATACGTCATCAAAAAGGGAGACACCGTCTCTCTGGGCACGCCGGGCGGCGGAGGGCATGGCGATCCGAAGCAGCGCTCGGACGCGGCACTCACTGTCGATGTGGCGGCGGGGTACGTGACGGCGCGGACGGCCTATAGATAAAGTCGACATGCCGGGGCACACTCCGGCAGGAAACAAGAACGAAGTTGGAGGAACGTGTGTCGCTTTCGGTCAAATTTGCCGCGATTCTCGTCGCGGGCGCCGCAACCGTCGCCATCGCACCGCAGGCCGGCGCCTGGACGCCAACCAAGCCGATCGAGTTCATTGCCACAGCCGGCCCTGGCGGCGGCACCGACAATTTCGCCCGTGCCGTGCAGGCCGCGATCGTGAAGAACAAGCTGGTCGACCAGCCGATCGTCGTCGTCAACAAGCCGGGCGGCAGCGGCGCGGAAGGCTACATCTACACCAAGGGCATGGCGGGCGATCCGTACCATCTCGTGTTCGGCACCTCGAACGCCTGGCAGCAGCCGATGGTGTCGAAGGTCGCTTTCAAGCAGACCGACTTCACGCCGATCGCGGCCATGGTGCAGGACGAGTTCCTGCTGTGGGTGAAGCAGGACGCGCCCTACCAGAACGTCCAGGACTATCTCAAGGCGGTGGCGGCCAGGAACGGCACGGCGAAGATGGGCGGCGCGCAGTCCAAGGACACCGACGAGCTGCTGACGCGCATGATCGAGAAGACGGCCAAGGTGAAGTTCATCTACATCCCGTTCAAGAGCGGCGCGGAAGCGGCGGTCCAACTCGCCGGCGGCCACGTCGACAGCCACGTCAACAATCCGAGCGAGAGCGTCGGCCAGTGGAAGGGCAGCACGCAGCGGCCGCTCTGCGTCTTCAGCCCGCAGCGCCTGCCCGAGGGGCCGAAAGTCACCGCGACGCAGAGCTGGCACGACATCCCGACCTGCGTCGAGCAGGGGCTGGCCATCCCGCAGTTCCAGCAGCCGCGCACGATCTGGCTTCCGCTCAAGGTGACGGCCGAGCAGACGGCGTTCTACGTCGACCTCATGAAGAAGGTGCAGGCGACGCCCGAGTGGAAGGACTATGTCGAGAAGAGCTCGCAGACCGGCGTGTTCCTGACCGGGGACGCCTTCGCCAAGTACATGGCGACCGACATGGAGCACGTCCACAAGGTGGCGGCGGAGCAGGGCTGGCTGGTCGGCAACTGATCCGCGGACCGGCGGCATGATCTCGCGGCGCGCGCTCGAGGCGCTGACGGCCTCGATCACCGGTGCGTTCGGCGCGGCCGTTGCCGTGTCGAGCCTCGACAACGGCATCGGCTGGTCGTCGGGCGGCGTCGAGTCGGGCACGTTCCCGTTCATGACCGGCCTCATCATCGTGGCCGGCAGCCTCTATAACCTCGGGCACGGCTGGGTGCGCAGCCGCGGCATCGTGATCCGGCGCGCCGACTTCCGGCGCACGGCGGCGCTCTTCCTGCCAGCAGCACTGTTCGTGGCGCTGATTCCCCTGACGGGCATCTACGTGGGCTCGGCGGGCTACCTGTTCGGCACGCTGCGGCTGCAGAGCCGGTTGTCGACCGTGCGGGCGCTGCTCATCGCCGTCTTCTCGGCGGCGGCGCTCTACCTCGTGTTCGAGCGCTTCTTCCAGGTGGCGCTGCCGCACGGGCTGCTCGGCGCGGCGTTGGATCTTTAGAGGCCGCGATGGAAAACCTCGAGGCGCTGCTGCACGGCTTCACCATCGCGATCTCGCTGAACCACATCGTGCTGATGATCGGCGGCGTGTTGCTCGGCATCCTGGTCGGCGTGCTGCCGGGCCTCGGCGCGCCCAACGGCGTGTCGCTGCTGCTGCCGCTCACCTTCGGCATGGCGCCCGTCTCGGCCATCATCCTGCTGTCGAGCATCTATTGGGGCGCGCTGTTCGGCGGCTCGGTGACCTCGATCCTGTTCAACATCCCGGGCGAGCCGTCGTCGGTCGCCACGACCTTCGACGGCTATCCGATGGCGCGCGACGGCCGCGCGACCGAGGCGCTGGCGACGGCGTTCGGCTCGGCGGCGTTCGGCGCGCTGGTCGGTGTCGTGCTGATCACGTGCCTGGCCTCGTGGATCGCGGGCGTCGCGCTCGAGTTCGGGCCGGCCGAGTATTTCGCGGTCTATTTCCTGGCCTTCGCGAGCTTCATCGGCGTCGGCGGCTCGGCCCCGATGAAGACCGTGGTGTCGCTGGCCATCGGCTTCTCCATCGCTGCGATCGGCATGGACACGGTGTCGGGCAGCGTCCGTCTGACCATGGGCGTCGACGAGCTGGTCAAGGGCATCAACTTCGTCGTCGCCGTCATGGGCCTGTTCGGCATCGGCGAGCTGCTGATCGCGGTCGAGGAGGAGCTGAACGCCAAGCCGGTGTCGTCGCGCATCGACTGGGGCACCTTGTTCCGCACGATCGCGGGACTGCCCAAGCATTGGGTGGCGTTGCTGCGTAGCGCGGCGATCGGCTGCTGGATGGGGATCACGCCCGGCGGGCCGACGGCGGCATCGTTCATGAGCTACGGCATCGCCAAGCGGGTGTCGCCGCGGCGCGCCAATTTCGGCAAGGGCGAGCCCGAGGGTATCGTCTCGCCGGAGGCCGCCGACCACGCCGCCGGCACCAGCGCGCTGCTGCCCATGCTGTCGCTCGGCATCCCGGGCTCGGCGACCGCGGCGGTGATGATGGGCGGGCTGATGATCTGGGGCCTCAATCCTGGGCCGACGCTGTTCATCGAGCAGAAGGATTTCGTGTGGGGCCTGATCGCCTCGATGTACCTCGGCAACATCGTGGCGGTGATCCTGGTGCTGCTGACGGTGCCGATCTTCGCTGCCCTGATGCGCCTGCCGTTCTTCATCATCGCGCCGCTGATCTTCATCGTCTGCGTCGTCGGCTCCTACTCGGTGTCGAACTCCTACCTCGACGTGCTGCTGATGATGGGCTTCGGCGTGCTGGGCTACCTGTTCAAGAAGCTCGACTACCCGCTGGCGCCGCTGGTGCTGGCCATCGTGATCGGCGACAAGGCCGAGGACGCCTTCCGCCAGTCGATGCTGATGTCGCAGGGCTCGCTCGGCATCTTCGTCAACAACGGGCTGGTGACGACCCTGGTGTGCGCGGGGTTTGCGCTTCTTCTGGTGCCGCCGCTGTGGCGAACGATTGGTGTTTTGCGTCGATCGCGCTAGCTTGTCGTCCTGACACTCAACGAGGAACGCCCAAATGAAACTCGCCTACTCACCCGCCAGCCCCTACGTGCGCAAGGTCACGGCCTGCGCGATCAAGCGCGGGATCAACGACAAGGTCGAGCGCGTGAAGATCGGCACCACCGATCCCGCGCTGCTGCAGCACAATCCGCTGTCCAAGGTGCCGACGCTGATCCTCGACGACGGCACGACGATCTACGACAGCCCGGTGATCTGCGAGTACCTCGACTCGGTGGGTTCGGCGCCCAAGCTCATCCCGGCCTCGGGCGCGGCGCGCTGGAAGGCGCTCACCCAGGAGTCGCTGGGCGACGGCATCCTCGATGCCACGCAGCCGCGCCGCCGCGAGATCGCGCTGCCGCAGGACGACGGCCGCAAGGGCTACATCGCGCTCCAGCAGAAGAAGGTGAAGGACGCACTCGCCGTCCTGGAGAAGCAGGCCGATTCGCTTGGCAATCTCGACACGATCGGCGAGATCACCATCGGCTGCGCGCTGGGCTATCTCGACTTTCGCTACGCCAACGAGCCGTGGCGGCCGGGCCATCCCAAGCTCGAGGCCTGGTACGCCAAGGTGGCGAAGCTGCCGGCGCTCGCGGAGACCATGCCGGTCGGCTAACCTCCTGCCGATGCCTGCGGCGGGGCCCGCGGAGGAGGGAAGATGCCGGCACGCACGGGTGAGCAGTTTCTGAAGGGTCTCCGGGCCTCACGCGAGGTCTGGGTCGACGGCGAACGGGTGGCCGACGTCGTCGACCACCCAAAGCTCGCCGGTGCCGCGCGCGCACTGGCCGAGGTCTACGACCTCCAGCACACCCACGCCGACGTTTGCCTGGCGCCCGATCCCGAGACCGGCGAGCCGATTGCCCTCAGTCACATCGCGCCCAGGAGCCGCGAGGATCTGGCGCGCCGCCACAAGGCGCTGCGCCAGGTGGCGGAATATTCCGTCGGCCTGATGGGCCGCACGCCCGACTACATGAACGTGACCTACGCCGGTTTTGCCGGCAGTCCCGTCGAGTGGCGCGCGCACGGCAACGAGGCGGGCTACGAGCGGCTGGTCGCCTACCAGAAATTCCTGCGTCGCGGCGACATCGCGCTGACCCACACGATCGTCCAGCCGACCGTCGACAAGGCGCTGGGCGACTCGCCACAGGCGGGCAACGAGCATGCGTTGCGCAAGGTGGGCGAGACGGCGAACGGTGTGATCGTGCGCGGCGCGCGCGTGCTGGCGACGCTGGCACCCTTCGCCGACGAAATCGCGGTCTATCCCGCCGCGCCGCTGCCCAAGGGCGCTGACGACTACGCGCTGTCGTTCTGCATCCCGATGAGTGCGCCCGGCCTCAAGTTCCTGTGCCGCGACAGCGTCTCGGCTGGCAGCAATCGCTTCGACCATCCGCTGTCGAGCCGCTTCGACGAGCAGGATGCCTTCGTGATCTTCGACAATGTCGAGGTGCCGCGCGACCGACTGTTCATCGATTGCAACCTCGCCTCCTACAACAGCGTGATGACCACGAGCTGGCCGCCCAACGTCCAGCAGCAGACCATGATCCGCGCCTCGGTGAAGCTCGACTTCGCCTGGGGCCTGGCGCTGCGCATGGCCGCCGCCATCAACGCCGTCGATCCCGAGACCAGCCGCATGATCGGCGAGATCTGGACCTATGCAGAGTTCACGCGCTCAGCGATCGTCGCGGCCGAAGCCGAGGCGCGCGAATGGCCGGGCGGCATGTGGACGCCGGCCGTGGCGCCGATGCATGCGTTGCGCGCGACCTTGCCGGTGTGGTTCCCGCGGGTCGCCGAGATCCTGCGCCTGATCGGCTCGCACAACGTCTTTGCCACGCCCAGTGCGGCACAAATGGCCGCGCCTGAGTTGCGCCGCCTGATCGACCGCTATTTACCGGGCGCCAAGGGCATGCCGGCGGAGGAGCGCATCCGCACGTTCCGGTTGGCGTGGGATTTTGCCGGCTCCGCGCTGGCCAGCCGCAACGAACAATACGAGCGCTTCTATCTCGCCTCGTCGGCGCGCAACCTGGCGCGCCACCTTGCCTTCACCGACCGCAGCCGCGCCGACCGGCTGGTGGACCGCTTCCTGACAGAGCCGTACTGATCGCTTCGATGCCGCGATCGATCGTTTCCTGCCGCGACCTCTCCAAGCGCTTCGCCAACGGCACGCTGGCGCTCGAGGGGGCGACCCTCGAGGTGCAGGAGCATCGGTTCCTTGCCCTGCTGGGACCGTCGGGCTGCGGCAAGAGCACCTTGTTGCGCCTGATCGCGGGCCTCGTCGAGCCGACGTCGGGCACGATCACGTGGGACGATGGCGCGGGGGAGGGCGGGCACGCCGGCCTGTCGTTCGTCTTCCAGGAACCGACCTTGATGCCGTGGGCGACGGCGCTGGCCAACGTCGTGCTGCCGCTGAAGCTCGCGCACGTGGCCCGGAGCGAGGGCGAGGCGCGGGCCGCCGCGGCGCTCGCGTCCGTCGGCCTCGCCGGGTTCGAGAAATCCTATCCGCGCGAGCTGTCGGGCGGCATGAAGATGCGCGTGTCGATTGCGCGCGCGCTGGTGACCAGGCCGCGAATGCTGCTGATGGACGAGCCGTTCGCCGCGCTCGACGAGATCACGCGCTTCCGCCTCAACCACGACCTTCTGGACCTGTGGCAGCGCGACCGGTTCACCGCCGTGTTCGTGACCCACTCGGTGTTCGAGAGCGTGTTCCTGGCCGAGCGCATCGCCGTGATGAGCGCGCGGCCCGGCCGCATCCTGAGGGAGGTCGCGGTGGCGGCACCTTATCCGCGCGAAAAGGCGTTCCGCACCTCGGCGGTCTACAACCAGTACTGCCGCACCGTCTCGGCCGCGCTCGAAGAGGCGATGGCGCATGCGTAAGGTGCTGCCGCCGCTGATCCTGGGCGTGCTCATGCTGGCAGCTTGGGAGGGGGCCGTGCGCGCGTTCGGCATCGCGCCCTATCTGTTGCCGGGACCGCTCGCGATCGCGCGCACCTTGGTCGAGAACTGGCGGACGCTGGCCGGTTCGTGGTGGATCACCATGTCGATCGCGCTGGCCGCACTGGCCGCCGCTGTCGTGCTGGGCGTGGCGCTGGCGGTGCTGTTCTCGGCCTCGAAGTGGGTCGAACGCTCGTTCTTTCCCTACGCGGTGATCCTGCAGGTGACGCCGATCGTGGCGATCGCGCCGCTGATCATCGTCTGGGTGAACGACGTCAGGCTGTCGCTGCTGATCTGCGCCTGGATCGTGGCCTTCTTCCCGATCCTGTCGAACACGACCCTGGGGCTGAACTCGGCCGATCCCAACCTCGTCGACCTGTTCAAGCTCTACGGCGCCGGCCGCTGGCAGCGGCTGGTGCACCTCAGGCTACCGGCGGCGATGCCGTATTTCCTGGCCGGCCTCAAGATCTCCGGCGGCCTGTCGCTGATCGGCGCCGTCGTGGCGGAGTTCGTGGCCGGCACGGGCGGGGCGCAGTCGGGCCTGGCGTGGCGCATCCTCGAGGCGGGCTATCAGCTCCAGGTGCCGCGCATGTTCGCGGCGCTGACTTTGATCTCGCTTTCCGGCATCCTGTTGTTCCTGGCGCTGAGCCTGCTGTCGCACCTCTGCCTCCGGCGCTGGCACGAAAGCGAGCTCGGCGAAGATCCATAGGAGCGGCCGATGAGCGACATCGACGTCCTGAAGCCCGACACGATCGCCAAGCCCCGGACGCAGGAACCCAAGCTCTACAAGGTCATCCTGATCAACGACGACTACACGCCGCGCGAGTTCGTGGTCCAGGTACTGAAGGCGGTGTTCCGCACCACCGAGGACCAGGCCTATCGCGTCATGATGACGGCGCACCAGCGCGGCGTCTGCGTGGTCGCGACCTACACGCGCGACATCGCCGAGAGCAAGGCCACGGAGGCAACCGACATGGGCCGGCAGAACGGCTTCCCGCTGATGTTCTCGACCGAGCCGGAGGAGTAGCGCTGCTTCTATTTCTTTGCGAACGTGCCCTTAAACTGGCCGGCGGAGCCGTAATAGAGACCGTCTAACTGGCCGGCGCTGGTCAGCGTGTAGTCGGCGCCGCCGCGACCGCCGCGAAACTCCAGTTTTTTGTCGACGATCTTTCCGGTCCAGTGTTGCTTGCCGGCCTGGGGAATTTGGTACTGGGGCGAGCGCCCATAGATGTACCAAGCCTGTACCTTGCCCGACGCATCGATGCTTTCCACGATTAAGGCGCTGCACAGCACGCTGTCCCAGCTCCCGACCCAGACTCCCTGGAATGCGGCCGCCGCCGCAGGATCGGGCGGCACCGTTTTGTAGTCCACGCTCACATCGCAAGCCTTGACCGTCTCCGCGCCCGCCGCCGACGCCGACAGAGCCGCCAGCGCAAGGCCGGCAATGACCGATAAATCCCAGTTCTTCATGTTGCTCTCCCCCAAGCTGTGACCGTACGATGCAGTACAACCGGAAAATTTGCAACTGGGGGCCGACCTCAGCGCAATCCCATGCAGAACTCGACGATGCGCTTGCAGCCTTCGCGCAGGCTGTCGATGTCGGTGGCGTAGGAGATGCGGAAGTAGGGGCTCATGCCGTAGGCGGCACCCTGCACCGTGGCGACGTGGCTCTCCTCGAGCAGCGCCGTCACGAAATCCGTGTCGGTCTCGATCTTCTTGCCCTTGGGCGTGGTCTTGCCGATGCAGCCCGCGATGTTGGGGAACACGTAGAACGCGCCTTCGGGCTTGTGGCAGGTGACGCCCTTGGCCTCGCGCAGCCAGCCGACCACCTGGTCGCGGCGGTTCTGGTAGTCCGCGACGTGGCTGGCGATGATGTCCTGCGGCCCGTCGAGGGCGGCGGCGACCGCGGCCTGGCCGACCGTCGAGACGCCGGCCGTGGCCTGGCCCTGCATGTTCATCATGGCGGCGATCATGGCCTTCGGCCCGCCGGCGTAGCCCACCCTCCAGCCGGTCATCGCATAGGCTTTCGACGCGCCGTTCACCGTCAGCGTGCGATCCTTCAGCTTCGGCTCGACTTCGGCGATCGAACTGTGCTTGCGGCCGTCATAGGTCAGGTGCTCGTAGATCTCGTCGGCCATCACCAGCACCTTGGGGTGCTTCAGCAGCACGTCGGCGAGCGCCCTGGTTTCCTCACGCGTGATCACCGCGCCGGTGGGGTTGTTCGGAAAGTTGAGCACGACCCACTTGGTCTTCTCGGTGATCGCCGCGTCGAGGTCGGCGGGCCGGAGCTTGAACTGGTTGTTCTCCGGGCAGGACACCGAGACCGGCACGCCGCCGCACAGTTTGATCTGGTCGGCGTAGCTGATCCAGCCGGGCGAGGGCACGATCACCTCGTCGCCGGGGTTCACCGACGCCATGGTGGCGCCGAACATGATCTGCTTGCTGCCGTTGGCGACCATGATCTCGTCCATCGCGTAGTCGAGATTGTTCTCGCGCTTGAACTTGCGCTGGACGGCTTCCTTGAGCGCCTTGGTGCCGTCCTGCGGCGGATACTTGGTGTCGCCGGCGAGGGCTGCCTTGTAGCCCGCCTCGATGGCGTGCCGGGGCGACAGGAAGTCCGGTTCGCCCGACGACAGGCCGACGATCTTCACCCCTTGCGCGCGCAGCTCGCGCACCTTGCGGGTCATCGCGGAGGACGCGGAAACTTTTACGCTCTTCAGGCGCTCGGCAGGCTCGAACATGTTTCTTCCCTAATTTTGCGGCCGGACAATAGAGGAGGGCTCAGCCCGAGACCAACCCCGCCGCCGCGATCCCTGCCATGCACGCCGCCTCGTCCTCGTCGCCGGTGCCGCCGGATGCTCCCGCTGCGCCCAGGATGGTGCCGTCCTTGTCCTTGATCAGCACCGCGCCGGTCTGCGGCAGGAACTTGCCCTGCGCCGTGACGGCCAGCGCCCCGAAGAACTGCGGATTCTCTTTGGCACGGCCCAGCAGAACGCGGCTCGACGTGCCCATGCCGACCGAGGCCCAGGCCTTGCCGATCGCCACGTCGACCCGGAACATGCTGGCGTCGTCCTCGCGCTGGACCGACTTGATATGGCCGCCCTCGTCGAGCACGGCCACGGCCAGCGGCTTGATCTTGAGCTGGCGGGCGTTGGCCAGGGCCCCCTCGATGATCTTGTTGGCCTGGGCGAGGGTGAGCTTGGACAGGGGCTTTTCCTTTCGAATCGGGCGGTTAGGATACCCCAAGCTCCTTAAATCATTGGGGAATTTCGCCCCACAACGGGGTTGACGGGGGCTTCCCGGCCCCCTATTTTTCGCCCGCTTTCGCATTTCATCCCGGCTCGGCCGGGGCTTTTTGTTGAGTAAGGGCCATGAAGATTCGTCATTCGCTGAAGTCCGTGAAGCTGCGCCACAAGGACTGTCGCATCGTGCGCCGCAAGGGCCGCGTCTACGTCATCAACAAGACCGCCCCGCGCTATAAGTGCCGCCAGGGCTGATTTTGGCTACCCGGCCCTAGGGCCGGATGGATATGAGCGGCGGAGCCTCGGCTTCCGCCGCTTTTTTATTTGGCGTAAGCATCTGGCATGCAGATGCCGCCGCTCGATCCCGACATTCTCCGCCGCCGCCGCGAGATCGTCGCTGCCCTGAAAGCGATCGTGCCGGGCGAGGGCGTGATCGACGACCTCGACGGCATGCGCCCCTTCGAATGCGATGCGCTGTCGGCCTACCGCCAGATGCCGCTCGTCGTCGTGCTGCCCGAGACCGTGTCGCAGGTGGCGGCGATCCTGCGCTACTGCCAGGACAACAAGGTCAAGGTCGTGCCGCGCGGTGCGGGCACGTCTTTATCGGGCGGTGCGATGCCGGTGGGCGACGCCATCCTGCTCGGCATGGCCAAGTTCAACCGCGTGCTCGAGATCGACTACGCCAACCGCTGCGCCATCGTGCAGCCCGGCGTCACCAACCTCGGTGTCACCAAGGCGGTCGAGCACGAGGGCTTCTACTACGCGCCCGATCCCAGCTCGCAGATCGCCTGCTCGATCGGCGGCAACGTCGCGGAGAATTCCGGCGGCATCCACTGCCTGAAATATGGCCTCACCACCAACAACCTGCTCGGCATCGAGATGGTGCTGATGAACGGCGAGGTGATGCGCCTGGGCGGCAAGCATCTCGATTCCGGCGGCTACGACCTGATGGGCCTGATGACCGGCTCCGAGGGCCTGCTGGGCGTCGTCACCGAGGTAACGGTGCGCCTGTTGCGCAAGGCCACGACCGCGCGCGCGGTGCTGCTGGGCTTTCCGACCGAAGCGGGCGCGGCCGACTGCGTCGCCGCCGTCATCGCCGCCGGCATCATTCCCGGCGGCATGGAGATGATGGACAAGGATGCCGTCCGGTGCGCCGAGAACTACGTCGGCGCGGGCTATCCGCTCGATGCCGAGGGCCTGCTGATCGTCGAGCTCGACGGGCCGGAGGTCGAGGTCGACCATCTGGTCGCGCGGGTCGAGGAGATTGCGCGCGAACGCGGTGCCACGACGGTGCGGGTGAGCCGTGACGAGCAGGAGCGCATCCTGTTCTGGGCCGGCCGCAAGGCTGCGTTCCCTGCGGTGGGCCAGATCACGCCCGACTACATGTGTCTCGACGGCTCGGTGCCGCGCGGCAAGCTGGTCGAGGTGCTGGGCGAGATGCGGCGGATGTCCAAGATTCATCGGCTGCGCGTCGTGAACGTGTTCCACGCCGGCGATGGCAATCTCCATCCGCTGATCCTGTTCGACGCCAACGACGCCGACGAGCTGCACCGCGCCGAGCAGTTCGGCGCCGACATCCTGCGCCTGTGCGTTCGGGTCGGCGGCGTGCTGACCGGCGAGCACGGCGTCGGCATCGAGAAGCGCGACCTGATGGGCGTGCAGTTCACCGAGATCGATCTCGACCAGCAGATGCGGGTGAAGTGCGCCTTCGATCCCGACCACCTGCTCAATCCCGGCAAGGTGTTTCCGCAACTCCGCCGGTGCGCCGAACTGGGCCGCGTGGTGGTTCATCACAACCGGCTGCCGTTCCCGGACATTCCCCGATTCTGAGGGCTTTCCGCTATTTTTGCGGCGGCGCCGCGCCTGCAACACAACTCACACCGGCAGCTCTCAGGCGGCCCATCTTGGCGGTCTGTTCGGGCGACGCGCTGCCGCTCGAAATCGCCTGGGCGGCCGACCCCAGTTCCTGGACGGTCATGATCTTTTCGCCCTCGTCGGCCGAGCAGGCGCAAGCCTTGTCGCAGAGAGGGTACTTGTCTTCCGTCACCCCCGGGGACAGTTGGCATTGTTCAATGCAGCTACGCATGAAAGCCGCACGTTCGGACGGCGGCCACGACGTGCCCTCTTTGCGGTCGTCGGCCATCACCAGCCAAGCGGCGACTGCCGCCAGTATGGCCGCGCCTCCCACAAGAGCCGCGATCGGACGCGTTCGTGGCGTCATGGGGATTGTGCCTCGTTCAAGATGTGTGGTCAGCCCGGTTTCGGATACTTGCCTCTGCCGAATTTGTAAATCGCGCTCTCCAGAAGTCCCGGTTTCACAGGCTCGGACGGGTGATAACGACCAAGATGGGCGATTCGCGCGGATGCGCCTATGATGGGCTGGTGTCGTGGAGAATGCAGTTGGGTTTCGGTTGTTTGCCTTCGAAGAGGGGTCATTTTTGCGGCGCAGCAAATCCCGGATTTGCTTGGTTTCGCCTCCCGATCCCATTTTATTTCCATTTGTTTAATGGGAACGCAGGCGCGAGATGAGCGGAACCATCCATCCGCGCGACGCGAAAGAAATGCGCCAGGCCGTGGAATGGGCGCTGAACGAGGGTGCGACGCTCGACGTGCGTGGCACCGGCAGCAAGATTTCGCTCGGCCGGCCGATGCGCTGCGACCAGGTGCTCGATCTCTCGAATTTCAGCGGCGTCGTCGACTATGCGCCGGAGGAGCTGGTCATCACCCTGCGCGCCGGCACGCCGCTCCGCGAGGTCGAGGCGTTGCTGGCCCAGCGCAACCAGATGCTGGCCTTCGAGCCGCCCGACCTCGGGCCGCTGCTCGGCCGCGCCGCGGGTGAGGGCACCCTGGTCGGCACGCTCTCGGGAAATTTCGCCGGACCTCGGCGTCTGTCCGCGGGTGCGGCGCGCGACCACTTGCTGGGCTTCAGCGGCGTCAACGGCCGCGGCGAGGCATTCAAGTCGGGTGGCAAGGTGATGAAGAACGTCACCGGCTACGATCTTTCCAAGGTGATCGCGGGATCGTGGGGAACGCTGGCGGTGCTGGACGAGGTCTCGGTCAAGACGCTGCCGGCGCCGGATCAGACGCGAACCCTGCTGCTGCTCGGCCTCGACGATGTCACCGCCGTGACGGCGATGTGCATGGCGATGGGCAGCCCGCACGAAGTTTCCGGCGCGGCACATGTCGGAACGCGGACGGCGCTGCGGGTCGAGGGCGTGGCGCCCTCGGTCGAGGCGCGGCTGAAGGGCCTGCGCGAGCTGATGGCGGCGTCGGGCGTGGCGATGGAAGAACTCGGCACGCTCGAAAGCCGTGCCTTCTGGCGCGAGGTCCGCGACGTGATGCCGCTCGCGGCCGGGGTGGACGCGATCGTGTGGCGCCTCTCGTGTCCGCCGACCGAAGCGCCGGCGATCGTCGCGCGGCTCAAGGCGCAGCGGCCGGCGGCGCAATGCTTCTACGACTGGTCGGGCGGCCTCGTCTGGCTGGCGCTGCCGCCCAGCGCCGATGCCGACCACGCGATCGTGCGCGGCGCGATCGGCGCCACCGGCGGCCATGCCACCCTGATCCGCGCGCCCGAGGCCGTGCGCGCCGCGGTGCCGGTGTTCCATCCGCAATCGCCCGCGCTCACGACGCTGGCGGCGCGGGTGAAGGAAAGCTTCGACCCCAAAGGTCTCTTCAATCCGTGCCGCATGGGCTAGCGATGCAAACCAACTTCACCCTGGCGCAGCTTGCCGATCCGGATACCGCGCGCAGCGAGCAGATCCTGCGCAAGTGCGTGCACTGCGGCTTCTGCACCGCGACCTGCCCGACCTACGTGCTGTTGGGCGACGAGCGCGACAGCCCGCGCGGCCGTATCTACTTCATCAAGGCGATGCTGGAAGGCGACCGCGCGCCGACGCACCAGGAAGTGCGCCATGTCGACCGTTGCCTGTCGTGCCTGTCGTGCATGACCACGTGCCCATCGGGCGTGAACTACATGCACCTGGTCGATCACGGCCGGCACCACATCGAGGAGACCTATACGCGGCCGTTCGCGGACCGACTGATGCGCCGCATGCTGGTTGTGCTGATGCCGCGGCCGGGCCTGTTCCGCTGGGCCATGAGGCTGGGCCGGTTCGTCAAGCCGCTTGGCGTGCTACTGCCGTCGACCAGCAGCGATCCCGGCGGCGCGACCTTCCTGCGCCGGCTGAAGGCGATGCTCGAGGCGGTGCCGGCCGGCGTGAGCGGCCCGTCGCCGGTCGACCGTCCGCAGACTTTCGCCGCCGCCGGCGCGCGTCGCCAGCGCGTGGCACTGATGCCGGGCTGCGGCCAGCAGGTGCTGGCACCCGAGGTGAACGAAGCAACGGTGCGCCTGCTGACGCGCCACGGCGTCGAGGTGGTGAACGTCGCCGGCTCGGGTTGCTGCGGCTCCTCAGTGCAGCACATCGGCGAGAACGAGCGCGCCGTCGAACTGGCCAAGGCCAACATCGACGCCTGGCTGAAGGAGGCCGACGGGGCGGGCCTCGACGCCATCGTCATCAACGCCTCGGGCTGCGGCACGACGGTGAAGGACTACGGTCATATGCTGGCCGACGATCCGGTGTGGAAGCCCAAGGCCGAGCGCGTGGCGAAACTCGCGCGCGACGTGAGCGAGGTGATGGTCGAGATCGGTCTGGCGAACGTGAGCCCCAAGGCGCTGACCGTGGCCTATCATGCCGCCTGTTCCATGCAGCACGGCCAGAAACTGATCGAACCGCCCAAGAAGCTCCTGCGCGATGCGGGCTTCACGGTGAAGGACGTGCCGGACGGCCATCTGTGCTGCGGCTGGGCCGGCACCTATCAGGTCCTGCAGCCCGTGCTGTCGCGCCGGCTGCGCGACAGCAAGGTCGCCACCATGGAGAGCCTGCGGCCGGACGTGATCGCCTCGGGCAACTTCGGCTGCAACGGCAACCTCGCGGAGGGCACGGCGATCCCGGTCGCGCACACGGTCGAGCTGCTCGACTGGGCGACCGGCGGACCCAAGCCGCGGTCGCTCGGCTAGCGGCCATGCGGTTCGTTCGTCCTTGCCTCGCGGCGCTGGCCGGGTTGATGCTGACGGTCAACGTCTTGGCCCAGAACACAGGAGACGCCGCCGTGCTCGACACATTGTTTGCCAAGCTGCAGGCCGCGACCGATCCGATGTCCGTCCAGACGCTCGAGGAGGCGATCTGGGAGCAGTGGACGATCGTGCCCGATCCCGCCCAGCGCCAGCTCATGACGCGCGGCATCTCCGAGATGCAGCAGCAGGAGCTGCAGGGCGCGCTCACGACCTTCACCAGGTTGATCGAGCTGGCGCCCGATCTGTCGGAGGCGTGGAACAAACGCGCCACCGTGCAGTGGCTGCTCGGCAACTTCACCGCCTCGATCGCCGATATCTGCGAGACGATCAAGCGCGAGCCGCGGCATTTCGGCGCCTATTCCGGTCTCGGCATGATCCGCGCGGAAATGAAAGAGCCCCAGCGGGCGCTGGCGGCATTCCAGCTCGCGAAAAAATACAATCCGCATATCGTCGGCATCGACGCCGAGATCGAGCGCCTGAAGACCGAGGGCGGCGACACGCCCGAAGACCCGCTGGGTTGCGGACAGAGGACCGCGAGCCGATAGTAGACGGACGGATTTTCCACTGAGGTTCCTGAGGGAGTTGACGCAATGACCACGTTGTATGTCGGCGGTCGCGTGTTCGACGGCGAGAAGGCGATCGACGGCCAAGCCGTCCTGGAAGAGGGCGGCAAGGTGAAGAAGATCGCCGCCGCCGGAGAGTTCGCGGGCTTTGCCGGCACCAAGGTCGACACCGCCGGCGGCACGCTGATGCCGGGCATCATCGACTGCCACGTCCATTCTCTGTCGGGCGCCGAGGGCAACCCGGGCGTCGTGCAGGACCGCATGAGTGCAGCCCAGCTCGCCGTGCGCGGCATGGAGCTGATGCGCAATACGCTGGAGGGCGGCATCACCGCGGTGCGTGACTGCGGCGGCAAGGACTATGTCGAGTTCGCCATGCGCGACGCCTTCAACGCGGGGCGGTTCCTGGGACCGACGATGCGCTGCTCGGGCCGCATGATCTGCATGACCGGCGGCCACGGCAACCGCACCGGCCGCATCGCCGACGGCGTCGACGAGGTGGTGAAGGCGGTGCGCGAGCAGGTCCATGCCGGCTCCGATCTGGTGAAGATCATGGCGACCGGCGGCGTGATGACGCCCGGCGTCAATCCCGAGGATGCGCATTATTCGGCCGAGGAGCTGAAGGCCGGCATCAGCGAGGCCCATCGTTTCCACAAGTGCTGCGCCAGCCACGCCCAGGGCGCGCTCGGTATCCTGAACGCCGTGCGCGGCGGCATCGATTCGATCGAGCACGGCATCTTCATGACCGACGAGTGCATCGCCGAGATGAAGGAGCGCGGCGTGTGGCTGGTGCCGACGCTGGCCGCGGTGAAGAACATACTCGCGGGCTACGACGGCGGCGACCGCTCGATCGCCGACTATGTGATCGAGAAGGCGCGCCGCGTATTCGACCGTCACCTCGCCTCGATCAAGATGTACTACAAGGCGGGCGGCAAGATCGCGATGGGCACCGACGCCGGCACGCCGCACAACCGCCACGGCGAGAACGCGCGCGAGCTCGAGTTCATGTGCGAGATCGGCATCTCGACCCGCGATTCGCTGTTCTTCTCGACGGCGAGCGGCGCCGACCTGATGCGCCTGTCGCACGAGGGCCGCATCAAGGAAGGCAACTCGGCCGACTTCGTGCTGTGCGACGGCGATCCGCTGGTCGACATCAGGAAGGCCGCCCGCAAGGAGAACCACCGCATGGTGGTCAAGCGCGGCCTGGTCGCGCGCGACAACCGCGCAGCGTTCGCCGCCTCCGCCCAGCGCGTGGCGGCGGAGTGAATGGGCGCCAAGCTCTTTCCCGACCTCTCGATCTCGATCGATGAGCTCCGGGCGCGTCAGCTCGAGCGGCTGAAGCAGAGTCTCGCGCACGCCTATGCGCACCAGGCGCCGTATCGCGCCAAGTGCGAGGCCGCGGACGTGCAGTCGCACGACCTGAGAACGCTGGAGGATCTCCGGCGTTTTCCCTTCACCGACAAGAACGATCTGCGTGACGCCTATCCCTACGGCATGCTCGCCATCCCGCGCGAGAAGTGTGTGCGCGTGCATGCCTCGAGCGGCACGACGGGCCGGCCGACGGTGGTCGGCTATTCGGCCAAGGACATCGACACCTGGGCCGAGCTGATGGCGCGCTCGCTCTACGCCGGCGGCGCGCGGCCAGGCGACATCATCCACAATGCCTACGGCTACGGCCTGTTCACCGGCGGCCTCGGTGCGCACTACGGGGCCGAGCGGCTGGGTTGCACCGTGGTGCCGATGTCGGGCGGCTTCGGCGAACGCCAAGTCCAGCTCATCAGCGAATTTGGCGCTCGCGTCGTGCTGATGACGCCGTCCTACATGCTGGCGCTGGCCGACGAGTTCGAGCGCCAGGGCATCGACCCGCGCAAGACGGCGATGCGCATCGGCATCTTCGGCGCCGAGCCGTGGACAGAGGGCATGCGCGCGGAGATCGAGCGCCGCACCGGCATCGACGCGGTCGACATCTATGGCCTCAGCGAAGTGATGGGCCCGGGCGTCGCCTGCGAGTTCGTCGAGACCAAGGACGGCCCCACGATCTGGGAGGATCACTTCTATCCCGAGGTGGTGGACCCCGAGACGGGCGCGCCGGTGGCCGACGGCGAGCCGGGCGAGCTGGTCTTCACCTCGCTCACCAAGGAGGCGATGCCGGTCATCCGCTACCGCACGCGCGACCTCACGCGGCTGATGAAGGGCCAGGCCACCGCCATGCGGCGCATGGCCAAGATCACCGGGCGCAGCGACGACATGCTGATCGTGCGCGGCGTCAACCTGTTCCCGAGCCAGGTCGAGGAGCAGATTCTGCGCGACGCGACGTTGTCGGGTCACTATGTGATCGAGCTCACGCGCACCGGCGCGCTCGACAACCTGCTGGTGCGGGTCGAAGCGCGCAGCGCCCTCGACGGCGCGGCGGCCGGGCGCTCGGGGGAGGAACTGGCGCGGCGCCTCAAGGGCATGTGCGGCCTGTCGGCCGAGATCGAGATCGCCGCCCCCGGCGCGGTCGAACGCTCGATGGGCAAGGCGCGGCGCGTCATCGACAAGCGCCCGAAGGCTTGAAATATCTTCGCAGTCTACGTCAAATTAAATGAAACAATTCAAATGTTTAAAGGAGTTTTATAAAGCGCAGTATTAGGCGCTTGATACATTTAATTCATTCCCCGAGTGAACCGATGCGCGACCGCTTCCGCCGCCTGTTGATCGACAGCACCGGCGTTTCCGCGCTCGAATTCGCGATCATCTCGCCGGTGATGCTGACGATTCTGTTCGGCATCTTCCAGTTCGGCATCGCCATGAACCAGTACATGGTCATCACCAATGCCGCCGCCAAAGGCGCGCTGACGATGGCGCTGAGCCGTGGCACGACCACGCCCTACACGACGACCAAGACCGCGATCAACGCGGCTGCGCCCAACCTCGACTCGACGAAGATCACGGTGACCGTGACGATCAACGGCACGGCCTGCTCGACCGACTCGGCCTGCACGACGAGCCTCGTGGCGGGCAATTCGGCGGTCGTGAAGGCCACCTACCCCTGCAATCTGACGGTCATGGGCATCAACTACGCCCCGAGTGGCTGCACCCTGAGGGCGCAGACCGCCCAGATGGTTCAATGAGGAGGCAACACGTCATGAAGCGCTGGATACTCTCGGCTCCCCGGAGCTTCGGCCGGCTGTGGCACCATCAGAAGGGCGCGACCGCCGTGCTGTTCGCCGTCATGGCGACCTCGATGCTGGGTCTCGTCGGACTGACCGTCGACGTCGGGCGCGTGCTGGCTGCGAGGAACGGGTTCGCCGCGGCGACCCAGGCGGCCTCGCTGGCCGGCGCCCAGGCGCTGCTTCAGGCCAACCCGACCCAGACCACGGTGTCGACGGCGGTCACCAACTGGAACAACGCCAATCCGGTGTCGAATGTGACTGTCACCGGCACGACGACGAGCCTGAGCTGCGTCACGGCGACGGCAAACCTGCCGAACTGCACGGACACCAACCCGAACGTCGTGAAGGTGACGCAGACCGGATCGGTCACGACCCACTTCCTCAAGGCGTTTGGCTATCCCAACTTCACGATGGCGTCGACCTCGTCGGCGGCCAAGGCAGGCGGTGCCGGCGTGCCGCTCAACGTGATGTTCGTCCTCGATTCGACCGGGTCAATGGGTAGCACCGTCGACAATGGCTGCACGATCCCCGGCGTCAGGAATCCCACGCGCTATCAATGCGCGCAGTATTCGATCCAGAGCGTGCTGAAGGTCATGCAGCCGACGATGGCCTCGGTCGGCCTGATGACCTTTCCCGGCACCGGCTCGCAGTTCACGCCCGCCAAGCCGTGCCCGACCCAGCCCTCGGCGGTGCCGTATCTCAGCAGCAACATCCACTATCAGATCGGCACCGGCCTCAGCACGAACTACAACGACGGCGCCGGCAAGCTCACCACAACCTCGGCGGTCGTGGCGGCGGTCGGCGACTTCAGCGCCACGCCGTCGCTGACGGGATGCCAGACCGCCAAGGGCGGCGAGGGCACCTACATCGCCGAGGTAATCACCAAGGCGCAGGCGGCCCTTCCCGTGGTCGCCGGCACGAAGAACGTGATCATCCTGCTGAGCGACGGCGATGCAGGTGCGAGCTCGGCACAGCTCAACAACCAGAGCACCAAGGTCGCCAAGCAGTGCGGCCAGTACGTGACCGCAGCCCAGGCCGCGACGACCGCCGGAACCACGGTCTACGCGGTCGCCTACGGTGCGCCCACGTCGGGCTGCAGTTCGGGGGACACCTACAATCCGTGCACGGCGCTGAAGGCAACCGCTTCGGATTCGAGCAAGTTCTTCTCGACCAACAACACCTGCGCGGCAACACTCAGCACCAACAATGCGTCGAACCTGCCGTCGATCTTCACCCAGATTGCGGTCAACCTGACCAAGCCGCGGTTGCTGTAGAGAGAGCCGATCAGCCCCAGGGGCGGGACGTGGCCAGCCCTATTTTCGCCTTGATCAGGCCCGGGTCGTCGACGAGCTGGCCGGTCTGTACGGGCAGTTCGGAGGCCTGGATGACGGTCGAGCGGGTCTGGGCGCGCACGGCGTGCGGATTGTTGACCGCCACAACGGTGGCGAAAGTAGCGACCGTGGCGGCGATCACCAGATAATCGACCCAGTTCAACGCGGCCCTCTTTGGACGCAGGGGAACGGCTCTGGTTTGGAGTTCGGTGCTGTTCACGACGGCCTCACGCTGTGCTTCTGAAAAGATTACGGGGCTACCTTCCGGCCCATCCCCGAACTATTTCAGGTCAGACGTAGGCAATTCTGAGAATATTCGTGGCCCCCGGCGTGCCGAAGGGCACGCCCGCCGTAATCACCAGCCGCTGGCCCTGCTGGGCGAGCCCCGATTTGCGGGCGATGCGGACGGCCTTCTGGACCATGTCGCCGAAATTATGCGCATCCTCGGTCTGCACCGGGTGGACGCCCCAGGCGAGCGTCAGGCGCCGCGCGGTGTCGAGGTTCGGCGTCAGGCAGAGGATACGGACGTCCGGCCGCTCGCGCGCGGCGCGCAAGGTCGTCGAGCCGGTGTTGGTGTAGGTGACGATGGCGGCGGCCGACAGCGTGTGCGCGCATTGGCGGGCAGCAGCGCTGATGGCGTCGGCGGTGGTCGCCTCGGGCTCGCGGCGCGCAGCATCCATCAGGCGGCGGTAGAGCGGGTCGGCCTCCACGCTCTTCAGGATGCGGTCCATGATGGTGACTGCCTCGATTGGATAGTCGCCCGAGGCCGATTCGGCGGACAGCATTACTGCGTCGGCGCCGTCGTAGACCGCGGTCGCGACGTCCGAGGCTTCCGCGCGCGTCGGCGTCGGCGAATGGACCATCGACTCCAGCATCTGCGTCGCCACGATCGCCGGCCGGCCGAGCACCCGGCAGGCGGCGAGGATACGCTTCTGAAGCGGCGGCACGGCTTCCGGCGGCATCTCCACGCCCAGGTCGCCGCGCGCCACCATGATGCCGTCGCTCTGCTCGATGATCTCGTCGAGGTGCTCGATGGCCTGCGGCTTCTCGAGCTTGGCCATGACGGCGGCGCGGCCGGCCACCAGCTTCTTCAGCTCGGCGATGTCGTGGGCGCGCTGCACGAAGGAGAGCGCCACCCAGTCGACGCCGAGCGACAGGCCGTAGTCGAGGTCCTTGCGGTCCTTCGGCGTCATCGGCGAAACCGGCAGCACGAGATTCGGCAGGTTGACGCCTTTGCGGTCGCTGATGGTGCCCGCGACTTCGACCTCGGCATCGATGGTGTTCTTGTCGTGCGCGACGATGCGCAGGCGGACCTTGCCGTCGTCGATCAGCAGCAGCCCGTCCGGTCGCGCGGCGGCGAAGATTTCGGGATGGAGCAGCGGCACGCGCTTTTCCGTGCCCGGCGCCTTGTCGAGGTCGAAGCGCAGCTTCTGGCCTTTGTGCAACTCCATCGGTCCCTTGGCGAAGGTGCCGAGCCGCAGCTTGGGGCCCTGCAGGTCCATCAGGATGGCGATCGGATGGTTGTACTGCTTCTCGAGCGCGCGGAGCTGCTCGACCCGCTGGCGGTGGTCGTCGTGGGTGCCGTGACTGAAGTTGAGGCGGAACACGTCGGCGCCGGCGTCGAACAGCGTGCGCAGGCGCTCCGGCGTGGCTGTCGCCGGGCCGACGGTGGCCACGATCTTGGTGAAGCGGTCGCGATGCATGAACTGACCCTAGCGCTTGGCCGACGACACTTTGAAGTCACCCGCCTGCTCGTAGACCTTGACCACGGCGGCGTCGTCGAGCTTCCCCCAGCCCGCGCCCGCGGCGGCGAGGAAGAGCTGGTGCGCGGCGGCGGCCAGCGGCAGCGGCAGGCGATGCTCGTGGCCGGTGTTAAGCACCAGGCCGAGGTCCTTGACGAAGATCTCGACCGCCGACAGCGGCGAGAAGTCGTCGTCGAGCATGTGCGGCACGCGGTTTCCGAACATCCAGCTGTTGCCGGCGCTGGCGGAGATCACGTCGTAGACCGCGCGCGTGTCGGCGCCGGCCTTGGCCGCCAGCGCCATCGCCTCGGCGGCGGCCGCGATATGCACGCCGGCCAGCAGTTGGTTCACCGTCTTGACCAGCGAGCCGATGCCGGGCGCGTCGCCCAGGCGAAACACCTTGGCCGAGGTCGCGGCGAGGATCGATTCGGCTGCGGCATACGCCGGCGCCGTGCCCGAGGTCATGAAGGTGAGCTCGCCCGCCTCGGCGCGCACGCGGCCGCCGGACATCGGTGCGTCGAGAAGCACATGGCCGGTCTTGCCGAGCCGCTCGCCCAGCGCCTTGGCGAAGGCCGGCGGCACGGTGGCACACTGCATCACCAGCCCGCCCGCGCGCAGCGCCGCGACGGCGCCGTTGTCGCCATGGAGCACGGTCTCGACCTGCTGGGCGTTCACGACTGCGACCACGACGGCATCGGCCTTCGCCGCGGCGTCCGCCGGCGAGGCGGCCGTGGTGCCGCCGGCTGCCGCAAACGCCTCGCGCGCCGCAGCACTGGGATCGACGCCGATCACTCTGTGGCCGTGCTTCAGCAGGTTCTTGGCCATGCCCAGCCCCATCGAGCCGAGGCCGATGAAGGCAATCGTGGGCGTGTTCTTGTCGGTCATGCGTCAGGCCTCGATGCCGTATTTTGCGGCCCAGCCGAGACCGGCACCGGTCGTTGTCCTGGGCTTGTATTCGAGGCCGACATAACCCTGGTATCCAAGGCGATCCAGCACATCGAGCATGTAGAGGTGATTTGCCTCACCGAGGTCGGGCTCGTTGCGGTCGGGATTGCCGGCGATCTGCACGTGCGCGGTGATCGGGAACAGCCGCTCGGTGCGCTTCTGCAAGTCGCCCTCGCTCACCTGCATATGATAGAGGTCGAGCTGGAGCTTGAGGTGCGGCGCGCCGACCTCGTCGATGATCTCTTTCACCTGGTCCGTGGTATTGGTGAAGTAGCCCGGGATGTCGCGATGGTTGATCGGCTCCATTACTAAAGTGAGCCCGCTCTTGGCGGTGCGGTCGCAGGCCCTCTTGAGATTGGCGACGAAGGTCTTGTGCATCGCCTTTGCGTCGGCGCCCGGCGCGATCATGCCGGACATGACGTGGAGCGTCGTGCACTCCAGCACCCGGGCGTAGTCGAGCGCCTTGTCGAGTGCCGCGGCAAACTCGGCCTCTCGGCCGGGCAGGGCAGCCACGCCGCGCTCGCCCTTGCTCCAGTCGCCCGGCGGCAGGTTGAACAGCGCCTGCGTAAGCCTGTGCGTCTTCAGCTCGGCGGCGATGGCGGCGGCGGGCGCCTCGTAGGGGAACAGGATCTCGACCGCCTTGAAGCCGTGTGCGGCCGCGGCGCCGAAGCGCAGCAGGAACGGCACTTCCTGGTAGATCCACGACAGGTTGGCAGCGAGCTTGGGCATCGGTCTCGTTCTTTCGGATTACGAATTCTCGGACTAGGAGGGGAAGGCTTCTTCGACTTCGCGCACCTGGACGTCGGTGAGCGTGCGCACCTTGAGGCCCTGCAGCAGCAGATGGAGCTTGGCGGTCTCCTCGAGTTCCTCGATCGCGGCGGATGCGGCCGATAGCGACGTGCCGGCGACCACCGGCCCGTGGTTGGCCAGCAGCACGGCGCGATGGCCCTTGGCATAGTCGCGGATCGCGTCGGCGAGCCTGGGATCGCCCGGCTTGAAGTAGGGCACCAGCGGCAGCTTGCCCACGCGCATCACGAAGTACGGCGTGATTGGCGGCAGCGTCGTCTCCTTGCTGTGGTGGCAGGACGGGTCGAGGCAGGAGATCGCCACGGCATGCGTGCAATGCAGATGCACGATCGCGCCGTCCTTCGGTCGCACGTCGTACACCGAGCGATGCAAGAGCGCTTCCTTGGTCGGCGGATCGCCGCCGACGTGCTTGCCATTGAGGTCGAGCTTGGAGAGCTGGCCGGGCACGAGTTCGCCCAGCGACGAATTTGTAGGCGTCATCAGCCAGCCGTCGTCGATGCGCGCGCTGATGTTCCCCGAGGTGCCGGGACAGAGGCCGCGAGCGGCCAGCTTGGCGCCGAGCGCGCAGATCGTCTCGCGCGCCTTGGTTTCGGAGGTGCTCATATCCGGTGGAAGGCCTTGGTGAAGAAATCGGGAGCGCCGAAGTTGCCGGACTTCAGCGCCAGCAGCAGCGGCTTCTTGCCGACGGATGCGGTCCACGGCACGCCGGGATCGATCTCCGGTCCGATGCGCAGCGCCGTCACGTCGAGCGCGCCGACCACGGCGCCGGAGGTCTCGCCGCCGGCCACGACCAGCCGGCCGACGCCCGCGTCCACGAGACCCTTGGCGAGCGACGCCATGGTCTTCTCGATCGCGAGGCTCGACTTGTCGACGCCGTACCTGCCCTGCAATGCCTTCACCGAATCGGGCGTGGCGCTGGCCGACAGCAGGATGGGACCGTTGCCGAGCTTGTCCCTGGCCCAGCCGAGTGCCGCGCCGGCGATATCTTCGCCGCGGCAGATCGCGTCGGTGTCGAGCGCCAGGTGCGCACCCTTGAAGGCCGCGATCTGGCCCAAGGTCGCCGCCGAGCAGGAGCCGGCCAGCACCGCCGAAGCGCCGCCGATCTTGGGCAGCGAGTCGGCGCCTGACTTGTGCTGCAGCAATCCGCGGCGGCGATAGGCGGCGGGCAGGCCGAGCGCCACGCCCGAGCCGCCGGTCACCAGCACGTCGTCGCCGACCGCCTCGCCGATGATGCCGAGATCGGGATCGGCCACGGCGTCGACCACTACATGACGCACGCCGTCCTTGGCCAGCGCGTCGAGGGCCGCGCGCAGCGACGGCGCGCCTGCCTGGACCTGCTTCAGCGCCACCAGTCCCACCTTGTGTTTGGTCTGGCGCGCCAGCACGCGCACCAGGCTCGAATCCGTCATCGGATTGAGCGGGTGATGACGCATGTGCGTGTCGGAGAGCAGCAGGTTGCCGACGAACAGGTGGCCGAAGAAGATCGTGCGGCCGTTCTCGGGAAAGGCGGGGCAATAGATCGCCTGCCTGGTCTTCAGCGCATCGAGCAGTGCGTCGCCCACCGGGCCGATGTTGCCGGCGTCGGTCGAATCGAAGGTCGAGCAATATTTGAAGAAGAAGCGGACGCAGCCGGCTGCCTGCAGCGCCTTGAGCGCGGCGAGCGATTGCGCCACGGCGTCCTTGGCGGCGATCGAGCGGCTCTTGAGCGCTACCACGACGGCGTCCACATCGTCGGGGATCGCGCCTTTCGCCGGCACGCCGATCGTCTGGAGGGTACGCATGCCGCCCTTGACCAGCATGCCCGCGATATCGGTGGCGCCGGTGAAGTCGTCGGCGATGACGCCCAAAATGCTCATGGCCGGACGTTACGCACTGAGCGTCGCCTTCATCCAGAACTTTCGACGACGGGCGCGTCGCTTCTCGGGGTTTTCACCGTCATAGACGTGCAACGGCGGCGCCGGATCGAACGTATCGCGAATATCGAGCATGTTGACGTTCACGATGCCGATCGAACGGCCCTCATCCTCCATGATCGCGCCGACATAGGTGCCGCACCTGGCGCACAGCAGATAGTCGGTGATGCCGAGGCCGAAGCGGTAGCGCGACACCGCGCCGGGCGCGGCCCGGAATGCAACCGAGCCCGCGGGATCGCCCATCGTGCGCGCGCCGTGGCGCCGGCAGAACGAGCAGGCGCAGCGGCCGATCCGCATCTCGGCCGGCTGCTTCGTCGACTCGAGTTCGACGTGCACGGCGCCGCAGTGGCAGGAACCGGGATAGACGGTCATGGTGCGACCAGGGGCGCGATCAGGGTTGCTCTGAAATCGTTGACGTTGGTGCGCGTCGGCCCGGTGACGAGGCTGTCGCCCAACAGGCCGAAAAAGCCGTGGCCGTCGTTGTCGTCGAGCATGGCCTTGGGATCATGGCCCTTGGCCCTGGCGCGCGCCAGCGTATCGGGCGTGAAGACGGCGCCGGCGATGTCTTCCGCGCCGTCGACGCCGTCGGTATCGGCGGCCAGGCCCCACACACCGGGCGCGCCGGCCGCGGCGATCGCCTCGCCCATCAGGTATTCGACGTTGCGGCCACCGCGGCCCGTGCCGCGCACCGTCACCGTGGTCTCGCCGCCCGACAGGATGACGGTGGGCCTGGTCGCGCGCTGCGCCAGCTCGAGGGCGCGGCGGGCGTGGGCGGCACCGAGCTCGCGCGCCTCACCTTCGAGATTGTCGCCCAGCATGACGACGACGCAGCCGCGCGAGCGGGCGAGGGCGGCCGCCGCGTCGAGCGAGCGCTGGGGCGTGGCGACCATCACCGTCTCGACGCGCCTCAGCCGCGGGTCGGCGGGCTTGGGCGTCTCTTCTATCTTGCCCGCGGCGCCTGCTTCGAGATGGGCGCGCACGGCGGCCGGTGGCTCGATGCGGAATTTCTTCAGCACGGCCAGCGCATCGGCGAAGGTCGTGCCGTCGGCCACCGTCGGGCCCGAGCCGATCACGCCGGGATCGTCGTTGGGCACGTCGGAGATCAGCCACGACAGCACGCGCGCCGGCTGGGCGGCGACGGCAAGACGCCCGCCCTTGATCGCCGACAGGTGCTTGCGCACCGTGTTCATCTCGCCGATGTGCGCGCCGGATTTCAGCAGCGCGCGATTGACCTCCTGCTTGTCGGCCAGGGTCAGGCCGGGCGCGGGCAGCGCAAGCAGCGCGGACGCGCCGCCAGAGATCAGGCAGAGCACGAGGTCGTCGGCGGTGAGGCCTTTGACCTTGTCGAGGATGCGGCCGGCGGCGACGCGTCCCGTCTCGTCGGGCACCGGGTGGGCGGCCTCGACGATCTCGATCCGCTGGCAGGTCTCGCCGTAGCCGTAGCGCGTCACGACCAGCCCTTCGAGCGGATGCTTCCAGCGGTCCTCGAGCGCGCGCGCCATGGCGGCACTCGCCTTGCCGGCGCCGATCACGATCGTGCGGCCTTTCGGCGGCTGCAGCCTGTCGATATAGGGCGCCAGGCAGGTCGCGGGGCGTGCCGCGGCAAGCGCTGCATCGAAGAGGTCGCGCAGCAGGGCGCGGGCGTCGGCATCTTTCATTTGCCCAATCTTCGCACTATAGGGGCGCGATGCAACCATTGCTCGGACCTGGCGATCCGCCGCCGTTCTCCGTCTACAACGAAACCGGCAAGGCACCGCTGCTGCTGCTCTGCGATCACGCCAGCAAGGCGGTGCCGAAGTCGCTGGGGACGCTCGGCATCACCGACGCCGAACTCTCGCAGCACGTCGGCTGGGACATCGGTGGCCTCGACTCGGCGATCGAGCTGTCGCAGCAGCTCGACGCGCCGCTCGTCGCCTCGGGCTATTCGCGGCTGGTGATCGACTGCAACCGCTGGCCGGGCGGCGAGGGCTCGACGCCGGAGATCAGCGACACGATCGGCGTGCCGGCCAACAAGGGCCTGACCAGGGAAGAGGTCGAGGCGCGCGCCCAGGCCTGCTTCTGGCCTTATCATCGCGAGGTCGACCGCCATCTCGACCGCATGACGGCGGGAGGGCGCCGGATCTGCATGCTGGTCATGCACAGCTTCACGCCGCACATGAAGGGCTTCAGGCGTCCCTGGCACGTCGGCGTGCTGTGGAACGACGACCCGCGCCTGCCCGAACCGCTGCTGGCCGAGCTGCGACGCGACCCCGGGCTGGTGGTGGGCGACAACGAACCCTACTCGGCACGGGCCTCCTACGAGTACACGCTCACCTCGCACGCCCGCCCCCGGGCGCTGCCGCATTGCTCGCTGGAGGTGCGGCAGGACCTGATGGGCACGCCTGAAGAGGCGCGAACCTGGGGCCGCCGGCTGGCGCCCGCCATCGGGGCAGCCGTTGCCGCCGCGCTGGCCTGAGCCTATATCCGGGGCAAGGAGTTTCCCATGGATGACAAGACCCGCACCGAACTCGAAGCCGCCGCCTTCCGTCGCCTGGTGGGGCACCTGCAGGAACGCACGGACGTGCAGAACCTCGATCTGATGAATCTGGCGGGTTTCTGCCGCAACTGCCTGTCGCGCTGGTATCGCGAGGAGGCGGGCAAGCAGGGCATCGAGATCGCCGATCCCAAGGCGCGCGAGATCGTCTACGGCATGCCGTACGACGACTGGAAGGCCAAGCACCAGAAAGAGGCCTCCGGCGACCGGAAAAAGGCCTATGACAAGGCCGATCACAAGCACGGCTGAGGCCCTCCGGGGATCGTCCCCGTTATCCACGTCATTCAGGGCGTCTCCGTCATTGAGGCGACACCGGCTCCGCTCCTATGGTCCGCCCAACGGGATCAAGGAGTGTGGGACATGCCGGATGGAAGCGCCGTTTCCAAGAAGACCAAGGCCGGGCCGATCTCGGCCGACCGCCTGAAGAGCTTCGTCGAGCGGATCGAGAAGCTCGAGGAAGAGCGCCACGCCCTCGGCGGCGATCTCCGCGACATCTACAGCGAGGCCAAAGGCGTCGGCTACGATGTGAAGACGATGCGCCGGATCGTCTCGCTGCGGAAGATGGACGCCGCCGACCGCGACGAGCAGGAGACGCTGCTCGACGTCTACAAGCACGCGCTGGGCATGGTCTGATTTGCCGAAGCTCTACGGCATCGCCCCGTCCCGCGCCCTCCGCACTCTGTGGATGCTCGAGGAATTGGGCCTGCCGTACGAGCAGGTGAAAGTGGGTTTCGAGAACCGGCGGGTCGTCGACCCGCAGGTTCTCGCGATCGACCCGAATCGCAAGCTGCCGACGCTCGTCGATGACGACGGCACGGTCCTGTTCGAGTCGCTGGCCATCGACCTCTATCTCGTCGAGAAGCACGGCGGCCCGCTGAAGTGGACGAATGCCGCGGAAGCCGGGCGCTCACCGGAAAGCATTTCCTCGCGGCCGAGCTGGGGCTAGCTCGCCCCCATCATCCGGCGGAGCTTGTTTGCTCCACGGCGGAACAACGTAGACACCGACATCGGGACCGCGACGACAGGCGGAGGGTCCACGAAGTATCGACTGGCATAGCGCTCGAAAGTCGTGGGGCTTCCGTTGGTGCCGGTCGCCAGAAGATCGAGGAGCCGGGTCGAATCGACCAGCGCGTCGATCCTGTCGCGGCTCGCCAGCAGCAACTCTGCGGCGCAGTCATTCTTCGAGAAGATCTCCAGGAATGCGCACAATTTGAGAATATCGACTGCCGGCACCTGCCCGATGAGAGGTTTGTCCTCCGGCAACAGGAAATCGCGGAAGTAGAGGGCATCGCCGTCGAGCAACTGCCCTTGAGTCGTATAGGAGAAGTAATATTTCCCGTCCGGCCGGCGGTTATGGCCCAGACCTCGATAGGGCAATGCCCTCCTGCTCTGATAGTGGAACTGCATATCGAAGAGACGCAGCCCGTGCTCGCGCAGGAAGGTGTCGAACGCGGCGAACGGCGGCGAGCCGTTGATCTCTTCGTGGAAGCGAATCTCGCTCAGGAGGCCCAACGGAGAGTGCCCGCTCAGAAATTTCTTCCCGCCCTTCAAGACGTCGAGTTCGGCGCCTTCGACATCGAGCTTGATGAAATCCACCGGCGGCACGTTGTAGTCCGCCAACACCTCATCGAGTGACGCGACCTCGACGATGCTTTCACCTACCGTCACGCCGTTCTCGCGATTGAGCAAGCGGTCGAAATATTCCATGCGCGTTCGATAAAGCCCGGAGCTCGCCGGATTATAGGCATGGTAGAGCGTCTGCCGGCCTCGCGCCTGTCCGAGCGCCTTCGGGATGTAGGTCAGATAGGATGGAGCGGTCGCCGCCAGGCGCGCGCACTCCTCCTCGTCCGGCTCGAACGCATAAACCCGGATCTGATCGCCAAAGACATCCCATTGAGGGCCGATCCCGCCACGCGCGCCGACATCGAGGATCACGATCGGGTTTTCGCGAAAGATTGCCGTCTGATGGACCAGGAAGGAGGTCATCAAGGGGGTATAGTTGATGGCAAAAAGATGCATCTATCGGGCGGCCTCGGCGTACTCGGATTTTTCAACATACCACGAATCCGGGCATACCCATGAGGGGCACGGCCGTGCCGACCGTCAGAACCATATGTTCATCGGCAGATCATGGCGGTCGCGCGCCGTGGCCGGCCCGAGCCTCGTGGCGGTGCCGGCGGCGATCAACGTCGCCGTGCGGCAAACGGCGATCGCATCGAGGATGTCGTCGCGCGCGGCGCCGGGCAGTGTCTTGATCTTCGTCTTGAAGCCATGCCTGGCCAGCAATCGCCGCCGCTCGGCATAGCCCTCCGGCTTGCGCTTCTTGCTGAGCACCGGCTCGCCGCCGTTCAGGCGCGCGAAGGCGAGCTCCGGGTGCGCTTCGAAAACGATGCGGCGCAGCTTGCGGTCGGTGCGCAACAGTTCGTCGATCTCGCGCATCTTGGGAAAGAGGTGAAAGGCCTGCTGTGTGAGACCGGCGCCCAGCTTCTTGCTGACGGCATTGGCGCGCGCGTAAGTCGTGCAGGCCAGTGCCGGGCGGCAGGGCGTCGGGAACACCGAACTGGTCTTGCCGGGCAGCAGCCTGCGCGCCTGGCCTTCGCAGGCGCGACCGGGGCGCGGCGTGTCGAGAAGGCCGATCGGCATGTCGACGGCCAAAACGGAAAGGCCCTCGCAAGCGTCCGCGAGGGCCTTCACAACCCTTATGTCGAGGGTGCCGTCAGTGTCGCGCCGGCAGACAACCCAGCCGGTGCGGCAACCGTCGGCTCCCGCGACGATCACGCGGCAACTACCACTTGGCCATTCCGATGCGGCGTCAGAGAGCGGCGAGCGTAGCGTTCAACGTCGCACTCGGCCGCATCCCTGCCGATGTCTTGGCCTGATCGGGCAGATAATAACCGCCCGTATCCACCGGCTTGCCCTGCGCGGCGATCAGCTCGGCATTGATCTTGGCTTCGTTGTCCTCCAGCGCCTTCGCCAGCGGCTTGAAGCGGGCCGACAGCGGCGTGCTGTTGTCGCGCCGGGCCAGCGCCTCCGCCCAATACTTCGCGAGATAAAAATGGCTGCCGCGATTGTCCAGTTCGCCGACTTTGCGGGCGGGCGAACGGTTGTCCTCGAGGATCTTGCCGTTGGCCTCGTCGAGCGTCTCGGCCAGGACCTTCACGTTCTCGTTGCCGGTCGTCTGCGCCAGGTGTTCCAGCGACGCGCCGAGTGCCAGGAATTCGCCCAGCGAATCCCAGCGCAGATAGCCTTCGTGCTCGAACTGCTCGACGTGCTTGGGCGCCGAACCGCCGGCGCCGGTCTCGAACAGCCCGCCGCCCGCCAGCAACGGAACGATCGACAGCATCTTGGCAGACGTGCCCAGCTCCATGATCGGGAAAAGATCGGTCAGGTAGTCACGCAGCACGTTGCCCGTGACGGAGATGGTATCGAGCCCCTGGCGAATGCGATCGAGCGAGAACGCGATGGCCTCGACCGGTGCGAGGATGCGGATGTCCAGCCCCTTCGTGTCCTCGTTCTTGAGGTACTTCTCGACCTTGGCGATCAACTGCGCGTCGTGCGCGCGCTTGGCGTCGAGCCAGAACACCGCCGGGGTGTTGCTCAGGCGCGCGCGGCGCACCCCGAGCTTGACCCAGTCCTGGATCGGCTCGTCCTTGACCTGGCACATCCGGAAGACGTCGCCGGTCTCGACCTTCTGTGACATCAGGACCGTGCCGTCGTCGGCGACGACGCGCACCGTTCCACCGGTGGCTGCCTCGAACGTCTTGTCGTGCGAGCCGTACTCCTCGGCCTGCTGCGCCATCAGCCCCACGTTCGGCACGGAGCCCATCGTCTTCGGGTCGAAGGCGCCATGCGCCTTGCAGTCCTCGATCGTGGCCTGGAACAGCGTCGCGTAGCAACGATCGGGGATCGCGGCGAGCACGTCGTGTAGCTTGCCGTCGGCGCCCCACATCTTGCCCGACTCGCGGATCATCGCCGGCATCGAGGCATCGATGATCACGTCGCTCGGCACGTGCAGGTTGGTGATTCCCTTGTCGGAATTGACCATCGCGAGGCCCGGCCGCTTGGCGTACTCGGCCTGGATATCGGCCTTGATCGCAGCCTTCTCGGCCTCCGGCAGCGTCTCGATCCGGGTCAGCAGGTCGCCCACGCCGTTGTCGGGATCGACGCCGAGCTTCGCGAGCGTGGCGCCATGCTTCTCGAACACGTCGGCGAAGAACACCGAAACGCAGTGACCGAACAGGATCGGGTCGGAGATCTTCATCATGGTCGTCTTGAGATGCAGCGAGAACAGGATGCCTTCCTTCTTCGCGGCCTCGATCTGCGCGGCGTAGAAGGCGCGCAATGCCTTGACGTTCATCACCGAGCAATCGACGATCTCGCCGGCCTTGAGCGGAATCCTGGGCTTCAGCACCGTCGTCGCGCCATCGCTGCCGACCAGCTCGATACGGGCATTGGTCGGTGCCGTTACAGTCGTCGCGACCTCGGACCCGTAGAAATCGCCGCCCGACATGTGCGCCACGTGCGTTTTCGAATCCTTGCTCCAGGCGCCCATCTTGTGCGGATGCTTGCGCGCGTACTGCTTCACGGCGCCGGCGGCCCGGCGGTCGGAATTGCCCTCGCGCAGCACCGGATTGACGGCGCTGCCGAGCACCCGGCCGTAGCGGGCGCGGATTTCCTTGTCCGCCGGCGTCGCGTCGCTGTCGGGATAGTTCGGCACGTCGTAGCCCTTGCCCTGCAACTCCTTGATCGCGGCCTTGAGCTGCGGGATCGACGCAGAGATATTCGGCAGCTTGATGATGTTGGCCTCGGGCTTCATCGCCAGCTTGCCGAGTTCGGCCAGCTCGTCGTTGATCTTCTGCCCGGGCTTCAGTTTGTCGGGGAAGTTGGCGAGGATGCGGCCGGTCAGCGAAATGTCCTTCAGCGTCATCTTCACGCCGGCGGCGCCGACGAAGGCCTTGACGATCGGCAGCAGGGAATACGTTGCCAACCCGGGGGCTTCGTCGACCTTCGTCCAGACGATTTCGAGATCTGACATGGTTGCATCTCCGTGCGCGCGTTCGTTTCGGCCGAGCCGATATAATGCCGAATTATGGCCCGTCTTGTTGCACCGCAGTGAGGGAAAGGCAATTCCTCGCCGGACCTTCCGCGGGCTACATTTTGGCTCAGGACCGCCACGAGGGGGCAAGCCGTGCGAGACCTGATCCTGAAGATGTCCACGTCGGTCGACGGCTTCGTGGCCGACCTGGAGGGCACGAACAAATGGATGTTCGCCAGCAGCGACGGAACTGGCTGCGCCGACGCCTCTCAAGCTGATAAGCTCGAGGGCCTTTCCGAGAGGCGCGGTGGCGCAGGTCTATCGGGCGGCGTGATCGCGTGATCTACGACATCGCGAGCAAGCCGCTTGGCACGATTGAGCGGGAATGACGACAGGTGGCGGCTGTAAGAGGCAGTTGGGAGATGGCAAAGGAATTCATCCAGCTAGAACGTACGTTTCATCCGCTTTCAGATAAGCCTGATAGCGACGACGCCGATGTTCGTCGGCTAATCGGCATAGGTACGCCGTTGACTTGGCCCGATCTTCTAAAGTTGTGGCGGGTCGTGATCCTTTCCGAGGGGGGCGGGAAAGGCAGTCGAAATTAGACATATTGGCGACGCCATCGTTCGACGTTGTTGTCGGAAGGAGCGGAGCCCAATCGAACCACAACAATGTCGATGTTTGGGTTAACCGGCCTCGCGATCGAATTTAGAGAGTCAGATAACTGGCCGAATAGCCTAGCTCACCGTGCCCGATGCTCGGTGCCGATACCGGCCGTTATGAACAGCCCCGTGCACGATCCGACGACATCCGCCGTATGCCACACTCCGCGCGGATTGATGGCGTACTCGCCGGCGCGCAACGTGGTCTTCTTCACGCCGTCGGGGTGCTCCTGCACCAGCGTGATCTCGCCCGCGGTACAGAGCACCACTTCGTCGCCTTTGGGATGCATCTCCCAGCTCGTCCAGCTCTCGCTGAATGTGTGCATCGTGACCAGCCGTCCTTCCGCGCCGTCGGCGGCGTGGCGCTCGGAATAGGGGCCGTACCAGTCCATGCCGGTGAATTCCGGCTCGGCGACAGCGCGGGCGCCGAGACCGAGATGGAGCGGGAAACGTTCCAGCGAATGCTTCGTCATGGCGTGACCTTTGGATGGCAATTGTTGTCGCGGAATCGTGAGTCGATCCCGACCGCGCGCGCACGATCGGGTGAAGTCGGGAACGGCGTTGCGAGGGTGTCGTTTTCCCGAGGTCGGATCAACAGGGAGGCTGACATGCGCGTGATGGTGTTCGTGAAGGCGACCGCAAAGAGCGAGAAGGGCTTTGTCGCCACGCCCGAGGCGAAGGCCGCGATGGCGGAGATGGGCAAGTACAACGACGAACTGCGCAAGGCCGGCATCCTGAAGATGGCCGAGGGGCTCGAGGTGTCCCGTCACGGCAAGCGCGTCGCATTCGATGGCGCCGGCCGCACGGTCGAGGATGGGCCGTTCGCTCCTCCCGCCGAGCTGGTCGCCGGTTTCTGGCTCTGGGAAGTAAAGGACATGGACGAGGCGGTCGCCTGGGTGAAGCGTTGCCCCAATCCCATGCCGGACGAGCCGTGCGTGATCGAGATCCGGCCGATCGCCGGGATGGATGATTTCGGGTGAAAGGTTGGGGAGGAGGCGTTAATTCGTTCGACATTTGTTCTCATTGATGCTAAAAACGCAATTATCATCAATGCGGAACCCGCCATGCCCTTGGACGAACTCGATAATTCCCTTCCAGCCGCCACCGACTGGCCGCCCTTCGACCGCAGCCTCCTGGGCGACGCCCGGCCGGCGCCCGCGGCGTTCCCGCTGCATCTACTGCCCGGCCGCTGGCGGGGCTGGGTCGAGGCGTCGTCGCGGGTCTTCGGCTCGGCCGACTATCTCGCGCACTGCCTGCTCGGTGGCGTGGCGGGCGTGTGCGGTGCGGGCATCCGGATCGCGGTCACGTCGCATTGGCGCGAACCGCTGCTGCTCTGGCAGGCGCTGGTCGGCGGGCCGTCGAGCGGCAAGTCGGCGGCCTTCGCGCGGGTGCGGGCGCTGCTGGCCGACGTCCAGCCGAACGAAGACGGTGGCGATCGCGCCGCACCCTCGGTGCTGATCGACGCCGGGCTGGACCAGGCCGCCAGCGCCCTGTGGGGCAGCTCGCGCGGCGTGCTGCTGTGGCGCGAAGAACTTTGCGACTGGATGCGGGAGGCGAGCCGGGGCGCGGCGCGGCCCGCCTGGCTCGCGGCCTGGAGCGCAGGGCCGGCGCCGCTCGACAAGGGGGTCAACGACTGTTTCGCGGTCGGCATCGCCGGCGCGCTCACGCCGGAGAGGCTGGCGCCGGAGATGCTGGTGCCCACGGGACAAGGAAACTTCCTCGACGGCGACGGCGCGCTGGCGTCGCGCTTCCTCTATGCCTGGCCGGAGCGCGGCAGCGCGCCGTCGCTGGCCGAAGCGGACGCCGACGACGCGGGCATCCTGGCGTTGCTGCAGAAGATCGCCGGGTTTGCCGGCCATCGCGACACGCCCTGCATCGTGCCGCTCGACGAGGCCGCCGTCCGGCGGCTGGAAGAACGGATGGCGGCGTTGCGGCGGCGTGCCGACGAGAGCGACGGGCTCGAGGCCGAGTGGATCGCCAAGGGCGTGCCGACCCTGGTGCGGCTGGCCGGGCTGCTGTCGCTGATTGAGTGGGCGGAGTCCGAAGCCGAGTGGCTGCCGGTCGGCGCCGCGCATATCGACGCCGCGCACGAGCTGTGGTCGACCTATTACCTGCCGCATGCGCAGAGCGTCTTCGACCGGGCAGGCGTCGCAGGCTGCGAGCGCGCGGCCCGCCGCGTCGCGCGCTGGCTGCAGCGCCAGCGCGCGTCCGAGATCTCGCGGGAGGATGTCCGCCGGCAGGCGCTCTGCCAGACCGTCAACGCCGAGGGCGCGGAGGACGTGCTGGCGCGGCTCGAAGCGGGCGGGCTGTTGCGGCTGTTGCCGGTTGGCGGCTCGGCCCGGGGCGGCTCGGACAAGGGCGGCCCGCGCCGGCGGCGCTGGGCGGTCCATCCGCAGCTTGTCGCGCAACAGGGGAGTTGGCGCAGTTAGCGCTAGTGCGCAGCCCCTCCGCTGAAAGACCGATCGACAACAAGGACACAGACGATGCGCGTGACGGTGCGCGCGATGGTGCTCGTGAAGGCGACCGGTTACAGCCGGTCGAGCTGCTGTTCCGCAACCTTGCCGCGCGGCATGGCCTCGAGGGCCGGCAGCACGCCCGCGACATCGTCGACGAACACGACGTGATCGAGATGGGTCGGGTCGGCGAAACCGCCGTCCACGACGGCCCGCAGGAGGGCCGCCAGCGGCTGCCAATAGCCGCCCTGGTCGATGATCACGATGGGTTTGCTGTGCAGGCCGAGGGTGCGCCAGGACAGCACCTCGAAGAGCTCCTCCAGCGTGCCGAGGCCGCCCGGCAGGATGGCGAAAGCGTCGGAGCGCTCGAACATCTGGAGCTTGCGCTCGTGCATGGTCTCGACGACGACGGTTTCCGTCAGCGCCGGGTGGCCGGCTTCGCGCTTCAGCAGGAAATCGGGGATGATGCCGACCACCTTCGCGCCGCCTTTCAGGGCCGCATTGGCGACAAGACCCATCAAGCCGACGCCACCTCCGCCGTAGACCAGCGTTATCCCTTCGCGGGCGGCCAGCTCGCCCAGGCGGGTCGCCGTCTCGCGCGTGGCGGGGTCGGTACCGAAGCGGGAACCGCAGTAGACACAGATGGAGGAGGGGATGGGCACGGCTCGTTCTTCAACTGGAGGGGGGCCGCGGCTTTTCGAGCCCGGACGACATGGTATCATCTGGTGTAGGGAAGGCGCGACACCAATAGCTCAAGTCGTCTAGCTTAAGTCGTCGCACCATTGGGAGTTCGATGTCACGCACCGTTGTCTGGCTGGTCGCGTTGGGCGTGGCAGTGATTGCCGCGGCGCTGGGTGTTGCCTGGTACGCAAAGATGCACGACCGGGCGGCCATCCAGCGATCGATCGCGCCGCCCGCCGCGGTTGCGACGCCGCCCCTTCAGCCCGAAGCCGCCAAGCCGTCCGAACCGGCCCCGGCCCCCGCCACGGCGATCATGGCGCCGAGCTTCGACGTCGCCCGCATCGGCCGCGACGGTCATGCCGTGATTGCCGGCCGGGCCACGCCCGGCGCCAAGATCGTGCTGCTCGACGGCGGCAAGGAGATCGCCCGCGGCGAGGCCGATTCGCGGGGCGAATGGGTGCTGCTGCTGCAGGACACGCCGCTCAGCCCCGGCCAGCACGAATTGCGCGTCGTGCAGCACCGGGAAGGTCATGCGCCGGTGACGTCCGAACAGGTCGTGGTCGTGGTCGTGCCGCCGTCGGCCGATTCGAAGGACGAGACGCTGGTCATGATTTCGCCGCCCGCCGGCGCGTCCAAGCTCCTGCAGTCGCCGTCGGCGGAGGGCGTGCCGAAATCGAACGACCTGCAGCTCTCCACGCTCGACTACGACGACCGCGGCCAGGTCACCATCAGCGGACAGGCCAAGGCCGGCGCGACCGTGCGTGCCTATATCGACGACAAGGTCGCGGCCGACGGCACGTCGGGCGCCGACGGGCACTGGCGCCTGGCGCCGGCCGCCCCGATCGCGCCCGGCAAGCACATGCTGCGCCTCGATCGCCTGGGGCCGGACGGCAAGCCCATGGCTCGTCTCGAACTGCCGTTCGAGCGCCTGGTGACGGCGGCGACGGCCAAGACCGACAACCGGCGTCTCAGCGTGGTGCGGGGCGACAATCTCTGGAACATCGCCCGCGCGCACTACGGCGAGGGCTGGCAGTACACCGTCATCTTCGATGCCAACAAAGGCCAGATTCGCGACCCGAATCTGATATACCCCGGCCAGAATTTCAGCCTGCCCAAGACCAACTGACGGCCAGATCACATTAGGGGGGCGACGGAGCGCGCGTTCATGCTGGGCAATTTCCTCATTCCGATCCTCGCCGACGGCTGGCGCTTCATCGCCATCTTCGCCGGGCTGGCGTTCATCGGCGCGCTCAGCGGATTGGCCTGGGTGTTCTGGCTGCTGCTGCTGCTGATGTTCTGGTCGATATACTTCTTCCGCGACCCGCCGCGTGGCGTGCCGCAGGACGACGGCGTGCTGATCGCGCCGGCCGACGGGCTGGTGCAGATGGTCACCGAAGCGGTGCCGCCGGCCGAGCTCGGCCTCGGCGACCGGGCGCTGACCCGTGTCTCGATCTTCCTCAGCGTCTTCGATGTGCACATCAATCGCGCGCCGTGCGCGGGCACGGTCGAGGTCGTGGCCTATCGTCCCGGCAAGTTCCTCAACGCCGCCGCCGACAAGGCGAGCGACGAGAACGAGCGCATGGCGATTGCGCTGCGCCGTGCCGACGGCAGGCTGATCGGCTGCGTGCAGATCGCCGGCTGGGTGGCGCGCCGCATCGTCTGCTACATCAAGCCCGGCCAGGCGATCTCGGCCGGCGAGCGTTTCGGCCATATCCGCTTCGGCAGCCGCACCGACCTCTATCTGCCGGCGGGCGCGCGTTTGCTGGTGGCGGCCGGTCAGCGCATGATCGGCGGCGAGACCGTCATGGCCGAGTTCGATCCGGCGGTGGCCACGCCGCGCACCGCGATCGAATTCTAGGAGGCCTTCATGGAGAAGGATTTCCGCAACCGCCGGGGATTGCGCGGCTTTTCCGTCAACCGGCTGATCCCCAACGTGCTGACCCTGGCCGCGCTGTGCTCGGGCCTGACGGCGATCCGCTTTGCCTTGCAGGGACAGTTTCGCCTGGCCGTCATCGCCATCATCGTCGCCGCGATCTTCGACGCCCTCGACGGGCGCGTGGCCCGGCGCCTGGGCGTCACCAGCCAGTTCGGCGCCGAACTCGACTCGCTGTCGGATTTCCTGTGCTTCGGCGTCACGCCGGCGCTCGTGCTGTACCTGGCGTCGCTGAAGGACGGCGGCGCGCTCGGCTGGGTCGTCACCCTGATGTTTCCGATTTGCGCGGCGCTGCGGCTGGCGCGCTTCAACACCGGCCTGCTGGCCGACACCCCGCCACCGGCCTGGACGGGATCCTTTTTCACCGGCGTTCCGGCCCCGGCGGGCGCCCTGCTGGCGCTGATCCCGCTGCTCGTGAGCTTCGAGGCCGAGGCGGCGTGGCCGCGCCATCCGCTGGTCGTTGGCGTCGTCCTGCTGGCGGTCGGCGGCCTGATGGTGAGCCGCCTGCCGACGTTCTCCTTCAAGAAGGGGCGGGTGCCGCGTCACCTCGTGCTGCCGGGCCTGCTGGGCGCCGGACTGGTGATGGGTGTTCTGGCCAGTTCGCCGTGGATCGGCGTGTCGCTGCTCGGTTTGGTCTATGTCGGCCTCATTCCGTTCAGCTGGATGGCCTATCGCCGCCAGGCATCGCAGGATCGCCGCGCCAACGACGTCGTGCCGCTGCGCGCCGTCGATTCAGGATCGCCGCAGGACTGATGTTCGATCCGTTGCTGCGGCGGCTGATCGATCCGCCGCTCGACCGTGCCGGGGCCTGGCTCGCTCGCCGGGGCCTGTCCGCCAATCAGACCACCCTGGCCGGCCTTGCCGTCGGTCTGCTCGCCGTGCCGGCGCTCGCCTTGGGACATTACGCCGTCGCGTTGGCGATCATCCTGCTCAACCGGGTGATGGATGGCCTGGACGGGGCGATCGCGCGCCGGGGGCAGTCGACGGGCTTTGGCGGCTATCTCGACATCGTCTGTGACATGGCTTTCTACGCCGCCGTTCCGGTCGGGTTCGCCCTGGCGGAAAGGGCCAATGCGCTTCCGGCCAGCGTGCTGCTGGCGTCCTTTATGTGTACCGGCGGATCGTTTATGGGCCGGGCGGTGCTGGCGGCCCAGCGCGGCGAACCGGACGGCGGAGAAAGAGGAAGGAAGTCGTTCTTCCATTCCGCGGGCCTGATCGAGGGCAGCGAGACGGTGGCGGCTTTTGCCGCGTTTTGTCTGTTTCCTGGGGTTTTTCCAGAGCTGGCCTGGATATTCGCTGGGCTCTGCTTCTGGACCGCCGCCGCCAGGGTGCTAACTACCTGGAAAGAAAATCAGTCTTAATCATAGGCTTATCCAATTTTCTTCACAAAATAGGCTAATTTCAATTGACCTGAAGAATCGTCGTAAGGTACGATTCTTTCACTGAATCGATGGGTCACTGCCGGTGCTGGTCCGTCCTGCGCCGGTCTGGTTTTGGGGAGGCGCGTATGTTGTCGATCTTTCGCCGCCTCGCAAAGGATGAGCGGGGAGCCACGGCGATCGAATACACCTTGATCGCTTCGCTGATCGCCGTCGCAGCCATTGCCTCGATGCGCTCGGTTGGTGGCAAGGTCAGCAATGTCCTGAGCAACGTCTCCAACGTTATGACCTGACGACTCGCAGATATCGCGGCTTCCAAACGGGCGATCCAGCAATGGGTCGCCCTTTGCTTTTGACCGCTATTAGCGGTATCTAGACTCAAAATTCCTCTTTGTTTTGAATACATTACAGCCTTGACTTGATCTATCACTGAAAATATCCTCCGTAACGTTCTTGCAGTCTATACCTTTGTCCCGTTTTGGTTTGTTCATTCGTTTTTGAAGTTAGCTCTTAAGTAATTTGCGTAAACGCCTGAGAGGGGACAATCAGGCACGAGTAGAGGGGATAGACACACGAACCGGGCCCGACGCAGCGGCCGCAAGGCTGAGGCCAAAGGCATCGATTGGCGTGTTTTGCGCGGCGTTGAGTAGCGTCGCAGGTTGATGGGGGGAGAATGTCGCTGTTGGCGCTTCTTCAAGCCGGCTGCCTGATAGCCTTCGCGCTGCTGCTGCTCGCGGCAGGCTGGCAGGATTTGCGTACCATGCGGATCGCCAACCGTCTTTCGGTGGCGATTGCCGCTGCCTTTCTCGTTTGGTCGTTGGCCGGCCTCGCCGGCGGCACGCTCGTGCCGGGTGACCTCGCCTTGGCGATGACCTGCGCGGTCGCGGTGTTCTTCGTGGGCGCGGCGGCCTTCGCGGCGGGCGCGCTGGGCGGCGGCGACGTGAAGCTGCTGGCGGTGGCCAGCCTGTTCGCCGGTCCCGTGCTGCTTCTCGACTTCCTGACGATCGTGGCGCTCGTGGGTGGCGCGATGGGCCTGGCGATCCTGGCCGGCGCGCCGATCGGACCGGCCGCGACGACCGGCGACGGCACCACCGTCCGCGCGCGTCTGCGCAGCGGCCTTCCCTACGGTCCGGCGATCGCGGCAGGCGGCCTGTGGGTCGCCGCACGCCTGGCCGGGATCTGAGGGCGCGCCATGAACAGCAAGCGCGTCGTCTTCCTTCTTCTCGCGGTGATCGTGGCCGGCCTGACGGCGTTCATGGCGCGGGCGTGGCTGCAGAGCGAGCGGGCCGCGGTAATGGCGCAGGCCGGAGTCCGGCAGGAGGCGCCGGCGCCGGTGCAGACGCTGCAGGTGCTGGTCGCCCGCAATCCGGTGCACACCGGCCAGATCGTCAAACCCGACGACCTGCGCTGGCAGTCGTGGCCGCAGGGCAGCCTGGCGCCGACCTATATCGTCGAGGGCAAGCGGCCGCTGTCGGATTTCGTCGGCGCCGTCGCCCGCGTGCCGATCGACGCCGGCGAGCCGATCAGCGAAGGCAAGCTGGTGCTGGCGGGCACGCGCGGCTTCATGGCGGCGGTGCTGCAGCCCGGCGCGCGCGCCGTCAGCGTCCCGGTGACCGCGACGTCGGCGGTGTCGGGCTTCATCTATGCCGGCGATCGCGTCGACGTGCTGCTGACGCACGTCCTCAACACGCCGGATGGCCAGCACAACGCCACCGAGACGGTGCTGCGCAATGCGCGCGTCATCGCGATGGACCAGAAGCTCGATTTCTCGCCGGGCGACAAGCCCGACATCGCCAAGACTGCGACGCTCGAGCTGACGCCCAAGCAGAGCGAGATCGTGACGCTCGTGGTCAAGATGGGCGACCTGTCGCTGGTGCTGCGCAGCCTGCAGGACGTCGACGATCCCGGGCGCGACCAGGCCGCGGTTGACGAGAACGCGCCTGCCGTGCCGGGCGACAGCTACACCCAGGACGCCCAGGTGAGCCGCCTGATCCGCCAGATTCCCGAGACCGTGCCGAAGGTGGCCGGTCCCACCAAGCCGGTCGGCCAGGTCGTCTTCGTGCTGCGCGGCACCGCGCGTCTCAAGGTCGACGTCGATGGCAACGGCACGGCGAGCGGCGGCGACGACGGCGCCTCGGGCGGCGATACCAAGGCCAGCGACACCAAGGCCGGCGACGACAAGGCGGGCGGTCATCGTACCGTGCCCTTCACCAGAACGGTTCCGAGCGCGCAGCAATGACCCACAGTTCCCCTCCCGCGACCACGCTCCCGGACTGGCGCCGCGTCGGCGCCCGGCTGGCGCTTGCTGCTTCGCTCGCGTTCGGTTTCCAGCCGTCGGCTCTCCTCGCCCAGACCCCGCCCGATTCGACGGTGACGCCGGCGCCGGCTGAAAATCCCCGGCCCCATCCCAAGCCCAAGAAGGTCGCGCACAAGCGCACCGCGACCGACAACGTGTCCGACGATCTCAACCGCCGCGAGACGGCGCGCGCCGAGCAGGTCGTGCGCCAGATGAAGGGGTCGGCCAGCGCCAGCTCCACCGCGGTCGCCGTGCCCACAGCGTCGGGCACGCCGCTCGCTCCGACGGCCGTCGTCGCGCCGACGGCGCCGCTCGCCGAGCCGCCGACGGTCGCGGCGATCCCGCCGCGCGGCCCGATCGCCACCGCTTCGCTGACGCCGACCGTCGCCACGCTGCCGGCAGCGCCTGCCGCTGCGCAGGCCAACCCCGTGCCGGCGTTCGTCCCCGTGCAGGTTCAGCAGGCGCAGACCCAACCGCCGGTTCTGGTACCGACTCCGGCGCCGGCACCCGTGCCGCTCCGTCCGGTCACGCCGTCGCCTGCCGCGCCACCGCAGCCCACCGTGATCGGCGCGCCCAGCCGAGGGTTCGCGCAGAGCCAGCTCGTGCCGACGCAGCAGCCCACTCTCACGCTCGAGGTCAGCAAGGGTACGGCGGTCAAGCTACCGGGGCCGGCGGCCACCGTGTTCGTCGCCGCGCCGGACATCGCCGACGTGCAGGTGAAGTCGCCGGGCATGATCTACGTCTTCGCCAAGAAGGCCGGCGACACTGTCCTGTACGCCGTCGACGACCAGGATCGCGTTCTGCTCAACACCATCGTGCACGTGACCTCGCCGCTCAGCCGTATCAAGGCGGCACTCGATGCGATGCACCCCGGCAACGGTATCGCCTTCGACAACCAGGGCGAGACGATCGTGATGACCGGCATCGTGCGGTCGGCGCTCGTCGCCGAGGACGCGCGCCGGCTGGCACTGCAGAACGTCACCAGCGCCACCAGGGTGATCAACAATATCCGCGTCGACGCGCCGACCCAGGTTCAGCTCCGGGTCAAGATCGCCGAGGTCCAGCGTAGTTCGTTGAAGCGCATCGGCATCAACTGGCAGAACATCAACAGCATCGCCCTGTTCGGCATCGGGCCGTTCCGGTTGGGCGGCGCGACTTCGACGATCCAGGCCATCGGCGGTCCGGCGTCGGGCGCGATCTCCGCTGCCAGCAACGATGGCAGCCTGACCTCCCTGGTCGATCTTCTGGCCACCCAGGGCGAGGCGAACATCCTGGCCGAGCCGAACCTCATCGCCATGTCCGGCGAGACCGCGAGCTTCCTGGCCGGCGGCGAGATTCCGGTGCTCAGCCCGCAGGCAGGCAACGGCAGTAACATCATCACCGTCACCTACAAGCAGGTCGGCGTCTCGCTTTCGTTCACGCCGACCATCATCGGCGATCGCATCAACCTCAAGGTCGCACCGGAAGTCAGCCAGGTAACGACCGATGGCCAGGTGAGCGTGTCGCTCGGCGCGAATGCGTCGATCATCATCCCCGCCATCGCTACGCGCCGCGCTTCGACGACCGTCGAACTCGGCAGCGGCCAGAGCTTCGCGATCGGCGGCCTGCTGCAACACAATACCACACAGAACGTCGTCAAGGTGCCGGGCCTGGGCGACATCCCCATCTTGGGAACGCTGTTCAAGTCGGACGCCTACCAGCGCCAGGAGACGGAGCTCGTGATCATCGTCACGCCGTACTTCGTCGAGGGCACCAACGGGCCGCTGCGCACGCCGCTCACCGGCCGCGTGCCGCCGACCGACGCCGATCGCCTCGTGTACCAGCGCTTCAACCATCCGTCGCCGCCTGCGACCATGTCCGTCAGCGGCGGCGGCCACACGGCTGCCGGCCCCGCTGCCGGTTTCAAGCTCGACTAGGGAACGCTCATGCGATCGGTCATCCTTGCCACGCTTGCCGCCGCGCTTCTCGCCGGATGCGGCGATCCCGTCGCCGAGCAGGCGAAGGTCGACACGCGCCACGACCCGGTGCGTGCCGACACCATGCTTGCCGTCGGTTTCGCGCCGGGCAGCGGCCAGCTCGATGCCGGCCAGGTCGCCGAGCTGCGCACGATGGTCAGCGTCGGCCGTCGCGCCCAGCGCGACGAGTTCGTGGTCGTGACCGACGGCACGGGCGGTCCCCTGCAGCAGGGGCGCGCGGAGAGGATCAAGCAGAGCCTTTCCGCCGCCGGTGCGCGCTGGGTCGGAACGGCACTCGAGCCTTCGATGTCGATGGGCCCCGACCAGGTGGTGATCGTGCGCTCCGAGTATCGGGTCGGGACGCGCAATTGCCCGAACTACGGCAGCGGAGCGCAGTGGAATCCGAACGAATCCGTCATGACGGGCTTCGGCTGCGCCGACGCCTACAACATGGGCCAGATGCTGGCGCGGCCGCGTGACGCCGCTGTCGGACGCGAGCCCGGCCCGGCGGACGGCACGGTCAATGCCACGGCTATACAACGCTATCGCGAGGGCCGTGTGCGCACTGTCACGCAGACGTTGAACGGAGCGGTCAACGCGAGCAGCAGCACCCAGAACAGCGGCACCGACATTCCCGCCGGTGGCGGTGGTGGTGGCGCGTCGCCGCCGCCGGCGAACTGAGAGACCGCCATGGCCGCCTCCGCTGCACAACAGGTCGGCGCCTTGCCTGGCGACGACAAGGCGCCGATCTCGGCGATGGCGTTCGTCGCCGAAGTTGCCGCGCAGGCACGGGTGTCGGCCGAGCTGTTCAACATGACGCTCGGCAAGGCCAACGTCCGCGAAGGCTCGATCGACCAGGCGCTGGCGTTCACCGAATGGCCGCGCGACCTCGACCTGCTGGTGGTCGATATCGCCGATTCGTCCGATCCGGTCGCCGACGCGGCGGCGCTCAAGACCACGGTGCCCGGCAACTGCGTGGTGATCGGCATCGGCCGCATCAACGACGTGGCGCTCTATCGCGACCTGATCGCGGTGGGCTTCAGCGATTACCTCGCGCTGCCCCTCGTCGAGGGCGTGACCGGTCGCGCGGTCGAGCGCGCTCTCGAGCAGCGCGAACGCGGTGGCGCGATGATGCACGGCGCTGCGGCAAACAAGGATGCCCGGCCGCGGACCCTGTCGGTGATCGGCGCGCGCGGCGGCGTCGGTGCCACGACCGCGGCCATCACTGTGGCGGCCATGCTCGGCGCGCGCTTGAAGGAAGAGATCCTGCTGATCGACTTCGACCTGCACTACGGCTCGCTGATGCTGTCGCTCGACCTCGAGGCGATCGATGCGTTGCGTGAGGCGCTCGACCAGCCCGACCGCATCGACGCGCTGTTCATCCAGCAGGTCGCCCAGAAGAAGAACGAGCACCTCTTCGCCATCGGCGCGGAGGAGGCGCCGTCCGGCGGCTTCCAGGCGCGGCCGCACGCAGCCAACGACTTCCTGCGCCAGGTCCATCGCCGCTTCCGCTGGGTCGTGGCCGACGTGCCGCGCGGCGATCCGGTGATCCAGCGCCAGGTCATCGAGGCGTCGACCGACATCCTGTTGATCGCCGATCTGTCGCTGCCCGGCGTGCGCGATGCCATGCGCATCCAGCAGGTCATCCACGACGTGGCGCCGGGTGCCACCCTGCATCTCGCGACCAGCGGCGTCCTCGACGCGCGCCGGTCGTCGGTCAAAGTGGCCGACGTCGAGCGCACCCTGAAGCGCAAGGTAGATTGCCAGATCCCGTCCGACGCGCCGGCGGCGCTCGCGGCGGTGAATTTCGGCAAGCCGCTGTCGGAGGCTGCGCCCAACAGCGCGATCGTGAAGGCGCTGCGGTCGCTGGTCGCCGGGCTCGACGGGGTGGGCGGCACGGGCGCCACGAAGAAGGCATCGGGGCTGCTCCAACGCTTTGCCCAAGGCATCAAGTCGAAGAAGAAATAGGCAACCATGTTCGGCCTGCGCAGCAAGAGTACCGAGCCGGCGGCGCCCGAGCAGGTTGGCGCTCTCGACCGCATCGGCCGTCGCGTATCGGCCGAACAGCGGCCGGACAATCGGTCGGCGGGGCCTCCCGATCGGCAGGGCCGTCTGGCCGCGGCGGCAACGGGGCTGGCTGCCGCCGTCGCGCCGCGCCTGCGCGAACTGGTGAAGGAGGGGATGCCGGCCGGCGAAGTGACGCGCCAGGCCGGGTCGCTGACGCAGATCCACTTCCGCGGGCATGGCATCGTCCTGGCGCCTCTGGAATTGCGCACCTACGTCGCCGACGTGTTGCGGCCGGTCCTGCCGGCCACCAGCTTCAATGCGCCCGTCGAGGCGGCCATCGGCGAGCCCGTCGTCGCGCCGGTGTCCGAAGGCGAGCCCGATCCGCAGGAGGCGCCGGCACAGGCCGTGACGACCCCCGACCTCAGCGAGCGCAAGCTGCCGCCCGGCAAATCCGGCGGGACGTCCGCCGCCTGGCAGCCGCAGTCGTCGAAGGCCGAATCGGCCGAGAAGTCCGCCGGCGGCCTGTCACGCAGCAAGGTCGAGCAGGCGCGCCGCGCCGTGCAGCCGATGGTGATGAGCCGCATCGACCTCGCCGCGGCCGTCAGCCTGCCGCGCAAGGAGCTGGTGCGCCAGCTCGAAGGCGTCGTCGGCGAATTGCTGGTCGAGCATCGCATCCAGCTCAACCGGCCGGAGCAGGCCGATCTCGTCTACCAGATCGTCAACGACATGCTGGGACTGGGTCCGCTCGAGCCGCTGCTCGAGGACGACGGCATCACCGACATCATGATCAACGGCCCCAAGCAGGTCTATATCGAGAAGCGTGGCAAGCTCGAACTGTCCGGCGTGTCGTTCGAGGACAACGCCCACCTGCTCAACATCTGCAATCGCATCGTCAGCCGCATCGGCCGGCGTGTCGATGAATCGAGTCCGATCTGCGACGCGCGTCTGCTCGACGGCAGCCGCGTCAACATCATCATCCCGCCGCTTGCCATCGACGGTCCTTCGGTCTCGATCCGAAAATTCGGCAAGCGCCAGATCGGCTTCGACCAGATGGTCCAGCAGGGCAACATCTCGCCGGCCATGGCGACCCTGCTGCGGGTCGCCGCGCGTTGCCGGCTGAACCTGGTGGTGTCGGGCGGCACGGGCTCGGGCAAGACCACGCTACTGAACGCCCTGTCGGGCATGATCGACAACGGCGAGCGCGTGGTCACGATCGAGGATGCCGCCGAGTTGCGCATGCAGCAGCCGCACGTCGTGCGGCTGGAGACGCGGCCGGCGAACCTCGAGGGCAATGGCGAGGTCAACATGCGCGATCTCGTCAAGAACGCGCTGCGTATGCGGCCCGACCGCATCATCCTGGGCGAGGTTCGCGGGCCGGAGGCGATCGATCTCCTGCAGGCGATGAACACCGGCCACGACGGCTCGATGGGCACGCTCCACGCCAACCGGCCGCGCGAGGCGCTGACCCGCCTCGAGAACATGGTGACCATGGGCATATCCAACCTGCCGCCGAAGGCGATCCGCTCTCAGATCGCGGGCTCGCTGCAGCTGATCGTGCAGATCAGCCGCATGCGCGACGGCGTGCGCCGCATCACGCACATTACCGAGGTGATCGGCATGGAAGGCGAGGTCGTCATCACGCAGGATCTCTTCGTCTACGAGTTCAAGGGCGAGGCCGCCGACGGCAACCTGAGCGGTGTCTTCAAGAGCACCGGGCTGCGGCCGCATTTCCTGCCGCGTGCCGCCTACTACGGGCTCGACAAGGTGCTGATGGAAGCGATCGGCTGATGGGCAACGGCCATGGCATGAGCCTCGACGTGGCGGCGGTGGTGATTGCCGCCGGCATCCTGCTGACCGTGATTGCACTCGTGATGGTATTCGGCGGCTTCTTCGCCGAGCGCCGCCTGCGCGACCGCCTGGAGGATCTCGACGCGCGGACCAGCATGGGGCCGCGCACGATCCAGATGGCGACGCTCAGGAGGGTCGAGAAGTCGGGCCGCCTGCCGACGCTCGACAAGCTGCTGTGGCGGTGGTTTCCCAACGCGAGCTCGGTCCGCACCAAACTGCAGACCTCGGGAATGAGCCTCACGCTCGGCGACTTCGTGTTCGCCTCGCTGGCGCTGTCCGTCGCCGTGGCCTTTCTGCTCTATCTCGTGCTCGACGTCGCCCCCGGCATCGCGTTGATGGGCTCGCTGGCGGCCGGCTTCGGCCTACCCAACATAGTGGTCGGGATGAAGGCGAAGAAGCGCGGCCGCAAGTTCAACCTGTTGTTCCCCGACGCCATCGACCTGATCGTGCGCGCGCTGCGCGCCGGCCTGCCGGTGCAGGAGGCGATCGGCAACGTCGCCCGCGACGTCAAGGACCCGGTCGGCGGCATCTTTCGGCGTGCGCAGCAGGAGATCCATCTCGGCGTTCCGATCGAGACGGCGCTGTGGCGGGTCGCCCGCACTGTGCGTACCGACGAGTTCAACTTCCTGATCGTCGCCCTGTCGATCCAGCGCGAAACCGGCGGCAATCTCGCCGAGACCCTGGCCAACCTCAGCCAGCTCCTGCGGGCGCGCCAACAACTTCGCCTCAAGATCCGCGCCTTTTCGTCGGAGGCGCGCGCGACGATGCTGATCATGGCCGGGCTGCCGTTCCTGGTCGGCGGTGGCCTGTTCCTGATCTCGCCGAGCTACATCGGGCCGCTGTTCACCACCTCGACCGGCCAGATGGTGACTGCCGGTGCGGCCTGCAGCATGGGCATCGGCATCTTCATCATGAACAAGATCGCCACCATAAAGGTGTGACGGCATGATGGATTTTGCCGCCTCGGAAAAGAATTTCTCGATCGTGGTTGCGATCGCGGCGTTCATCGTTTTCTGGGCGGTGTGGACGGCGGCGACCTGGCAGCCTCCGATCGAGGGGCGCCTGCGCGCGCTGCGCACGCGCCGCGCCAAGACGCGCGACGACCAGCCCGGCTCTGGCAAGGGATCGACCAAGGCCACGTCGCTCGGCCTGATGCGCAAGGTCGCCGACCGGCTCAACCTGCTGCGCGGCAGCGCCGCCGACCAGACGACGCGCAAGCTGCGTCAGGCCGGATTCCTGTCGCGCGACGCCTCGGTGGTCTACGTCTTCGTCAAGCTTGCCCTGCCGCTGGCGCTCGGCTTCCTGATGATCATCCTGACCTCGATCACGGGACTCGTCGACGTTCCGGACGACATGATCGCGCCGGTCTGCATCGGCGCCGTCCTGTCCGGCTTCGTGATGCCGGAGGTGTACATTAAGAATGTCACGTCCAAGCGGCGCGAGCTCCTGACCGCCGTGCTACCCGAGGGGCTGGACCTGCTGACGATCTGCGTCGAGGCCGGTCTCAGCATCGACGCCGCCTTCCGCCGGGTGTCGCGCGAGATGACCAGCTCGATGCCCGAACTGGCCGCGGAGTTCGAGATGACGGCCATGGAGCTCACCTATCTGCCGGACCGCCAGCAGGCGCTGGAGAACATGGCGGAGCGGTCGGATTCGCCGGCGATCGGGGCTCTGGTCAATGCCCTCCGTCAGACTGAAAAATACGGCACGCCGCTGGCCGGCTCGCTGCGCATCCTCAGCCAGGAGTTTCGCCAGACCCGGCAGTCCAAGGCCGAGGAGAAGGGCGCGCGGATGCCCGCACTTATGACAGTGCCTCTGATGGTTTTTATCCTGCCGACGCTGATCACGGTGCTTATCGCTCCGGCTATTATGTCGGCACTGGCCTTGACATAATAGCCATCCAGTTCTTAGGCTTAGAGTGCTTTTTTATATATTTGGTTGAGAATTTATTTGTGCCCGCCACGGGCACCCATCGATAGGGGAGACCCAGCATGCAGCGAGTTTTTTCGCGCACGTTGAGCGTTGCGCACACTGCGTTGCGGAGCCTCGGCTTCGACGAACGTGGTTCGGTCCTGGCTTACATGGTCGTCATTCCGGCACTCGCGGGCGCGCTCGCGATCGGCGTCGAGACCGGCGAGCTCTACCGCCTCAAGCGGCAGATGCAAACCGCATCCGACGATGCAGCCCTCGCCGGCGCGATCGACAGCATGGCCCACAGCACGTCTGCGATTACCGCCGACGCGCTATACGAGGCGCAACGCAACGGTTTCACCAACGGCTCGAACGGGGTCACCGTCACGGTGCACTCGCCACCGACCTCGGGCCCGAACGTCGGCACGACCGGCGCGGTCGAGGTGACCATCAGCAAGAAGCAGAGCCTTGCCTTCGGCGCCGTGATCAACAGCCTGGTGGGCAATACGAGCAGCCCCTACACGCTGACGGCGCGGTCGGTAGCGGCGCAGAACACCACCAGCACGACGACCACCACCACCACGACCACGACGAACTCCGTCGGTTGCCTGGTGGCGCTGACGCCCAACAACGAGCAGGGCGTCAGCCTCACGTCGTTCAGCAGTTTCAACGCCGACTGCATGCTCATGTCCAACGGCACTGCGACCGGCACCGGCGCCAACGCCTCGATCGGCATGTCGAGCTTCAGCAGTGCCACCTTCAGCAACACGAGCAACGGCAAGGGCGGGGTGTGGACCCGTGGCACCTTCTCGGCGACGAGCTACAGCAGCCTGTCCATTCCCGCAGGGCAGACGCTGGTCAACCAGACGACCGCGATCGTCGACCCGTACGCCGGCCTGAGCGTGCCCGCGCCCGGGACCTGCACGAAGACCAACTACAGGCCGTCGGGCGGCTCCCAGATTACCATCCCGCCCGGCACCTACTGCAACGGCCTGCAGATCAGCAGCTTCAGCAACGTCTACTTCCAGCCGGGCACGTACTACATCACCAACGGCGACCTCGTGATCTCGAGCGACAGCACCGTCTCGTGCCCGACCTGCACGGGAACCGACGGCACGACCTTCGTGCTGACACAGAGTTCGGGCAACAATGCCGACATCGGCGGCGTGAAGATCATGTCCCAGAGCACGGTGACACTGAACGCGCCGTCGGTTTCGGCGGCCACGACCGCCTATCCCTATCCGGGCGTCCTGTTCTACCAGGACCGCCGGGCGACGGTCGGGACCATGGCCTCGACCTCGAAGATCTTCACCCTGAGCTCGCTCAGTACCGCCACCCTAACGGGGGCGATCTATATCCCCAACAACGCGATCAACATCGCGAGCATCAGCAGCTCTGGCTCCAACAGCTCGACGGGCTGCACCGTCTGGATCGGCCGTTACATCAAGTTCTCGTCGTACAGTTCGAACTACGTGAACGGCTGCTCGAGCGTCAACACGACGCCGGCGGGCTTCGTCACCACCACCACGGCGACTTCGACGGCGACCGCCAACAAGGGCAAGGTCCTGGAGTAGCAGTCGATGTCGGGTATTCGCATCCATCGTCCGTCGTGGCTCGGCCACGACGGCGGCAACGTGATGCTCGAGTTCGCGCTCGTCCTGCCGATGCTCTGCCTCATGCTGTTCGGCATGCTCGACCTCGGCCGCTACGCGCTGCAGAAGTCGGCGATGCTGCAGGGCGCCCGCGAGGGCGCGCAGTACGGCATGCTGGCGCCGCTCGATTCGGCGAACATCAACACGACGGCGCAGAACGCCACCGGCCTCACCGGCGTCACCGCGACGAACACCGTGTTCTACGAGTGCACGGCCGGGGTCGGCGTGCCGTCCGGAACGGTCTGCAGCGGCGGCAAACGGCCCAAGCAATACGTCACCGTAATCGTCAACAAGGCGTTCACCTCGGTGGTCGGTCCAGCCGGAGTCAATTTTGGCAGCATGGGGTCGTTCGTAGCGCCGACATCGCTGTCGGCGTCGGTCACCATGATCGTGCCCTGACATGCCGTGCTCGATGATCTCGCGCCTCGTCAAGGATCGCCGCGCCAACGCCGTGATCGAGTTCGCCGTACTGGCGCCGGTGCTGTTCACACTCGTCCTGGGCGCGCTCGACTTCGGCCGCATGTTCTACGTCCGGCAGGGGCTGGAGTACGCGACGGAGCAGGCGGCGCGCTACTACATGATGAACTCGACGGTGCAGCAGTCAGCGATCACCAGCTACCTCAAGGGTCTGATGGTGGGCGGGCTCGGCGGCGGCGTCAGCGTCATCTACACCGACACGGCGAACTGCAATTCACAGGGCAGCGTCACCTGCACCAAGATCGCCGCCAGCTACCCGTTCACATTCGTCGTCGGCTTCCTCGGGCTTGGCACCAAGACCCTCACCGCGACCGCCCAGACCGTGCGCTACTGAGCCGGGCGCGCGCGCCTTTTCTCCCACGGTTGTGGGCAGATACCGCAAAGTGTTGGGGCTTTGGTTGCGGAAACCCCCTATCCTTTGATAGGGTCGCCTCCCAGCCGCCGACGTCGACCAGACGCGGCAGAAGCTTGTGTTTGGGGAAGAGATGAAGCGGGCGCCGATCATCAGCGCATGCCTGGCGCTTTTCGCGGCGGCGTGCGGCGTCAATGCCGACGGCTCGGAATCGCGCGGCGACAGCTATAGCGCGTCCGTGCAGAAGGCCGACGAGGCCCGCAAGTCGGGCGCCTTCGGCGAGGCGATCCCGCTCTACGGTCGCGCCCTGCAGGTCAATCCCGAGGGCGCCGAGGCCAAGCTCGGGCTCGGCCAATCCTATCTTTCGCTCGGCGCCAGCGACGAAGCGGCGGCACAGTTCCGCGATGTGCTGGCCAAGCGCAGCGGCGATCCGATCGCCCGCCGCGGTCTGGCCCAGGCACTCCTGTCGATGGGACAGCCCGCGCTTGCCATGGTCCAGCTCGAGACCGCGCTGCAGGTCGATCCGGCTGACTATCGTGCGATGAACGCTATGGGTGTCGCGCTCGACATGGAGGGCCGGCACGAAGAGGCACAGGCGCGCTACCGGCAGGGGCTCGCGCTGGCGCCCGATTTTCTGGCGTTGCGCAGCAACATGGGACTGTCGCTGGCGATTTCGGGGCGCGGGCGGGAAGCGATCGAGCAGCTCGCGCCGCTCGCCAGCGGCCGCGGTGCCGATGCGCGCATCCGCCAGAACCTCGCGTTTGCCTATGCCATGGCCGGCGACCCGACAAACGCGCTGGTCGTCAGCCGGCACGATCTCACCGAGGCGAGCGCGCAGCGGCAGCTCTCGTACTATCTCATGCTGAAGAACCTACCGCCGTCGGCGCGCAGCGCGGAGGTTCGCCGCAACCCGAGCTTCTTCCCACGCCCGGGTGTCGCCGGCGGGTGAGGGGCCTCCATCGTCGATCGCTCAACCCTGGACTGAATAGCCGCCGTCGACCGTGATCGCCGCTCCGGTCACGAAGTCCGAAGCCGCGGCCGCGAGGAACACCGCGATACCCGCGAAGTCGGCAGGTTCGCCCCAGCGGCCGGCCGGCGTGCGCTTCAGCACCGAATCGTGCAGGCCGGCAATCTGCTCGCGTGCGCGGCGGGTGAGGGCGGTGTCGATCCAGCCCGGCAGGATGGCATTGACCTGGATGTTGTCCTTGGCCCAGGCAGTGGCCATCGACTTGGTCATCTGTACCATGCCGCCCTTGCTGGCGGCGTAGGCGGTGGCGAAGGGGGCACCGAAGATCGACATCATCGAGCCGATGTTGATGATCTTGCCCGAGCCGCCCTTCTGCATCGGCGCGTAGGCGGCGTGGCTGCACAGGAACGCGCTGGTCAGGTTGCTGTCGAGCACAGTGTGCCATTCGGCCAAAGTGTACTGCTCGGGCTGCTTGCGGATGCTCATGCCGGCGTTGTTCACCAGGATGTCGAGCCGGCCGTGTGCCTTCACCGTCTCGGCGATCAGCGCCCGGCACGATTCCTCCTTGAGGACGTCGACCGGGATGGCGCTCGCCTTGGCGCCGAGCGACTGGATCTCCTTCACGGCGGCCGCGTTCTTCGCCGCGTCGCGGCCGGCAACCACGATCGTGGCGCCGGCTTCGGCCATGCCCTTGGCCATGCCGAGGCCGATGCCGCCGTTGCCGCCGGTGATCACGGCCACCTTGCCCGAGAGATCGAAAAGCTTCGCCATGTGCGCTCCTCCGTTGACGACCTGTATAGCCAACAAGCGGAACCTGAAACAGGCCGGCCCGTTAGCTCAGCCAAGCGGCATATGCCGTCGGGAGGTTTGATGATCAGACAGCTGCTGATATCCGGATTGATTGCGCTCTCCGTCGGCGCTTGCGCCGTCGAGCACCGCACCCAAGTCGTCACGGCGGACGATGCCTGCGCCCGCTACGGCTTCACGAGTTCTTCGGCGGACTACATTCGCTGCCAGAACATGCTTGCCAACCAGCGGCGGGCAGGCCGGGCGGCCGCCAACTACGATAGCACGCGCATGACCGCCGACGCCCAGGCAGCCTGCGAGAGCTACGGCGTGCCACGCGGTTCGGCGAATTTCGATCGTTGCGTCCAGGACGAGTTCGCGGCACGCCGGCCGGGCTGACCGGCGGGTAGCGAACACGTGGTGGCGGGGGGCGCCCGGGCCCCGCCCCCGGGGGGTTGGGGGGGTGGTGGGGGGGGGGGGGCGGGCGCTGGGGGGGGGGGGAGAAGTGGGGCAAGGCGGCGGCGGGGTGAAGGGGGACCAAACAAGTGGG
>JBEPUH010000032.1:0-46130 GCA_041691635.1 Hyphomicrobiales bacterium
GCCCCAGACCTAATGTGTGCTATCTAGTTTCAAACTGCGTCACTACCACTCGATCTTGTGGATCGATCTCGTAAACAATTGAATCAATTGTAATTTCTTGACCAAGACTCGGTGGATGACTCATCTTCCGCCGATGACTTTGGATAATCTCGATCGCGTGCTGGTCGGCGACTGTATCGACCTGATGAACGGCCTGCCCGCGGGCTCGGTCGACATGGTGTTCGCCGACCCGCCCTATAACCTGCTGCTCGGCGGCGACCTGCTGCGGCCCGATCACAGCAAGGTCGACGCGGTCGACGACGACTGGGACAAGTTCTCCGATCCGTCCGACTCTCAGGCGACCGGCTTCGCGGAGTACGACAAGTTCACGCGCGCCTGGTTGAAGGCCGCGCGTCGCGCGCTGAAGCCCGGCGGGACGCTGTGGGTGATCGGCAGCTATCACAACATCTTCCGCGTCGGCACGGCGCTGCAGGACGAAGGCTACTGGCTGCTGAACGACATCGTGTGGCGCAAGTCCAACCCGATGCCGAACTTCCGCGGCAAGCGCTTCACCAACGCGCACGAGACGCTGATCTGGGCGGCGCGCGACCGCGCCAACAAGAAGTACACCTTCAACTACAATTCGATGAAGGAGCTGAACGAGGGCATCCAGATGCGCTCGGACTGGCTCCTGCCGCTGTGCACCGGCGGCGAGCGCCTGAAGAACGAGGACGGCAAGAAGGCGCATCCGACCCAGAAGCCCGAGTCGCTGCTGTTCCGCTGCATCATGGCCGCGTCCAATCCCGGCGACACGATCCTCGATCCGTTCTTCGGCACCGGCACGACCGGTGCGGTGGCGCGCCGTCTGGGCCGGCACTTCATCGGCCTCGAGCGCGACCACACCTATGCGGCGATCGCGCGGAAGCGCATCGCGGAGATCGTGCCGCTCGAAGGCCAGGACGTGACGCCGATGCCGAGCAAGCGCTCCGAGCCACGCATCCCGTTCGGCACCTTGATCGAAGCGGGGCTGCTGCAGCCCGGCACGGTGCTGAGCGACTTGAGCGGCCGGCTGCACGCCCGCGTCCGCGCCGACGGCACGCTGTCGTCGTCCAACGCCATGGGCGAGCATCGCGGCTCGATCCACCAGGTGGGTGCGGCAGTGCAGGGCGCGCCGGCCTGCAACGGCTGGACCTTCTGGCACTTCGAAGCTGCCCATGGCCGCCTGCCGATCGATCATCTCCGCCAGCAGGTCCGCGCCGGGCTCTAGTGAGAAGGGCACCTGATATCATTGATATCAGGGGGTGGCGGGAAAGGGGACGAATCGCGTAAAAGCCCTATGCCATAGGCATCGGAGGCGTCCCCTCAGAAGGGGACACTTTCAGCCTTTTACGGCGTGGGCGATCACCTTGCGCATGACCGTGGGCAGCGCCCGCTCGGTGAGGCGGTCGAGTGTCACCCAGGCGCTGCCCGGCACGAGCTTGGCCAGCCGCGTGGTCGTGGCCAGCGCGTGCGCCACGGTGAGCTCGAGGTGGAAATGCGTGAAAGTGTGGCGCACACCGCCCTCCAGCACCTTCCAGTTGGCCGGCACCGGCGCCTCCTTCAACGCCTCGGCCACCACCAGCTTCCCCTCGCGCCAGGCGCTCGACGGCACCTCGTCCATGCCGCCCAGCAGCCCCTTGAGCGGGCGCTTGCGCAGCAGCACCGCGCCGTCGCGGTTCGACAGCACGAAGGCCACGCCGCGACGTGTCGGCTTGAGAGCCTTGGGCGCGCGGCGCGGCAGGTCCTCGGCGATACCGAGTGCGCGGCCCGTGCAGCCCTTCATCAGCGGACAGATGACGCAGCTCGGGTTGCGTGGCGTGCACACGGTGGCGCCGAGATCCATCATCGCCTGCGCGTAGTCGCCGACGCGCGCGGCCGGCACCAGCTCGGCGGCGCGCGCGTGGATCTCGGGCTTCACGTCCGGCAGCGGCGTCTGCAGGGCAAAGAGCCGCGCGATCACGCGCTCGACGTTGCCGTCGACCGCCGACGCCGGCTGGTCGAAGGCGATCGCGCGGATCGCAGCGGCGGTGTAGGGGCCGATGCCGGGCAGGGTGAGCAGGGTGGCCTCGTCCTGCGGGAAGCGGCCGCCGTGGCGGTCGACGACCGCCTTGGCGCCGGCATGCAGGTTGCGGGCGCGGGCGTAGTAGCCGAGGCCCGCCCAGGCCGAGAGCACGTCGTCGAGCGGTGCCGCCGCCAGCGCCTCGACGGTAGGCCAGCGCTTCACAAAGCGGTGAAAGTAGTCGTGAACCGTGGCCACCGTGGTCTGCTGCAGCATGATCTCGGAAAGCCAGACGCGATAAGGCTCCGTGCGTTCGCCCGCCGGCGCGCGCCACGGCATGGTGCGACGATGACGATCGTACCAGGCGAGCAGAAGTGCAGCGTGCGTAATGGTCATGTAAGGGGGCCTGCCCTACCATAAGGCATAGCGTTTGAAAGGACCCATGCGGGAAAACGGCTTCCGTGCCATCGGTGGTTTGACCCAGCGGCTGACCGCCGGCCTGGGCAAGGGCCGCAGCACGTCGATCGTCCGCCTGCGCGTCGACTGGACGGCGATCGTCGGCCCCGAACTCGCGCGCTGCACGCAGCCCGACGCGCTGATCAGCGGGCGCGGCGGCCGCGCCGGGGCCAAGGTGCTGCGCCTGCGCGTGGCCGGCGCCGCCGCGCTCGAGGTCCAGCACCGCAGTGGCCAGATCGTCGAGCGGGTGAACGCCTATCTCGGCCATCGCCAGATCGACGACATTCGCCTGATGCAGGGGGCGATCGCCCGTACGCCGGCGCCGCGGCCGGTGCCCAAGCCCGCGCCCGAAGTCGTGGCCCGCATGGGCGGCCAGGTCGCCGGCGTGAAGGATCCCGAACTGCGCGCGGCGCTGGCCCGGCTCGGCGCCCGCATCGCCACGGGTCGCGACACCGGCCGGCGCAGCGTGCTGCTGGGCATGCTGGGGTCGATGTTCATGGCCCGCCGATCGCGGGCGCAGAGCGAGGGGGCCGGCCAGTACCTCGCTGCCGTGCCGGGCGATCACATCCTGGGCGACCCGGCGGCGCCCAACATCATCATCGACTATTTCTCGCTCACCTGTCCGCACTGCGCGAACTTCAACGCCGCCGTCCTGCCGGCGATGCGCAAGGAGTGGATCGACACCGGCAAGGTCAAGCTGATCATGCGGCATTTCCCGTCGGACGGTATCGCCACCCATGCAGCGCTGCTGGCCGAATGCGCCGGTCCGGCGAAATTCTACGAGACGGTCGACGCGCTGTTCCGGACCCAGATCGATTGGCTGACGGCGTCCGATCCGGACGTCGAGATGATCAAGGCGATGGCGGCCCAGAGGATCGGCGCCAAGGCCGCCAACGCCTGCCTGGCCGACGACCGGCTTTTGAACAAAGTCATCGCCGATGTGCAGTCGGGTCAGGCGCTCGGGGTCCGATCGACGCCCAGCCTGTTCATCAATGAGCAGTTCTACGGCATGCCTGGCGACGGGGCGGCAGGGATTACCTCGATTTTACGGCAGGTGGGGCGGTAAATCGTTCTAAACCATTGAAAATGGAAGAACTTGTTTGACTCCCCACAGGCACAATTCCCAAGATGTAGTGGAGAGGAAGAGATTATGCGGAATATCTTGATTGTCGCCGGCGGCGCCGTGGCGGTGGTCGCAATCGCGGCTGGCGTCTATTTCGGCAGCCGTCCGGCCGCCCCCGGCCCGGCGCCGGTCGCGGCTGCCGTGGCGGCAAGCGGCACGGCCAGCGCGGCGCCGGCCACCGGCAAGAGCCTGCTCGACGTCCAGCCGGGCGACCATGTCATGGGCGATCTCAAGGCGCCGATCACGATGATCGAGTACGCCTCGCTCACCTGCCCGCACTGCGCTCACTTCAACACGATGGTGCTGCCCGAGCTCGAGAAGAAGTGGATCCAGACCGGCAAGGTGCGGCTGATCTACCGCGACTTCCCGCTCGACCAGGTGGCGACCAAGGCCGCCCAGCTGGCCGAGTGCGCCGGCAACGACAAGTACTATGCCGTCCTCGACATGATCTTCCGCGGCCAGGGCACCTGGGCCACCGCAACCGATCCGATCGCCGATCTCGCCAAGTCGCTGCGCATCGCCGGCATGGGCGAGAACGAGGTCAAGGCGTGCCTGGCCAACGATGCCGTCGCCACCGGCGTGATCAACGACTATCGCGGCGGCGAGTCTCTGGGCGTCAACTCGACGCCGACGATCTTCATCAACGGCGAGCAGTTCAAGGGCGCGCGGTCGGTGGAAGAGTTCGACGCGGTGTTCAGCAAGCTCGCGAAGTAGCCGACCAACCGAGTAACAAGACAAGCGTGGGGTAGATAGTGCAGTTCGACAAACTCCGGCTCTCCGGTTTCAAGTCCTTCGTCGATCCGACGGAGCTCGCCATCGAACCCGGCATGACCGGCATCGTCGGGCCCAACGGCTGCGGCAAGTCGAACCTCGTCGAAGCCCTGAAGTGGGTGATGGGCGAGACCTCGGCCAAGCAGATGCGCGGCTCGGAGATGGAGGATGTGATCTTCGCCGGGACCGGCACGCGGCCGGCGCGCAACATCGCCGAGGTCATGCTGACGCTCGACAACAAGACGCGCAGCGCACCCGCGATGGTGAACGATTCCGACCAGCTCGACGTCGTGCGCCGCATCGAGCGCGGCCACGGCTCGGCCTACTCGGTCAACGGCCGCGACATCCGCGCCCGTGACGTGCAGACGCTCTTTGCCGACGCCGCGACGGGCTCGCGCTCGACCGCGCTGGTGAGCCAGGGCCGGGTCGGCACCTTGATCAACGCCAAGCCGGCCGACCGCCGCTCGATCATCGACGAGGCCGCCGGCATTACCGGCCTCTATGCCCGCCGTCACGAAGCCGAGCTGCGCCTGCGCGCGGCCGAGCAGAACCTGGCGCGCGTTCAGGACGTGCTGCTCGCGCTCGAGGAGCAGCACAAGGGGCTGAAGCGCCAGGCCCGCCAGGCCAGCCGCTACCGCAATCTCAGCGACCATATCCGCCGTGCCGAGGCCGCCGTGTTGGCGCTGAAGCTGGCCAACGCCGAGCGTGAGCTGGCCGACGCCGGCGAACGCCTCAAGGAGGCCGAGGCCCAGGTCTCCGACCTCACGCGTCTGGTCGGCCTTGCCACCACGGCGCAGGCCGACGCAGCGACCGCGCTGCCGCCGCTGCGCAACGACGAGGCCGCGGCCGCCGCCGCACTCCAGCGCCTGCGGGTCGCCCACGATGCACTGACCGCCGAGGCCGAGCGCGTGGCCGCCGCCCAGCAGGAAGCCGAGACGCGGCTGTCGCAGACCGAGTCCGACCTTGCGCGCGAGCAGGGCCGCAAGAGCGACGCCGAGACCGCGATCGCCGATCTCGACGTCCAGCGCGCCACGCTCGAGCAGGCCCGCGTCGGCGAGGACGACCGCGCCGCCGCCGCCCAGCAGGCGCGCGATGTCGCGCGCGACGCCACCGCCGCCGCCGAGGTCGAGCACGACCGACTGACCCGCCAGATCGCCGACGACGAGGCGCTGCGCAACAGCGTGAGCCGCGAGGTCGCCGAGCTGCGCGAGCGCCTGCGCCGCCTGCAGGTGCGCCGCGAGGAGATCGCCGCCCAGCAGCGCTCGGTCGAGAGCGAGCTGGCCGGCCTGCCGGCCCTGCCGGAAGTCGAGGCCGTCCTCGATGCCGCCCGCGCCGCCCTCGATGGCGCGCGACTCCAGGGCGAGCAGGCGATCGACGCCGCCCGCGAGGCCGAGCGTTACGAGTCCGATGCCGCGCGCCAGGCCGTCGCCAAGGCCGAGGCCGAGCGTATCGACACCGAGCGCGCCCGCGCCGCCGAGCGCCAGGCCGCCGAGGCAAGCCATGCCGCAGCCGCCGAGACGCAGCAGAAGAGTAACGCGCGCCTCACCAAGCTGCGCGCGGAGGAAGCGGGCCTCGCTGCCGCGCTGAAGTCGGCCGCCGACTCGCTGTGGCCGCCGCTGCTCGACGCGCTCACTGTCGAGCCCGGCTTCGAGAAGGCGCTGGGTGCGGCGTTCGGCGAAGACCTCGAGGCCTCGTCCGATCGCGGTGCACCGGTGCACTGGCTGCCGCTCGGCACGCTGGCCGATGCGCCGGCGCTGCCGGAAGGCGCCACGCCGCTGGCCGCCCATGTGCAGGCGCTGCCCGAACTGGAACGGCGCCTGGCCTTCATCGGCATCGTCACCGACGACGCCACGGGTGCCGCACTGCAGCCCAGCCTCAAGGCCGGCCAGCAGCTCGTCACCGCCGAGGGCGCGGTGTGGCGCTGGGACGGCTACACGATGCGCGCCGGTGCGCCGACGCCGGCCGCCGTGCGGCTGAGCCAGCGCAACCGCCTGGCCGAGATCCGCCAGCAGATCGACGGCGTCGCCGCCGAGCATGCCGAGCACCAGGCCCACGTCGACGCCGAGACCGTCACGCTGGCCGCTGCGCGCGACGCGGAGAAGACCGGCGTCGAGCAGGCCCGCACGCACGAGCGCGCCGTGGCCGAGGCCTCGCGCCGCAAGACCCAGGACGCCGGCGAGGCGACCCGCGCGGCCGAGCGCGCCGCGCAGGGCACCGTCGCCTCCGCCGAGTCGACCGCCGCCAAGGCGCGCGAGCATCACACCGACGTGGCGCGCCGCACCGACCAGCTGCACACGCGCCTGGCCGGCATCGAGCAGGCGGTGACCGAGATCGAGGCCGACGTCGCCGACGTCGAGATGCGCCGCACCTTCCGCGAGGCGCGGCTGTCGTCGATCTCCGACACCCAGGCCGATCGCGTGACGGCGGGCGGCCTGCGCGCCCGTATCGCCGAGTTGCGCGCCGCGCTGGTCGAGGCCGAGGGCCTGTGCGACCGGCTCGCCCGCGAGTCCGAGATGCGCATCGAGCGCCTGGGCAAGATCGCGCACGACCATGCCGGCTGGAGCACGCGCCTGTCCGACGCCGACGGCCAGATCGTCGAATTGGATGCGCGCCGTGGCCAGATCGCCGCGGCGATCGCCGAGCTTGCTGCCAAGCCTGCCGAGATCGACGCCAAGAAGCTGGCGCTGGGCGAGGAAACCGCCAAGGCCGAGCACGGCCGCCAGGAAGCAGCCGACCGGCTGGCCATCGGCGAGACGCGGCTGGGCGATGCCGACAAGGCGATGCGCCAGGCCGAAGGCGAGTTGGCCGCCGCGCGCGAAAGCCGGGTCCGCCGCGAGGGCCTGGCCGAGCAGGCGACCAAGGATCGCGAGGCGGTGGTCGAACGCATCGTCGAGCGCCTGCGCTGCGAGCCCGAGGGCGTGCTGGCGCTGGCCGAAGTCGAGACGCTGGAGGAGCTACCGGAGATCGACAAGGCCGAGCACAAGCTCGAGCGGCTGGTGCACGAGCGCGAGACCATGGGCGCGGTGAACCTGCGCGCCGAGGAAGAGGCCAACGAGCTCGAGCAGCAGATCACCGGCATGACGGCCGAGCGCGATGACCTGGTCGCCGCCATCGGCCGCCTGCGCCAGGGCATCCAGAGCCTGAACCGCGAGGGCCGCGAGCGCTTCCTCGTCGCCTTCGAGCAGGTCAGCGGACACTTCCAGCAGCTCTTCACCAAGCTGTTCGGCGGCGGCAAGGCCGAGCTGCGGCTCACCGAGTCGGAGGATCCGCTCGAGGCCGGCCTCGAGATCCATGCCAGCCCCCCGGGCAAGAAGCTGCAGGTCATGTCGCTGCTCTCGGGCGGCGAGCAGGCGCTGACGGCTTTGTCGCTCCTGTTCGCGGTGTTCATGACCAATCCGGCGCCGATCTGCGTGCTGGACGAGGTCGACGCGCCGCTGGACGATCTCAACGTGGAGCGCTTCTGCGGCCTGGTGAAGGACATCGCCGGCCGCACCGACACGCGCTTCATGGTTATCACCCACCATCGCGTCACAATGGCGCGCATGGACCGGCTCTACGGCGTCACCATGGCCGAGCAGGGCGTCTCCCAGCTTGTGTCGGTCAATCTGCAGGAAGCGGACAGGATGGTGGCGTGAACGAGGTTCAACCCAAGAAGTAAGACTATCTTCCTCTCAAATCGACTGGGCGCCGGTTCAACGCTGAACCGGCGCCCTTCTCTTTGGCGGTTGGGGCATGTATTTTCCCGCCATGCCCGACACCCTGGCTCCCGCTGCCACCGACACGATCGAACTGACGCGCGCGCTCGTGCGCTGCGAGAGCGTGACGCCACGCGAGGCGGGTGCGCTGCAGCTTCTCGAGAAAGTGCTAGCGACGGTCGGCTTCCGCTGCGAGCGCATGGACTTCAGCGAGAAGGGCAGCGACGACGTTGCCAACCTCTATGCCCGCATCGGCCAGGACAAGGACGGCAACGGCCGCCACTTCTGCTTCGCCGGTCACTCCGACGTCGTGCCGGTGGGCGACCTGTCGTCGTGGACGATCGGGCCGTTCACCGCCGAGCTGTCGGGCGGCTATCTGTTCGGCCGCGGCGCCGCCGACATGAAGGGTGCGATCGCGGCCTTCACCGATGCGAGTACCCGTTTCGTCGCCCGGCGCGGCCGCGACTTCGGTGGCGCGATCAGTCTGCTGATCACCGGTGACGAGGAAGGACCCGCCGTCAACGGCACGGTGAAGATGCTGCAGCGCCTGGCCGAGCGCGGCGAGACGATCGACGCCTGCGTGGTCGGCGAGCCGACCAGCTCGCGGCGCTTCGGAGACATGATGAAGATCGGTCGGCGCGGCAGCATGACCGTCGACATGGTGGTGCGCGGCGTGCAGGGTCACGTGGCCTATCCCGAGCGGCTCGACAACGCCATCCATCGGCTGTCGGCGCTGATCGAGGCGCTGGTGCGCGAGCCGATCGACAATGGCAGCACGCATTTCCAGCCGACGTCGCTGCAGTTTACCACGGTCGACGTCGGCAACCCGGCGACCAACATCGCGCCGGGCATGGCCAAGGCGCGCTTCAACACGCGCTTCAACGACCTGTGGACCTCCAAGACGCTGCTCGCTTACCTGAAGGAGCGCATCGATCGCGCCAACGCGAGGCTCGGCGGCAACGGCGTCGTCGAATACCAGGTCGCGGTCTCGGGCGAATCCTTCTACACGCCACCCGGGCCGCTTTCCGAACTGGTCGCCGGCGCGGTGCGCGACGTGGCGGGCGTGGAGTGCGAGCTGTCGACCACCGGCGGCACGTCGGATGCGCGCTTCATCCGAAACTATTGCCCGGTACTGGAGTTCGGCCTGGTCGGCGAGAGCATGCACAAGGTCGACGAGAAGAGTGCGATCACCGACCTCAAGACGCTGAGCCGCGTCTACGAGACGCTGCTCGACCGCTATTTCGCGAGCTAGGGAGAGCGGCGTGTTGAGTACCAGCGACATCGCTCGCGGCACGCAGGGCGCCGTCCGCTTCCTGCAGCGCGACCCGGGGGCGCCGTACTATTTCGAAAACACGATCGAGGCCTGCCTCGCCTCGTTCCGCGTCATGGCGCTGGTGGCGCCGCTCTACGGCGTTTACCTGCTGCTCTACTACTCGCGGGTCGACACGACGGCCGACACGCTGGAGATCGTGGCCGTCGAGGCCATGCACTTCGTCGTCGACTGGCTGCTCTTTCCGGTGCTGTTCTACGAGATCGCGCGGCGCCGCAACTGGCTCGGCAACTATCCGCGCTACATCGCGGCGCTCAACTGGATCAACCTGCCGGTCATGGCGCTGGCGGTGATCACGCTCGGCATCGCCATGGTGACGCCGCGGGCGGTCTCGCAGATCGTCGAGATGGCGGCGCAGTTCCTGTTCTACTACTGGTTCGTGATGGCCACGCGCCTGTCGCTCGGCATCGGCTGGCCGGTCTCGATCCTGCTGCTGGTCGTGAACTGGATGCCCTCGGTGCTGCTGTCACTCATCGTCGACCGTCTCCTCGGCGTCGTCCCGCTGCCCGGCACGTGAGGCGCCGTAACGCACTTCCATGAGGCAGAGGCCGAGCGGCGGCGCGGTCGGCCCGGCGCGCGTGCGGTCGCGCGCGGCCAGCGCCTCCTCGACGTCACGCCGGCTCCACTGGCCGCGGCCGACCAGCGCCAGCGTGCCGACCAGGATGCGCACCTGGTTGTGCAGGAAAGAGCGCGCGCCGACGTCGATGATCACTTCCTCGCCGCAGCGCCGCACCGACAGCTCGTCGAGCGTCCGCACCGACGACTTCGCCTGGCACGCCACCGAGCGGAAGCTGTTGAAGTCGTGGTGACCGACCAGCACCTCGATGGCCGCCGCCATCTTCTCGAGGTCGAGCGCGACCGGCACGTGCCAGACGAAGCCGGCGTCAATGCCCGCGCGCGTGCGGCGATTCAGGATGCGGTAGCGATAGCCGCGATAGGTCGCCGAGAAGCGCGCGTGGAAGCCCGGCGCCGCCAGCTCCACCGTGGGCGCCGCGATCGGGTTGGGTTTGAGGTGATAGTTGAGCGCGCCGCGCACTTCCTCGACCGGCTTCTCGACGGTGAGGTCGAAGTGGGCGACCTGGCCGCGCGCGTGAACGCCCGAGTCGGTGCGGCCGGCGCCGCGCACCGGCACGCGCTCGCCGGAGAAGGCGAACACCGCCTCCTCGAGTGCGGCCTGGATCGACGGGCCGGTGTCCTGGCGCTGCCAGCCGACGAAGGGGCCGCCATCGTACTCGACGGAGATCTTGTAGCGGGGCACGGGATCAGCGCGGTCGCGACTGCGGCAGCGAGACCACGGCAGGCGAGGGCAGCACCGTGCCGGCGGGCAGGTCGAAGCCGCGCAGGAAGGCGTCGGCCGCCGTCGCCTGTTTGCCCGGCCGCTGGAGCCTGAGCAGCCGTAGCCCGCCCGAGCCGCAGGCCACGACCGGGAAGCCGTCGCGCGTGACACTGAGCGTGCCCGGCGCACCCGAGGCCAGGGTGAGGGCCGCTGCCAATACCTTGATGCGCTCGGACTGTCCGCCGTTGGGGAGCTCGAACGACGTGCCGGGCCAGGGATGCAACGCGCGCACCTTGCGCTCGAGCTCGGCGGCGGGTCGGCGCCAGTCGAGCACGCCTTCTTCCTTGCCGAGTTTGTGGGCGTAGGTGACGCCCTCCTGCGGTTGCGGCGTCGGATCGATGCTGCGGCGCACCAGCCCGTCGAGCGTCGACACGACCAGCGTGGCGCCTAATGCGGCCAGCCGGTCGTGCACCGTCTCTGCCGTGTCGGCAGCCGAGATCGGTGTGCGCTCGGCCAGCAGCATCGGGCCGGTGTCGAGGCCTTCGTCCATGCGCATCGTGGTGACGCCGGTCTCCGCGTCGCCGGCCAGGATCGCGCGATGGATCGGTGCCGCACCGCGCCAGCGCGGCAGCAGCGAGCCATGGATGTTGACGCAGCCCAGCACCGGTGCGTCGAGAAAGGCCTTGGTCAGGATATGGCCGTAGGACACGACGATCGCCGCATCGAGGTCGAGGGCACGGAATGCCGCCGCCTCTTCGTCGCTCTTCAGGCTCGCGGGCGTTCGCACAGCGAGGCCCAGCGTGTCGGCCAGCACGTGCACCGCCGTCTTGCGTTCCTGCTGTCCGCGGCCAGCGGGCTTGGGCGCGCGCGTATAGACCGCGGCGACGTCGTGGCCGGCCTCGACCAGTGAACTGAGGGCGGGCACGGCGAATTCCGAGGTGCCCAGGAACGCGATCTTCATTGCCGCATCTTATAGGCAGCCGCGCGCCGGTGAGCTAGGTATGCCAGAGCAATGGACGCCGATACCCCCATGACAGGCAAGGGACCCGCCGCCAACCTCGCCGCGCGCCGCGCCGCCGGTCTGGTCCATCCCGATCCCGTGCAGGAAAAGATCGTCGCCCGCCTGCAGACGGTACACGACCAGCTGAAGGTCATGGCCGGCCACCCGGCCAAGCCGGGCTTGCTGGCACGCCTGGGCCTGGCCAGGCCCGACAGGCCGACGGCCGGGCCACACGGGCTGTACATCTGGGGGCCGGTCGGGCGCGGCAAGTCGATGCTGATGGATCTTTTCTTTGCCGACGCACTGGTCGTCCGCAAAAGGCGCGTCCATTTCCACGAATTCATGCTCGAGGTCCACGAGCGCCTGCATCGGCGGCGCGAGGAGTTGGCGGCCAAAGGCGCGCCGCCGGAAGCCGACACGATCGTGCCGATCGCGCGGGCGATCGCCACCGAGACGCGGCTGCTCTGCTTCGACGAGTTCCAGGTCACCAACATCGCCGACGCCATGATCCTCGGCCGTCTGTTCGAGACGCTGTTCGAGGAAGGGCTGACGGTGATCGCCACGTCGAACCGCGCGCCCGACGATCTCTACGACAACGGCCTGCAGCGCGATCGCTTCCTGCCCTTCATCGAACTGGTGAAGCGGCGGCTCGAGATCATCGAACTGGGCGGCGGCCACGACTATCGCCTCGACCGCATGCGCGAACTCGACATGTATCTGACGCCGCTCGGCGCCTGGGCGACCAACAAGCTCGACGAGGCCTTCCGCACCCTGGCCAACGGCGCCGAAGGCGAGCCGCGCGTGCTGCGCACCCAGGGCCGCGACGTCGACGTCCCGCGGGCGGCGCCAGGCGTGGCGATGGCCGACTATCTCGACTGGTGCGCCAAGCCGATGGGCGCCGCTGACTTCCTGTGCATCGCCGACCACTTCCACAGCGTGATCCTGGCGGAAATCCCCAGGATGGGGCCGGACAATCGCGACAAGGCCGCGCGGTTCGTCACCATGATCGACACGTTCTACGAGAAGAAGGTGAAGTTCATCTGCTCGGCCGCGGCGTCGCCCGACAAGCTCTACGTCGAGGGCGACGGCGCCTTCGAATTCCAGCGCACGGTGTCGCGCCTGATGGAAATGCAGAGCCCGGAATATCTCGCCCTGGAGCACATCGCCTGATTGCCGCTGGGTCCCGTGTCGCTGAACCCCGGCCGGAAAAGAAAAGGCCGCCCGGAGGCGGCCTTTTTGGCTATTTCTTGAGAGTAGCGGCGAAGAGCTTGGCCGCCTCGGCCTTCGATTCCTGATCCGCCTTGGCGTCGTACCTGAGCGGCAAGTTGAATTTCTTGCCGAGCTCAGTGGCTTCGGGATTCGTGAAGGCGTGCACCGCGCCGGGATACGTGATGATCCGGTAGTCGGCCTTCGCCGCGTCGAAATCCTTCTTGAGCGCATCGTATTGCTCGCGCTTCACGAAGGGATCGTCTGCGCCGTTCAGGATGAGGATCTTGGCCTTGACGGTGCCCGGGGCCGGCGCCGGGGTATTGAGGCCGAGCGATGCGTGGAAGCCCGCGACCGCGACGAGATTGTCGCCGGTGCGCGCCATGTTCAGCACCACTGCGCCGCCGAAGCAGTAGCCGACGGCGCCGATGCGCTGGGGATTCACCGTGGAGTGCTTGGCGATCTCGGCCTGCGCGGCCTTGAAGCGCGACTCCATCGCCTGCGGATTCTTCATGACGCCGCCCGAGAGCGCGCCAGCGTCCTTCGGATTGTCGGCGGTCTTCGCGTCGCCGTACATGTCGGCGATGAAAGCAGTGTAGCCCTGCTGTGCGAACTTCTTCGCCTCGTTGTGGATGTGCGGGGTGATGCCCCACCATTCATGCACCATGATGATGCCGGGGCGCTTGCCCTGGACGGCGTCGTCGTACACCACGAAGCCCTTCATGGTGGTCTGACCGTCGGAATAGGTGACGGGTTCCTCCTTGATGGCAGCGTTCGCGTTCGCGACGAGTGCCACGGCGAAAAGGGCGCCTACCACTAATGCTCGCATATTTGTCCTCCCCGGAATTGACGCAACCAGATTGGCACGCTGCCGAATCAGGCGCTAGGCTGGGACCCCACCGATAACGTTGCTGTGAAGAACATGACAGGGTTTGAAACCAGCGAAATCCAGGTCGCTCCGGGTCTGAGATTTACTGTCGACGTCGCCGGCCCTGCCGGAGGCGCCCTTGTGCTTCTGCTTCACGGCTTCCCCGAGTCGCGCCACAGCTGGCGCGTCGCGCTGCCCGAGCTCGCCAAGGCGGGCTATCGCGCCGTGGCGCCGGACCAGCGCGGCTATTCGCCGGGCGCACGGCCCGATCCGGTCAACCTCGACAACTATCTCTTCGACAAGCTGGTTGCGGACGCGATCGACATCGCCGATGCCTCAGGCTCGGCCGGCAAGCGCTTCCATCTTGTGGGTCACGACTGGGGTGGGCAGGTGTCATGGGGCGTCGCGCACAAGTACCCCGAGCGCGTGGCCTCGCTCACGGTGCTGTCGCGGCCTCATCCCCTCTCCTTCCGCCGCGCCCTGCAGGAAGATCCCGACCAGAAGCACCGCTCGCGCCATCACGGCAAGTTCCTCGCACCCGATACGGCCGACAAGCTGCTGGTCGACGATGCGAGGCCGATGCGTGAGGGACTGTTCGGCCAAAGTGCCGAGTCCGTGAAACAGCATCTCGGCATCCTCGGCACCAAACCGGCGCTCGAAGCCGCACTCGCCTGGTATCGCGCCAACAAGGGCTTGTCGGGCGATTTTGGTGCGACCAAGGTGCCGACGCTCTACATCTGGGGCGATGCCGATGCGACCGTGGGGCCGCATGCGGCACGCGGGACGGGAGACTTCGTGGAGGCGGCCTATGCGATGGAAGTGCTCCCCGGCGTCGGGCACTTCGTCATGGATCAGGCAGCCGGCCGCGCCACCGAACTGCTGCTGGCGCACCTCAAAAAGCATCCTGCCTAGCGATTATTCGGTCTTCTTGCCGGCCCAGCAGAATCGCGCTACCACGCGCCGCATTCACGAACAGGAGAATTTCGCATGGCTCGCAAGAAGATCGCGCTGATCGGCGCCGGACAGATTGGCGGCACTCTCGCCCTGCTGGCGGGCCAGAAGGATTTGGGCGACGTCGTCCTGTTCGACATTCCCCAGGCCGAAGGAACGGCCAAGGGCAAGGCGCTCGACATCGCACAGCTCTCGCCCGTCGCGGGCTTCGACGCCAACTACTCGGGCTCGTCGAACTACAAGGACATCGCCGGCGCCGACGTCGTGATCGTGACCGCGGGCGTGCCGCGCAAGCCCGGCATGACGCGCGACGACCTGGTCGGCATCAACGCCAAGGTCATCAACGCCGTCGGCAAGGGCATCAAGGAGAACGCACCCGACGCGCTGGTCATCGTCATCACCAACCCGCTCGATGCGATGGTCGGCCTGATGCAGGAAGTCACCGGCTTCCCGGCCAACAAGGTGGTCGGCATGGCGGGCGTGCTCGACAGCGCGCGCTTCCGCCTGTTCCTGGCCCAGGAATTCAATGTCTCGGTCGAGGACGTCACCGCTTTCGTGCTGGGCGGCCACGGCGACACGATGGTGCCGCTGATCCGCTACTCGACGGTCGCCGGCATCCCGCTACCCGATCTCGTGAAGATGGGTTGGACCACCCAGGACAAGCTCGACAAGATCGTCCAGCGCACGCGCGACGGCGGCGCGGAGATCGTGGGCCTGCTGGGTAACGGCTCGGCCTTCTATGCGCCGGCAGCCTCGGCCATCTCGATGGCGGAGTCCTACCTCAAGGACAAGAAGCGCGTGATCCCGTGCGCGGCGATGCTGAACGGCGAATACGGCATCAAGGGCCTCTACATCGGCGTGCCGGTCGTGATCGGCAAGAACGGTATCGAGAAGATCGTCGAGGTCGCCTTCAACGCCGAGGAAAAGGCGATGTTCGACAAGTCGGTCGCCGCCGTGAAGGCGCTGGTGGAAGCCACCAAGAAGATCGTCGCCGCCGGCTGAAACGCTGGGTCCCCTGACGGGACTTAAATGCGTCACCAGTCCGACGTTGCCAAGGCGGTGCGGCACTCATAAAGTGCCGCAAATACCGGTCAGTCTCATTTTGAAACTGACATGGTGATTGCACGCTTTTGCTGACCGGCCAGCGACAGGAATCCATGAACATTCACGAATACCAGGCCAAGGCGTTGCTGGCCAAATTCGCCGTCCCCCTGCTCAAGGGCGGGGTCGCCTATACCCGGGACGAGGCGGTGGACGTGGCCCGCAAGCTCGGCAGCCCGGTGACCGTGGTGAAGGCGCAGATCCATGCCGGCGGCCGCGGCGCTGGCCGGTTCAAGGACGATCCCAACGGCAAGGGCGGCGTGCGGGTCGTAAAATCGATCGACGATGTCGGTACCAGCGCGTTCGCGATGCTGGGCCACGACCTCGTCACCAAGCAGACCGGTCCTGCCGGCAAGACCGTGAAGCGCCTCTATATCGAGCAGGGCTGCGACATCAAGCGCGAGCTCTACCTCTCCATGCTGGTCGATCGGAAGATGGGCCGCATCGCCGTGGTCGCATCGACCGAAGGCGGCATGGACATCGAGGCAGTGGCGCACGATGCGCCCGGGAAGATCATGACGCAGGACATCGATCCTGCCGCCGGCTACCAGGCCTACCAGGGCCGCAAGGTCGCCTTCGCGCTCGGCCTCACCGGCAAGCAGGTCGGTACCTTCACGACTTTGCTCGGCAACATCTACAAGGCCTTCGTCGATCTCGACTGCTCGCTGATCGAGATCAACCCGCTGGTCGTGACCGGCACCGGCGACATCGTGGCGCTCGATGCCAAGATGAATTTCGACGACAACGCCCTCTACAAGCACAAGGACCTCGAGGAGCTGCGCGACCTCGACGAGGAAGACCCGGCCGAGACCGAGGCCGCCAAGTACGCGCTGAACTACGTGAAGCTCGACGGTCAGATCGGCTGCATGGTCAACGGCGCCGGCCTCGCTATGGCCACCATGGACATCATCAAGCTCTACGGCTCCTCGCCCGCCAACTTCCTCGACGTCGGCGGCGGCGCCACCAAGGAGCGCGTGACGGCGGCATTCAAGATCATCCTCAAGGATCCCAACGTCGAGGGCATCCTGGTCAACATCTTCGGCGGCATCATGCGCTGCGACGTGATCGCCGAGGGCGTGGTCGCCGCGGCACGCGAGGTCAACCTGCACGTGCCGCTGGTCGTTCGCCTCGAAGGCACCAATGTCGATCTCGGCAAGAAGATCCTGAAAGACTCCGGCCTCAAGATCACATCGGCGGAAAATCTCGCCGATGCCGCCGAAAAGATCGTCAAGGCGGTCAAGGAGCACAGCTGATGGCCGTCCTCGTCGACAAGAACACCAAGGTGATCTGCCAGGGCATCACCGGCAGCCAGGGCACTTTCCATTCCGAGCAGGCGATCGCCTACGGCACCAAAATGGTGGGCGGCGTGACGCCGGGCAAAGGCGGCACCAAGCATCTCGACCTGCCGGTGTTCGACACCGTGGCCGAGGCGGTCGCGCGGACCGGCTGCAACGCCACCGTGATCTACGTGCCGCCACCCTTCGCCGCCGACTCGATCCTCGAGGCGATCGACGCGGAGATTCCGCTGGTCGTCTGCATCACCGAGGGCATCCCGGTCATCGATATGGTGAAGGTCAAGCGCGCGCTGTCGGGTTCCAGGTCGCGCCTGATCGGTCCGAACTGCCCCGGCGTCATCACGCCCGGCGAGTGCAAGATCGGCATCATGCCGGGCCACATCCACAAGCGCGGCAAGATCGGCATCGTCTCGCGCTCGGGCACGCTCACCTACGAGGCGGTCGCCCAGACCACCGCCGTCGGCCTCGGCCAGACGACCTGCATCGGCATCGGCGGCGATCCGGTGAACGGCACCAACTTCGTGGAGTGCCTGGAGATGTTCGTGGCTGACCCCGAGACCCTGGGCATCGTCATGATCGGCGAGATCGGCGGCGACGCCGAGGTCAAGGGTGCGGAGTTCCTGAAGTCGTCGAAGACGAAGAAGCCGGTCGTCGGCTTCATCGCCGGCCGCACCGCTCCGCCGGGCCGGCGCATGGGCCATGCCGGCGCGGTGATCTCGGGCGGCCACGATACCGCCGAATTCAAGGTCGAAGCCATGCGTGCCGTGGGCATTCGGGTCGCCGACTCGCCCGCGGCGCTGGGTGACGAGATGCTGAAGGCAATGAACGGCCGATAGAGCCAACCGCCCAACTCCGAGGAGCCAGGGCCATGCAAGCAGAGCAGACATCGTTCCTGTTCGGTGCCAACGCGCCGTTCATCGAGGAACTCCACGCGCGCTACCTCGCCGATCCCGGCCGGGTCGATCCGGAATGGCGCACCTTCTTCGAGGCGCTGGCCGACGACAAGAGCGCGGTGCTGGCCGAGGTGCGCGGCGCCTCGTGGGCGCCCAACGGCGCCAGGGTCATCGACGTGCCGGAGGCACCGGCCGCCGCCAACAGGAATGCCAAGGGTAACGGCACTGCCGCCGTTGCTCTTGCTGGCAAGAGCGCAGCCCATATCCGCGCCGCCGCCAACGACACCGCCAAGGCGCTGATGATGGTCCGCGCCTACCGCATCCGCGGCCACCTCGAGGCCGACCTCGATCCGCTGAACCTCGCCAAGCAGGCGCCGCACCGCGAGCTCGACCCGGCGACCTACGGCTTCGGCGAGGGCGACTGGGACCGCCCGATCCTGATCTTCGGCTCGCTGGCGCTGGGCGAGTCCGCGACCTTGCGTCAGATCATGGACCGCCTGCGCAAGACCTACTGCGGCAAGATCGGCGTGGAGTTCATGCACATCTCCGATCCCGACCAGAAGGCGTGGATCCAGGAGCGCATCGAGCACATCGAGAATCGCACCGACTTCACCGTCGAGGGCCGCAAGATGATCCTGCAGCGGGTCGTCGAGGCGGAGGGACTCGAACACTATCTCGGCGTCAAGTTCGTCGGCACCAAGCGCTTCGGTCTCGACGGCGGCGAATCGCTGATCCCGGGCATCGAGCAGATTCTCAAGCGCGGCGGCCAGCTCGGCGTCAAGGAAGTCGTGATCGGCATGCCCCATCGCGGCCGCCTCAACACGCTCGTGAACGTCATGCACAAGAGCTACATGGCGCTGTTCTCGGAGTTCCAGGGCCGCTCCTCGCAGCCCGAGGAAATGCGCGGCTCGGGCGACGTGAAGTATCACCTGGGCGCCTCGGCCGACCGCGAGTTCGACGGTAACGTGATCCACCTGTCGCTGGTCCCCAATCCCTCGCATCTCGAAGCCGTCAATCCGGTGGTGCTGGGCAAGGCCCGCGCCAAGCAGGACCAGAGGCACGACACCGATCGCAGCACGGTCATGGCCATCCTGATGCACGGCGACGCGGCCTTCGCGGGCCAGGGCCTCGTCGCGGAAAGCCTCGACCTCAGCGACCTAGGCGGCTACCGCATCGGCGGCACCATCCATCTCGTGGTCAACAACCAGATCGGCTTCACGACCTTGCCGACTTTCTCGCGCTCGGGGCCGTACTGTACGGAGGTCGCCAAGATCGTGCAGGCGCCGATCCTGCACGTGAACGGCGACGATCCCGAGGCGGTGGTCCATGTCTGCCGCATCGCCACCGAGTTCCGCCAGCACTTCAAGCGCGACATCGTCATCGACATGTTCTGCTACCGGCGTTACGGCCACAACGAGTCGGACGAGCCGATGTTCACCCAGCCGCTGATGTACAAGGAGATCGGCCGACACAAGACGGTGAAGGAAGTCTATGCCGGTGCGCTCGAGGCCGAGGGCGTGGTCACCGCCGACGAGGTGAAGGCGATGGACGCCGAGCTGCGCACCAAGCTCGACAAGGCGCTCGAGGCCGCGACCAACTACAAGCCCAACAAGGCCGACTGGCTCGAGGGCAAGTGGGCAGGCTTCACCGAAGCGCCGGGCGAGGAAGACCGCAAGGGCGCGACCGCGGTGGCGCTCGAGCCGCTCATCGCCGTCGGCCGGGCGATCTCCGAGCCGCCCAAGAACTTCGACCTCAACCGCAAGATCGCGCGCCAGCTCGCCGAGAAGCGCAAGACGATCGACACTGGCCGCGATATCGACTGGGCGACCGGCGAGGCACTGGCCTTCGGCACCTTGCTCGACGAGGGCACGCCGGTGCGCCTCAGCGGCCAGGATTCGGGCCGCGGCACCTTCTCGCAGCGTCACTCGGTGCTGGTCGACCAGTCGACCGATGCCAAGTACGTGCCGCTGAACAACGTCGCCAAGGACCAGGCCAACTTCGAGGTGATCGACAGCCCGCTGAACGAGGCGGGCGTGCTGGGCTTCGAGTACGGCTATTCGTCGGCCGAGCCCAATGCGCTGGTGCTATGGGAGGCGCAGTTCGGCGACTTCGCCAATGGCGCGCAGGTCATCATCGACCAGTTCATCTGCTCGGGCGAGAGCAAGTGGCTGCGCATGAACGGCCTGGTGATGCTGCTGCCGCACGGCTACGAAGGCCAGGGGCCCGAGCACAGTTCGGCGCGCCTCGAGCGCTACCTCCAGCTTTCGGCCGAGGACAACTGGCAGGTCATCGTGCCGACGACGCCGGCCAATTATTTCCACGCGCTGCGCCGCCAGGTGCGCCGCCGCTTCCGCAAGCCCTTGATCGTGATGACGCCCAAGTCGCTGCTGCGCAACAAGGAGTGCGTGTCGGCGCTGGCCGACATGGGCCCGGGCTCGTCGTTCCGCCGCATCCTGATCGAGACCGACCAGCTCGCCGACAGCGCCAAGGTCCGCCGCGTCGTGCTGTGCAGCGGCAAGGTCTACTTCGACCTGGTGGCCGAGCGCCGCAAGCGCGGGATCGACGACATCGCCATCCTGCGCATCGAGCAGCTCTATCCGTTCCCGATCTCGCGCCTCGGCGTGCGGCTGGCGCAATATCCCAATGCCGAGGTCGTGTGGTGCCAGGAAGAGCCCGAGAACATGGGCGCCTGGCACTTCGTCGACCGCCGCATCGATCGCGCGCTGGCGACCATCGACGTCAAGGCCAAGCGCCCGACCTACGTCGGGCGCCCCGAGTCGGCGTCGCCGGCGACGGGCTCGGCGCGCCCGCATCTGAAAGAACAGGCCGCTCTGGTCGACCGCGCGTTGACGATTGGTTGATTGGGGCGCCTGAACGGACGCCTGAGGAGAGTTGGATCATGGCTGTCGAGATCAAGGTTCCGGCGCTCGGTGAATCGGTCACCGAGGCAACCGTGTCCAAGTGGCTGGTGAAGGCGGGCGACCAGGTCGCCATCGACCAGCCTTTGTGCGAGCTCGAGACCGACAAGGTCACGGTCGAGGTCAATGCGTCCGTCGCGGGCGCCATCGCCGACCTTGCGGTGGCCGAAGGCGCCACTGTCGAGGTGGGCGGCCTGCTGTGCCACATCGAGGCCGGCGGCGCCGCGCCCAAGCCCGCGGCCGCCGCGTCGCCTCCTCCTTCCAAGCCCGCCGCCGCGCCCGCTGCCTCGCCGGTCGCGTCGCCGTCGGCCACGCTCACCGCTCCGGCACCCGTGCTGGCCGCTACTGGCGGCGCCAACCTCGCCGCCTCCGGCCCGGCCGCGCGCAAGCTCGCCGACGAGAAGGGTGTGCCGGCGTCGGCCATCCAGCCCTCGGGCAAGGACGGCCGCGCCACCAAGTCCGACGTGCTGGCGGCACTCTCGTCGATCGGCCCAGGTAGCGGCTCGGCGCCCGCGCCCGCCGCCAAGCCTGCCGTTCCCGCGAGACCCCGTTTGCGTGCCGATCGCGAGGAACGGGTGAAGATGACGCGGCTGCGCCGCACCATCGCCAATCGCCTCAAGGAAGCGCAGAACACCGCGGCCATGCTCACCACCTTCAACGAGGTGGACATGACCAACGTCATGGCGCTGCGCGAGCGCGTCAGGGAGGACTTCGAGAAGAAGCACGGCGCGCGGCTGGGCTTCATGTCGTTCTTCGTCAAGGCCTGCATCGCGGGCCTCAAGGAACTGCCCGCGGTCAACGCCGAGGTCGAGGGCGACGACCTCGTCTACAAGAACTACTACGACATCGGCGTCGCCGTCGGCACGCCGAACGGACTGGTCGTGCCGGTGCTGCGCGACGCCGACGGACTTTCCTTCGGCGGCATCGAGAAGGGCATCGGCGAGCTTGGCCGCAAAGCACGCGACGGCAAGCTGTCGATCGCCGATTTGACGGGCGGCACCTTCACCATCTCCAACGGCGGCGTCTACGGCTCGCTGATGTCGACGCCGATCCTGAACCCGCCGCAGTCGGCCATCCTCGGCATGCACAAGATCCAGCAGCGGCCGATGGTCGTGGGCGGCGAGATCAAGGTGCGGCCGATGATGTATCTCGCGGTCAGCTACGACCACCGCATCATCGACGGCCGCGAGGCCGTGCTGTTCCTGGTCAAGGTCAAGGAATGCATCGAGGATCCCGAGCGCCTGCTGCTCGGCCTCTAGTTTTTTGCGTAGTTATCGAGGCGACACGCCATGGCTAACGAAACCTACGATCTAATCGTGATCGGCGCCGGGCCCGGCGGCTATGTGGCGGCGATCCGCGCCGCGCAGCTCGGGATGAAGGTGGCGATGGTCGAGAAGCGGGCGACACTCGGCGGCACCTGCCTCAACGTCGGCTGCATTCCGTCGAAGGCGCTGCTGCAATCCTCGCATCTGTTCGAGCAAGCGGGCCATGACCTCGCGGCGCACGGCGTCGTGGTCGCCGCGCCGACGCTCGACTTTGGCCAGATGATGAAGCGCAAGGCCGAGGTCGTGGGCGCCACCACCAAGGGCGTCGAGTTCCTGTTCAAGAAGAACAAGATCGCGACCTTCCAGGGCGCCGGCCGCATCGACAGAGCGGGCGCGATCTCGGTGCTGGGCGACGATGGCGCGGTGAAGGACACGGTGGCGGCCAAGAACATCCTGATCGCCACGGGCTCGGAAGTGACACCGCTGCCCGGCGTCGTCATCGACGAGAAGAAGATCGTGTCCTCGACCGGCGCGCTCGAACTGGCTGAGGTGCCCAGGCGCCTGGTCGTGGTCGGCGCCGGCATCATCGGGCTGGAGCTGGGCTCGGTATGGCGCCGCCTCGGCTCGGACGTGACGGTGGTCGAGTTCCTCGACCGCATCGCGCCCGGTATCGACGACGAGATCACCAAGCACTTCCAGCGCGCGCTGGCCAAGCAGGGGTTGAAGTTCAAGCTGGGCGCCAAGGTCACCAAGGCCGAGGCATCGGAGGCCGGCGTGAAGCTGACCGTGGAACCCGCGAAGGGTGGCGCGGCCGAAACGCTCGAGGCCGACGTCGTCATGGTCTGCATCGGCCGGCGGCCCCACGTCGAGTGCCTCGGCCTCGAAAAGGCGGGCGTGAAGATGACCTCGCGTGGCCGCGTCGAGGTCGACAAACACTTCCAGACCTCGGTGCCGGGCATCTATGCCATCGGCGACGTGATCGACGGGCCGATGCTGGCGCACAAAGCGAGCGAGGACGGCATCGCCTGCGTCGAGACCATCGCGGGCCAAAAGGGCCATGTGAACTGGGATCTCGTGCCCTCGGTCGTCTACACCCAGCCCGAGGTGGCGTGGGTCGGCAAGACCGAGGAGCAGCTGAAGCAGGGCGCTATCGCCTACAAGATCGGCAAGTATCCCTTCACTGCCGATCCGCGCAGCCGCGCCAACGGCGCCACCGAGGGCTTCGTCAAGGTGCTGGCCGACAAGGGCACCGACCGGGTGCTGGGCGTGCACATCATCGGCGCCGAGGCGGGCACCATGATCGCCGAGGCGTGCACGGCGATGGAGTTCTCCGCCTCGGCCGAGGACATCGGCCGCATCTGCCACGCCCATCCCACGGTCAGCGAGGCGATGAAGGAAGCAGCCCTCGCGGCCTGGGACAAACCGATTCACCTCTGACCGGGGAACCGCCGTCATGCGCAAGCCGCTGATGGTGCTCGCGATCGCCGGCTGCCTCGTGCTGGCGGTCGTCGGCTCCCTGCTGCCGCTGATGCAGGGGTGGATATTCCTCGTCCTGGCGCTTTATCTGCTGGCCAGCGAATTCGAGGCCGGCCGTGTCTGGGTCAGGCGCGCGCGCAGACGGTGGCCGATCCTGTCGCGCTGGATCGCCGCCGGCCGTCGCCATCGCTGGGCGCCCCGTCATCTGCACGACTTCGACGACTTCACCGACCCGTCGAAATAGACGGCGTCAGTCCTTCCTTGTCGGCGCCGCATCCTCGCCGCGCTCGAAGCCGTGATAGACGGCCTCGGCGATCGGCAGCAGTTCTTCGCGCAGGGCCATGCCGGTCACGGCAAAGCCGAAGCCCCGGTCGATCCAGGCGAAGCTCGCCGTGTCGCCCTCGCGCTGGAAGCGGAAGGCGGTCTCGTTGCCACCCTCGGCCTGGCGCACGTAGACGGTGAGGCGCTTGCCGCTCTGGTCGTCGTACATGAATTGCGCCGCCTGGCCGCTGCCGGCCGGCAGCAGGCGGCCGCCCATCAGCGTGTAGCCGAACTTCGCCAGGTCGGGCGCGGCGAGCGGCCGGCCGAGGCGGCGCGACAGCCACTGCACCAGATGCGCCTCGTGTCGGGCGTCGACCTCGACCGGATGCGCCACCTCGACAACGAAGGTGCGATAGGCCGCGACCGCGCCCTGGGTGACGGTGGCCGTCGATGCCGTCTGCGCGACGGTGCCGGCGCCCGGCCGGCCGAGCGACGCGCCGTACCAGCCGCCGCCCACGCCGACGGCGAAGATGGCGATCACCGCGGCGATGCGGCCGAGCTGGCCCAGCCGGCGCGTGCGGTGCGCGGCCTGGAGGCTGGCGATGCGCAGCCGTGCCGGCACCGGCTCGTTGGCCTTGGCCTCGAGCTGGCCGCGCAGCAGGGCGCGCTGGCGGCGATCGGTCGCGACGCGCTTGCCGAGGTCGAGGTGGGCCGCGAGATGGGCCTCGACCGCGGCCAGCCGGTCGCCGGCAAGGCGGCCGTCGATATAGGCCTGCAGCTCGTCTTCGCCGACGGGGAGGGGAGGGGCGTTCATTTCACTCTCCGGAGCAACGTGGCCCGACCCACTTCCAGGATCGCGCGCAATTTCTGGCGGCCTCGCGACAGGCGCGACATCACCGTGCCGAGCGGCAGGCCGAGCAGGCGGGCGGCGGCCTCGTAGGAAAAATCCTCGACGCCGACCAGCAGCAGCAGCGACTTCTGCTCCTCCGGCAATTGGTCGAGGGCGGCCAGCACGTCCTGCGCCTCCATCGCATTGTCCTGCGTGGCCGCGACGCCCGGCATCGGCGCAAGGTCGAGCGGCACGTGCGTGCCCTGCCGCCTGCCGCGCCGGTAGGCGTCGAGATGCAGGTTGCGCAGGATGGTGAACAGCCAGGCGCGCAGGTCGCCGCCGTCGCGCCGCAGGATCCAGCGCGACAATGCGCGCTCGAGCGTGTCCTGCACGAGATCGTCGGCCGCGTCGTGGTCGCGCACCAGCGCATAGGCATAGCGCCGCAGCGAGGGGATCAGCGGCTCGAGAAGGGCACCCGGATCGGCCATGGCGTCAGTGTAGGGCAAGAGGGCGCCGGCGTGTCGAAAGAGCGTGGGGTGCGCCGGCGCCCCGTCGCGCTGCCTAAGGCTTGGCGACGTGCCAGGCGCCGTTCAGAAAGCCGTCGCCGGCCTTGTCGCCGGGCGCCTTGTCCTTGACGAAGGCGTAGAGCGGCTTGCCCTTGTAGGCCCACTGCCTGAGGCCGTCGTCGCGGGTCACGACCGACCACGGCCCCGAGGCCTTGGCATCGTCGGCGACCAGGGCGGGCGGCCAGTTCACGGCGCAGGGGCCGTTGCACACCGACTTGCCGACGGTGGCATCCTTGTCGAACGTGTAGAGCGTCATGCCCTTGGCGGTGACGTACAGGCCGTCCTTGGCCATCGGGGCCATCGAGGCGGGCTCGGCGGCGAAGGCGAAGCCCGCGGCGAGAACGGCGGCGGTGAAGGTGGCGATCGAAAGAGACTTCAGCATGGATTTTCCCCTGTGTGTCGTGAGCGACAGGAGAGAGACGCCCGTGCACGGGATTTATTCCCCGGGGCACCGACTTATTTCCGCTAAACTCGGTCCGTGATCTCCCGGCTGCTCTTGCTTCTGTATCTTGCCTGCGCGGCACCGGCCTTTGCGCAGCAGGCCGTGCGCCTGCCGGTCGACGGCGTCGCGCTCACGGCGCAACTCTTTCGGCCGGCCGCGACGGGCCGCGTGCCGGCGGTGGCGATCTTCCATGGCTGCGGCGGCGTGGGGATCAACAACACGCGCATGGCCGGCGTCCTGAAGGACTGGGGCTATGCCGCCCTCGTGGTCGACAGTTTTTCCGCGCGCCACATGGTTGACGTCTGCGGCCGCCACTGGCCGACTGAGGCCGACGCCGAGGCGCGCGAGCGCGACATCGATGCGGCCCTTCTGTGGCTGTCGAAGCAGGACTTCGTCGACCCCGGCCGGCTCGCCTTCATGGGCTATTCCTACGGCGGCGGCGTGGCGCTGCTACGCGCGTTCGAGGCGCGCGAGCCCCGGGCGCGGGCCGCGGTGCTGCTCTATCCCGACTGCGGGCTGGGCGGGCCGCTTGGCGCCGCACCGCAGCCGCGCCAGCCGACGCTGTTCGCGATGGGGGCGCTCGACGACTGGACGCCGGCCAGCCAGTGCCAGGCGCTGATCGACGGCGTGAAGGTGCAGCGCGATTGGATCGAAACGCATGTGTATGCAGATGCGCATCACAGCTTTGACGCCCTCGGCCTGCCGGTGCGCTATCTCGCGGGCGTCGGCAACCGCTCCAAGCCCGGCGGCTGCTGCGGTGCGCACTACGGCGCCAACGAAACCGCATGGAAGGCCTTCGTCGGCGATCTGCGGGCATTCCTCGCGCGGACGCTCGGCTCGTAATTTTATTGCGCGGGGGGTGTGGCGCGAAGTGAGAAGAATCTCCCAAAACCCTTGTGCCATCGATATCGAAGGTCTCTCACGGCCGTGAGAGTCCGGATGAATTGTCGGGTCTTTGCCCGGCTTCCTCAGCGCACCTTGGCGCGGGGATGGGCCGCCCGGTAGACGGCGCTCAGGCGCTCGGCATCGACGTCGGTGTAGCGCTGCGTGGTCGACAGGCTGGCGTGGCCCAGCAGCTCTTGGATGGTGCGCAGGTCGCCGCCGGCCCCCAGCAGGTGGGTGGCGAAGGAGTGGCGCAGCGCATGCGGCGTCACCGAGTCGGGCAGGCCGAGCGCGCGGCGGATGTCGCGCACGCGCTTTTGCACGATGGCCGGATCGAGTGGCCCGCCGCGGGTGCCGAGGAAGAAGGCGTCGTTGGGGCCGAGTGCGGCCATGAACGGGCAGGCGGCGCGATAGGCCCGCACGGCGTCGATCGCCTGAGGCAGCAGCGGCACGATGCGCGTCTTGTTGCCCTTGCCGGTGATGCTGAGCGTGTCCTGGCCGGTCCTGAGCAGGCCCTCGACCACCGCCTTGGTGAGGCCGAGCGCCTCGCCGATGCGCAGGCCGGCGCCGTAGAGCAGCACCAGCACCGCCTGGTCGCGCAGGTCGATCCAGGCGGCGCGCTCCTGCTCGGGCTCCTGCCCACCCTGATAGTCGAGCAGCTCGTCCATGTCCTTCTCCGACAGCGCCTTGGGCACCGAGCGCGGCAGCTTGGGCGTCTGGATGGCGCCGATCGAGGCGTTGTGCGCCAGCCCGCGCTTGTCGAGGAAGCGGAAGAACGAGCGCACCGAGGAGAAGGCGCGCGCCGTCGAGGTGCGGGCGAGGCCCAGACGCGCGCGTTCGGCCAGCCACGCACGGAACTCCGCGGGCTTCAGCCTGGCCAGTGCCGCCAGCGTCGGCGGGCTGCCGAGATAGGTCGTCATGAAACCGAGGAAGCTCGCGACGTCGTGCTCGTAGGCCACCAGCGTGTGCGCCGCCAGGCGCCGTTCGCTCTTCAGCCAGTCGCGCCAGGCTTGCTGGGCAGACGCGAGGCTCACCGGCGCTCTACTCCGGGAGGTCGAGCCAGGCGCGCATGGTGTTCTCCAGCACCTTGGCCAGGAAGAACAGCAGCTCGGTCGCCATGTCGGGACCGAAGGCCTCGCCGTCGCGCGCGCCGAAGCACATCACCGCATCGGGCGAGCCCGACGAGACCTTGAGGCGCATCAGCACGTCAGATTTCACGAAGCGCGCCACGTCGCCGAAGAACGCCTCTTCGCCGGCGATGCTGGAGCGCAGGCGGGCGTGCTTGTCGGGGCCGATGGCGGCATCGATGGCGCCCGGCGCCAGCACGTAGACGCCGCGCACCGGGGCGCGCTTGGGGGCGTCGGCGTTGGCCTCGATGGCCAGTGTGATGAAGTCGACGTCGAGCAGCTCGGGCAGCTCGTGGGTCACGACATGGATCATCTTCTCGAAGGTCGTCGCCTGGATGATGCTGATGACCGCGGCCTGGACGCGGTTCTGCACGATCTGGTTCTGCTTGGAGTTGGCGACGATCTCGGTGCGCTCGCTCTTGAGCTTGTCGATCTCGGTGCGCAGGCGCTTCAGGATCGCCTGCTGCATGTCGATCACGCCCGGTCCCTGGGCGCGCGCCACAAGGCCGAGCTCGGTCGCGAGCTCGGCATGGTCGTTGAAGAAGTCCGGATGGGCCTTGAGGTAGGCCACGACGTCGTCGACCGTGATCACCTTGACCTGGCGGCCCGATCCGTCGGGCGCGGTGATGGTGCCGTCGCCGGTCACTGGTCCGCTCATAGGATCGATTGCCCGGTCTTCTTCCAGTCGTCGAGGAAGGCCTTCAGCCCGTTGTCGGTCAGCACGTGCTTGAAGAGCTGGCGTAGCACGGCGGGCGGCACGGTGGCGACATGGGCGCCCATCTTGGCCGCCTGGATCACGTGCTGGGTGTGGCGGACCGACGCCACCAGCACCTCGGTCTTGAAGTGCGGGAACTGGCGGTAGATCGTCATGATCTCTTGGATCAGGCCCATGCCGTCGTGGCCTTGATCGTCGATGCGGCCGACGAAGGGCGAGATGAACGTGGCATCGGCCTTGGCCGCGAGCAGCGCCTGGCCGGCGGAGAAGCAGAGAGTGACGTTGACCATGATGCCTTCCGACCGCAGGACCTTGCAGGTCTTGAGCCCGTCGGGGGTGAGCGGCACCTTGACGGCGATGTTCTTGGCCAGCTTGGCCAGCTTATGGCCTTCCTCGAGCATGGTCTTGTGGTCGGTCGAGACGGTCTCGGCGCTGACCGGGCCGGGCACGATGGCGCAGATTTCCTTGATCGTTTCGAGCATGGGCCGGCCCGACTTCAGGATCAGGGAGGGATTGGTAGTGACGCCGTCGAGCAGGCCGGTGGCCGCGATATCCTTGATTTCGGCGACGTCGGCGGTATCCACGAAGAACTTCATATAAAATACCCCAATGGCCAGTGGTTCGGACGTGCGCGGTACCACAATTTCTAGCAGATGGGACCGCAGCCGTGGGGCTTGAATCGGTGGAAAAGACCGTGCCCCAAGCGGCTCGACAGACGGCCAGGCGGACGGTGCGCGTGCTGCTGCCGCTGCCTCTGGCCGATGCCTACGATTATAGCGTACCGGAAGGGCTGGAGGTTGCGGCCGGGGCCTTTGTCATCGTGCCGCTGGGCAAGCGCGAGACCGTGGGCGTGGTGTGGGGCGAGGGCTCGGGCGAGGTCGCCGAGGCCAAGCTGCGCGACATATTCGACATATTGCCCGCGCTGCCGATGGCCGCGGCGCTGCGCCGCTTCGTCGACTGGGTGTCGGCCTACACGCTGGCGTCGCCGGGCGCGGTGCTGCGCATGGCGATGAGCTCGCCGTCGGCGCTCGAGGCCGCCAAGACGGAACTGGTCTATCGCCCCGCCGAGGCCTCGGGCGACGAGGCGCTGAAGCTGACTGCGGCGCGCCGGCGCGTGCTCGCGGCGCTCACGGACGGTCCCGCCATGCCGGTGGCCGAGCTGGCGCACATCGCGGGCGTCGGCAGCTCGGTGGTGAAGACGATGGCCTCAGTGGGCCTGCTCGAGGCGGTCGAGCGCACGGTGCGGCGCTCCTTTCCCCGGCCAGACGGCGAGCGCGAGGGGCCGGTCCTGTCCGACGCCCAGAAGAGTGCCGCCGATGCGCTGGTCGCCAAGGTCGAGGCCAATGGCTTCTCCGCCACGCTGCTCGACGGCGTGCCGGGCGCCGGCAAGACCGAGGTCTACTTCGAGGCGATCGCCGCGGCGCTCAAGGCCGGCCGCCAGGTCCTGGTGCTGCTGCCCGAGATCGCCCTCACGTCGCAGTGGCTGAAGCGCTTCGACGACCGCTTCGGCTGCACGCCCGCGCCCTGGCACTCCGGCCTCACCAGCCTCGAGCGCCGCGAAACCTGGCGCGCCATCGCCGAGGGCAGGGTGGGCGTCGTGGTCGGGGCCCGCTCGGCGCTGTTCCTGCCGTTTGCCGAGTTGGGATTGATCGTGGTCGACGAGGAGCACGACGGCTCGTTCAAGCAGGACGACGGCGTGGCCTACAACGCGCGCGACATGGCGGTGGTGCGCGCGCGGCTGGTGGCCGCACCGATCGTGCTGGCGTCGGCGACGCCTTCGCTCGAGAGCGTGACCAACGTCGCCGCCGGCCGCTACGGCGCGCTGCACCTGCCGTCGCGGCACGGCGGCCAGACGCTGGCCCGCATGCAGGCCGTCGATCTCAGGCGCGAGGCGCCGTCGCGCGGCCGCTGGCTGTCGCCGCCCGTGGTCGAGGCGATGAAGCAGACTCTGGCCGCCGGCGAGCAGACGCTGCTGTTCCTCAATCGTCGCGGCTACGCGCCGATGACGCTGTGCCGGGCCTGCGGTAGCGGCATCGAATGCCCGCAATGCTCGGCATGGCTGGTCGAGCATCGCTTCCGCCGCACATTGGTCTGCCATCACTGCGGCCATTCCGAGCCGCCGGCGCAGACCTGCAGGAAGTGCGGCACGCCCGATCAGTTCGTCGCCTGCGGGCCCGGCGTCGAGCGCCTGGCCGAAGAAGCGCTCGAACTCTTTCCCGAGGCGCGGCTCGAACTCTTCACCTCGGACTCGTTGATGAACCGCAGCGAGGCGGCGGCCGCGGTCGAGCGCATGATCGAGGGCAAGATCGACATCCTGATCGGCACGCAGATGGCGGCGAAGGGACATCACTTCCCGGGTCTCACGCTGGTGGCGGTGGTCGACGCCGACCTTGGCCTCAACGGCGGCGACCTGCGCGCGGCCGAGCGCACTTTCCAGATGCTCTATCAGGTGGCCGGCCGCGCCGGCCGCGAGGATCGACCGGGGCGGGCGTTCGTGCAGACCTATCAGCCCGAGCATGCGGTGATGCAGGCGCTGATCTCCGGTGACCGTGATCGCTTCGTGTCGGCCGAGCTCGCCGACCGCGAGCTGGCCGGCATGCCGCCGTATGGTCGACTCGCCTCGCTCATTCTGTCGGGGCCCGATCCCTCTGCCGTCGATAATGTCTGTGCCGCGATCGCGCGCGCCGCGCCGCGCCAGGAGGGCGTGACCGTGCTCGGTCCTTCGGTCGCGCCGATGGCCTTGTTGCGCGGCCGTCATCGCCGCCGCTTCCTGCTCAAGACGTCGCGCGATGTTGCGGTGCAACCGTTGCTCCACGCGTGGTTGCAGAAGATCGGCCTGCCCGGTTCAGTCCGCCTGCAGGTCGATGTCGATCCATATTCCTTCCTGTGACACGGCGCGGGAAAAAACAGAGGTAATACGGGCCCTTAGCGTCCTTGCGCGGGGAAAAACAGCATGGTAGCAACGCGCGCTTTTGGCGGCGTGGGGCTGTTTCTTGTTGCCGAAAAAAGCATAGGGGATTCAACGGCTTACCTGCCGGCTGCGCCGGCACTGGAGAGGCTTTCGACGTGTCTACTTCTGCCGCTTCGGGCGTCGCCGGACGCTATGCCAGCGCCCTTTTCGAGCTGGCGGACGACGCCAAGGTCCTCGACCAGGTCGCCCAGGATCTCGATTCCTTCCGCCGCATGCTGGCCGAGAGCCACGACCTCGCGCGCATGATCGCCAATCCGGTGATCGGCCGCGACCAGCAGGGCAAGGCGCTGCTCGCCGTGCTCGACGCCGCGGGAATCAAAGGGATCACCCGGTCGTTCATCGGCACCGTCTCCGCCAAGCGCCGCGCCCGCGAGCTGCCGGCGATGATCACCGCCTTCCTCGCCGAGCTGGCACGCCGCCGCGGCGAGACCACCGCCACGGTCACCTCCGCCGTGCCGCTCACGCCCGCCCAACTCGAGCAGCTCACCGATACGCTGCGCAAGATGCTGGGCGACGCCAAGGTTTCCATCGACGCGCGCGTCGAACCCGACATTCTCGGCGGTCTGCTGGTGAAAGTCGGTTCGCGCCTGTTCGATTCGTCCATCCGCAGCAAGCTGCAGCGCCTGCAGCTTGCCATGAAGGGAGTTGCCTAAATGGATATCCGTGCCGCCGAAATCTCGGCCATTCTCAAGCAGCAGATCGCCAACTTCGGCACCGACGCCGAAGTGGCCGAGGTCGGCCAGGTTCTCTCCGTCGGCGACGGCATCGCCCGCGTCTACGGCCTCGACAGCGTCAAGGCCGGCGAGATGGTCGAATTCCCCGGCGGCATCAAGGGCATGGCGCTCAACCTCGAGAGCGACAATGTCGGCGTCGTGATCTTCGGCGAGGATCGCACGATCCGCGAAGGCGACACCGTCAAGCGCACCGGCACCATCGTCGACGTTCCGGTCGGCAAGGGCCTGCTCGGCCGCGTGGTCGACGGTCTCGGCAACCCGATCGACGGCAAAGGCCCGCTCGCGTCGACCGAGCGCCGCCTGGTCGAGGTCAAGGCGCCAGGCATCATTCCGCGCAAGTCAGTGAACGAGCCGATGCAGACCGGCCTCAAGGCGATCGACTCGCTGGTCCCGGTCGGCCGCGGCCAGCGCGAGCTGATCATCGGCGATCGCCAGACCGGCAAGACCGCCGTCGCCATCGACACCTTCCTGAACCAGAAGACGATCAACAAGAGCGGCGACGAGAGCCGCAAGCTCTACTGCGTCTACGTCGCCATCGGCCAGAAGCGTTCGACGGTCGCCCAGATCGTCAAGACGCTCGAGGACAACGGCGCGATGGAATACTCCATCGTCGTCGCCGCCACCGCCTCGGACCCCGCGCCGATGCAGTTCCTGGCGCCCTACACCGGCTGCGCCATGGGCGAGTACTTCCGCGACAACGGCATGCACGCCGTGATCGTGTACGACGATCTTTCCAAGCAGGCGGTCGCCTACCGCCAGATGTCGCTGCTGCTGCGCCGCCCGCCGGGCCGCGAAGCCTATCCCGGCGACGTGTTCTATCTCCACTCGCGGCTGCTCGAGCGCGCCGCCAAGCTCAACGAGAAGAACGGCTCGGGCTCGCTGACGGCGCTGCCGATCATCGAGACGCAGGCCGGCGACGTCTCGGCCTACATCCCGACCAACGTGATCTCGATCACCGACGGCCAGATCTTTCTCGAGACCGAGCTCTTCTATCAGGGCATCCGCCCGGCGATTAACGTCGGCCTGTCGGTCAGCCGCGTCGGCTCGGCCGCGCAGATCAAGGCGATGAAGCAGGTCGCCGGCACCATCAAGCTGGAGCTTGCGCAGTATCGCGAGATGGCGGCTTTCTCCCAGTTCGCCTCCGATCTCGACGCCTCGACCCAGCGCCTGCTGGCCCGCGGCCAGCGCCTCACCGAGCTACTGAAGCAGGACCAGTTCGTCCCGATGGTCATCGAGGAGCAGGTCATCTCGCTTTATGCCGGCACCCGCGGCTTCCTCGATACTCTGCCGATCGCACGTATCGGCGAGTTCGAGCGACAGGTCATCGAGGCGTTGCGCGCCGAAGGCTCGATCCTCGCCTCGATCCGCGACAAGCGCGAGATCGTCAAGGAAGTGGACGAAAAGCTGAAGGCGTTCATGACCGACTTCGTCAAGAAGTTCGGCTGAGCGGGACTGGCTGAGAACAGATGCCCAGTCTCAAGACCTTCCGCCTGAGGATCCGAAGCGTCCAGTCGACGCAGAAGATCACCAAGGCCATGAAGATGGTCGCAGCCGCCAAGCTCCGGCGCGCCCAGGAGCAGGCCACCTCGGCCCGTCCCTATGCCGAGGCCATGGACAAGATCCTGGCGTCGCTGGGCGCGAGCTTCAAGGGCACCGGCCCGCGCCTGCTGGCCGGCACCGGCTCCGACAGGGTCCACCTGCTGATCGTCGCGACCGGCGACCGCGGCCTGTGTGGCGCCTTCAACAGCACGATCGTGCGCGAGGCGCGCCGCCAGATCCGCGCCCTCGAGGCCGAAGGCAAAACCGTCAAGGTCTTCTGTGTCGGCCGCAAGGGCCGCGACCAGCTGCGCCGCGACTATGCCCGCCTGATCGTCGAGACGATGACAGATCTCGGCCGTCCGCGCCTGTCGTTCGGCGACGCCGACAAGGTGACGGCGCGCGTGATGGAGATGTTCGCGGCGGGCGATTTCGACGTCGCTTCGGTGGTCTTCAATCGCTTCAAGTCGGCGATGACCCAGGTCGTCACCGTCCAGCAGTTGATCCCGCCGCCGGCACCCGAAGAGACGGCGACCGCCGCCCCGGCGACCATGGGCGGCGCGGTCTACGAATTCGAGCCCGACGAGGCCGAGATCCTGGCCGACCTGCTGCCGCGCAACCTCACCGTCCAGATCTATCGCGTCCTGCTCGAGAACGCGGCGAGCTTCTACGGCTCGCAGATGACGGCGATGGACTCCGCGTCGCGCAACGCCGGCGACGTCATCAAGAAACTGACCTTGCAGATGAACCGCTCGCGTCAGGCCTCCATTACCAAGGAACTCATCGAGATCATCTCGGGCGCCGAGGCCATCTAGGCCGCGCGCTGGCAAGCAATCGAAGGAGAAGGGAACCGTCATGGCCACCAACAATATCGGCACGATCACGCAGATCACGGGCGCGGTCGTCGACGTGCGCTTCGACGCCGATCTGCCGAACATCCTGAACGCGCTGCACGTCAAGGCCGACAACCGGCTGATCGTGCTCGAAGTGGCCCAGCATCTTGGCGAATCCGAGGTCCGGACCATCGCCATGGACACCACCGACGGCCTGGTGCGCGGCGAGAAGGCGGTCGACACCGGTTCGCCGATCCAGATGCCGGTCGGCCCCGAGACTCTCGGCCGCATCCTCAACGTCATCGGCGAGCCGGTCGACGAGCGCGGCCCGGTCAACAACACCAAGACGCTGCCGATCCATCGCAGCGCGCCGGACTTCGTCGACCAGTCGACGGAAGCGCAGATCCTGGTCACCGGCATCAAGGTCATCGACCTGCTGGCGCCCTACGCCAAGGGCGGCAAGATCGGCCTGTTCGGCGGCGCCGGCGTCGGCAAGACCGTGACGATCATGGAACTGATCAACAACGTCGCCAAGGCGCACGGCGGCGTGTCGGTGTTCGCCGGCGTCGGCGAGCGCACCCGCGAGGGCAACGACCTCTATCACGAGATGATCGAGGGCGGCGTCATCAAGCTCGACGGCCCTGGCTCGAAGGTCGCCCTGGTGTACGGCCAGATGAACGAGCCGCCGGGCGCCCGCGCCCGCGTCGGCCTGTCGGGCCTCACCGTCGCCGAATACTTCCGCGACGAAGAGGGACAGGACGTGCTGTTCTTCGTCGACAACATCTTCCGCTTCACCCAGGCAGGCTCCGAAGTGTCGGCGCTGCTCGGCCGCATTCCGTCGGCCGTGGGGTATCAGCCGACCCTGTCGACCGACATGGGCGCGTTGCAGGAGCGCATCACCTCGACCAAGAAGGGGTCGATCACCTCGGTGCAGGCCATCTACGTGCCGGCTGACGACTTGACCGATCCGGCGCCAGCCACCTCGTTCGCCCACTTGGACGCGACCACCGTGCTCAGCCGCTCGATCGCCGAGCAGGCGATCTTCCCGGCGGTCGATCCGCTCGACTCGACCTCGCGCATGCTCGATCCGAGGGTCGTCGGCCAGGAACACTACGACGTCGCGCGCTCGGTCCAGCGCGTGCTGCAGCAGTACAAGTCGCTGCAGGACATCATCGCCATCCTGGGCATGGACGAGCTGACGGAAGAGGACAAGCTGGTCGTGTCGCGCGCCCGCAAGATGCAGCGCTTCCTCAGCCAGCCTTTCCACGTCGCCGAGGTCTTCACCGGCACGCCCGGCGTGTTCGTGAAGCTCGAGGACACGATCAAGGCCTTCAAGGGCATTCTCGCCGGCGAGTACGACGACCTGCCAGAAGCCGCTTTCTACATGGTCGGCACGATCGACGAGGCCGTCGCCAAGGCCAAGAAGCTCAACGCCTAAGCGATCATGGCAAAGGTCAACTTCCGTCTGGTCATGCCCGAGCGCGAGCTTCTCGCGACCGAGGCCGACATGGTCGTGGTCCCGGGCAGCGAAGGCGACTTTGGCGTCCTGCACGGTCACGCCCCGCTGATCTCGACCGTTCGTCCGGGCGTGCTCGAGGTCTTCCAGGGCAGCAAGGCCGAACAGCGCTTCCTGGTCGTCGGCGGCTTCGCCGAAGTGACCCCCGAGCGCTGTACGGTGCTCGCCAACGAGGCGATGCCGTTCGAATCGGTCACGGCCGAGCAGCTCGCCGAGCGCGAGCGCATCGCCGAGCGTCACGTCTCCGAGGCGACGAGCGACCACGAAAAGGTCGCTGCGCAAAAGGAGTTGGCCGTGGCCAAGGACCTGCGCCGCGCCCAGGCCTATTACGCGGCGCGCTAACTTCAGTCCGTACGCAAGAAAAATCTGTCCTGAAGCGTTCTTCCCGAGGCCATTGAAACCTCGGGTCCGGATCGCTTTATTACGGATATGCGTCGCCCGCGGACAGTACCGACCCATGAGTAACTGGACACTCGAGACGATCGAGTGGCATCGCTTCGATGCCGCCAAGGTCAATGCCGGACTCCTGCGCAACATCAAGGCCGCGGCCATGGTCGAGCGCAACGGCGGCGACTACGGCATCTATCTCGGCCGCGTGTTCGCCGACGATCCGCTGTTCTCCGAGGACATCAAGCGCTGGGTCGGCGAGGAAGTGCAGCACGGCATGGCGCTCGGCCGCTGGGCGCAGATGGCCGACCCGTCGTGGAATTTCGACGCCGCCTTCGCGCGCTTCCGCCAGGGCTACCAGCTCCCGCTCGATGCCTCTGCGTCGGTGCGTGGCAGCCAGGCCGGCGAGATGATGGCGCGCTGCATCGTGGAGACCGGCACCAGCTCGTACTACAGCGCGCTCAAGGATGCCGCCGCCGAGCCGGTACTGAAGCAGATCTGCGCCAAGATCGCAGCCGACGAGTTCCGCCACTACAAGCTCTTCTACGAGCACCTGGGTCGTTGCCTGAAGCGCGACCGCCTCAGCAAATGGGCGCGCCTCAAGGTGGGGTGGAGCCGCATCGCCGAGAGCGAGGACGATGAGCTCGCCTATGCCTACTTCGCCGCCAACGAGCCCCTGAGCGCGATCTACGACCGCAAGCGCTGCAAGGAGGCCTATGCCCGCCGCGCCTATCCGCTCTATCGCTCAAGCCATGTGCAGCGCGCGATGGCGATGGTGCTGAAGGCGATCGGGCTGGAGCCGCAGGGCCGCCTCAATGCGCTGATGACCCGCGCCGGCCTGTGGTTTCTCCGCCGCCGCACCACGCAGCTCGCGGCCACGGCGTCGTAGCCTCGGCTACGCAATCAGGTCGGCGAATTCCTTGACGACCGCTTCGTAGATCGGCCGCTTGAATGGCACGACCAGGCCGACCAGCTCGCCGGCCGGCACCCATTTCCAGGCGTCGAACTCCCGCTCGTGCGCGTCGAGATCGATGTCGGCGTCGGTGCCGGTGAAGGCGAGTGCGAACCACTTCTGCGCCTGGCCGTGCCAGCGGTTCTTCCAGTGCGCGGGCCGCAGCTTTTCCGGCACGTCGTAGGTGATCCAATCGCGGCTCTCGCGCAGCAGCAGCGCGTGGGCCGTGCCGACTTCCTCGGCCAGTTCGCGGCAGGCCGCCTCGACCGGAGTCTCGCCCTTGTCGATGCCGCCCTGGGGCATCTGCCAGGCCGCTTCCTCGGGCATGCCCGGCCGCCGGCCGACGAAGACTCGTCGGTCGGCGGCGATCAGCATCAGCCCGACGTTGGGCCGGTAGAAGTCGGGTATCGCGCTCAGTTCGCGCGGCTCGAGTAGAGCGAGATGCCGCGGATCAGGTCGAGGGCGCGCAGCAGCTGATAATCGGCCACGGCTTCCTTCGGCGGCTCGTCGGGATCGCCCGATGCGGCCGGCGTCGGCGGGATCGGCGGCGCGACCGGCGGCGTGGCGCCGGCAGCGGGCTTCTCGACCGGCTTCTTTTCGCCGGGCTTGGCTTCGCCGGGCTTGGTCGAATCGCCGGGCTTCACCGCGTCCGGGCCCTTGGCCTCGGCGGGCTTGTCGGTGGCCGGCTTGTCGGTCGCCGACTTGTTGGGGTTGTTGATCGAGCCGCGCAGGTCGGCTTCGCGGAAGCCCATGCGCTGCTGGATGGTCTCGACCTTGGCCTGCTCGACCTCGATGTCGGGCTTGATACCTTCCTTCTGGATCGACCGGCCCGACGGCGTGAAGTAGAGCGCCGTGGTGAGGCGGATCGCGCCACCGCCGGTCACCTGCATGATGGTCTGCACCGAGCCTTTGCCGAAGGTGCGGGTGCCGAGGATGATGGCGCGGCGCTGGTCCTGCAGGGCGCCGGCGACGATCTCGGAAGCCGAGGCCGATCCGCCGTTCACCAGCACCACCAGCGGCAAGCCGTTGGCGACGTCGCCCGGCTTGGCGTTCCAGCGCTGGAGGTCCTCCGCCTTGCGCGCCTTGACCGAGACGATCTCGCCCTTGTCCATGAAGGCGTCACACATCGAGATCGCCTGATCGAGCAGGCCGCCCGGGTTGTTGCGCAGGTCGAGGACGTAGCCCTTGATCTTGCCACCCGACTCTTTCTTCATCTTCTCGATCGCGTCGAGCACGCCCGAGGTGCTCTGCTCGGTGAACGAGGTGACACGGATATATCCGACGTCGGCCTCGAGATGATACTTGGTCGACTTCACCTTGATGACCTCGCGGGTCAGGGTGACGTCGATCGGGTCTTTTACCGCGGCGCGGCGGATCGAGATCTTGATCGGCGCGCCGGCCTTGCCGCGCATCTTGTCGACTGCCTCCTGGAGCGTGAGCCCCATCACCGGCTGGCCGTCGAGCGCGAAGATCAGGTCGCCCGGCTGGATGCCGGCCTTCGAGGCCGGCGTGTCGTCGATCGGCGACACCACCTTGATGACGCCGTTCTCCATCGTCACTTCGATGCCGAGGCCGCCGAACTCGCCCCGGGTCGTGACCTGCATGTCCTTGTAGGCCTTGGGGTTCATGTAGCTCGAGTGCGGATCGAGCGAGGTCAGCATGCCGTTGATGGCGTTCTCCATCAGCTGCTTCTCGTCGACCGGCTCGACATAGTCGCGGCGCACGCGCTCGAGCACGTCGCCGAACAGGTTGAGCTGCTGGTAGAGCTCGCTCTTGTCACCGGTCGCCGCCTTGTCGGATTTGTCCTGACCGTAGGTATAGGCGGCCGGAACCGCCATGAACGCCAAGATCGCGGCGGTTGAAACGAGACGCAGACGGGTCATTTGGAGGCCTTTGCGGAAGGTCGACCGGTGGCGAAAGCGCCGGACGACGCGGGAAATTCGGACTGGCGAGAGAGGGCGGGTTTCGGGGTGAAGATACTAGGGGCTCTTTGGCAGGATCAAGGCGCGCAGATCACATCCGCTTCACAAGTCATGCGGAAGCGACCGCTCGGCCGTGGGAAGCCTGGAGGATTGCCGGCCTGGAGGCCTCGGAAAGCAGGGAATGGCCGGTCATTTCGGCGGGCTGTTTCACGCTCATCAGGGCCAGCAGGGTGGGTGCCACGTCGGCCAGCTTGCCGTCGCCCAGGGAATGGACCCCGGCGGGGGCGTTGAACAGCAGCGCCGGCACGCGATTTAGCGTGTGCTGAGTGTGCTTCTGGTGGGACTGCTCGTCGTACATCTGCTCGGCATTGCCGTGGTCGGCGGTGACCAGCAGGGCACCACCGGCCTTCCTGACCGCCTCCATGAGCCGGCCGAGCGCCGTGTCGACCGCCTCGACCGCCTTCACCGCGGCGGCGAGGATGCCGGAATGGCCCACCATGTCGGTGTTGGCGTAGTTCGCGACGATCAGGTCGAACCTGCCCGAGCCGATCGCCTCGACCAGCCGGTCGGTCACTTCCGGCGCGCTCATCTCGGGCTTGAGATCGTAGGTCGCGACCTTGGGCGAGGGCACGAGGATGCGCTCCTCGCCCTCGAGTGGCCGCTCCTCGCCGCCGTTGAAGAAGAACGTGACGTGCGCGTACTTCTCGGTCTCGGCGATGCGGAGCTGCTTCAGGCCCGCTTTCGCCACCGTCTCGCCCAGGCCCATCTTGATGACCATCGGCGGGAACAGCGTCTTCAGGAACGGATTGAGCGCCGCGGAATACTCGACCATGCCGACGGCGTCGGCGAACCTCACGATGCGGGCGCGGTGGAAGCCGTCGAACATCGGATCGACCAGCGCGGTCAGGATCTGGCGCGCGCGGTCGGAGCGATAGTTGAACATCAGCAGGCCGTCGCCGTCCTTCACGCCCGTGAAGCCCCCGATCACGGTGGGCAGCACAAACTCGTCGTCGAGGCCGGCGGCGTAGCCCCGGTCGACGGCGTCCTTCGGGGTCTTCGCGCTCTCGCCCCTGGCCTCGACCATCGCCTCGTAGGCCTTGGCCACGCGGTCCCAGCGCTTGTCGCGGTCCATCGCGTAGTAGCGGCCGCCGACGGTGGCGAACCGGATCGGCAGGCCCTTCCTCAGCCCGTCCTCGACCCGCTGCAGGCACTCATGGGCGCTGCGCGGGGGCATGTCGCGGCCGTCGAGGAAGGCGTGGATCCAGACCTTGATGCCGGCGTTGGCGATCAGGTTGGCGAGCGCGATCAGGTGGTCCTCGTGCGCATGCACGCCGCCCGGCGAGGTGAGGCCCATCAGGTGGCAGGCGCCGCCGTTCTTCTTGAGGGTGGCGATCAGTTCCTTGAGGTGGGCATTGCGGGCCAGCGACCCGTCGGCGATGGCGGTGTCGATGCGCGGCATGTCGGGCACGGCGACGCGGCCGGCGCCCAGGTTCATGTGGCCGACCTCGGAATTGCCCATCTGGCCCTTGGGCAGGCCGACGAAGGTCTCCGACGCGTCGATCAGCCCCTGCGGGCAGGTGGCGATCATGCGGTCGTAGTTGGGCGTGCGTGCATCGAGGATGGCGTTGTCCTTCGGATCGGTGCGATGGCCCCAGCCGTCGAGGATGCAGAGGACGACGGGACGCGGCGCCGCCATTACGAAGCCTTGTTCAGGGTCGGGCGGGCGCGCTCGACCGCGTTGAACTTGTTGGGGCAATGGAGGTCGCGCGGATCGGTGTTGGGATTCTGGTCCGGCACCTCGATGGCGCAGAATACGAACTCGCCGCGCGGCTCGCCGTCGATCGAGATGTCGTAGGTGTAGGTGCCCGGTGGATCGCCCGGGATGATGCACCACGAACGCTGCAGTACGCCGTCCTGCACGACCTCGGTCATGTGCGTCGTGGCCTTGGTCCGGTCGGAGCTGACGATCGTCTCGGGGCCGGCGATCACCTGCTCGGCCGGCTGCGAGGTGGTCAGGACCTCGGTCAGCGACACGGCGCGGTTGGGCCCGCCCAGGTACATCCGCCAGCCGAAGCAGGCGCGGTTGAAGAGCAGGGGAATGGCGTTGGTCTCGTAGTTGCGCTGGCGGCCGTCGACGCCGGTGATCGAGACGTAGGGAATGCTGCGCACCGGCTTGACCGCCGGTCTGTCGGCGGGGGTGTCCGCCGCCGGTATCCTCTGCGCCATCGCCGGCGCGGACAGGACGCCGCAGGCCACGATGGTGCCCGTGGCGCAGGTCACGGCGGTGCCCGCGGCGGCGGCGGCAAGGCGGCGGAGGAGCGGGGAGATCATGGCACCACTGTAGCCACGGTTTTTCGTCAGAACAGAGGCAAATTGGGCGCTTTTTGCCGCTCGTTCAGGCCCGGTGATAGGGGTGCCCGACGAGCAGCTGCTGGGCGCGGTAGATCTGCTCGGCCAGCATCGCGCGGGCGAGCTGGTGGGGCCAGGTCATGGCACCGAACGACAGGACCAGCGCGGCCCGCTTCAGCAGCGTCTCGGTGTGGCCGTCGGCGCCGCCGATCAGGAACGCCACGTCGGCCACCGCATCGTCGCGCCAGCGTTCGAGACGCCGGGCGAAGGCTTCGCTGTCGAGCACCTTGCCGCGCCGGTCGAGCGCCACCAGCACCGCCTTGTCGGGCGCGGCCGCCAGCAGCAATTCGCCCTCGCGCTCGATCAGCTGGGCGGCCGGCAATTTCTTCTTTTCCTCGAGCTCGCGCAGTGCCAGCGGCCAGCGGATGCGCCCGGCGTAATGGTCGTAGAGATCGCGCTCCGGCCCGCGTCCGGCGCGGCCGATGCAGGCGATCGTGAGCTTCACGGCCCCTTGCGGGCGGGCTTGGCGGTTCTGGGCCTGGCCGTCTTGGGCGTGCCTGTTTTGGGCTTGGCCGTCCTGGGTTTGGCGGTCGCCTCGGCCTCGAGCGCCCACATCTTCTCGAGCGCATAGAAGGCGCGCGGCTCGGGACGGAAGACATGCACGACCACGTCGCCGGCATCGACCAGCACCCAGTCGCCGACCTGCTTGCCTTCGACCGGCGTATGGCCTTGGCCGGCCTGCTTCAGGCGGTCGGCCAAGTGCTCGGCGATCGCAACGACCTGGCGGTTCGAACGCCCGGAGGCGATCACCATGTAGTCGGCGAAGGCCGACTTGCCCTTGAGGTCGATGACGACGATGTCCTCGGCCTTGTCGTCTTCGAGGGACTGGCGCACCAGCTTGAGCTGGGCGGCGGAAGCCTTGCTTCGGTCGGGAAGCTGACGGCCTGCCTCGGGGGTGGTGGTGTCGGAGATGGTTTTTCCTTTCGCTCTGGGGCGGCGTGGCCGGACCGCGCGGATGGCAGTGGCCGAATGAGGATCGAGCCGGCTCGGGATAAAGCACCAGGCCGGGGCCTCGCAAGTGGCCAAGCGGCGGGCGTCCTCGGCCTTCACCCGGTGGCGGGCGAAGGCGCGGGGGGCTGCCGACTGCAGCGCGGCATAGCTCCAGCCCGGACGGGCGAAGGCGGCGATCGGAATGGCGGCGAACAGGTCGCGCCAGCCCTGCCAGTGCACGAGCTGCGGCAGGATGTCGGCGCCCATCAGCCAGACGAATTTGGCGTGAGGATAGAGCTGGCCGAGCGCGCGCACCGTGTCGAGCGTGTAGCGTGTGCCGAGCAGCAGTTCCGGCGCCTCGACCTTGATGCGCGGATCGCGGGCGATCTGGCGGGCGCGTGCGACGCGGCTGGCCAGCGGCTCCATGCCATCGTCGCTCTTCAGCGGGTTCTGCGGCGACACCAGCCACCACACCTCGTCGAGGCCGAGGCGGCGCAGCGCCTCGACGCTGACGTGGCGATGGCCCTCGTGCGCGGGATTGAACGAGCCGCCCAGCAGGCCGATGCGGCGCCTCGTGTCGCGCGGCACGCCGGGCATCGGATGGGACGCGGAGATCACGCCGGGGAACTCACGGGTAAACTCACGGGCGGATTGTGCCCGTGCCGCGCACGACGTTCTTGTAGGTGGTGAGCTCGACCAGGCCGACCGGCCCGCGCGCATGCATGCGGTTGGTCGAGATGCCGATCTCCGCCCCCAGGCCGAACTCGCCGCCGTCGGCGAATTGCGTCGAGGCATTGTGCATGACGATGGCGCTGTCGACTTCCTGCAGGAAACGACCGGCCGTCGCCTCGTTGTCGGTGACGATCGAGTCGGTGTGCTGGCTGCCGTAGGTCGCGATGTGATGGATCGCGCCCTCGACGCCGTCGACGGCGGCGACGGAGATGATCGGCGCGAGATACTCGGTCCGCCAGTCCTTGTCGGTCGCCGCCAGCACGCGCCTGTCGCGCTTCTGCACCTCGGCGTCGCCGCGCACCTCGCAGCCGAGGTCGAACAGCCGGTCGGCGATCGCCTTGAAGTGCGTGTCGAGGGCGGCGCGGTCGATCAGCAGGGTCTCGGCGGCGCCGCAGACGCTGACCCGGCGCATCTTGGCGTTGGCCACGATGTCGCGCGCCATGTCGACGTTTGCATCGCGGTCGACATAGACGTGGCACAGGCCCTCGTAGTGGCGCAGCACCGGCACGCGGCTTTCCGCCGTCACCCGGTCGATCAGCGAGCGCCCGCCGCGCGGTACGACGAGGTCGAGCCAGTCCATCGCCTTCAGCATCTCGCCGACAGCGGCGCGGTCGGTCGTCGGCACGAGCTGCACGCAATCCTCGGGCAGGCCGGCGGCGCCGAGTGCGCGGCGCAGCAGCTCGACGATGAGCTTGGAGGAATGGAAGCTGTCGGAGCCGCCGCGCAGCACCACGACGTTGCCCGACTTGATGCAGAGAGCGCCGGCGTCGGCAGTCACGTTGGGGCGCGCCTCGTAGATCACGCCGATGACGCCGATCGGCACGCGCACGCGCGTGAAGGAAAGACCGCTCGGCCGCCGCCACTCCTCGACCACCGTGCCGACGGGATCGGGTAGTGCGGCGATATCGTCGAGCGCGGCCGCCATGCCCTCGATGCGGGCGGCGTCGAGCAGCAAACGATCCTGCAGGGCCTCGCTCATGTCGGCCTTCTTGGCCGCGGCGATGTCGAGGGCGTTGGCGGCCAGGATGGCGGCGCTCTCGGCGCGGATCAGGCGCGCGCCTTCGCCCAGCGCCTTGTTCTTGGCAGCGGTGCCGGCATTGCGCAGCACCGCGGCGGCGCGGCGGGCGCGCTGGCCCAGCGCGGCGACGATGGCCGCGGCGTCTTCCGCCGGCTTGGTCTCTGCGTTCATCGCGGGGCCCAGTATGTCACTCGACCACGAGGTCGTCGCGGTGGACGATCTCGTCGCGGCCGCGGAAGCCCAGCAGCTTCTCGATGTCGGCGCTCTTGCGGCCGGCGATGCGGCGGGCGTCGTCGGCGGCGTAGGCGACCAGCCCGCGCGCCAGCACGCGGCCCTTCCTGTCCTTCACGTCGACCACGTCGCCGCGCTTGAACTCGCCGTCGATCGCGGTGACGCCGGCCGGCAAAAGACTCTTGCCAGACGATAAAGCGCGCGCCGCGCCGTCGTCGACGACCAGCGAGCCGGCGGATTTCAGCGAGCCCTTGATCCACTTCTTGCGCGCCGACAGCGGCGAGGCATCGGGCAGGAACCACGAGGCGCGCGCCGTGCCGTCGATCAGCGCGCCCAGCGCTCCGACCGCGCGGCCGTCGGCGATCGCCATCCGGCAACCGGCGGCCATCGCGATCCGTCCGGCCATCAGCTTGGTCACCATGCCGCCGTTGGAGAGCTCGGAGGCGGCGGTCCCGGCCATCGCCTCGATCTCGGGCGTGATCTCGCGGATCTCGGCGATGTGGGTGGCGGCTTTGTCGCTGCGCGGATCGCCGGTGTAGAGCCCGTCGATGTCCGACAGCAGCACCAGCGTGTCGGCCGAGATCATCTCGGCGACCCTGGCACCCAGGCGGTCGTTGTCGCCGAAGCGAATCTCGTCGGTGGCCACCGTGTCGTTCTCGTTGATCACCGGGATGGCGCCCAGGCCCAGCAAGGTGGCCATGGTCTGGCGCGCGTTGAGATAGCGTCGGCGCTCCTCGGAGTCGTCGAGGGTCAGCAGCACCTGCGCCACCGTGATGCCGTGACGGGCCAGCGCTTCCTGGTAGGCGTGCGCCAGGCGGATCTGGCCGGTGGCGGCGGCGGCCTGGCTCTCCTCGAGCTTGAGCGCGCCCGGCGCCAGCTTGAGGTGCGTGCGGCCCAGGCGAATGGCACCCGACGATACCAGCACGATCTCGCAGCCGTCCTTGTGCAGGCGCGCCGCGTCGCGCGCCAGCGCCTCCAGCCAGTCGCGGCGGATCTCGCCCCTGGCTTCGTCGACGAGGATCGAGGAGCCGATCTTGACGACCAGCCGCTTCGAGCTGGCCAGCGTTGTCACGCCGCTTCCTTCGTGCCGTCGCGCTGTCTGTCGACGAGCTTCATCAACTCGTGCAGCAGGGCCTGCACGCCGGCGCCGGAGACGCCCGAGATCACGTGCACCGTCTTGCGGCTGGCCTTGGCGAGCCGGGCGCGCTTGGCCTCGATGTCTTCGGCGGTCATGGCGTCGGTCTTGTTCAGCGCCACGATCTCCTTCTTGCGCACGAGATTGCCGCCATAGGCCTTGAGCTCGCCGCGCACGGTCTTGTAGGCGAGGCCGACGTCGTCCTGCGTGCCGTCGACCAGATGCAGGAGCGCGCGGCAGCGCTCGACGTGACCCAGGAAGCGCGTGCCGAGGCCCGCACCTTCGTGCGCGCCCTCGATCAGGCCAGGGATGTCGGCCATCACGAACTCGCGGTCGCCGACCTTCACCACGCCGAGGCCGG
>JBEPUH010000033.1:0-45661 GCA_041691635.1 Hyphomicrobiales bacterium
GTCTGCGCCTTGATGGTGATGCCGCGCTCGCGCTCGATATCCATCGAATCGAGCATCTGGTCGTGGAACTCGCGCTCGGTCACCGCCCCGCAACGCATCAGCAGGCGGTCGGCCAGGGTGCTCTTGCCATGGTCGATATGGGCAATGATGGAGAAATTGCGGATCAACGACAGGTCGGTCATTTCACTCTAACCACGCAGCACGGCGCCGGTCGCCTTGATGACGGCCGCGACGATCTTGTTGCACGCCGCTTCGATCTCCGCATCCGTGAGGGTGCGTTCGACCGGCTGCAGCGTGACGGCGATGGCCAGCGACTTCCTGCCCTCCGGCACGCCTTTGCCGGCATAGACGTCGAACACGCGGGCACCCGCGATCAGCGCCTTGTCGGCGTTGCGCGCCGCGCGCACGAGTTTCTCCGCCTCGACCCCGGCATCGACCAGGAACGCGAAGTCGCGCTCGACCGGCTGGAACGCGGACAGCACTAGCTTCGGCCGCGCCTTGCTGGCCTTCGCCTTGGGCGGCGGTGGGGCGTCGAGGAAGACCTCGAACGCGGCGACCGGGCCCTTGAGGTCGGCGGCTGTCGCGAGTTCGGGATGCAGCTCGCCGAAGTTGGCCATCGTGCGGTCGCCGAGCTTGATCACGCCGGACCGGCCGGGATGGTACCAGTCGGGGGCGCCGGCCCCTGGACCGGATTGCGCGCTCATGTTCTCGACGGGCGCACCGATGGCCGCCAGCACGGCCAGCGCGTCGGCCTTGGCGTCGAAGGCATCGACGACGCGGGCAGGGCCTTCCCAGTTGCGCGGGATCGCCATGTTGTGGCGCACGCCCGCGGCGACGCGGATTTGGCCGGTGGGCGTGGCGTCCTTGTACTGCGGGCCGACCTCGAACAGCGCCGGATCGGCCAGGCCATGGGCCTCGTTGCCCGAGGCGGCGTCGATCAGGTTGGGCAGCACCGATGGGCGCATGGTGTCGAGCGTGGCGTCGATCGAGTTCAGCAGGCGCAGGTCGGCGCCGCCGCCGGCGAAGCGCTCGGCCTTCTTCAGCGGCAGGAACGACCAGGTCACGACCTCGTTCATGCCGCGCTGGGCCAGCGCCCGGCGCGCCTGCGGCACGCGGCGCTGCAGGGCGTCGCGCGTCGGCTTCGAGGTGGCCGAGAGGCGCGGCAGCGAGGTGGTCGGAATCTTGTCGAAGCCCGCGACCCGCGTGACTTCCTCCACCAGGTCGGCCTCGCCCACGATGTCGGGGCGCCACGGCGGCACGGCAGCCGTCCACGGTCCGTTGCCAGAGACGGTAAAGCCCAGCTTCGTCAGGATGTCGGTGGTGTCGGAAGCGGACACGTCTATCGCGGTCAATTTCTTCACGCGGTCGGCGCGCAAGGTGTAGCTGCGCTGCCAGTCGGGCATGACGCCGCTCGCGGTGATCTCGCTCGCCTCGCCGCCGCACAGCTCGAGGATCAGGCGGGTGGCGACGTCGACGCCCCAGTGCACCGACTGCGGATCGATGCCGCGCTCGAAGCGATAGCGCGCGTCGGACTGGACGCCGAGCCTGCGCCCCGTGGCGGCGACCTTGATCGGCGTGAAATAGGCGACCTCGAGGAACACTTCCGTGGTGTCGGCCTGCACGCCGGTTTCCTCGCCGCCCATCACGCCGCCGATGCCGTGCGCGGCCTTCGAATCGGCGATCACCGACATGCTGGGATCGAGCGTGTAGGTCTTGCCGTCGAGCGCCAGGATTTTCTCGCCATCGCGCGCCTGGCGCATGACGAGATCGCCCGCGAGCTTCTTCGCGTCGAATACGTGCAGCGGCCGGTTGAGGTCGAAGGTCACAAGGTTGGTGATGTCGACCAGGGTCGAGATCGGGCGCAGGCCGATTGCCTTGAGGCGGCGCTGCAGCCAGTCGGGCGAGGAGCCGTTCCGGACACCGCGGAAGTGGCGGCCGACCACGATGGGGCAGGGGCTGTCGGGCTTGGGCTCGTAGCCGTGCGTCCACTTGATCGGGCTGGGGTACCCGCCCTTGATCGGCTGGGCATTCATCGGCTTCAGGGTGCCGAGGCCGGCGGCGGCGAGATCGCGCGCGATGCCGTGCACGCCCAGGCAATCGCCTCTATTGGGCGTTACCTTGATCTCGATCACCGGATCGTCGAGGCCGAGCGCTTCAGCGGCCGACGCACCGGTCCTGGTCTCGGCCGGCAGGTCGATGATGCCGCTGTGGTCGTCGCCGAGCTGGAGTTCGCGCGAGGAGCAGAGCATGCCGTTGCTTTCCTCGCCGCGGATCTTGCTCGCCTTGAGGTGCAGGTCGGTGCCGGGGATGTAGCTGCCGGTCGGCGCGAAGATGCCCTTCATGCCGGTGCGCGCGTTGGGCGCGCCGCACACGACCTGGACGACGCCGGCGCCGGTGTCGACCTTGCAGACGCGCAGGCGGTCGGCGTTGGGATGCTGCACGGCTTCGACCACGTAGCCCACGACGAAGCCCTTCAGGGTCTCGGCGGCATTGGTGATGCCCTCGACCTCGAGGCCGAGCATGGTGAGCGCGTCGCGCACCTCGGCGAGCGTCGCGGTGGTTTCGAGATGCTCCTTGAGCCAGGAAAGCGTGAATTTCATCGCACGCTCTCCAGGGCGGAGAAGCCGTAGTGGCGCAGCCAGCGCAGGTCCGAATCGAAGAAGCTGCGCAGGTCGGGGATGCCGTACTTCAGCATGGCGATGCGATCGACGCCCATGCCGAAGGCGAAGCCCTGGTAGACGGCGGGATCGAGACCGCAATTGGCGATCACGTTGGGATGGACCATGCCGGAGCCCAGGATCTCGAGCCAGGATTCTCCGGCGCCGATCTTGAGCTCGCCACCCTTCCACGAGCAGCCGATGTCGACCTCGGCCGACGGCTCGGTGAACGGGAAGTAGGAAGGGCGGAAGCGCAGCGGCAGGTCGTCGATCTCGAAGAAGGCGCGGCAGAAGTCGACCAGACAGCCCTTGAGGTGGCCCATATGGGTCGTGCGGTCGATCACCAGGCCTTCGACCTGGTGGAACATCGGCGTGTGCGTGGCGTCGTTGTCGATGCGGAAGGTGCGGCCCGGCACGATGATGCGCAGCGCCCCGCCGTCGGCCAGCATCTTCTGTACGTCCTTGTTCAGCATCGTGCGCGCCTGCACGGGAGACGTATGCGTGCGCAGCACCATCGGCGTGCCGTCGGTGCGCGGCGGCAGATAGAACGTGTCCTGCATCTGGCGTGCCGGATGATCCGGCGGGATGTTGAGGGCGGAGAAGTTGTGCCAGTCGTCCTCGATGTCCGGACCCTCGGCCCAGGTGAAACCCATCTCGCCGAAGATCGCCGCCAGCTCGTCCATCACCTGGCCGATCGGGTGCAGCGTGCCCTGGTTTTCGGGACGGGCGGGCAGGGAGACGTCGATCTTCTCCGAAGCGAGCCGGGCCGCGAGTGCGGCGCTACCGAGCGTGCCCTTGCGCGCTTCGAGCGCGGCCTCGATCTCACCCTTGAGCTGGTTGACCCTCGCGCCGAATTCCTTGCGCTGCTCGGGCGCCATGCCGCCCAGCGTCTTCATCAGGCCGGTGATGCTGCCCTTCTTGCCGAGCACGGCCACGCGCGCGGCATCGAGGGCGGCGAGATCCGCTGCCTTGCCGACGGCGTCGAGCGCCTCGCTGCGTATCGTCGAGAGGTCGTCCATCCTTCGCTCCAAACGAAAAGAGGGAGCCTGTGGTCCAGGCTCCCTCTCTACGATTTCAATCCGCTGCGCTCAGGAGCGCGGCAAATCTTACTTGAGGGCGGCCTGGGCCTGATCGACCAAGGCCTTAAACGCCGTCGGTTCCCGCGCCGCGAGATCGGCCATGACCTTGCGGTCGACCTCGATGCCGGACTTCAGGATGCCGTTCATGAACTGCGAGTAGGTCATGCCGTGCTCGCGGACCGCAGCGTTGATGCGCTGGATCCACAAGCCGCGGAACGCGCGCTTCTTGTTGCGGCGATCGCGATAGGCGTACTGAAGGCCCTTCTCGACCTTCTCGATGCCGATGCGGAAGGCGAGCTTCGCGCGGCCGCGATAACCCTTGGCGAGCTTCAGGACCTTCTTGTGACGAGCGTGTGCAGCCACGCCCCGCTTGACGCGTGCCATGGTCTACCTCTCGTACGGGAAGAAATTGCGCTTGATGATGCGCGTATCGGGCTCGGACACGATGGCCATGCCCGTCGCCTGGCGCAGGAAGCGGTTGCCCCGCTTCGTCATGCCGTGGCGCTTGCCGACGACGCCGTGCTTCACTTTGCCGGATGCCGTGAAGCGAAAACGCTTCTTGGCCCCGCTCTTAGTCTTCATCTTGGGCATTTTTGTTCCTTTTCAAAGGGTTAGCGCTTGCGCGCGGGTCCCGAACTTGCGTCCGAAAAGTCCTTACAAAGCAGCCGAGGCAATGCCCTTATTGGCCAGGTCACTCGAAGGAACGGGGCTTATAGCGGCGAGCCAACGCCCGTGCAAGCGCGGCACAGGACCCCAAAAAGGCTATGGTCGGGCCGATTTTGTCGAGGAGTTCCAATCACATGCCGCAGTCCCCGCAGCAACGCCACGGCCCTCTCCAGGGCATCAAGGTCGTGAGCTGCTCCACCGCCCAGGCCGGGACGGTGCCCTACATGCTGATGGCCGATCTCGGCGCCGACGTGATCAAGATCGAGACGCCGCAGGGCGGCGATCCCTCGCGCCGCATGACCGTGCTGCCGGGCATGGGCAGCACCTTCTTCGAGACCAACAATCGCGGCGTGAAGAGCGTGACGCTCGACCTCAAGACACCCGAGGGTAAGGCGATCCTGCACAAGCTCGTCGCCGAGGCCGACATCTTCGGCCAGAACTTCCGGCCGGGCGCCGCCGAAAAGAACGGCTTTGGCTGGGAGGAGCTGCGCGCCATCAACCCCAAGCTCGTCTACGTCTCGATTTCGGGCTATGGCACCAAGGGTCCGCACGCGCACCTGCCCGGCACCGACTCGATGGCACAGGCGTTGGGCGGCGTCGCCGAGGCCTATTCCCAGCCGGGCCAGAAGATGCGCACGGGCATCGCCTCGGTGGCCGACGAATCGACCGCCATGCTGGCCTTCGGCGGCGCGCTGGCCGCGCTTCACCACGCGCGCACGACGGGTGTGGGCCAGAAGATCGAGCTCTCGCTGCTGGGTTCGTTGGTGCGCCTGATGGGCTGGACCTTCACCACCACGATGTGGCGCAACAAGAACCCGGTCACCGGGCAGGCGCGCATCACCGGCACGGCCGAGCGGCCAGGCATCAGCGCGAGTTTCAACGATCGCGACGGCAAGCCGCTGGTGTTCCAGCTCACCGGCCCGGACAACTGGAGCGCCGCCATGACGGCGTTGGGTTTCCTGCCGAAACTGAAAGAGGCGGGCTTCGCGGATCTCGGAGTCATCATCGACAACGACACCAAGCGCAACGAGCTGCTGGCGCTGCTCGACGAGCTGTTCGCGTCGGGCACGCGCGACGCCTGGGTGGCGAAGCTGCGCGGCGCGGACATCGTCTCGGCGCCGATCAACACGCTGCTGGAAGCCTCGAACGATCCCGATGTGATCGCCAACGGTTACGTGACCGAGGTCGAGCATCCCAAACACAAAAGGCGGCTCAAAGTACACGGCACGCCGTGGCAATTCTCCGAGACGCCCGCCAGGCCGGGCATCGCACCCGAGCTGGGCGAGCACAACGAGGCGGTGCTCGGCGGGCTGGGATACAGTGCGGCGGAGATTGCCGAGTTGAAGGTGAAGCGCATCATCTGAGGAGTGTGTATGAAATTGACCGGAAAGGTGGCCCTCGTGACCGGCGCCCAGCAGGGCATTGGGGCTGCGATCGCGGTGGCGCTAGCCGAGGCGGGCGCCGATGTCGCGGTGAACTGGCTCGACGACCGCAATGGAGTCGAGGCGGTCGCCGCCAGGATCCGTGCGGCGGGTCGAAAAGCCCTCTTGTTGAAGGCCGACGTCTCGAAGCTCGCCGAGGTTGAAAACATGGTGGCCGAGACGGTCGAACAGCTCGGGCCGCCCGACATCCTGGTCAACAATGCCGGGGTCTATCCAAGGGTGGCGCTTCTGGAGATGCAGGAGCGCGACTGGGACTTCGTGCTCGACATCAACCTCAAGGCCGGCTGCTTCGCCAGCATTGCCGTTGCCAAGGCGCTGATCGCGGCCAGGAAGCCCGGCGGCTCGATCGTCAATCTCTCGTCGGCTGCGATCCGCGGCGCGGTGCGCGGCGTGCACTACAGCGCCAGCAAGGGCGGCGTCGTGTCGATGACCCGCGCGCTGGCGTTGGAGCTGGCGCCCTACAACATCCGCGTCAACGCCATCGCGCCCAGCCTGACCGATACCGCCCAGCCGCGCTTCGGCAATACCACCGACGAACTCGTCGAGATGGCCAAGACGTCGATGCCGCTCGGCGGCAAGATGCTGACGCCCGAGCAGATCGCGCGCACGGCGGTGTTCCTGGCGTCCGACGATTCCGACGCCACGACCGGGCAGGTGCTGCACGTCAACGGCGGCTCTTATATGCCGTGAGCTAGAGGCAGGGCGCCTGGCGCGTGCCCTTTTCGATGAAGTCGTGGATACAGGCGCCGAACTTGCGCGGGAAGACGTTGTTGCCGGCTGCGCCGTGGCCCTTGAAGCCCTCAGGATTGGAAATGACAATGGCATTGACGCCGGAGACCGCGAAGGCCGCCTTGGCGTCGTCCATACGGCCGCCGACGTCGTAGGCGTCGTCGACAAAGTTCACCACGATCAGGCGCGGGCCGGGCTTGATGCCCTTCACGACCTGCTGCCATTCCGACCGCGCGCGCGAAACGTCGCGCATGTCCTTCACCTCGCCATGGTGCGCGGCGGAGACCGAGATGACGCCGTCCACTGGCGCGCCGCGCATCGTGGCCGCCATCGACACCCAGGCCCCGGCGGATTGCCCGGCTAGGATCACGCGCCGATAGCCCATCGACTTCGCCTGGCGCACGGCCTCGGCGAGATCGGTGGCGTCGCCTGGCCAGTCGCGGATGTACTGGCGGTCGAAGCGGTAGAGGTCATAGCCGTCACGTGTGAAGTACGCGACCTGGCCTTGCGGCGCCGATGCCGTGGCGTCACGGCCCAGCATGTAGCCGTGGCTCCAGACGATGAGCCCGGCCGCGGCCTGTGGTCCCTTGTTGTCCCAATAGGGCTCGGGCCGCAGTCTTCCGATCGCAGGAAGGAGCGGCGGCGTCGCGGACTTCCAGTCGCGGCCGTTCAGCACGACGTTGTTGACGGCGTACAGGGTGCAGGCCGCCTTGGCGCTGTCCCCGCACGATTTGAGGCCGCGTTCGATGGCGCCGCTCGGATCTACCCCGCTCGCGCCGGCCCACAAGTAGCCCTTGCCATCGGCCGCGAGCATGAAGACGCGGTGCGGCCCCAGCCGCTGAAAGTCCTCGTAGGTCCGTTGGGCGCCGGCATTGAGCTGGGCCAGCGCGGGCGATGCGACCGACGCGGCGGCGAGTGCCGCCGCGAGTCCTATCGCCCTGATCGTCAAGTGACGATCACTATCGTCACGCGACAGTCATTTGGGAGCGAGCACCATGATCATCTGCCGGCCTTCCATGCGCGGCATCGACTCGATCTTGGTGAGCGGGTCCATCTCGCCGCGGACGCGGTTGAGGACCTGCAGGCCGAGTTCGGAGTGCACCATCTCGCGGCCGCGGAAGCGCAGGGTGACCTTCACCTTGTCGCCTTCCTCGATGAACCGCTTCATGGCGCGCATCTTCACCTCGTAATCGTGGTCGTCGATGTTCGGGCGCATCTTGATCTCTTTGACCTCGATGACCTTCTGGTGCTTGCGCGCCTCGTGGGCCTTCTTCTGGGCCTCGTACTTGTACTTGCCGTAGTCGGAAATCTTGGCGACCGGCGGCACGGCGTTGGGCGAAATCTCGATCAGGTCGAGACTGGCCTCCTCGGCCATCTCCAACGCTTCACGGGAACTGACGACGCCGACCATGTCGCCGTTTTCGTCGATCAGTCGGACTTGCGGCGCTTTGATTTCGCCGTTGACGCGCGGACCATCCTTGGTCGGAGCGCTCTGTTGTGCGGGTCGAGCTATGGCTTACTTCTCCTCTGTCAAAGCCCCCTCCTTTGGCAACCCATCGGCCGGGGCGAAAAACGAGACCGCGATCGCCCTAGAAGGGCGGCCGCGCCTCGGCTGAAAGTGTAGTGGCGGCGGCCCCGAGTTCAAGGACCTCCTGCTTCTCCGATCCGAGCCGGCGGACCGCGACGGTCTGGCTTTCCATATCGCGCCGGCCGACCGCCAGGATCAACGGGACATGGGCCAGTGAATGTTCGCGGACCTTGTAGCTGATCTTCTCGTTGCGCAGGTCGACGTCGACCCGCATGCCTGCGGCCCGCAGTTTCGCGGCGACTTCGTTGGCATAGCTGTCGGCATCGTTGACGATCGTGACCACCACCGCTTGCGTCGGCGCCAGCCACAACGGGAAGCGGCCGGCATAGTGCTCGATGAGAACGCCGATCATGCGTTCGAAGCTGCCGAAGATGGCGCGGTGCAGCATGACCGGCCGCTTGCGCGACCCGTCTTCTGCAACGTAGGCCGCACCCAATCGTTCCGGCAGCACGAAATCGACCTGCAGGGTACCGCATTGCCAGTCGCGGCCGATCGCGTCGCGCAGCACGAATTCGAGCTTGGGCCCGTAGAAGGCGCCTTCGCCGGGATTGAGGATGGGCTCCAGTCCCGCGGCCTTCGATGCCGACTTGAGCGCGCCTTCGGCCTGGTCCCAGGTCGCGTCCGTCCCGGCGCGCGTCGGCGGGCGGTCCGAGAACTTCACGAAGTACTCGAAACCCAGGTCCTTGTAGACCTCGCCCAGGAGCTTGCAGAAGCGGATCGTCTCGCTCTCGATCTGGTCCTCGGTGCAGAAGATGTGGGCATCGTCCTGCGTGAAGGCGCGCACGCGCATGATGCCGTGCAGCGCACCCGACGGCTCGAAGCGATGGCACGACCCCATCTCGGCCATGCGCAACGGCAGCTCGCGATAGCTGCGCAGGCCCTGGTTGAAAATCTGGATATGGCAAGGGCAGTTCATCGGCTTCAGCGCGAAGATGCGTTGCGCCGGATCGCCGATGAATTCGCGCAGGCCTTCCTCGTTCTCGCTGAGATACATGTTCTCGCGGAACTTCTCCCAGTGGCCCGACGCTTCCCACAGTCGGCGGTCGTTGAGCTGCGGCGTCTTCACCTCGACGTAGCCGCCGGCCTCGAGCTTGCGCCGCAGGTAAGCTTCCAGCGTGCGCCAGAACGTCCAGCCCTTGGGATGCCAGTAGACCATGCCGGCGGCGTCTTCCTGCTGATGGAAGAGGCCCATCTCGCGGCCGAGCTTGCGATGGTCGCGCTTCTCGGCTTCCTCGATGCGTAGCAGGTAGGCCTCCAGGTCCTTGTCCGAGAAGAAGATCGTGCCGTAGACGCGCTGGAGCTGCGCCTTGGTCGCGTCGCCGCGCCAGTAGGCGCCTGACACCTTGGTGAGCTTGAACGCCTTGCCGAGCTTGCCCGTCGAGGGCAGGTGCGGACCCAGGCACATGTCGAGCCAGTCGCCCTGCTTGTAGACGGTAATGATCTCGTCTTTGGGCAGCTCGTCGGCCCACTCGGCTTTGAACGTCTCGCCGTGATCGACAAAGTGCTGCTTGATCTTGGGGCGATCCCACACTTCGCGCACGATCGGCAGATCGCGGTCGACGATCTCGGCCATGCGCTGTTCGATCTTGGCGAAGTCCTCGGGCGAGAAAGGCTCGGCGCGGACGAAGTCGTAGTAAAAGCCTTCCTCGGTCGCAGGGCCGAACGTGATCTGCGTGCCCGGGAAGAGTTCCTGGACGGCCTGGGCCAGCACATGCGCCGCGTCGTGGCGCAGCAGCTCGAGCGCGTCGGGGTCCTTCGACGTGACGATGCCGATCCTGGCATCATGGTCGACGACCGTGGCGAGGTCCTTCATCTTGCCGTCGATGCGCAGCGCGAGCGCGGCCTTGGCGAGACCGGGGCCGATCGACGCGGCGATCTCCGCGCCGTTCACCGGTTTGTCGAACTTTCGGACCGAACCGTCCGGCAGGGAAATATTGATCATGGCAACCACCTAGGCAGAAATTCGAACACGTCTCATCGACCGGCCGATGGGGCCGATGGAAGAGGCCGGGAAGCGGCACAAACGCGCGCGCCCGGCCGAATCAAGTTCGAACGGTGGTCAGTGTCGTCGGAGCGGGGAAAAACAGCCGGTCCATGCGCCCCGGAGATAGGAGCAGCGGGCCATTGAGTCAAGTTTCAGGAGGCAACCTGCTCATAAAGATTAAGCAGCCGCCGGTTGGTTTCGGCGAGGTCATAGTGCCCGCGGACATGCTCCTGGGCCGTCCGGGCGAGTTCGCCGCGGGCCTCGGGCGACAGCGAGAGGGCGGCGTTCAGGGCATCGGCCAGTCCCGTCGCCTCGCCCGGCGCCGCCAGCCAGCCCGTCGTGCCGGACAGGAGGGCCTCGGCGGCACCGCCGCCGTCGATGGCTACGACCGGCCGGCCCATCGCCTGCGCCTCGATCAGCGAACGGCAAAAGCCCTGGGTCTTGCCGCCGGTCGCCACCACGACGTCGGCCAGCATGTAGGCGGCCGGCATGTCGTCGACATAGGGGCCGATCTGCACGCGGCCGTGCAGCTGGGCGGCCGCGATCGCCTGCTCGGCTTCCTTCTCGAAGGCGGTCGGGGCACCGGTCGATCCGAGCAGCAGGCAGAAAACGTCGGGGCGGCCGAGCCGCCGGATGGCTTCGATCAGGAGCTTCTGCCCGCGATCGCGGTCGAAGCGTCCGGGATGCAGCACGACGTGGCTGCCGTCCGGCACGCGCAGGTTGCCGGCCAGCCGGATCACCCGGTCGGCGCGCACCAGTGCCGGATCGAAGCGGTCGAAGTTGATGCCGGGCGGGATCGTCCGCAGGCGGTCGGCCGGGTCGGGCTCGCGTGCACGGGCATCGCGCGCGACATAGTCCGATACGGCGACCAGCGCGTCGGCCCGCAACTGGCGGCGCTCGGCGAGGCGGTCCAAGACGGTCGACGCGAGGAAGGGTTGGTGCAGCGTGGCGATCCATTTTACCTTGAGCCGGCGGGCCAGCGCGCTCGCGACCCACGCTGCCTTGGGTGAGCGCGCCTGGATCAGCGTGACGTCGGCGGCGCGCAGGCTCGCTGCCAACTTGGGCGGCAGGCTGAGCCGCGACCACAGCGGGCCGCTCCACGGCGGCAGCTCGAGATGGGAGGCGCGCAGCCGCAGCAGGTCGGGCACCATCGCGCCGCCGGGCGAGGCCACGATCGACGTGCCGCCGGCCGCCGCCACCGCCTGCGCCGTGTCGAGCGTCGCGCGCGCCAATCCACCGCCGGCGAGCGACGGAACGATTTGCAGAAGGGTGATGGAGGACAAGGCGTTGGCGGTTGTTTTGTCAGTGTGGCAGGTAACACGACATGAACGACAAAAGTAGGGCAGAGCGGCTCGCGCGACCGGACGGTAATTTCGTCGCCTACACAAGAACCGCCGGCCGCGCGCCGACCGTCGTGTTCCTCGGCGGCTTCCGTTCCGACATGACCGGCACCAAGGCGGTCGCCCTGGAAGACTGGGCGGCCAGGATCGGCCGCGCCTTTCTGCGTTTCGACTATCTCGGCCACGGGCAATCTTCCGGCCGGTTCGAGGACGGTACGATCGGCCGCTGGCTCGACGACTCGCTGGCAGCCATCGACGCGCTCACGACCGGCAAGCTGGTCCTCGTGGGCTCGAGCATGGGCGGCTGGCTGTCGCTGCTGGTGGCGCTGAAGCGGCCGGAGCGGCTCGCCGGCCTCGTACTGATCGCCGCCGCGCCCGACTTCACCGAGCGCATGCTGCTCGCCGGCCTGTCGCCCGAGGAGCGCGCCACCCTGCAGCGCGACGGACGCCTGGAACGGCCGTCGCAATATTCGCCGGAGCCGTCGGTCTTCACCTGGAAGCTGATCGAGGAAGGCCGCGACCATCTCGTGCTCGACAAGAAGCTCGTGCTGCCGTGCCCGGTGCGCCTGCTGCACGGGCAGAGCGATCCCGACGTGCCGTGGGACTATTCGCTGCAGATCGCCCGGCATCTCGACGCGCCAGAGGTCGTCACGACCTTCGTGAAAGGCGGCGACCATCGCCTCAGCACGCCGGCCGACATCGCCCGTCTGATCGCCACTGTCGGGGAGCTGGCCGGCTAGCCGAGGCTTGCGATCGCGCGCAGGCCCTCGCGGTAGGTCGGATAGCGCAGGGTGACGCCGAGCTCGCGCTTGAGGCGGTCGTTCCGCACGCGGCGGTTCTCCGAATAGAAGGAACGCGCCATCGTGCTCATCGCGGGCTCGATCTCGCTCCAGGGGATGAGCGGCGGTACCGGTTTGCCGAGCAGCTCGCAGGCGTAGGCGATCAGGTCGGCCGACGACGCGGCGAGATCGTCGACGACGTTGTAGATCGCGCCCATGCGCGCGTTCCGGTGCGGTGGCCGGTTCATCGCCGCGACCACGGCGGCGGCGATGTCCTCGATGTGGATGCGTGAGAAGACCTGGCCGGGCTTGTCGATGCGGCGCGCAGTGCCGGCCTTCACCTGGTCGACGGCGCTGCGGCCCGGGCCGTAGATGCCGGGCAGACGGAACACGTCGACGGCGGCGCCGGTCTTTTGTCCCAGCGCCTGCCACGCGCGCTCGGTCGCCAGCCGCTCGATGGAGCGCGCCTGCGTGGGCTTGGGCGCGTCGGTTTCGTCGACCCAGCCGCCGGCACGATCGCCGTAGACGCCCGTGGTCGAGAGGTAGCCCAGCCACCTGGCGTGCCCGAGCCGGTCGCCGCAGGCCTTGAGCGCGGGATCGCCCGTGGTTCCGGGTGCAATGGAGCAAAGAATATGCGTGGCCGCGGCAAGGTCCTCGACGGTCACGGGCGTGGAGCCGTCGAACGCGTGGGCATCGATGCCCTGGTCGCGGAGCCTGGCCGCCTTGTCGGCTGTGGTGACCGTGCCGGCCACGCGCCACCCGGCCGTTCTGGCGAGCTTGGCGATTTCAAGGCCGCTGTAGCCCAGACCGAAAATGAAAAGACGTCCCGTCATCTTGTCAGGATCGCTCAGGCGCGGTTCTTTTCAACCATGATGTTTCGCGTCCTCGCGCCGCTCGCGGCCGTGCTGCTGGCAGCCGCCCTGCCGGCGGCCGCACAGATCAGGGATCTGCCGCCCGAGTCCGGGGTCGGCACGACGCTCGATCGCGGGCTGGCGCCGTTTGCGACCACGCCGGATCACCAACGCCGCTACGTCGAATGCATGAAGCTCGCCCGCGGCGAGCCGCTCAAGGCCCTGCCGGTCGCCGAGAAGTGGATGGGCGAGGGCGGCGGCCTTGGGGCCCGCCACTGCGTGGCCGTCGCCATGTTCGAGTCGGGCAAGTTCATCCAGGCCGCCAACCAGTTCGAGGCGATCGCCCGCGACATGGGTTCGGACCGGCCCGGCCTGCGCGCCGAGCTCTATGCCCAGGCGGGCCAAGGCTGGATCGAGGCCGGGCAGGCGGAGAACGCGGCGGCGGCACAGAGCCGCGCCCTCGACCTCAAGACCGACGATCCCGACCTGTGGATCGATCGCGGTCTCAGCTACGCTGCGATGAAGGCGTGGCCGCGGGCCATCTCGGATTTCGACCACGCGCTCGGTCTCAGGGCCAAAGACGTCGATACCATCGTGCTGCGGGCCGCCGCCTGGCGCAGCGCGGGCGATCCGAAGCGGGCGCTCACCGACGCGCAATATGCGCTGCGCCTGGCGCCGGACCACTCGGACGCCCTGCTTGAACGCGGTTTCGACTATCTGGCGCTGGGCGACAGGCCGGCGGCCGACGGCGACTTCAAGAAGGTCGCGGCCCTCGTGCCGCCGGGCTCCAACGCCGCGCGGCGGGCGGAGGCGGGCCTGCGCGGCGACCGGCCGGAGGCCGCGACTCCGGCGCCTGCTGCAAAGGATGCCAAGAAGCGGTAATGTCGACGAAATCGCAGTTGAAGCGGAAAACAATGAAACGCCTCCTCCTCACGTTCCTCCTCTTGGCCGTCGCTCCGGCCGTGGCCCAGAGCCAGCCCGCCGATCAGGGCCAGGCGCCGTCGTCCTATTATCCCGCGCCGCCGCCGCTGCTGGCGCCGCAGGTCGACAAGGGCGTGCCCCTCACCGGGCTCACCTCGCCGCTGGCCGAGGACCAGAAGAAAATCACGCAGACCAAGATCGATTCGGAGGCCGAGGCGCAGCTCTTCGCCGGCGCCGCCAAGATCGTCTGGGGCCGCTACGCCAAGATCAAGGGTGCCAAGCCCGGCACCGTGGCCGTGACCAAGCAGGGCGGCCTGTGGAGCGTGACCGGCCGCATCGACAGCGTGGCGCCCGGCACCGAAGGCGACTGGGCGTCGATCAACGCCGTGGTCGAGAGCATCTCGGCCAACCACGTTACCGTGCGCGGCGAAGTCGCGTTCCGCGTCGCCAAGCTCGACAAGGGCGCGGCCTGCAAGGCCGGCGGCACGCTGCACTTCCGCCGCTCCGGCAAATCGCAGGTCTGGCGCCTGGTCGAGGGCGACAACCCGTGCGACGGCACGCAGGAGATGTTCGACCTCGTCTACGAGAAGCCGGCGGCCGAGAAGAAGCCGGTGCCGGCCCAGCGCAAGGGTTAGGCGCGCAGCTTCTCGACTTCCAGGCGCGCCAGCTCGTCGGCGCGCTCGTTCTCGGCGTGGCCGCTGTGGCCCTTCACCCAGATCCAGTCGACCTTGTGCGGCGCGCGCGCCGCGTCGAGGCGCTGCCATAGCTCGACATTCTTCACCGGCTTCTTGTCGGCGGTGCGCCAGCCGTTCTTCTTCCAGCCGTGGATCCACTTGGTGGCGCCGTCGAGCACGTACTTGCTGTCGGTGTGGAGCTTCACCTTGCACGGCCGCTTCAGCGCCTCGAAGCCGGAGATGACGCCCATCAGCTCCATGCGATTGTTGGTCGTCGCCGGCTCGCCGCCCGACAGTTCGCGCTCGCGTCCCGCCCCGCTTGCAGCCACGAAACGCAGGATTGCGCCCCAGCCGCCCGGTCCTGGATTGCCGCTGCAGGCGCCATCGGTGAAGATTTCGACCTCGGGTGTCTCGCTCAAAGCCCGTAGTCCGCGAGCGAGGTCGTGGCGCGATGGAAGCGCAGGTAGGCCAGGTACTCGAGCGGATCCTTGCGCTTGACCAGCGCGTCGGGCGGCGTGTGGATCCAGTCGTAGAGCCGGGTCAGCAGGAAGCGCAGCGCCGAGCCGCGCGCCAGCAGCGGCAGCGCCGTGCGTTCGGCGGCGCCAAGCGGGCGGACCTTCTCGTAGGCCTGCAGCAGCGCGCGCGCCTTGGTGGCGTTGAACGAGCGGTCGACCTCGAAGCACCAGGCGTTGAGGCAGATGGCGACGTCGTAGGCCAGCGCATCGTTGCAGGCGAAGTAGAAGTCGATCAGCCCCGACAGGCTGTCGTTGAGGAAGAACACGTTGTCGTTGAAGAGATCGGCGTGGATCACGCCCGTCAGCAGGTCGCGGGGCCAGTGCGACTCGAGGAAGGCGAGCTCGTCGCCGAGTTCGCGCGCGAGGCCGGCGGCGACGCCGTCGGCGTGGTCGCGGCTGCTGTCGAACAGCGGCCGCCAGCCGCCGACCGAGAGGGCGTTGGGTCGCTTCAGTTTGAAGTCCTGGCCGGCCAGATGGAGTTTGGCCAGCGCCTCGCCGATGGGCGCGCAGTGCTTCACCGCGATGCGACGCGGCGACAGACCGTGCAGGAACGTCGTGATGGCGGCCGGCCGACCGGCCAGCCGGCGCACCGCATTGCCGTCGCGGCCGTGGATCGGTCGCGGGCAATTGATGCCGCGCGCCGACAGGTGATCCATCAGGCCGAGGAAGAACGGCAGGTCCTTCGGGTCGACGCGCTTTTCGTAGAGCGTCAGGAAGTACTGGCCGCGGTCGGTGGTCAGCAGGTAGTTGGAATTCTCGACACCCTCGGCGACGCCCTTCAGCGCGTCGGCGCGGCCGATGTCATACTCGGCGAGAAAGGCCTCGAGCTCGGCGTCGCCGACGTCGGTATAGACCGCCATCAGGTCACCAGCTGGCGCGGCAGCTTGAAGACCACGCTCTCTTCCGTCGTGCGCACTTCCTCGACCGTGACGTCGTAGCGCTCGCGGCAGGCCGCGATCAGTTCGTCGACCAGCAGCTCGGGCGCGGAGGCGCCGGCGGTGATGCCGAGTCGCCGCGAACCGTCGAGCCAGCCCCAGTCCATGTCGGCGGCACGCTGGACCAGGCGCGACCTGGCGCAGCCGTAGTTCGCCGCGACCTCGACGAGTCGCATCGAGTTGGACGAATTGGGCGCGCCGATCACGACCAGCGCATCGCAGGTCTCCGCGATCGCCTTGACCGCCGCCTGGCGGTTGGTCGTGGCGTAGCAGATGTCCTCCATCTTCGGGCCCTGGATCTCGGGAAAGCGCCGGCGCAGCGCCGCCACGATGTCGGTCGTGTCGTCGACCGACAGCGTCGTCTGCGTGGCGTAGGCGAGATTGAGCGGGTCGGGCACCATCAGCTTCTCGGCCTGGTGCACGTCCTCGACCAGCAGCACCGTGCCGGGCGGGAGCTGGCCCATCGTACCGATCACCTCGGGATGGCCGGCGTGACCGATCAGCACCACGGTGCGGCCCGAGACGGCATGACGCTCGGCCTCGCGATGGACCTTGGAGACCAGCGGGCAGGTCGCGTCGACGTAGAGAAGGTTGCGGCGAGTGGCCTCGGCTGGCACCGATTTCGGCACGCCGTGTGCGGAGAAGATCACCGGGCGGTCGTCGGGCACCTCGTCGAGCTCGTTGACGAAGATCGCGCCCTTGGCCTCGAGGCTCTCGACCACGAAGCGATTGTGCACGATCTCGTGGCGGACGTAGACCGGCCGTCCGTAACGCTCGATGGCGCGCTCGACGATCTGGATGGCGCGATCGACGCCGGCGCAGAAGCCGCGCGGACTGGCGAGCAGGATCGTGAGCGGCTTCTTCGGCTGGGTCATGGCGAAACGGGCGTGTGGCTGGCGGACCCATCGCTTGCGGGCTCGCGGACCATTGCCTAGACTCCTTCGGTAAAGCAACGAGGAAAGCAATATGACTGAGCCGGTTGTCGCGGCCAAGGCGCCCCTCAAGGTCGCCCTGGAGGCTGGCAAGGACTATTGGTGGTGCGCCTGCGGAATGAGCAAGAACCAGCCGTTCTGCGACGGAACGCACAAGGGCAGCGGCCTCGTTCCGATGAAGTACACCGCCGAGAAGTCGGGCGATCACTGGCTCTGCGCCTGCAAGCATTCCGCCAAGAAGCCGCTGTGCGACGGAACCCACAAGTCGCTCTCATGATCGGCCGCACACTCGTCCTCACCGCGCCGCTCGTGCTGGCCTTGGCGCTCGGCGCCTGCGGTCGCTCGAACAAGGAGCAGATTTCCGGCAACTATTGCCCGAGCCCGTTCCTGGTCGAGGACGCGCAGAGCCTGACCCGGTTCAAGCCGGGCGCCGGCCGCGATCCGCGCGACGTCGCCTTCCAGGCCAGTGTGACCGGCACCGGCGTCGAGTGCTCGGCGGGCCGCGGCAAGATGGAAGTGAGCCTGAAGATGCGCATTACCGCGAATGCCGGACCGTCGATCGGCCCCGGCACGACCAGCGTGCCGTACTTCGTGCGCGTGATCGAGGGCAACGGAACCGTGGCCCAGGGCCAGGACTTCAACGCCGACTTCAAGCTGTCGACGGCCAATCCGCGCGGCGCCTCGATCGAGGAGATCACGCTCACGCTGTACTACAACACGCCGTCCGACCTCGGCGCCTATCGCGTGGCGGTGGGCCTGAAGCCGACCCAGGAAGAGCTGCAGTACAACAGGCGCGCCGCTGCGCGCTAGGCGCTAGAGGAAGCCCGTCGACAGCCAGGGGATGGCGGCGACCGCCACCAGTCCCACGACCAGCGCGCCGAGGTACGGCCAGATGCGCTTCATGCCGGCGTCGGGCGAGACCTGGCCGATGGCGCAGGCGGCGTAGTAGCCGACGCCGAGCGGCGGGGCGAACAGGCCGACGCCCATCGCCAGGATCACCACCATCGCGTAGTGCACCTCGTTCACGTGCGCGGCCTTGGCGATCGGGAAGAGCAGCGGCCCGAACAGCACGATCGCGGGAATGCCTTCGAGCACGCTGCCGAGCACGATGAAGGCCAGGATCGAGATCATCAGGAAGCCGAACGAACCGCCGGGCACCGCCGCCATCGCCTGGGCGAGCTGATGGGAGAAGCCCGACTGGGTCAGTGCCCAAGCCATGCCGGTGGCGGTGCCGATGATCAGCAGGATCGCGCCCGACAGGCACGCCGTCTCGAGCAGCATCGGATAGAGCCGCTTCCAGTCGAACTGGCGGTAGATCAGCAGGCCCATCAGGGTGGCGTAGGCGATGCCGATGGTCGACACCTCGGTGGCGGTCGCCACGCCCTCGACCACGGCCGAGCGGATCACGAAGGGCAGCAGCAGCGCCGGCAGCGCGATCACGAAGGTGCGGCCGATCTGGCGACGGCTCGCGCGCTCGCCGACGGCCTCGTTGCGCGAGCGCCACCACGCCACGACGCCGAGTGCCACCGCCAGCACGAAGCCCGGCAGCAGGCCGCCGGTGAACAGTGCTGCGATCGACACGCCGGTTACCGAGCCGATGGTGATCAGCACCAGGCTGGGCGGGATCGTCTCGCTCATGGCGCCCGAGGCCGACAGGATCGAGACCATCTCGCCGTCGTTCGAGCCGCGCCGCTTCATCTCGGGAAAAAGCACAGGCGCGACGGCGGCCATATCGGCGGCCTTCGAGCCCGAGATGCCGGATACCAGGTACATGGCGCCGAGCAGCACATAGTAGAGGCCGCCGCGCACGTGGCCGAGCAGGCCGGCGAGGAACGCCACCATGGCGCGCGCCATGCCGGTCATGTCGATCAGCAGGCCGAGGAACACGAACAGCGGCACGGCGAGCAGGACGAGGCTGCTCATGCCCTCATCCATGCGCGACACCACGATGGTGAGCGGCACCCGGGTGACGCACATCAGGAAGGCGAGCGTCGCGGTGCCGAAGGAAAAGCCGATCGGCACGCCCAGCAGCACGGCGGTGGCCAGCAGCACGACGAAGAAGAAGACGAGGTTCCAGTTGCCGACCGCCTTCAGCACCGGCGCCGCGAAATGGAGGCCGACCGCGATCAGGGCCAGCACCGCCACGACGCTGAGCAGGGGCCGCAGCGAAAAGCGCACCAGCCGCAGCGCGCAGCCCAGCAGCATGATCGCCGCACCCGTCGGGATCGCCGCGGCGCGCACGATGTTGGGCAGGCCGAGCGCCGGCGTCTCGATGTAGAATTCCTCGGCGGCATAGTCCCAGGCGTAGGGCAGCAGGATGGCGAGGAAGAGAGCGGGCACCGCCACCGCCAGCACCTCGGCATAGGACTGGATCGCGGGCGGCAGGCGCGTCACCACCGCGGTCAGCCGCATGTGCTGCATACGCTGCAGCGCCACGACCGAGCCCAGCATGGCCAGCCACAGGAACAGGATCGACGCCAGCTCGTCGCTCCACACGAACGGGTGGTGGAACACGAAGCGGCTGACGACGCCGGCCAGCAGCACGAAGATCTCGATCAGCACCAGCAGCGCCGTGGGAATTTCCACAGCGCTGCGCAGCACCGATTCGATGCGGTTGATCACCGGTCGATCAGGAGAGGTTGCCGACCGCCTTCTCGAGCGTGGACCACGCCTCGGCGCCGAACTTGCCCTTCCACTCTTCGTAGAAGCCGGCCTTCTTCAGCGCGCCGCGGAAGGCGGCGGCGTCGGTCTCGACGAACTGCAGGCCCTTGCCCTTGAGCGTCGTGGCCACGGTCTGGTTCATCTTGGACAGGTCCTCGCGCTCGGCGATGGCCGAGACGTTGAACTCGGCCTCGACGATCTCGCGCAGGTTCGCCGGCATCGCCTCGAAGGACTTCTTGTTGGCGAGGAACCAGAAGCCGTCCCACATGTGGTTGGTGATGGCGACGTACTTCTGCACTTCGTAGAGCTTGGCGACGTCGATCAGGGACAGCGGGTTCTCCTGGCCGTCGACGACGTGGGTCTGCAGCGCGGTGTAGACCTCGTTGAAGTTGATGGTCGTCGGCGAGGCGCCGAACGCCTTGAACAGGCTGGTCCACAGCGGACTCGCCGGCACGCGGATCTTGAAGCCCGAGAGGTCCTCCGGCGTCTTGATCGGCTTGGTCGCGCTGGTGATCTGGCGATAGCCGTTGTCGTACATCTTGGCGAAGGCGTAGAGGCCGCGCTTGGCGATCTCGCCGCGCACCAGGGTGCCGAGCGCGCCGTCCATCGCCGGCCACACCTGGCCGTAGTCCTTGAACGCGAAGCCGACGCCGTTGATCGAGGCGACCGGCACCAGGGTCGACAGGATCAGGCCGGACAAAGTGAAGAACTCGATCGCGCCCGAGCGCAGCTGGCTCAGCATGTCGGTGTCGGAGCCGAGCTGGTTGTTCGGGAACACCTTGATCTCGACCTTGCCGCCGGTCTTCTCGAGCACGCGGGCGGCGGCCTCGGTGGTGCGCACGTTGAGCGGGTGGGTCACCGGCGAGTTGTTGGCGTACTTGTAGCTGAATTCGGCGGCGTTGGCCGGCCGGCTGCGAATGGCGACCAGCGGAAAGGCCGCACCGGCGGCGAGCGTGGTGCCGAGCAGGCGGCGACGATGAAGGCGGATGGTCATTTGGCGTTTCTCCCCAGATCGAGTTGGGGAGGTATTGCCCTTATTCGCGCGTCTTTTGCAACGCCGGTTGTGCAAGGCAGGCCCGCACCGGCGGAACGGTCAGGTCGGTGTGACCGGCCGCAACCAGGTCCGCTCCTCGACCAGGATGCAGCGCTCGGCCTCGGCGAAGCGGAAATTGTCCATCGCCGCCTTGTCCTGGCGCAATTTCGCCCGGTAGGTCTCGTAGGCGGCCAGGCTCGGGAACGAGATCAGGGCATGGGCGATGTTGTTGGTGCCCTCATGCGGCATGAAGTAGCCGATCAGGTCGCCGCCATTGGCCGGGATGATGGTGAGCCACCGCCGGGCATAGGCCTCGAAAGCTTCGCGCTTGAACGGGTCGATGACGTAGCGGATGGCGCAGGTGACGGTCATGGTGGCCTCCTAAGGGACGACCCAAGGTAAACTCGTCCCGCAGGCCGATGTTTCGGTGGCGGCCGAAGGGGTACACTGGGACCGGGTTGCGTCAGGAGGTCGTCGTGAGTGCATATGCGGATCGACTGGAAGCTTTGGCATCGGACGCGGCGGATCGCTGCACCGGATGCGGCAAGTGCTTCGAGGCCTGCCCGACGGCCCGTGAGATCGGCATGGACGCGGGCGAGGCCAAGACCCGCGTGGCCGAGCTGGTCGCACTTACACGTCAGGCGGGCGCCGCGGCCGAAGGGCTGCACAAGTGGCTCGGCGCCTGCGACGGCAGCGCCCAGTGCAGCGCCGCCTGCCCCGAGGACATCAACGTCCGCCAGTGGGTGACGATCGCCAAGATGAAGACAGTGGAGGCCGCGCGCCCGCTCGAGGCCAGCGCCACTCTCGCCGCCGGCCGCTTCCGCCACATGGCGCAGGCGGTGCGTCTGCTGGCCAGCATGCAGCTGCCGTCTGAGACGCTGAAGCATATCTTGGCGCCGGCCGAGAAGCGCACCGCCGACGTGCTCTTCTATACCGGCTGCAACGTCCTGCGCACGCCACACATCGTGCTCAACGTCATGGACATCCTCGACGCCCTGCAGCTCGACTTCGACGTGGTTGGCGGCACCGCCCACTGCTGCGGCGTCTACCAGTTCCAGGAAGCCGACCTGCCGACCTATGAGAAGATCGGCCACCGCACCTTCAACCGCTTCGGCCAGTCGGGTGCCTCGAAGGTGCTGACCTGGTGCCCGACCTGCACCAAGAACTTCGACGAGCTGGAAAAGGACGTGGCGCCGCCGTCGTTCGACTTGGGCCACATCAGCGAATTCCTCGCCGACAATATTGACGAGCTGAAGACGCTCTTCGTCGATCAACCCAAACGCCGTGTCGTCATCCACGAGCACCAGGGCATCGGCGCCACGCTGGACAGCATGCGTCGCCTGATGCGCGCCGTGCCCAACCTCGAGCTGGTCGAGCTGCCGCAGGATTCGGGCTTCTCCTATGCCTGCGGCGGGCAGGCGGCAAAGTTCAAGGGTCGCGAGCAGGCGATCCATCGCGCGCTGGCCGAAGGCGCAGTCGCCGCCGGCGCCGACACGATCGTCACCATGTATCACTCGTGCCATCGTGCGCTCGCCGGCGCGGAGGCGATCTATCCGTTGCGCGTCGTCAACTTCACCGACGTGATCGCCGAGGCGCTGGGCCGCGGCGGCCATCCCGACTACTACCGGCTCTACAAGACCGGCGGCGCCATGGACGAGGCGGTGTCGGCGGCGCGCAAGTTCCTGACGAGCAACGGGGTCAAGGTCGACGAGGCCTCGGTGCAGTCGCTGACCGCCGACATCTTCAACGAGACCGGCCTCGCCGGCGGTCGCGAGGCCTTCGCCAACGCCTTCACGGAACTGGCGCGCCAGTCGTGAGTGCCCGGCTGCTCTGGTTGGCCGCGATCCTGACAGTCGCGGCCTGCGGTTCGGTCCAGACGATCGATGCGAGCTTTGCCGGCCTGAAGGGCCAGCCGATCGCCTCGGCCGTGACCAGGCTCGGCACGCCCGAGAGCCGGCAACCGTCGGCCAGCGGCACGACCTATGTCTGGACCGACCGCGTGCGCGACGACACGCCGGTGCCGACGCAGAAGACCACTTACGAAAACGGACGTGCCGCCACGGTCGAGGTCATGGCCCGGCCCGAGCCGCCGGTGTGGCGGACTTGCACCTTGAACGTGCTTGCCGATGGGGCGGGGACGATCGTGTCGGCCGCCAGCGTCGGCACGAGTGCTGCCTGTGCGCCGATGGCCCGCAAGGCCGCGACCTAGGTTTTCCCGCAAGGTTTCCAATGGACGGCACCGGGAGTGCCGCCTAAGGTCGATTTGCCCAGTCGATACCTGTGGGAGAGACCATCCGAAAGGATGGCGCCGAAGGAGCAACCGACCCCGGAAACTCTCAGGCAAACGGACCGCAGGAGGATGGGCCTCTGGAAAGTGGCGGGCGCCTCATCTGGCGCATGCCCACCGACGAAGTAAGCCGGCCCATTAGTGAAATGAGCTTCGGCGAATCTTTCAGGTCTCCGGACAGAGGGGGTCGCGACGGCGCAGTTCTTGCGCCGGGAAGCGCGACTCCGGTCGCGTAAACGCGACCTTGGGAGATCGTTTTGACTGAACAATCCACTGCCGGCCCCCTCAAGCGCACGCCGCTGTATGCGCTGCACAAGGAACTGGGCGCGCGCCTCGTGCCCTTCGCCGGCTACGAGATGCCAGTCCAGTATCCCACCGGCATCCTGGCCGAACATGCCCAGACGCGCACGGCGGCCGGCCTGTTCGACGTCTCGCACATGGGCCAGGTGCGGCTGACCGCCAAGCCCGGCCAGAACGCAGCCAAGGCGCTCGAGACGATCGTGCCCGGCGACATCGCGGGGCTTCAGCCCGGCAAGCAGCGCTACACGCAGTTCACAAACGACCAGGGCGGCATCCTCGACGACCTCATGGTGACGTCGACCGGCGATCACCTGCTGCTGGTGATCAACGCCGCGTGCAAGGACGCCGACCTGGCGCATCTTCAGAAGCATCTGTCGGGTCTCTGCGAGGTCGAGCCGATGTTTTCGCGCGGTCTTCTCGCATTGCAGGGCCCGCAGGCGGCGCAGGCGCTGGCCCGGCTGGCGCCCGCCGTCGCCACGATGACGTTCATGACTGGCGCCTGGTTCACCATCGACGGTGCCCAGTGCTACGTCACGCGCTCGGGGTACACCGGTGGCGACGGCTACGAGATCTCGACGCCCGCTGCCGCGGCCGACGCGATCGCGCGCAAATTGCTCGCCCAACCGGAGGTGAAGCCGATCGGGCTCGGCGCCCGCGACTCGCTGCGGCTGGAGGCCGGCCTCTGCCTCTACGGCCACGACATCGACATCACCACCACGCCGGTCGAGGCAGTGCTGCTGTGGAGCATCGGCAAGGAGCGCCGCGCGCAGGGCGGCTTCCCCGGCGCCGCCGTGATTCAAAAGCAGATCGCCGAGGGCGCCTCGCGCAAGCGCGTCGGAATTTTTCCCGAGGGCAAGGCGATCGCGCGCGAGGGCGCGGAGATCGTCGCCACTAGTGGAAAAGAATCCGGCAAGACCGTCGGCAAGGTCACATCAGGCGGTTTCGCGCCCACGCTCGGCCGCGCCGTCGCCATGGGTTACGTCGACAAGGCGCTGTCCGCGAACGGAACGAAGGTCGAGCTGCTCGTGCGCGGCAAGCCGGCGCCAGCCGAGATCGTGCCCATGCCTTTCGTCAAACACGCCTACTACCGCGGATAGGAGCTCTCGAGATGGCCGACATGAAATACACCCAAGAACACGAGTGGATCCGCATCGAGGGCGATACGGGCACCATCGGCATCAGCGCCTATGCGCAGGAGCAGCTGGGCGACGTGGTCTTCGTCGACGTGCCGCAGGCCGGTCGCAAGGTCGCCAAGGGCGACTCGGTGGCGGTGGTCGAGTCGGTCAAGGCCGCGTCCGACATCTACGCGCCCGCCTCGGGCGAGGTGATCGAGGCCAACGCCGCCCTCGCCGACACACCGGGCGACATCAACGTCGAGCCGATGGGCAAGGGCTGGTTCTTCAAGATGAAGCTCGCCGACAAGTCCGAGCTCGACGGGCTGATGGACCAGGCCGCCTACGACGCCTTCGTGAAGAGCCTCGGCTGATGCGCTATCTCCCTCTCACCGACGCCGACCGGCGTGACATGCTGGGCGTCATCGGCGTGAAGTCGGTCGACGAGCTGTTCCGCGACGTGCCCCAGTCGGCGCGACTCGGCGGCAAGATCGCGGGCCTGCCCGATCACCTGGGCGAGCTCGAGGTCGAGCGCGCGTTCCAGGCCTATGCGGCGAAGAACGTGTCATCATCAGTCGCGCCGTTCTTCATCGGCGCCGGCGCCTATCGCCACCACGTGCCGGCGACCGTCGACTACATGATCCAGCGCGGCGAGTTCCTGACGTCGTACACGCCCTACCAACCCGAGATCACGCAAGGCACCTTGCAGTATCTTTTCGAGTTCCAGACGCAGGTGACCCTGCTCACCGGCATGGAGGTGGCCAACGCCTCGATGTACGACGGCTCGACCGGCACCAGCGAGGCCGTGCTGATGGCCAACCGCGTGACGCGGCGCTCCAAGGCGCTGCTGTCGGGTGGCCTGAATCCGCAATATCGCCGCATCGTCGAGACCACGGCCCATTGGCAGGGCTTCAAGGCGGTGTCGGGCAAGCCCGATGCGGAAGGGCTCGAAGACCTGATCGCCGCCGTCGACAAAGAAACCTCCTGCGTCGTCGTGCAGAACCCGAGCTTCTTCGGTCACGTGCGCGACTTCGGCAAGCTGGCCGAAGCCTGTCATGCGGCCGGCGCGCTGCTGATCGTCGTGGTGACCGAGGTCGTGTCGCTCGGCCTCCTGAAGCCGCCGGGCGAGATGGGTGCCGACATCGTGGTCTGCGAGGGCCAGTCGATCGGCAATGGGCTGGGCTTCGGCGGGCCCTACGTCGGCCTGTTCGCCACGCGCGACAAGTACATGCGCCAGATGCCGGGCCGCCTGGTCGGCGAGACCGTCGATGCCGACGGCAAGCGTGGCTTCGTGCTGACGTTGTCGACGCGCGAGCAGCATATCCGCCGCGAGAAGGCGACCTCCAACATCTGCACCAACGCGGGCCTCTGCGCGCTCGCCTTCACGGTGCATCTCACTTTGCTGGGCGAGGCGGGCTTCCGCCGGCTGGCCGAGATCAACCACACCAAGGCCGCTCAGCTTGCCGACAAGGTTTCGGCGCTACCCGGCGTGAAGGTGCTGAACGACAGCTTCTTCAACGAATTCACGATTTCGCTGGGCAAGCCCGCCGCGCCGGTCGTCGAAGCGCTCGCGGCCAGGCGCATCCTGGGCGGCGTGCCGGCCTCGCGCCTGCTGCCCGATGACAAATCGGTCGAGAACCTGCTGTTGCTCGCCGCCACCGAGACGGCGACGGACGAGGGCATGGCCGCACTCGTTGCCGGCCTGAAGGAGGTCCTCTAATGGATCGCTCGCAAGGACGTTCCGGTGGCATCGCATCCGGATCATCGGTTGAAGCGGCGACTTTCACCGGCAATCGCGCACTGCAGATCGAAGAGCCGCTGATCTTCGAGATGGGCCAGCCCGGCCGTACCGGCGTCGATCTTCCGGAACCGCCCAAGGTCAAGGATCGCCTGAACGGCCTGCGCCGCGGCGGCGAGATCGGCCTGCCGGGTCTCAGCGAGCCACAGGTCGTCCAGCACTACACGCGGCTCAGCCAGAAGAACTACGCCATCGACATGGGCGTCTACCCGCTGGGCTCGTGCACCATGAAGCACAATCCGCGGATCAACGAGAAAGTCGCGCGCTTCGCCGGCATCGGCGATCTCCATCCGCTGCAGCCGGTTTCGACCGTGCAAGGCGCGCTGGAGCTGATCGATTGCCTCGCGCACTGGCTCAAGACTCTGACCGGCATGCCCGCGGTGGCGATGTCGCCGGCGGCCGGCGCGCACGGCGAGATGTGCGGCATGATGGCGATCGCGGCCGCACTGGAAAGCCGGGGCGAACGTGCAAGACGGAAGACCGTGCTGGCGCCCGAGTCCGCGCACGGCACCAATCCCGCGACGGCCGCCGCGCTCGGCTTCACCGTGAAGCCGATCCCAGCCAACGAAAGCGGGCGGGTCGATCTCGGCGCGCTCAAGGCGGCCCTCGGCCCCGATGTCGCCGCGATCATGCTCACCAATCCCAACACCTGTGGCCTGTTCGAGAGTGAGATCATCGAGATCTCCAAGGCGGTGCACGCCGCGGGTGCCTACTTCTATTGCGATGGCGCCAACTTCAACGCCATCGTCGGCCGCGTGCGGCCGGGCGACCTCGGCGTCGACTGCATGCACATCAACCTGCACAAGACCTTCTCGACGCCGCACGGCGGCGGCGGGCCGGGCGCGGGCCCGGTGGTGCTATCGGCGGCGCTGGCGCCTTACGCGCCCTATCCGTGGATCGTGCAGGACGGCGATAAGTGGCGCATCGCGGAAGACGGCGCTGCTGTCGACGGCCAGCCGCTCGGCCGCCTGAAAGCCTTCCACGGCCAGATGGGCATGTTCACCCGCGCGCTGGCCTACATCATGAGCCACGGCGCCGACGGGCTGAAGCAGGTGGCGGAGGACGCCGTGCTGTCGGCCAACTACGTGATGGCCGCCCTCAAGGACACGATGACACCGGCCTTCGATGGCCCGTGCATGCACGAGGCGCTGTTCGACGACACCTTCCTGAAGGACACCGGCGTCAGCACGCTCGACTTCGCTAAGGCCATGATCGACGAGGGCTATCACCCGATGACCATGTACTTCCCGCTGGTGGTGCACGGCGCGATGCTGATCGAGCCGACCGAGAGCCAGGCCAAGGAGGACCTCGACCAGTTCATCGGCGCGCTCAAGTCGCTGGCCGAACGCGCCAAATCAGGCACCGCGGCCGAGGCCTTCAAGGCAGCGCCGCTGTATGCGCCGCGCCGCCGCCTCGACGAGACCCTGGCCGCCCGCAAGCCGATCCTGCGCTGGCGGCCGAGCAACAACCCGCCTAGCGTCGATCCGATGAAGCAGGCGGCGGAGTAAGAGACGCCCAGGAGTCCATTTCACTGAAGCGGAATAAGCCCTAATTTGAGTGCCATGGAAACCCTCCACGTCCTCCTGCCGGTCTTCGGCATCTTCATCCCCGCCCTCATCCTGCCGGGCCCCGACTTCGTGGGTGTCGTGCGCTCGTCGATGACGCGCGGCACGCGGGCCGGCCTGCTGACTACGGTGGGCGTCTCGATCGGCCTCGGCCTCTATGCCACGCTCAGCATGCTGGGCCTGTCGGCGGTGCTGGTGAAGTTCCAGTGGCTCACCTGGGCGGTGCGCGTGCTGGGCGGCGGCTATCTCGCCTATCTCGGCCTGCGCCTGCTGTTCTCCAAACCGGCGGCGATCGGTGCGGCGGCGACCCAAGGGCTGGTGCGCGGCAATCCTCTGGTCTTCGGTTTCTTCGTCACCTTGACCAACCCCAAGGCGATCGTGCTGTTCGCCAGCGTCTTCGCCACCGCCGTGACGGCCAGCACGCCGGCGTGGCTGATGGGCCTCATGATCGCGCTGGTCATGACGAGCGGGTTGGTCTGGTACTCGATCGTGTCGCTGTTCATGTCGTCGGCGCCGGTGATGCGGCGCTTCCAGCATGCCAAGCACTGGATCGAGCGGGTGGCCGGGGCGTCGTTCATCCTGATCGGCGGTCGCATCATCGCTGACGCGCGGACGCCAGTTTCGCCGTAGGGGGCCGTCATGCGTGTCTTCACCACCCTGCCGCAGGAAGACCTGCGCAAAGTTGGCCCGGCCGCCCAGGCGATCGAGGCCGCGGGCTATACCGGTGTCAGCACGCAGGAGAACCGGCACGATCCGTTCCTGGCGCTGGCCGTGGCCGGCGTCGCCACGACGAAGATCGAGCTGCATACCGGCGTGGCGATCTCCTTTCCGCGCTCGCCCATGGTGGCGGCCAACGTCGGCTGGGACATCCAGGCCAGCACCGGCGGGCGGTTCACCCTGGGGCTCGGCTCGCAGATCCGCGCCCACAACGAGAAGCGCTTCTCCGTGCCGTGGACGCCGCCCGCACCGCGCATGCGCGAGTACATCCAGGCGGTGCGCGCGATCTGGGCGGCGTGGAAGGGCGACGGCAAGCTCAGCTACGAGGGCAAGCACTATCGCTTCACCTTGATGACGCCGAACTTCGTGCCGGAGAACTACGACGCTCCCGCGCCGCGCATCGGGCTCGCGGCCGTCGGGCCGGCGATGCTGAAGGTGGCGGCGGAGGAGAGCGATGGGGCCAAGCTCCACATCTTCTGCACGCGCAAGTATCTCGAGAACCGGATCATGCCGATCCTGTCGGCGGGGCTGGCCGCCTCGGGTCGTGCGCGCGAGAATTTCGAGATCTCGGGCGGCGGCTTCGTGGTGACGGGCAAGGACGACGAGGCGGTGGCCAAGCTGCTGGAGTTCGTGCGCTATCGCGTGGCCTTCTACGGCTCGACGCCCGCCTACTGGCCGGTGTTCGAGGAGGAGGGACTCGGCGATCTCGGCCCCAGGCTCAACGCCATGACCAAGGCGGGCAAGTGGAGCGAGATCGCCGCCGAGATTTCCGACGACGTCGTCCACCGCTTCGCCGCCGTCGGCCGCCACGACCAGATCGCCCAGGTGATCGCGGCGCGCTTCGGCGGCCTGGTGGATTCGATCAGTGCCAGCGCCAACTCGTCGAAACCGTCCGACATGCCGCCGGATCTGCTGCAGGATTTGGCGAAGATTCCGACGCGATATAGGCCTTGACATTAATTGCGTAATACGCAATATTGTCGCAATGAGATCGTTCATCGGACCGCGCGCTTCCAGCGCGCCCGGACCCTTGAGCGCGCTGGAAGCGCGCGGTCCAAAGACAGCGAGGACGAAGGGTTTCGCGAATTCGCGAAGCTTCGGGAAAAGCAGGTTAAGCCACTGAAATCGTTCATTTCGCGAAGGAATGTAAAAAAAGTTCCAACGGGGACCCGGACCCGAGGCCGCACGGCCTGAAACGCGGGGGCCATGGGAGACGCCGGACAAGCCCTTTGGGCGGCGGGCCGGATCGAGCATGGCGATGTAGTTACTAGAAGTAACCTATATATTCTCGTTATTTAAAGCATCACTTTTGGTAACTGGCACTTTCCGCATTCCGGGCAAAGAAAAACCCCCGTCTTGCGACGGGGGTCACAGGTAGCCCGCGATTGATTTTGTGCGGGCGATCTCGGGTGTCAGTGCGGGCGGCGCGGCAATTCGGCGATCGCATCGTCTATCAGCGCCGCGGTGCGGCCCGTGCCGACCTGCTCGCGCAGCAGCGCGCGTGTGGCGCCCAAGGCCACGTCGATGGCGGTGTCGCGCACCAGCTTGGCGGCGGTGACCTCGGACTGGGCGATGCGGTCGAGCGCCTGCTGCTCGCGCAGCGCGATGGTGTTCTGGAGGCTCTGGGCGGCGCGAGCCTGCATGTTCTGCACTTCGGCGCGGGCCAGGGCCACGATGCTCTCAGCCTCGGCGGTCGCCTGGGCCAGCGTCTTGTCGGCGTCGGCCTTGGCCTTCAGGGCGTCGTCGCGCAGGCGCGAGGCCTCGTCCAGCGCCCGGGCGATGTCGGCAGCGCGCTTGTCGAGCAGGGCGGCGATCTTGGTCCACAGCACCTTGCCGAGCAGGGCGACGAACAGCAGGAAGGCGACGGCGACCCAGGTCTCGGGATCGGCCCAGATGCTGCCGTGCTCGGCAGACGCGGCGGCGTGATCGGCGGCGAAGGCGCTACCCATTATCGGCTTCCTTTCGCTGCGGCCGCGACCTTGGCGCCGAGCGCGCCCTTGTCGGCGGCGTTGCCCGCGAGCTTGGCATAGACGTCGGCGGCGACGTCGTGCGCCATGTCCTCGAGGCCTTCCAGGACCTGCGCGCGCTGGCCGGCGATGCGCTTCTCGGCGGCATCGACCTGCGCGGTGACCTTGGCGCCGACCTCGGCCAGCCGGGCGGCGGCGGCCGACGCATCGGCCTCGTTGCGCTCGCGCGTGAGGCGGCGGCCTTCCACGCGCGCGTCGGCGAGGCGCTTCTGGTAGGCGTCGACGGCGGCGCGGGTGTCCTCGCTCGCCTTCTCGGCCGCGTCCAGGTCGCCCTGGATCCTGGCCTGCCGCTTCTCGAGCGTGTCGGAGATCGCGGGGATCGCGAGCTTCGACATGATCAGGTACAGCACCACGAAGGCGATCACCAACCAGACGACCTGGGGCGCGAAGTCGTGGAAGTTGAGCTGCGGCATGCCGCCTTCGGCCGCCTGCGCCGCTCCGCTTGCGCCCAGCGCGGCGAGAGCCGCGCCGAGCACGCTGTAGACTGATGTCTTCATGATCGTTGGTCCCAAGCCTTTTGGGCTTAGAACACGAACAGGATCATGAAGGCGATGACGAGCGCGAACAGCGCCACGGCTTCCGTGAGCGCGAAGCCCAGGAGCACGTTGCCGAACACGCGCGGGGCGGCTTCCGGGTTGCGCAGCGCGCCCGAAACGAAGCTGCCGAAGATGTTGCCGATGCCGACGCCGACGCCGGCGAGGGCGATGGTGGCGAGGCCGGCACCGATGAGCTTGGCTGCAGAAGCGTCCATGGAAATATCCTTTCGAGTGTCGAGTCGAGTTGAAGGGAAAGCGCCGCCGTCAGTGACTCAGGTGGATGGCGTCGTTGAGATACAGGCAGGTCAGGATCGCGAAGACGTAGGCCTGCAGGAAAGCGATCAACAGCTCGAGGCCGGTGAAGGCCACGATGAAGGCGAGCGGCGCCCAGCCGGCGTAGAGGCCGAGCATGACCACGAAGCCGCCGAACACCTTCAGCATCGTGTGGCCGGCCAGCATGTTGGCGAACAGGCGGATGGAGAGGCTGAACGGGCGGACGAAGTAGGAGATGACCTCGATCGGCACCAGCAGCAGCAGCAACACGAAGGGCACGCCCTTCGGGACAAAGAACGACAGGAAGTGCAGGCCGTGCCGGGTGATGCCGATGACGGTGACGCCGACGAACACCGTGGCCGCCATGGCGAAGGTCACGATGATGTGGCTGGTCGGCGTGAAGGCGTAGGGCACGAGGCCGAGCAGGTTGCAGAACAGGATGAAGACGAACAGCGTGAAGACGAACGGGAAGTACTTCTTGCCGGCGCTGCCGACGTTGTCGCGCACCATGCCGGCGATGAACTCGTAGCCGAGCTCGGCGGTCGCCTGCAGGCGGCCCGGCACCATGGCCTTGCGGCTCATGCCGAAGACGAAGACGAGGGTGGCCAGTGCAACGGCGACGACCATCCAGAGGGCGGAATTGGTGAAGGACGCGTCGAGCGGGCCGATACGGAAATCGAGCAGCCGCTTGATCTCGAACTGCTCCATCGGGCTATGCATGTCGTCCCCACTCCCACTTACGCCCAGTCACTCACCAGTCACTCAGGGGAGGCGATTGCTATCCCCCTTCGCGGCCTGATCCGAGTAGACCCGGATGGCGCGCCACGCATTGTTGGCGCCGGCCGCAAACCCCAGGATCAGGCCCCCCAAGAGAGACCACGGCGCCCAGCCCTGCCAACGGTCGAGCCAATAGCCGAGAAATCCCCCGACCAAAAGGCCCGCGATCATATCGACCAGCACTCGATAGGCAACGCCGGTTTCCCGGTGCGACACACGCATGTCCTGCGTCGGCCGGACCTCCGGTCCGCGGGCCTTTTTCAGGCGGGCGTCCAGCTCGTCCAACCGCCGCCGCTCTCCGTCTGGATCGCGTTCCGGCGTGTCCATTGCCTATGCCTCCGAACGACGTTGCTTCACTGCATCTGCCGCCCTGACGCGGGCGGATGTCTAGGGGTTGGCTACACCCCTGTCAAGGAGCCGATTTCCCTTGTGGACCAATCGGTTAAGCGTGCTTTTGCGGCTTCAGAACCGCGAAGCTGGCGTCGCCGTCACGCTTGACCTGCGGGACCAGGTCGACCTCCCAGTCGAGATACTGGCGCATCGCCGCCTCGACATCCTCCTTGAAGTCGTAAGGGCGGTACCAGACGTCGGTCGGCGGATCGGCCATCCGCACGTGTCCGGTCTCGACCGCGAGCTTGGCTGAACGCCATGCCGCCATGCCGCCGCCCAGGATCGCCACCGGAAGGCCGCCCGAGAGTTCGGCGGCCTCCGACGCGGCGAGTGCCGCGATCTCGCCATCCGGCGAGACCAGGACGACGCGCGTCGCCCCGGTCTGCTGCTTCAGCATCTCCGGGATTGTCTTGGCGAGGTTGGCGCGCACGGCGAACCACGCGCCCGGCACGTGGCCGTCGCGATACCTGAGGCTGGTGTCGAGATCGACGACCAGCGTCTGCTTCAGCGATTTGTCCAACTCCGCTGCCGTCACCGACGCGGGCGCAGGCATCTTGAAGCCCGTGGGGAAGCGCGACTCGGCCTCGGTGGTGAGCTCGGCCGCCGATGGCGTGTGGTCGAGCACGTAGGTCTCGTTCCAGTTCATCTGCAGGAGCCAGTGCGCGGTCATGGTGGCGCGCACGCCGTCGTTGTCGTGCAGCACGATCGTGGCGTTGCGCGCGCCGACGTATTGATCGGTCGCCTGCACGAGCTGGCCGCCCGCGGCGTGACGGAAGCCCTTGATATGGCCCTGGGCGTATTCGGCCGGATCGCGCACGTCGAGCTTGTAGAGGGGACGACCGTTGGCTTCGAGTTTCTTCAATCCGGCCATGTCGGTCTTCTTGATGTCCATGCGCTTGGCCATGTTGGCCGCGGCCCCTTGGGCAAACCGGGCGGCCTCGGCGCTTTGCGGGCCGAAGCTCTTCGTCTCGCCACGCGCCACCTTGAGGCCGGCGAGATGCCAGCCCATCGTGCCGTTCTTCAGCGCCATCACCTTGTTGGGGAGCCCCGCATTGATCAGCGACTGCGCGCCGATGATCGAGCGCGTGCGGCCTGCGCAGTTGACCACGACCAGCGTCTCGGGGCGCGGCGCGAAGTCCTTCACGCGATAGACCAGCTCGGCGCCGGGACAGTCGATGCCGGTCGGGATCGACATGTTGTTGAACTCCGGCATCGGCCGCGAATCGAGGATCACCATGTCGGTCTTGGCGTCGATCAGCTTCTGCAGGTCCGCCGCGTCGATGCGCGGCGTGTCGTTGTCGTGCTCGACCACTTCGCCGAACGCCTTCGACGGCACGTTGACGCCGGTGAAGACCTCGTAGCCTGCATCGGCCCAGGCCTTCAGGCCGCCCTGCACGACGGCGACATTGTTGTAGCCCATCTGGCTGAGACGCGCGGCGGCGCGGTTGGCGCGGCCACCCCATTGCGGATCGTGACCCTCTTCGCCCGAGTCCATCAGCACGACCCGCGTGTGGGGATCGGGCAGCAGGGCGAAGGCGCGCGGCTCGAGGCGGGAGAGGGGAAGCGGCGTGGCAAACAGCGGATGGCCCTTGATCGAGAACTCGCCTTCCTCGCGGACGTCGAAGAACGCGAAGATCTCGTTCGATTTCAGCATCGCCTTGACCTGCTGGACCGACAGGGTGGGCGTCAGGATCTTGGGCGTGGACATGAAGCGTTTTGCCTTTCCAGCTGGATCGACCATCACGCGCTCGGGCAGGTGCTCGAGGCTGAGGCCATAGAAATGGAGGTGGAGTGCGTTGCCCGAGGCGGCCGGCGTCTCGATGTGGTGGAAGTCGTCGGGCAGGTAGGCGATGACGTCGCCGGTGCGCAGCGTCTTCTCCTTGGCGGCGTTTTCGCGCAACTGCACGAAGTCGGCGCGGTCGCGGTTGTCGAGCCGGTCGTAGACGACGTTGCGTTCGGCGCCGTGGACGCCGGCGATGATCGCCCAGGTCGTGTGATTGTGCGGCGGCACCTTCTTGCCGGGGCCGCCGGCCGACGCATAGAGCGTGAAGCGGTGGTCGGGATCCTCGCTCAGGCGATAGATGCCGCCGTCGCTGCCGATCGGGAACTCGTCTTGCGGGAACAGCTCGGTGCGGCGGGCGAGGCCGGCCAGCAGGCCGCCGATCTTGTCGAGGGTCCGGTAGGTCATCCCCTGTTTTTCGAGCTCGCGGGCTTGATCGACCAGCTGCCGTACGGCGCGGCTACGTTCCTGATGCAGGGTCATCGGATCCTCCTGTTTGTCGCAGTATAGCCAGCCGGCGCTTGTGGCCACATGGGAAGTCAAACTACGGTGGGTCCATGAAAGGGAATCTTCTGATCGTTCTGCTGGGCGCGGCGAGCCTGGGGGTATTGCCGGCGCTGGCCGAGACCCATCCCAAGCCGCCGCCCAAGTCGGCCAGCGCCGCCAAGCCGGCTGCGGCCCACGTCGCCCATCCTGCACACACGACCCATGTCGCGGCCCGTCCGGCCGTGCGCCATCCGGTGTTCGTGCCGCCGCCGCCGGTGATCGAGCTCGACGAGATCTCGCCGGTCGCCGGCCTGCCGACGGTGCTCGACGCCACCAGCCTCGCCCTCTACCGCCAGATCTTCCAGTCGCAGGCCGCCGGCCAATGGGGCCAGGCCGATGGCGAGATCGCCCGCCTCACCGACAAGATGCTGATGGGTTACGTCGGCGCCCAGCGCCTGCTCGCCCGCAATTACACCGCGCGCTACGACCAGCTCGCCGCCTGGCTGCAGGACTACAACGACCATCCCGACGCGCCGGCGATCTACAAGCTGGCCGTCGCGCGCCGGCCCAAGGGCGCCGGCGACCTCACGCCCGCGAGCTTCGTCAGCCACGCGCCGCCGTCGCCGTCCTTCGCCGCCGCCCGCACCGTGACCGGCGCCGACGCCGCCCGTGCGTCCGAGCTGCGCGCGCGTCTGGAGCAGATGACCAACGACGGCGGCTTCAACGCCGCCTTTGCATTGCTCGACCGCAAGTCGACGGTCGATACGCTGGGCCCGCAGGAAGTCGAGCTGTGGCGCGGCCGCATTCGCACCCATGCGCTCGAGGCCGACTCGCAGCGCGGCGTGCAAGTGCCCGTCGACATCAGCGCACCGCCCGATGCCAACTGGAGCGCAGGCCTCTCCGCTTTCACCGGCGGCAACATGTCGGAGGCGGCGCGTCGCTTCGAACTGGTGGCCGACGCAGCACCCGATCAGGCGTCGTCGTGGACGCTCTCAGCCGGCGCCTTCTGGGCCGCGCGCGCCAACCTGCTGGCGGGCAATCCGCAGAAGTTCGCGCCCTATCTCAAGCGCGCGGCGCTGTTCAACCGCACTTTCTACGGCCTCGTCGCCCAGAAGGTCCTCGGCATGCGGATCGAGCCCGACTGGAACGTGCCGCAGATCGACAGCTCGATGGCGGCCCTGCTGTCCAACGACAAGGTCGGCCATCGCGCCTTGGCGCTACTTCAACTCGGCGCCGCGACCGCGGCGGAGCGCGAGCTGTTCTCCGCGTCGCTCGATGCCGACCCGCAATACATCGAGGCCATTCTCGCACTGGCCAACAAGGCGGCGCTGCCGACGCTCTCGATCCGGGTCGGCAATGCAGCCTGGGACCAGCGTCACAGGCTCAAGGGCTACGATGGCGCGATGTATCCGATGCCGACGTGGCAGCCGCTGAACGGCTTCTCGCTCGACAAGGCGCTGGTCTATTCGTTCATGCGCCAGGAGTCGGCCTTCAATCCGAAGGCGCGGTCCTTCGCCGGGGCCATGGGGTTGATGCAACTGATGCCGGGTACGGCGCGGCTGGTGACCAACAAGTACGCACCGGAGACCGCGGGCGCCAATCCGTACGATCCGTCGGCGAACATCTCGCTGGGCCAGGCCTATCTCGTCACCTTGCTCGACAGCGTCGACGGCAACCTGGTGCGCGCGGCGGCGGGCTACAACGGCGGGCCGGGCAACGTCATTCGCTGGGACAACACGCTCAACGCCTCGCAGGACCCGCTGCTCTACATCGCCTCGATCCCGCTCAACGAGACGCGCGACTATGTCCAGCGCGTGCTGGCGAATTACTGGCTCTACGAGATCCGGCTCGGCCAGCCGACGCCGTCGCTCGACCAGATCGCCGCGCACGAGTGGCCGCGCTACGCCGCCCAGGACCGGGGGCGCTGAGATGCTGCCGCTTGCCGGCGTGAAGGTCGTCGAGTTCTGCCAGGTCCTGGCCGGCCCCTATTGCGGCATGCTGTTGGCCGATCTGGGCGCCGAGGTGATCAAGGTCGAGGCGCCCGAGGGCGACATGATGCGCCAGTGGCCGCCGATCACCGAGGGCCCGGGCGGCGGCTTCAGCGAGAACTTCGCCTCGATCAACCGCAACAAGCGTTCGGTCGTGCTCGACCTCAAGAATCCCAAGCACAAGGCCGCCGCGCGAAAACTCGTGCTGTCGGCCGACGTGCTGCTGGAGAACAACCGGCCGGGCGTGATGGAGCGCCTTGGCCTGGGTTACGACTCGTTCAAGGGCGAGAAGCCCGGCCTGGTCTACTGCTCGATCTCGGCCTTCGGCCAGACCGGGCCGCGCGCCAGGGATGGCGGCTTCGACGTCACCGTGCAGGCAATGAGTGGCGTGATGAGCGTCACCGGCGAGCCCGATGGCGCGCCGGTCAAATCGGGTGTGCCGATCTCCGACGTCGGCACCGGCCTCTATGCCGCGCTCACCATCGTTTCGGTGCTGCGCCGTGTCGCCGGCGGCGGGCCGGGCGCGCATATCGACGCCTCGATGCTGGGCGCCAGCCTCGGCATGGCAGCACTTCAGACCAGCGAGCTGTTCGGCAGCGGCAAGGACCCCCGGCGGCTGGGCTCGGCCCATCCGCGCAACGCGCCTTACCAGGCGTTCCGCGCAAGCGACGGGCATTTCGTGATCGCCGCCGGCAACAACAAGCTGTGGCAGAGCGTGACCGAAGTGGTGGCGCGGCCCGATTTGCTGACCGACGCGCGCTTTGCCACGACCACGCTGCGCGCCGAGAACCAGGTGGCGCTCAAGGATCTTCTGGAGATCGAGTTCGCCAAGCACGGTGTCGACCACTGGATCGCCGCCTTCGAGACGGCGGGCGTGCCTTACGGCCGCATCAACAGCTACAGCCAGATCCTGGCCGACCCGCAGGTCGCGCACATGGGCTGGGTCGAGGACATGGAGCTGCCGTCGGGTGTGAAGACCAAGACCTTCGGCTTCCCGATCAAGGTGTCCGGCGTCGATCTCAAGAAGCGCCGCGAGCCGCCGGCGCTCGGCGCCGACACCGAAGCGATCTTCGGCAAATGACGGACGTCGCCCGCCTGCGTCGCTTCATTGGCGACATGACCTCGCTGGTCGGCGGCGCCTGGCAGGACAAGGACGAAGCCGCGATCCTCGAGGTCGGCGCCCGGTTGCTGGGCGAACTGGTGAAGCACGACGACTGGCTGCCCGAGTCGATGGCCCAGTGCCCGCCGCACGGCTACGCGCAGAACATGCTGTGGTGCGATCCGTTCGAGCGCTTCTCGGTGGTCAGCTTCGTGTGGGCGCCGTCGGCGCAGACGCCGGTGCACGACCATCAGATGTGGGGCCTGGTCGGCATGCTGCGCGGCTCGGAGACGTCGCAGGCTTTTTCGCGCGATGCCGCGACCGGTTCGCTGGTCGCCGGCGAGACGACGACCCTGGCGCCGGGCGACGTCGAGGTGCTGCGGCCGTCGGTCGGCGACATCCACAAGGTGACCAATGCCTTGAACGACTGCGGCTCGCTCAGCATCCACGTCTACGGGGGCAACATCGGCGCGGTGAAGCGCTTCACCTTCGATCCCGCGACCGGGAAGCCCAACCTCTTCATCTCCGGCTACACCAACCAGATCGTACCCAACCTGTGGGATCGGTCGGCAGAGGTGAGGGCGTTGTCATCCTGAACGAAGCGAAGGATCTCGCGCTTCGACAGGATCGATGGTCGATCCGCTAGGTCCTTCGCTGCGCTCAGGACGACAGGATCAGTGCTTGTGAGGGTGGGGGTGGGTCGGATCGACCCAATAGACCTCTTCGACCTTCTCCGCCGGCGCGAGGTCGATGTTGACCGCGATCGCCTCGTTGTCGGAGCGGACCAGCACGCATTCCAGCGGCTCGGTCTCCGAGGCGTTGATCTCCTGGTGGGGAACATACGGCGGCACGTAGATGAAGTCGCCCGGCCCGGCCTCGGCGATGAACTGGAGCTGGTCGCCCCAGCGCATGCGGGCGCGGCCCTTGACGACGTAGATCACGCTCTCGAGATGGCCGTGATGGTGCGCGCCGGTCTTGGCGTGGGCGTGGATGGTCACCGTGCCGGCCCACAGCTTCTGGGCGCCGACGCGGGCGAAGTTGATCGCCGCGGCGCGGTTCATGCCCGGAGTCTGGGCGGTGTTGGTGTCGAGCGAGCCGGCGGGAATGACCCTGACGCCGTCGTGTTTCCAGTCGGTCATGATTCTCGATGTAGGGCGGGCGCCTCGCCTCGGCAAGATGGGGGCGGTAAGATGCCGTCATGAACAAGATCGACGAGAGCAAGCCCTTCAAGCCGGTGCGCATCGCCGTGCTGACGGTTTCCGACACCCGCACGCTCGAAACCGACACGTCCGGCGACACGCTGGTCGAGCGCATCGCGCGCGACGGACACGTGCTGGTCGACCGCGCCATCGTCACCGACGACGTGGCCAAGATCCGCGCCCAGGTGAAGAAGTGGATCGACGATCCCAAGATCGAGGTCGTGATCTCGACCGGCGGCACCGGCGTCACCGGCCGCGACGTCACGCCCGAGGCGCTGGAGGGGCTGTTCGAGAAGCGCATCGAGGGCTTCGGCGAGACCTTCCGCTGGATCAGCTTCCAGAAGATCGGCACCTCGACGATGCAGAGCCGCGCCACGGCGGGCGTCGCCAACGCCACCTATATCTTCGCGCTGCCGGGCTCGACCGGTGCCTGCAAGGACGGCTGGGACGACATCCTGCGCCAGCAGCTCGACATCCGTTTCCAGCCCTGCAACTTCGCCGAGCTGATGCCGCGCCTCAATGAAGGCAAGACGCCCCGGAGCGGTTGAGGGCAGTGGCTGAAGACTTTCTTGCGGCGTTGAAGGCCGGCAAGCCACTGCCGGCGACCGGCACGGCGCATGGCCATGTACGCCTGGCCGACGGTCGGCTGGCGAGGGTGGCTTATGCCTACGACGACGACCCGACGGCGGCGGCCCGCCTTCACCTCCAGGCCGAGGCGTTCCGCTTGCTCCAGCCCGCCGGCCGCACGCCGCGCCTGCACGAAGTGATCGAGCCGCAGCCCGGCCTGCCCGGCGGCGCATTGATCGTCGACTTCATCGCGGGAAGCGCGCCACGGCTGCCCGACGAGCTCGACGCCATTGCCGAGACCTTGTCGAAGATCCATGGGCTGCCCTTGCCGCCGGCGACGTCTCCGATCCCGTGCCAGAAAAATCCCTTCCTCGAGACGCTCGACGGCATCGAGTTGAGCGCCATGCGCTTCCTCGACAAGGCCGTGCCGGACCGCGGCTCGCGCGCCGAGATCGCCGAGGAGCTGCGGCTGATGCGCGGCATGGCGCTGGCCTTCGCCAGGGGCGCGCAGCCGCTGACGGTGGCGCTGGCCGACACCCACCCCGGCAATTTCGTTGTCGACCAAGCGCGCATCGCCTGGTTCGTCGATCTCGAGAAGGTCCATGTCGGTTCGCCCGCCATCGATCTCGCGCACGCGACCCTGCCGACCTCGACGTTGTGGCATTCGGCCGACGCCCGCAGCCTGTCGCGCGAGGAGGTGCAGGGTTTCTACGCGGCCTACCTCGGCCGTGTCGGGAAGAAGGCGGCCCGGATGCTGGAGCCTTGGCTGGTGCCGATGCGGCGGCTGACCTGGCTGCGCACCACGCTCTTCATGGCGCGATGGCGGGTGCAGACGCGCAGCCCGCGCGATCCCGCCGACTCCTCGCAGTGGAGCGACGCCGGTTTGGCGCCCGCCATGAAGGCGCTCTACGACGCCCGCATCGACCAGTGCTTCGAGCGCGACACGATCCGCGCCATCCGCGCGGAGTGGCTATAGCGGCTTGACCATGCGGAAGGTCTCGGATCGGAAGCCGCCGCGTTCGTAGAAGTCCACGGCGCGCCGGTTATGGGCGAAGACGTCGAGGCTGAGCAGCCGATAGCCGCGCGAGCGCGCCCAGTCTTCCGCCGTCGTCATCAGCCGGCCCGCGACGCCCATCCCCTCGGCGTCGTGCGCCACGGCGAGCAGGGAGATGTAGCCGCAAGGCTCGTTGGTCACGCCGTCCGTACCCGGCCGCAGGTGGATGTAGCCCAGTCGGCGCGCGTCCTCGCTGTCGCACGCGATCAGGGTCGACGATCCCTCGACGGCGGCGAACGACGCCGCCATGTGGCGGTCCTGGAAACCGTCCATCGCGGCGGTGTCGTGCCACGGCGGTCCGGGCACGCGCGACAGGCGCGGCGAAAGGCCGTCGATGAAAGCACGGTCGTCGGCCGTGGCGGGCCGCACGGTCACGGAGGGCATCACGGTATTCATGGCGCTCCTCTACCACTAGGGGCAGTGGCTTGACTCGTTCCCGATTTGTTCCATGATCGGCCGACAATGAAAAACCCCGAAGAGCCGCTCTATCCCGACGACCAGATCCCCGAGCCGCAGCACAACGGCCGCGGCGCCTTGTCGAACGCGTCGAGCCGCTACGACGACGACAAGAAGATCCGCACGAACGACGGCTGGGACATCGAGGACGAGTTGCCGCCGTTGCGCACCACGCTTACCAAGGACGCCACGCGCACCATCCTGTCGCGCAATACCTCGCCCGACATTCCGTTCGACCGCTCGATCAATCCCTATCGCGGCTGCGAGCACGGCTGCATCTACTGCTTCGCGCGGCCGACGCACGCCTATCTCGGCCTGTCGCCCGGGCTCGATTTCGAGACCAAGATCCTGTTCAAGCCGGAGGCGGCCAAGCTGCTGGCGGCCGAGCTCGCGGCGCCGAAATATCGCCCCGACGTGGTGGCGATGGGTACCAACACCGATCCCTACCAGCCGGTCGAGCGTGACCTCAAGGTGACGCGCTCGATCCTGAAGGTGTTGAGCGACTTCAACAACCCGGTCGGCATCGTCACCAAGAATCACATGGTGACCCGCGACATCGACATCCTGGCCGACATGGCCAAGCGCAACCTCGCCGAGATCTTCCTGTCGATCACGACGCTCGACAAGGACCTCGCGCGCGTGATGGAGCCGCGCGCATCGGCGCCGCACCGCCGGCTCGACGCGATCAAGCGGCTGGCCGATTCAGGCGTGCCGGTGGGCGTGATGACCGCGCCGATGATCCCGGGACTGAACGACCACGAGATGGAGGCGATCCTCGAGGCCGCGACCAAGGCCGGGGCCACGCGCGCGGGCTACACGGTCCTGCGCCTGCCGCTCGAGATCAAGGAACTGTTCGAGGAGTGGCTGCGCGCCAACCGGCCCGACCGCGCCGAACGGGTGCTGTCGCTGATCCGCCAGATGCGCGGCGGCGCGCTCTACCAAGCCGAGTTCGGCACGCGCATGAAGGGCGAGGGCCCGATCGCCCAGCTGCTGAGCGCCCGCTTCGCCGCCGGCGTGAAGCGCCTTGGCCTCAACAGGATCCGCTACCGCCTCGACACGTTGCGCTTTGCGGTCCCTGAATCGGCGCGCACCGCGCTGGTCGACGCCAAGCGCGACGCCCGGCAGATGAAGCTGTTCTAAACCGTCGTCTCGACCGGAGCGAAGCGGAGTGGAGAGACCTCCTATCAACAATTAGCCGTAAATCGTCGATAGAAGGTCCCTCCGCCACGCCTCGCTTCGCTCGGCTCCGGTCGGGACGACAAGGGAACGTTCATGGCTCGTAAGCCCGTCGTCTACATCCTCGCCAGTCCCAACGGCCGAGCCTTGTATATCGGCGTGACGACGGATTTGGGCCGCCGCCTCGAAGAGCACAGGCGGGGCCTGTCGATCCACACGGCTCACTACAACATCACCAAGCTCGTCTACATCGAGTCGTTCGAAACCGCCCCCGATGCGATCGCTCGCGAGAAGCAGCTGAAGAAATGGCGTCGCGAGAAGAAGATCGCTTTGATCGATGCCGCCAATCCGGAATGGCTCGATTTGTCGTCAGAGGTTCTGTAACTGCACCGTCGTCTCGACCGAGGGCCGCAGGCCCGAGTGGAGAGACCTTGTTTCAACGATGAGCGGCCTATCGCTGAAGCAAGGTCCCTCGACTGCGCTTCGCTCCGCTCGGGACGACGGGTGTCACTCCAAAAACCGCACCTTCGGCCACAGCTCGGCCCAGCGCTTGCTGGCGATGCGGGCGTCGTACTCATGCCGCCGGGTGTGGCCGAAGGCGGTCGGGCGGCAGCACAGGCCCAGCAGATCGTCGGTGCCGAGCGGCGCCACGACGGTAAGCGTGTCGTCGGCCTCCAGGCGCACGCCGACTGCCGTCACCGTCTCCAGCCAACAGGTCATCGAGTCCGATGTGCTGGCGTGCTGCGGCAAATCCTTCGGGATGTGCATGCGGGCCTGGTTGCGGACCTGCCACGGCGCGGGCAGCCGCGCGTTCAGGCGGGCCTCGAATGCCTGCTCGGTCGCCTTCGAGAGATCGGCTTTGTCGTAGTAGAGCACGTCGATATCGGCCGGCGGGCGGGGCGGCGAGATGCCGTGCAGATGGTCCCACACGCGATTGCGCACGAAGCCCGCGGCGATGCACCAGTCGGGCAGGCCGAGCGTGCGCGCGGCACGAAGCTGTTTCATGCCCACAGGGTCCTGGGCGATGATACGGGCAATCGGCGACATCGAGACACTCTAGCCGATCGGTCAGGGGATATGCCGAGCTTCAGGTTCGAATTGCGCTGCGAAGCCCAGGGAACGGCCAGGGTTGCCGGCATCGACGAGGCCGGCCGCGGACCCTTGGCCGGGCCGGTGGTGGCGGCGATCGCGGTGATCGACCGCACGGCGGCCAGGCGCGGCCTGCTGAAGCTGATCGACGATTCCAAGAAGCTGGCGCTGGCGGACCGGGAGGCCGCCTACGAGGCGATGGTGGCGTCGGGCATCGTCCAGTTCGCCGTCGCCGAGGCCACGGTCGAGGAGATCGACCGCATCAACATCCTGCAGGCGACGTTCCTCGCCATGCGCCGCGCGCTCGAGGCGCTGGCCCACCAGCCCGACGTCGTGCTGATCGACGGCAACCAGCTGCCGCCCGGGCTGGCGTGCCGGGCCGAGACCATCGTCGAGGGCGATGCGCACTCCTATTCCATCGCCGCGGCCTCGATCTTCGCCAAAGTCACGCGCGACCGCACCATGGCGCGGCTGGCCGAGGCGTTTCCGGGCTACGGCTGGGAAAGGAACCGCGGCTACGGCAGCGCCCAACATCTCGCCGCATTGCAAAGTCTCGGTCCGACGCCACATCACCGCAGGAGCTTCGCGCCGGTGCGTGCTAGGTATGCCGGAACGGTCGAAGCGGTTTAAAGGAAGGCGTGATCCATGGCTGAAGACGACAAGGGTTCCGGCAGCGCCGAGCACAGTGCATTGGTCGCCGAGCTGCGCGCCTCGGTCCTGGCGAACACCACGGGCGAGAAGCAGCAGCGTCTGCTCGCCAAGCTCCACGACTTCGAGAATGCGGCGGCCACCTCCTCGTTCGGCGAGCATGTCAAAGCGCTCGTCGAGGAGGCGGAGGAAGATACCGCGACCATCGCGCCGTTCCTGTCGCGGCTGTCGAGCCTGCTGCCGTAGCCGCACCGCGCGATGCTCACTCTCTACTACGCCGCGCACACCTGCTCGCTGGCCACGCACATCGTGCTGGAGGAAGTCGGCGCCGATTACGCGACGACGCGCGTCGATTTCGCGACGAAGCAACAAAGCACGCCCGAATATCTCAAGGTCAACCCAAAGGGCCGCGTGCCGGCGCTGGTGACCGACAAGGGTATCCTGACCGAGACGCCGGCGATGCTGGTGTTCGTGGCGCAGAGCTTTCCCAAGACCAATCTCGCGCTGATCGACGACGCCTTCGCCTTCGCCGAGGTGCAGGCGTTCAACTCCTATCTGTGCTCGCACCTTCACGTGGCGCACGCCCACCGCATGCGCGGCCATCGCTGGGTCGAACCCGACGACGCGCACTCGATCGCCGCCATGCAACGCAAGGTGCCGCAGTCCGTCGGCGGCGCGTTCGACCATGTCGAGAGCGACCTGCTGAAAGGCCCGTGGGTGATGGGCGAGCGCTACACGATCTGCGACGCCTATCTCTTTACCTTGGCGCAGTGGCTCGAAGCCGACGGCGTCATACCCGCGCGCATCCCGAAGGTGATCGACCATCGCCGCCGTATGTCGGAGCGCGCCACGGTGAAGAAGGCGATCGCGGAAGAGTTGGCCTGAAAACCGGCGCAGGATAGGGCATGACGATCGAAGATCTCATTGCCAGGCTGAAGGAAATGCACGTCAATCTGGACGTGGTGCTCTCGCTTCCCAAGGGGCGGTTCCTCGTCTCGGAAGTGCATAGCGGAGAGTCGTGGGTCGAGTTCAGATACAAGACCGGTCCGCTCGATATCGTGACACCCCAATGCATGACAGTCGGCGAACTCATTGCGACGCTTCAGGGCATGCCCCCGGATTGGAACGTGGTGCTGATGAACAACGTCAGCCCCCTGAAGGCCTACTGCACCGGTGTGACGGAGAATGGTGATCGGGAAGGCTGGTATGTCGAGCTCCACTTCCCGATCCCCTGGGCGGCCTAAAGCGCGGGCCGTACAAGAAGCGCGAGGCAGCATGATCTATAATCGAGCGCCAAGACGGGAAGTATTGGGGGTATTGCATGCACCCTATTTCGCCGCGCCTGCCAGTTTCGCTCCGCCAATGAGCCGAGACGATCTGACTGCAGAATTTCTCAAAGTCGGAATATCCGTCGTCGAGATATCAGACGCATTCGAGATGGCAGACGCAGAAGCCGAGTCGCGGCCTGCCAAACTTTCAAAGGGGCGCCGGACGCCGCCCCAGACCTAATGTGTGCTATCTAGTTTCAAACTGCGTCACTACCACTCGATC
>JBEPUH010000034.1:0-45250 GCA_041691635.1 Hyphomicrobiales bacterium
CTTTTCTCGCTCTCCCCATGCACCAACCATTCCAAGCAACCGCGGCGGAAAGGCGGCAGGACCGTGGTTAAGCCGAGACGTCCCGGCGCGGATATGGTTTACGTGACGGCCATGGATTTCGCCGGGACGGATTTTGCAGAGATCGCCGCCGCCTGTACCGCCTTTGCCGGGCACGAGCGGATCCCGGGCCTCGTCGCGGGGGTCGTTCAGGACGGCCGGCTCGTCCATGCAACGACGGTCGGGCTGGCGGATGTCGAGGGCGCGCGGCCGGTAACGGAGACCACGTCGTTCCGCATCGCCTCGATGACCAAGAACATGACCGCGCTCGCGCTGCTGGTGCTGCGCGACGAGGGCCGCCTGCGGCTCGATGCGCCGCTTGCCGAGTATGTCCCGCAATTCGCGGCAGTCGCGCTGCCGACCGCCGACAGCCGGCCGGTCAGCGTGCGCGACCTCGTCAGCCACGTCGCGGGTTTCGTGACCGACGATCCGTGGGGCGACCGCGTGCTCGGCATGACCCCGGCGGAACTCGACGCGCTGATTGCCGAGGGTCGACTATTCGCCCGGCCGCCCGGGCTCGCCTTCGAGTACAGCAACCTGGGCTACGCGCTGCTCGGCCGCGTGCTCACCAACGTGAGCGGCGAGCCCTATCAATCCTTCATCCGGCGCACGTTCCTCGACCCGCTCGGCATGACGTGCACGACCTTCGATGCGCCGCAGGCCGCGCGCGGGGACTTCGCCTGGGGCTACCGGAGCGACGACGGCCAATGGTCGCGCGAGCGCATCGAGCCCGATGGCGAGGTCGGCGCCATGGGCGGGCTGGTGACGACGGTGCCCGACTATGCGCGTTACGTGGCGTTCCTGCTCGACGCCTGGCCCGCGCGCGACGATCCCGAGTGCGGTCCCGCGCGCCGCGCCAGCGTGCGCGAGATGGGGCTGTGGCATGCGCCGCCGTTCCTGCCCGAGGGTGTCGGCGAACGCGCGCCCGAAGCCAGCGCCTACGGCTACGGCCTCGTGAACTCGGTGCATGCCAGGCTCGGACGGCGCCTGCATCATTCCGGCGGCCTGCCGGGCTACGGCTCGCACGTGCTGATGCTGCCGGATCGCGGCTGGGGCGTCTTCGCTTTCGGCAATCACACCTATGCGCCGATGGCGCGCCTCACGCTCGAGATCGCGGAGAAATTGCACGCCGCTGCGCCGCGCAAGACGCCGGCCGCGCCGTCGGCCTTCCTGGCGGCGGCAGTGGATGCCGTGATTGCAGCCTACGGCGCCGGCGACATCGCCGCCGCCGAGGGCCTGATGGCGGTGAACTTCCTGCTCGATACGCCGGTCCGCCAGCGCAACGCCGAGTTGGCGGCGCTGAAGGAGAAGTTGGGCGAGGGACGTCTGGAGTCGATCGAGCCGGTGCACGTCCTCGGCGGTCGCTTCGTGATGTCGTGCGCGCGCGGCCGCCTGAAGGGAACGATCGTGCTGTCGCCCGACCCCCGGCCGGGACTTCAGAAGCTCGTGCTTGTGGCCGAGGTCGCGGCGGGTGGCTAGGCGACGGCCTGACGCTCGACGGCCTTCACGTCGTACGGCGGCTTGGCCAGCTCGCGCGGCGAGAGGGTGAAGAACTCCACGCCCGTCTCGGTGATGCCGACGGAGTGCTCGAACTGCGCGGAGAGCTGCTTGTCGCGTGTCACCGCGGTCCATCCGTCGCTCAGGATCTTCACCTGCCAGGTGCCGATGTTCACCATCGGCTCGACGGTGAAGAACATGCCGGGCTTCAGTACCGGCCCGGTGCCGGGCTTACCGTAGTGCAGGATGTTCGGCGCGTCGTGGAAGATGCGGCCAAGGCCATGGCCCGAGAAATCGCGCACCACGGAGAAGCGCTGGGCCTCGACATAGGTCTGGATGGCGTGGCCGATGTCGCCGACGTGGCCGCCGGGTTTGGCTGCGGCGATGCCGCGCATCATGGCCTCGTAGGTGACGTCGCACAGGCGCTTGGCCTTCACGCCGACGTTGCCGGCGAAGTACATGCGGCTCGAATCGCCGTACCAGCCGTCGAGGATCGGCGTGACGTCTATGTTGACGATGTCGCCGTCCTGCAGCCGCTTCTCGCCCGGGATGCCGTGGCAGACGACGTGGTTGATCGACGTGCAGATCGATTTCGGGAAGCCGCGATACCCCAGCGGAGCCGGGATCGCCTTGTGGTCGAGGATGAACTCATGGCAGAGGCGATCGAGTTCGCCGGTGGTGACGCCGGGCTGGACATGCGGCGTGATGAAGTCGAGCGTCTCGGCGGCCAGGCGGCCGGCTTTGCGCATGCCCTCGAAGCCTTCGGGGCCGTGAAGCTTGATGGTCCGCTCGTCGCGCCGCCAATAGTCGACGCTGTCGTCCTCGATGTCGCGGGTTGTCATAAAGCTCTATTTGGCATGCGATTTCGCCGGTAACAAGGCCGTGGGCGCGCTTGGCCCATTGCGAGCCCTCCGCTAATGTCCTGAAAACCAAGGGAAAAAAGTTCGCATGGCCGATACGCCCCAGAACGTCACAGCCTGTCTGGTGATCGTCGGCAACGAAATCCTGAGCGGCCGGACCAAGGACGCCAACCTGAACTTCCTGGCGCTCGAGCTGAACAAGCTGGGCGTGCGCCTGATGGAGTGCCGGGTGATCCCCGACATCGAGCAGACGGTGGTCGACACGGTGAACGAGGTGCGCGCCAAGTTCGACTATGTCTTCACCACCGGCGGCATCGGCCCGACCCACGACGACATCACCGCCGACTGCATCGCCAAGGCCTTCGGCGTCGGCATCTCCGAGCATCCCGAGGCCATCGCGCGCATGACCAAGCACTATGGCGACGCCGCCCTATTCACGCCGGCGCGCCGGCGCATGGCGAGGGTGCCGCACGGCGGCGTGCTGATCGATAATCCGGTGTCGGTGGCGCCGGGCTTCCAGATGGAGAACGTCTTCACCTTCGCCGGCATCCCCACGATCATGCAGGGCATGTTCGGCGCCATGAAGCATCGGCTGGTCGGCGGCCCGCCGGTGGTGTCGCGCACGGTGCGCACCAACCTGCCCGAAGGCATCATCGCCGAGCCGCTCGGCGCGTTGCAGAAGCGCTTCGGGGATCTCGACATCGGCAGCTACCCCGGTTTTCGCAACGGCAAGGTCAGCGTCTCGCTTGTGCTGCGTGGCACGGACGATGCACGTCTCGCCGCGGCCTCGTCGGAGCTGATCGACATCCTGAAGAAAATGAACGGCGAGGCCGAAGAGTTCATGCAGTAGACAGTGGCCGCGAAACCGACCCTCGGCTCCCTTCCACCCACGGCGCAATGGACCGTGCTCGTGGTCGCATCGATCGGCCTCAGCCTCCTGCTGCTGTCGGTCCATGCGCCAGCGGCGCTGCTGCTGGGGCCGCTGCTCGCCTCGATGGCGGTCGCCTCGGGCGGCGCCCAGCTTCGCCTGCCGCTCACCCCGTTCGTCTTCGCCCAGGGCATCGTCGGCACCATGATCGCCAGGATGGTGCCGCTCTCCATCGTAGGCGATGTCGTGAGCCACTGGGTGCTGTTCACGAGCGGCGTGCTCTCGGTCGTGGCGGTGAGCAGCCTGCTCGGCTGGGGGATGACGCGCCTGCAGATGCTGCCCGGCACCACCGCGCTGTGGGGCACCAGCCCGGGTGCGGCCTCGGTCATGACCCTGATGGCGGAGGCCTACGGCGCCGATCCGCGGTTGGTCGCGATCATGCAGTACCTGCGCGTGCTGATGGTGGCGGCGGTCGCGGCGATTGTGGCGCGGACCTTCGGCATCACGCCCGAACACCGCGTCGCCACCGTGTGGTTTCCGCCGGTCGACTGGCTGCCGCTCGGCGAGACCGTGGCGCTGGCCGTGGTCGGCCCGATCATCGCGCAGCGCCTCAATATTCCCGCGGGCGCCTTCCTGGTGCCGCTGGTCATCGGCCTGGTGCTGAACCACTTCGGCCTGATGACGATCGAGCAGCCGCCGTGGCTGCTGGCGGCCTGCTACACGATGATCGGCTGGAACATCGGCCTGCGCTTCACGCGGCCGCTGCTGGTCCATGCCGCGCGCGCCCTGCCGCGCATCCTGGTCTGCGTCTTCATCATGATCGCGCTGTGCGGCGGCGTGGCCGCGGTGCTGGTGATGGTGGCCAAGATAGACCCGCTGACGGCCTATCTCGCCACCAGTCCCGGCGGCGCCGATTCGATCGCCATCATCGCGGCGTCCAGCAACGTCGACGTCTCGTTCGTGATGGCGATGCAGACCGTGCGCCTGATTGCGGTCCTGGTGCTGGCGCCGATCCTGACCAAGTTCATCGTCGAACGCATGAACGTCCCGCCCGTACCCTGAGCCTGCAATGACGCACCCGCTTATCGCTCTCTGCGGGCTGGCGTTCTCCGGCAAGTCGACGATCGCGCGACGAATCGCGGAGACACTCGACTTCGATCTGATTTCCTGCGACGCGATCAACGCCCGGCGCGGCTTCGACGGCGGCAGGGCGATCGCCGATTCCGAATGGGAGAAGGCCAGCAGGTCGGCGCCGGCCGAGGCCAAGGCGGCGCTGCTCCCCAGCCGGGGCGTCGTGGTCGACGACACCTTCTCGCACCGCTTCCTGCGCGACCGCTTTCGTGGCGTGGCGGCTGCGGCGAACGCGGCCTTCGTGCTGGTGTTCGTCGACACGCCTCTCGCGGTCATCGAGGTGCGCATCGCCGACAATGCGCGCACGCGCCGGCGCGGCCACATCGAACCCGAGGTCTTCGCCCACCACCGCGACCGCTTCCAGTTTCCCGGAGACGACGAGGCGCCGGTGCGCGTGGCGAATCCGGCCGACTTCAACCGGTGGCTCGCCGCGGCAAGAGCGGATATCGTGGGATCATGACTGCCATCCACGACATGACCGCGGGCGAGCTGCTGGCCGCCTACAAGACCAAGAAGCTTTCCCCCGTCGAGGCGATCGACGGCGTCATCGCCCGCATCGAGGCCTGGGAGCCGAAGCTCAAGGCACTCTACGCGCCCGATTTCGGCAGCGCGCGCCGACAGGCCAGGGAGGCCGAGAAGCGCTGGGCCGCCGGCAAGCCGATGGGTCCGCTCGACGGCGTGCCGATCACGATCAAGGAGAACATCGCCACCAAGGGCGTGCCGGTGCCGCTCGGCACCGCGGCGACCGATCTGGTGCCGGCGCCGGCCGATGCGCCAGCGGCTGCACGCGTGCGCGAGGCGGGCGCCATCCTGCTGGCCAAGACGACGATGCCCGACTACGGCATGCTGTCGTCTGGTCGCAGTTCTTTTCATCCGCTGACGCGCAATCCGTGGAATCTCGCGTGGAATCCTGGCGGCTCGAGTGCCGGTGCGGCCGCCGCCGCCGCGGCCGGCTACGGTCCGCTGCACCTCGGCACCGACATCGGCGGTTCGGTCCGCCTGCCGGCGTGCTGGAACGGCATCTTCACCCTGAAGCCCAGCCTCGGCCGCGTGCCGGTCGATCCGCCGTACTTCGGCCGCGCCATCGGCCCGATGACGCGCACCGTGGGTGACGCGGCGCTGCTGATGGCCGAGCTGTCCAAGCCCGACTGGCGCGATCACACCAGCCTGCCGGTGGCCGACATCGACTGGTCGGCCGGGCCGCTCGATCCCAAGGGTCTCAAGATCGGCCTCCATCTCGACGCCGGCTCGGGCCTGCCGGTCGATCCCGAAGTGAAGGCGGCCGTCGAGGCCGCGGCCAAGCTGTTCGAAAAGGCGGGGGCGCACATCGCGCCGGTGGCGTCGTTCCTGCCGCCCGAGATGCTGCACCTGCAGGATCTCTTCTGGCGCGTGCGCAGCTGGGTAGACTTCTCGGCGTTGAGCCATGCCAAGCAGAACAGCGTGCTGCCGTTCATCGCCGACTGGTGCCGCGGCGGCGCCGACGTCTCGGGACCCACCGTGATCAAGGGGGTGGCCAACTACATGGCCATGCGTGCCGCGACGGTGAAGGCGACCCAGCCGTTCGACTATGTCCTCTCGCCGGTTTCGCCGGTGCCGACCTACAATGCCGAATGGGAGACGCCGACCAACGACGTGAAGCGGCCGCTCGAGCACATCTCCTTCACGCTGCCGTACAACATGAGCGAACAGCCGGCGGCGTCGATCAACTGCGCCTATACGAAGGAAGGCAAGCCGGTCGGCCTGCAGATCGCCGGCCATCGCTTCGACGATCTCGGCGTGATGCGCCTGTCGCGCTGGTTCGAGACAGCGCGCGGCGCCCAGAAGGCCTGGCCCGAGCCCCCGAAGTAGGGCCGCCGACGTGAAGCCGCTCGGCATCCTGATGCTCGATACGCGCTTTCCGCGGATCGAGGGCGACATTGGCAATCCGGCATCGTTTGATTTTCCCGTCGTCTTTCGCACGATGCAGGGCATCGGCTCGGCCGATGCGGTGGCGGCCCATCCCGACCGGCCGAGGATGCTCGCGGCGTTGAAGGCCAATGCCGAGGCGCTGGCGGCGGAGGGCGTCGTCGGCCTGTCGACGAGCTGCGGCTTCCTGGCGCTCTACCAGAAGGAACTGGAAGCACTTTCGCCGGTGCCGGTCGCTACCTCGGCGCTGCTGCTCATCGAGACGCTCGCGGGTCGGAAGGTGGGCGTGATCACCGCGTCGGCCGAGAACCTCACCGCGGCGCATTTCGCGGCGGTCGGCGCGCCGCCGGATACGCGGGTCGCCGGCCTGCCGCCCGACGGCGCCTTCGCTGCGACGTTTCTGCGCAACGGTACGACGCTCGACCGCGACGCGGTGGAGAAGGAGGCGGTCGCGACCGGCCGCGCCTTGCTACGAGAGCATCCCGATATCGATGCCATCGTGCTCGAATGCACCAACCTGCCGCCCTACAAGAAGGCACTGCAGCTGGCGTTGGGTGTCGACGTGTTCGACGTGCTGGACCTGCTGGGCGGCTTCCGCAGGGGGCTGGGCTGACTGATATCTGGTTGGGCATCGAAATTGCTGCGATAGTCCGGCCAGCGCACAACATTGGGGGCAAGAATGCGTAAATTCGGGATTCTTCTGGCTGCGGGTCTGGTGGCCGCGAGTGTGGCCGCGCAGGCGCAGGATATCGGCATCGGCCTGATCGTGCCGCTGTCGGCGCCGGGCGATGCGACGGGCGGACAGCTCATCCGCCGCGGCACCGAGATGGCGATCGACGACGTCAACGTGCAGGGCGGCGTGCTCGGCAAGAAGCTGAAGCTCTTCGTCCAGGATTCGCAGGGCCAGCCGCAGGCCGGCGTCGCCGCCTACCGCCGCCTGGTGAGCGAGGACAAGGTCGTGGCCGTGCCCGGCTTCTTCCACAGCTCCGTCGCCATCGCCGTGAACGAGGTCGCCAAGGAGATGGGCGTGCCGACGCTCTCGGTGCAGGCCTCAGCCTCCGACATCACCGCCAAGCATTACGACATCGCCTTCCGCACTCATGCCGTCGATCCGGTGCGCGTCTCGGCGTGGATGGAGTTCATCAAGAAGAAGGGCTACAAGCGCGTCTCGCTGATCGCGGAGACCACCGACTACGGCATCGGCCTCAGCGACGAGACGATCGCCCAGAATAAGGCCGCCGGCGGCGGCGTCGAGATCCAGAAGATCACCTTCGACAACAAGGCGACCGACTTCACGCCGCAGCTCCTGCAGGTCAAGGCGTTCAAGCCCGACATGGTGATCAACATCGGCGTCGGCCAGCCGCTCGACCTGATCATGGACCAGGCCACGACGATCGGCCTGCTGCCCAACACGCCGATGCTGATCTCCTACGACGCGCCGGCGCGCCCGCAGTTCTGGAAGCTGCACGAGAAGAACGGCAACGGCATCTACTTCATCGCCTACTACTCGCCGAAGTCGCCGCTGTCGGAACTCGGCACGAAGTTCGCCAAGGCATACAAGGAGAAGTACAAGGAAGACCCGGTCTACGGCGCGCTGAACGGCTACGGTTCTGTGATGATCCTGGCCCAGGCGATGAAGTCGGCCAACAGCACCGAGCCCAAGGCGCTGATCAAGGCGCTCGAGACCGGCACCTACAAGAGCTGGCCCGATGCGCCGGTGACCTTCCCGCGCGCCGATGGCGTGTATTGGCACAACTGGGTGCCGCCGGTCCTGATCGTGCAGTACACCAAGCCGCTGCAGGACTGGAAAGACGCGGACGTCATCGTCCAGTATTCCAAGAAGTAGCGCGCGCGGTCGAAATCCAGCCGGATGTTTTCGACCGAACTCGTCATCCAGACCGCGATCTCGGGAGTCATGATCGGCGTGCTCTACGCCCTCATGGCCCTCGGGATCACGTTCATTTACTCGATCATGCGCATGGTCAACTGGGCCATGGGCGAGTTCTACATGATCGGCAGCTACCTGCAGTACATGCTGGTGGCCTTCGTGCTCGGCCCCGACCTGTGGTGGCTGGCCATCCTGATCTCCGCCGCCGGCGTCTTTGCCATCGGCGTGGTCGTGCAGTGGGGCCTGATCAAGCCGATCTTCAAGAAGCCGCCCGAGGCGCGTGACGACTACGCCACCGTCGTTACGCTGGCGTTGCTCCTGTTCCTCCGCTCGGTTGCCACCGGCCTGGCCGGCCCCAACCAGTTCACGCCGGGCTCGAACCTGCCGATCGTCATGGTGGGCCCGATGCCAATGGCGGGCGCCCGGGTCGCGGCCTTCCTGTTCGCGCTGGGCGCGCTCGCGCTCTTCTACGTCGTGCTGCGCTACACCTGGTATGGGCTCGCGTTGCGTGCGGCCTCGCAGAGCCGCGTCGGCGTGCAGACCGCGGGCATCGACGTGCTGGCCGTCGATCGCATCGCCTTCGGCATCGGCGTGGCGCTGGCGGGCCTGGCCGGCGCGCTGCTGGCGCCGGTGTTCTTGGTATTTCCGACCAACGGCCTCATCACCACGGTGAAGGGCTTCGAGATCGTGGTGATCGGCGGCTTGGGCTCGATCCCCGGCGCGCTGATCGCCGGCATCCTTCTGGGGCTGATCGAATCGTTCGGCGCCGCCTTCATCGATTCTTCGTACCAGAACATCTACGGCTTCCTGCTGGTGCTGGCGATCCTGGTGCTGCGCCCGACCGGCCTGTTCGGCGAACGCGGCCGCGAGGCCTGATCGCATGATCGCGGCATTCGAGGCGATCGGGCTGAACAAGCGCTTCGGCGGTCTGCAGGCGGCCAACGACGTGACCCTGGCGGTCGAGCAGGGCGAGATCCGCGGCTTGATCGGGCCCAACGGCGCCGGCAAGACCACGCTGGTCAATCTCGTCACCGGCGTCTACCGGGCCGACTCGGGCGACGTGAAGCTCGCCGGCGAGAGTCTGACCGGCTGCGCCATGCATGAGATCGCGCGCCGCGGCCTGGTGCGCTCGTTCCAGGTGACGCGACTGTTCGGCAACCTGACGGTGCGCGAGAATTTGCGCACGGCGTTCCTCGCGCGCCGGCCCCCCAAGACGGATAGGCACGGCGGCGACGGCGAGGCGCAGATCGAGCGCATGCTGGACCTCACCACGCTGCGGCCGCTCGCCGACACGCATGCCAAGAAGCTCTCCGGCGGCCAGCGCGCGCTCCTGCAGATGGGCTGTGGCTTCATGGTGCCGGGCAGCTGCTACGTGCTCGACGAGCCGTTCTCCGGCATCAACCCGGTGATCAAGGACGCGATCATCGACATGATCGTCGAAGTGAACAGGCGGCACGGCGCCACCTTCCTGATCGTGAGCCACGAGATGACGGTCATCCGCCGGCTGTGCCCCAAGGTGACGGTGATGATGGAGGGCCGGGTGGCCGCGCACGGCACGCTCGACGAGGTGGCGCGCTTGCCCGAGGTGATCGCGGGCTATCTCGGCAAGGCGCTCGAGTGACCGGCGCACCGCTCCTCGTCGTCGACGACATCCACGCCGCCTACCAGAGCGGCGTCGACATCCTGCAGGGCATGTCGCTCAGCGTCTCGACCGGCGGCTTCGTGCTGGTGATCGGGCCCAATGGCGCCGGCAAGTCGACCCTGCTCAAGAGTGTGTTCGGCCTGCTCGGCGTGCATCGCGGTCGCATCGCGCTCGGCGGCCAGGCAATCGGCGGCCTGCCGCCGCACGAGATCAAGCGGCTGGGCGTCAGCTACGTGCCGCAGGAGCTCAATACCTTCCCCCACCTCACGGTCGAGGAGAACCTCAACGTCGGTGGCTGGACCCTGCGGCGCGACTCCGCGCGGCTCAAGGACCGGCTGGCGCGCATCTACGAGATCTTCCCAGTGCTGGCCGGCCGGCGCCGCGATAAAGCAGGCTCGTTGAGCGGCGGGCAGGGGCGCATGCTCTCGGTCGCGCGCGAGATGATCACCGAGCCGCGCCTGATGCTGGTCGACGAGCCGACGGTCGGCCTGGCGCCCAATCTCGCCGAGCAGGTCTACGAGCTGCTGCAGACGGCGCGCAAGGCCACGCCGACGGCGATCCTGCTGGTCGACCAGAACGTGGCCGACGCGCTGCGCCACGCCGAGGACGTGGTAATGATGAACCTCGGCAAGGTGAAGGCCGCCGGGCCGGTGTCGGAGTTCGGCGAGCAGAGGGTTCATGCCCTGGTCCAGGAGTGCCTGCTCGGATGACCGTGCTCGCCTCCACCGAGTTCCGCCGCACCGCGATCGTCGTGCTCGTGGCCACGGCGGCGATGGCCCTGGTGCCGCTCTTCGTCGGCAGCTTCGTGCTGCACGTCGTCACGATCTCCTTCTATTACGTGATCCTGGCGGCGAGTTGGAACCTGCTGGCGGGCTACACCGGCCAATTCTCGCTCGCCCATCACGCCTTCGCCGCCGTCGGTGCCTACACCTCGGGCCTGCTCGCCTATCACTGGGGCGTGCCGTTCTGGTTCGGCATCCCCGCGGGCGTATTGTTGGCCGGCGCGATGGGCTATGTGCTCGGTCGGCTGGTGCTGCGCATGCGCGCGATCTACCTGGCGATCGCCACCTGGGCCTTTGCCGAGACGGTGCACATCTATCTCACGGCGGACTATGCCTTCACGCGCGGCGAGCTCGGCCTCAGCGTCAAGCCGCTCTACGGCACCGTCGATCCATTGCCGTACTACTTCACCTTCCTCGCGCTGACGGCACTGGTGCTGCTCGGCCTGCGCGCACTGATCGACTCGCCGATCGGCTATTTCATGCGTGCCATCAAGGACGACGAGCTGCGGGCCAAGAGCCTCGGTATCGACACGACAAAGGTGAAGATCGCGGTGTTCTCGATCTCGAGCGCCATCGCGGGTCTCGCCGGCGCCTTCTACGGCCACTACATCGTGCTGCTCAGCCCGCAGATGGTCGACTTCAGCGAGATGGCCAAGATCGTGATCATGGTGGTGATCGGCGGTTTCGGCACCTTCGTCGGTCCGATCGTCGGTGCCGCGCCGGTGCAGATCGTCATGACCTATCTCCAGGCATACGGCGAATGGAACTTGGCCGTCTTCGCGCTGATCGTGATCGTGCTGATGCGCTTCAGCATGGAAGGCATCGCGGGCCTCCTCGCGCCGGCCTGGCGCGGGCTGTGGGCGCGCCGTGGCTGACCTCGATTGCGACGTGATCGTCGTCGGCTCGGGCGCGGCGGGCCTGGCGGCAGCCCTTGCCGCTGCCGCCGACGGCACCCGCGTCGTGGTGCTGGAGAAGTCGCACGTGCTGGGCGGCACGACGGCGATGTCGGCGGCAGGCACCTGGGTGCCGGCCAACCATCACATGCTGGCGGCCGGGCTTCAGGATTCGCCCGAAGAGACGCTCACATACCTGCGGGCCACCGCGCCGCCGGGCTGGGCGAAAGACGAGGACGAGCTCTGGCAGGCGCTGGCCGAGGAGTCGCCCCGGATGCTGCGCTTCGTCGAGGACGAGACGCCGCTGGTCTTCGAGCTGGTCGACCATCCCGACTTCTACGTCGAGGCGCCGGGCGGCAAGCTGTTCGGCCGCATGGTCTCGCCGACCCTGATCAGCCGCTATCGTCTCGGCCGCTGGTGGAATCGGGTGCGCAAGTCGGTGAAGCCGCAGTTCTTCACCTACAAGGAGATGGTGGGCGGCATCCTCAAGGACCCGTGGCGCGCGGTGTTCAAGATGGGGCCGCAGCTCGCCTGGCGCCTGATCGCCGGCAAGGTCGGGCTCGGCAACGGCCTGATCGTCGGCCTGCTGCGCGGCTGCCTCGACAAGGGCTGCCGCATCGTGACCGATGCCGACGTGAAACGCCTGCTGATGGACGGCGACGTCGTCGCCGGCGTCGAGGCCGTGGTCGATAGCAAGCCGGTGACGATCCGCGCGGCCAAGGGCGTGGTGCTGGCGACCGGCGGCTTCGACTGGGCGTCGGACTACATGCCCGAGCACTTCCCCGGCATCGACCTGATCGGCGCGCCGCGCACCAACACCGGCGACGGCCAGCGCATGGCGGCCGAGGCGGGCGCCCTGCTGGAGCGCATGGACCAGGCCAACATCGCGCCCGCGACCTTCACGACCTACGAAGGCAAGCGCCACGCCCAACCGCTTTACGAGAGCTACGGGCCGCACTGCATCCTGGTGAACCGCCACGGCGAGCGCTTCGTGAGCGAAGGCAGTCCGGCGCTCGGCTCGGCGATCGACGAGCGCGACGCGGCCGGCAGGCAGAAGCACCTGCCGGTGTGGCGCATCTTCGACTCGCGCTACAAGAACGCGCTGTCGATGCACTATGCGTCGAAGGATCCCGGCTTCGTACGCAGCGCGCCGACACTGGAGGCCCTGGGCGGAAAGATCGATCTCGATCCCGCGACACTCAGCGCCACGGTCGAGCGCTTCAACGGCTGGTCGACGGAAGGCGTCGACCGCGACTTCCATCGCGGCGAGACGGCATGGGAGCGCTACTACACCGCCGACCGCGCGCTCGGTACCGTCGAGCAGGCGCCGTTCTTCGCCGCACCTTTCCTCTACATCAGCCTCGGCACCAAGGGCGGCGCCCGCACCAATCGGCACGGCGAGGTGTTGCGTCCCGACAAGAGCGTGATCGGCGGGCTCTATTGCGCGGGCATCGCCATGGCCAATCCGGTCGGCACCAAGGCCGTCGGCGCCGGCACGACCATCGGCCCGTGCCTCACTTCGGGCTACATCGCCGGCAAGTCAATCGCCCGCCGCAACGCCTGACGGTTCCTCGCGCAGCAGCCGGCGGTAGAGCGGCTGCAGTAGGGTCGGGATGATGTAGATCGGCACCTGGACGGCGGCGATGAACAGGAAGATGTCGGGGTCGGCGGTGATCGGCAGCACCGCCATCAGCAGCGCATTGTGCCGGCCACCGGAGCAATAGCCCGCCGTCAGCGCCGTGCGGCGGTCGAGGAACGGCAGAGTGAGCAGAGCCATCACCACGTTGCACACCAGCATGCCGGCGAAGGCGCCGCCGACGAAGCCCGCGAGCTTCCACGGATCGGCCTCGGCCCGCGCCACGATGCCGTCCATCAGCGGAATGGCGAAGACCATCAGCACGACCACCGACAGGCCGTCGATCGCGGTGACGGAACGGCGCAGGCGCTGCGGTCCGAGCAGCGCGCGGATCACTAGCGCACCGGCCAGTGCGGTGGCGATGATGAAGGCGAGGCGAAGCGAGAGGTCGCCGACGCTGAGCTTGAGGTCGAGGCCGAGCAGCCATAGCGCCAGCGGCGGCAGGGTGAACGGCACCAGGAAATTGGTGAACAGGGTGACCAGCAGGGCAAGCGAGGAGTCGAGCCGCAGGAAGGTTGCCGTGGTCGTGGCCGAGATGATGCCCGGCGCCATGGCGCTGAGGCAGAGGGCAGCGACCAGGCCGGGCCACAGGCCGAGCGCCTGCCAGATCGGCCAGACGATCAGGGGCACGACGAGCAGGTTGGCGACCGCGAGCGCAATGGCGAGCCACGGCCGGGCCAGCAGCAGGCGCACCCTCGGCCAGTCGGTGCGCACCAGCGCCAGCATCAGCAGGATGATCGCCAGCGGTCCGACCATCGGCCTGGCGAGGGCGGCGACGTTCTGGAAGACGAGGCCGAGAGCCAATGAAAACGGCAACAAAGTGGTGGCGCGTCGGCCCAGGCGCCCGAGAAGTTGATCGACGAGGTCCATTGCCGTGATCTTAGCACATGCTAGCGTGCGACATGCTCCTTCGCCTCACGGCTGTCCTCGCACTCGCGCTGATTTCGCTGCCGGCGTTCGCACAGCCGGTCGCGACTCCCGATTGCACCGCGGACGTCGCTGTCGAGGCCGGTCCCAAGCTCGATGTTACCTACCGTTGTCGCGCGTCTGAGGCGGTTTCCTTCTCGGCCGAGGACGGTGTTGTCGCCGCCCATGTCCGGGACCCGCGCGACGGCGTGGGCAACGCGCCGGCGCAGTCGGGCGACGGCTGGCGTGTCCAGGCTGTCAACGGCCTGGCGGAAATGCACTATCGCTACGACGTCGCCGATTATGCCCGCGGCGTCAACAGCACGTCGAGCGCAGTGCAGCGCGGGGAGAGCGCCCTCGTCAGCCTGTCGGGCTGGCTGCTGACGCCGCGCGGATACGATCACGTGCCGGTCATCGACATCCGCGCCACGACCGCGTCCGGCCTGTCCTTCGCGACCGGCCTGCCCAAGGTCGGCGGCGCGTTCCGGCTGGCCGGCAGCAGTGTGGGCTACGCGGGATACACCGCGCTCGGCCGCTTCGATCTGCACGAGATCGTCGTGCCGGCGCCGGGCTCGCTGCGGCGCGGCCAGGCCAAGGACGACGACGTGCTGCGGCTGGCCATCCTCGACGGCATCTCCGACTCAAGCCGCGCCGAGCTGGTCGACTGGGTCCGGCGCACGACGGAGGCGGAAGCGCATTACTGGAAGGGCTTCACCGCCCGCCACCTGCTGGTCAACCTGGTGCCGACGGCAGCCAAGCGCGGCGTCGGCTTCGGTCGCACCGAGTCAGGCGGCGGCGCCACGCTCATGGTCGAGGTCGGCACCGACGTCGACCAGCGCCGCCTGTTCAACGATTGGGTGCTGGTGCACGAGATGGTGCATAGCGGCATGCCCTACCTGCGCGGCCGCGCGACCTGGTTCATGGAAGGCGCGGCGACCTACGTCGAGCCGATCATCCGCGCCCGCGCCGGTTGGAAGACCGAGGAAGTCGTGTGGAAGGAATGGGTCGACAACATGCCCCAGGGAGTCGGCGCCTTCGCCAAGGGTCTGTCGAAAGCCTCGGGCCGCGAGAACTACTGGAGCGGCGCGCTCTTCATGCTGATGGCCGACCTCGGCATCCGCCGCGAGACCAAGGGCGAGAAGGGTCTCGAGGACTGCCTCGGCGGCGCGCTGTGGAGCGGCCTCGACGCCTCGCGCAACATGCCCCTGTCGAATTATGTCGCGGCCTGCGACCGCACCACCGGCACGACAGTCGTGAGCGGCCTGGTCGAGCAGTATTACCAGACCGGACTGGCGGTCGATCTTGCCGCCTTCTGGCGCGATCTCGGCGTGGCCGAAGTGGGCGGCCGCATCGTGCTGAACGATTCGGCGCCCTCGGCGGCCTGGCGCAAGATGATCGTCATGGGCCCACCCGGCCGGCCGTCGCAGCCGGTGAAGCTGCCCTGGGAATCATGAGCATTGCGATGGGCGGGCGTGGCGCTTGGCTGGAGGATCTCACCTGGCCCGAGGCCAAGGCGCGCTTCGATGCCGGCGCGCCGGTGATCGTGCCGATCGGCGCCGCATCGAAGGCGCACGGGCCGCACCTGCCGCTGAAGACCGATGCTCTGACGGCGCGCGCGCTGGGGCAGGGCGTGATCGACCGGCTGCCGGTCGTGGCCGCGCCGGTGGTCGGCTTCGGCTTCTATCCGGCCTTCACCGCGTTCGCCGGCAGCCAACATCTCGCGGCCGACACGTTCAAGGCACTGGTGCGCGATCTGGTCGGCAACTTCCGCGATCACGGTGTGCGTCGCATCGCGCTGATCAATACCGGCGTGTCGACTGAAGGGCCGCTCGACGAACTCGTGGCCGGGCAGGACGATCTCCTGGTGCTGCACATGCGGCTGCTGGGACAGGCGGCCGAGCGGCTGGTCGAGAACAAGGACGGCGGCCACGCCGACGAACGCGAGACCTCGGTGATGCTGGCGCTCGATCCGCGTGGCGTGCGCATGGACAGGCTGGCACTTGAAGGGCCCTTCGAGAAGACCGGCGCCACCGGCGATCCGACACGGGCCACGGCCTTCAAGGGCGAGCGGTTGCTGGCCGCGCGCGTCGACGACCTGGTCGACGCCCTCGTGAAGCGCTGGCCCGGCCTCGGCTGAGGCCTATTCGGCCGGCGCCGTTGCCGGCGTGGGGGCCTGCTCGGCCGCGATCATCTTGTTCAGGGTCCAGCGGAAGTGCGTCAGCGGCACGTCGGCGCGGATCGCCTGCATCCTGAAGTCGGGATCGGCCTCGACCACGAGCTGCTGGTTCTCGATGATGGCTTTGTCCTCCATGAAGCCGTCGACCATACTGTCGTGCAACGACAGCGCGATGTTGGGATCGCGCAGGTCGTAGTCGTGCAGGTAGTTCCAGAAGAAGTGCGTGCTGCGCTCGGTCTCCGGCGTGATGAACTGGCAGTTGCGGTACTGCCGGGCGCTGTTGCGGTTGCCGTTCTCGAGGCCCGAGCCCGCCGGCGCGAACGCCGTCTCGAGGAAGAAGATGCCGGGAATGTGCATCGTGCCGACGTTCCAGCGGTCGACTGGCTCGTCGCTGCGCACCACCTTGCGGTGATACGGCGGCGGTGCTGCGTTCATGTGCATGCGCGTGACGCGGAAGCCCCAGTCGTGCTTCTCGATCGCCGCCGGCTTGGTCTTGAAGGCGTATTCCTCCGAGCCGCCCAGCGTCTTGGGATGGACGAAGGCGAGATGCGCGAAGTCGCTGAGATTGTCGACGATGAAGAGGTAGTTGGCGTCGTAGTGCATGTAGCCCGGCTTGCCGCGCCAGTTGGGGTCGCGCAGGTAGGGGAAGTCGACGATCTTGGCCGGATCGGCCTTGTCCCTGTCGCCCATCCACACCCAGATGAGCTGGTCGCGCTCGAGCACCGGATAGCTGCGCACGCCGAGTTGCGGCGGGATCGTGTCCTGGCCCGGGATTTGGATGCACTTGCCGTCAGCGTCGAACTTCAGCCCGTGATACATGCAGCGCAGGCAGTCGTCCTCGCGCCGGCCCTTCGACAGCAGCGCGCCGCGATGGCAGCAGCGGTCTTCCAGCGCCACGGCTTTGCCGGTGTCGCTCTTGTAGAAGACGATCGGCTTGTCGCAGATGGTCCGGGCCAGCAGCCGGCCGTCGATCAGCTCGTGCGACCAGGCGGCGACATACCAGCAATTTTTCAGGAACATGGGCTATTCCTCCCGGATTTCTTGTAATTCACGGCAGGGCAGCGCCCAAGTCAAGGCGGCGTGATCAACGACGCTCGAAGTCGATGCGTTCGTCCACCGGCAGGCCCAGCAGATGGCGGCGCAGGCAGTCGAGTCCGAGCTCGGCGGCGCCCACGCGCACCCAGTCGCGACCGCCGACCAGGCGGGCCTGGCGCTGGATCGTGCCCTTGGCATCGGCGATGGCGATGTGGATCGTGGCGCCGAAGTCCGGGCGATCGGGACCTTCGTCGAGCCGCGTGTCGACGGCGAGCGCGATGCTGGCGCCGCTGTCCCGGCGCAGCGTTTCGGCGGAAACCTCCGACGCGATCACGCCGCGCTTGAACACCGTCTCGGCGCCGGGCAGCGGCGCCACGCGGGCCGCGACAATGCCGCCGGTCATGGTCTCGGCGACGGCGAGCGTCTGCCCGGTTTCCTTCAGGCGCGCGAGCACGACGCTTTCCAGCGTCGCGTTGTCCTCGGCGACCACGAAGTTGCCGAGCCGCTTGCGGACCTCGGCCTCGACCGGGGCGAGTCTCCTGTCGAGGTCAGCCTCGTCGGCGCCGCGGATCGCCAGCTTGGTCTCGAGCTGTGGAAAATGCGCCTGGAAGCCCAGCTTGATGTCGGTGCCCTCGATCGCCAGGCCGGGGATGCCGGCCAGCAGCTCGTCGGCGCGGCTCTCGCCGATGCCGAAGGAGTGGAAGCGCTTCAGGCGCGTGACGCCGGTGATGCCACCGAGCCCGAGCAGGCGGGGGATTACCTGCTCGTCGAGCATGCGCCGCATCTCGCGCGGCACGCCGGGCGTGAAGAGAAAGCGCGCCTTGCCGATGGCGACGGCGAAGCCGCAGGCGGTGCCGATCGGGTTGTCGATGAACTCCGCGTCCTGGGGCAGCATCGCCTGCTTGCGGTTGTTGGCCGGCATCACCCGGCCACGCCGCGCGTAGGATTGCGTCATGCGCTCGAGCCAGTGCTCGCTCAGCACCAGCGGCACGCCGCAGGCCTCGGCCGCGACCTCCTGGCTGAGGTCGTCGACGGTGGGGCCGAGTCCGCCGTTCACGATCACCGCGTCGGCGCGCTCGCCGGCCTGCCGGAAGGCCTGCAGCAGGCTCGCCCGGTCGTCGCCCACGGTGGTGCCCCAGTGGACGTCGAGCCCGACGTCGGCCAACCGTCGGGCGATGTGGCTGTAGTTGGTGTTGATCGTCTTGCCGGTCAGGATCTCGTCACCGGTGCACAGGATTTCGACGCGCATAGGGTCCCCCTCAGCCTCCTGTATGACAGGGGAGGAGAGGTCTTGTCAGCCGGCGGTGATCGCGTTGCGCAACTGGATCGGGTGGGCGATGCCGCGCAGGCTCTCGATGCTCTGGCCGGTGCCGCGCACGCGGATCGTGCCGAAGCCCAGCAGGCGGCCCAGGATCGACTGGTCGACGTCGACGGTCTCGACCTTGTCCATGTTCATTTCGACCGTGTGCCGGCGCACGAAACCTGTCTTGTAGATCACGCGATGGGTGGTGACCGAGATCTCGGTGATCCAGCGGTGGAACCAGGCGCCGAGCAGCAGGAAAACGCCGATGAGCGCCAGCAGCGCGCCCACGATCACCGCCACGCTGGCGAGGTCCCGCCGGCCAATGACCTGGTCGTCGTAGCCATAGAGCAGGAGGCCAAAGCCGATGCCGGCGAACAGCAGGCCGCGCACGAAGACGATCCAGTGCAGCTTGCCGACCGCCTTGATCGTCTCGCCGGTCTGGAGCACGGAGTGGGCGTAGGACACGGGGAATAAAGGTCTGGAGCGGATTCGGTTCCATGACTTTTTGGACCTAAAGTGTCGCAATGACCGACGCCCCCTCTCTCAGCCTCGACAGCGATCGCCTGGCCCTCGACTACGAGAAGATCAGCGCCACGCGCCAGTTCCAGACCGGCAAGCGGCTCGCCGCCGACCTCGGCATCGTCGCCGGCGAGAAGGTCCTCGACATCGGCTGCGGCACCGGCCTGCTGGCCGAGCATATCGCCGACCTCGTGGGACCGACCGGCTTCGTGCTGGGGCTCGATCCGCTGCCGCTGCGCATCGAGTTGGCGCGCAAGCGGGCGCGGGCCAACCTTACCTTCGAGGTGGGCGACGCCTATGCGCTCGATCACCTGGCGACCGGCAACTTCGACGTCGTCGTGCTGAACGCCGTCTTCCACTGGCTGCCGGAGAAGGCAGGTCCGCTCGCGTCCTTCGCGCGCGTGCTGAGGACCGGCGGCCGCGTCGGCATCGGTACCGGCGTGAAGGGCTTCCGCACGCGCCTGCAGGAGGCGGCGGCCCGCGTGCTGGCGGCGCCGCCGTTCGATCGCCATCCGCGGCGCGAGAACCTCACCTGGCGGGTCGACGCGGCGGAGATGCGCGCGCTGTTCGAGGCGGCGGGCTTCGCGTCGAGCCGCCTCGAGGTCAGCGAGAACGAGCAGCGCTTCGCCACGCCCGATGCCGCGATCCGCTATTCGGAGGCGAGCTCGTTCGGCAATTTCCTCGGCCACCTGCCCGATGAGGTGAAGCCGCTGGCGCGCGAACGGGTGGCGGCGCGGCTGACCGAGATCCTGGGCCCCGACGGGCTGGTGCAGCAGGGCCGCCGGCTGGTGGCGATCGGCGTCAAGCAATAGGGGATCCCGATGGAACGTGTCGCCACCGGCTACGGATTGATCGAGGGACCTGTGTGGGATCCCGCGCGCGGCCTTTACTTCAGCGACGTGCTGAACGGCGGCGTGTTCCTGCTCGACCGCACCGGCACGGTGACGCAGGTGGTGCAGAAGCGCCGCGGCATTGGCGGCATGGCGCTGCATGCCTCGAGTGGACTGGTGGTGGGCGGCCGCGACATCGCCATCGTCGACCTGGCGGGCGGCACACCGAAGACCGTGCTGGCGCTCGACGCCATTGCCGGCGCGACCGGCTTCAACGATCTCACCACCGACAAGGCGGGCCGCGTCTATGCCGGCTCGCTCGCCTACAAGGTGTTCGGCGGCGAGGCGCCCAAGCCCGGCCACCTCCACCTGATCGATCTCGACGGCACGATGCGCACCGTGTCGGACGGCGTGATGCTGACCAATGGCCTCGGCTTTTCGCCCGACGGCCGACGACTCTATCACTCCGACGCGCGCGCGCCGCTGGTGTGGATCTACGACGTGAAGGACGACGGCTCGCTGGGGCCGTGGCGCAAGTTCACCGACCTCGGCGCCAACGGCGTGCCCGACGGGCTCAAGGTCGCGAGCGACGGCTCGGTGTGGGTGGCCGATGCGCACGGCGGCCGGGTCGCGGTGTTCAACGAGGACAGCACGCACCGCAAGGACATCGCCGTGCCGCTGCCGATGGTGACCAGCCTGTGCTTCGGCGGCACCGACCTGCGCGACCTCTACATCGTCACCGGCTCGCGCGGCGGCCCGCACGAGAATTGCGGCAGCATCTTCCACCTCAGAACCGAGGTCGCCGGCCTGCCGTTGCCGCACGCGCGGATCGCCTTCTAGATCTTGTCGATCACGGCGGCACGGAAGCGCTTCATCTCGGCGATCGCCGCGTCGGCAGTCGGCCGGCCGAAGTCGATGTCTATCGCGGCGACGCCGCGGTCGCGCAATGCCCTGAGATCGGCGATCAGCTCGGCCTCGCTGCCGGAGAACAGGCGGCGCTCGCCGTCGGACGCCTTGGCCGGCACCGCCGCCCCGTAGCGCTTCACGCGAAAGCAGACGTCGACAGCATCGGGCGCGCGGCCGGCATCGGCGACGGCCTTGCGCAGCCTGGCGATGCCAGCGTCGAGGCGCGGCAGCGTGTCGTAGAGATGTTTGTTGTTGGAGCCGATCGGATACCAGGCGTTGCCGACGCGCGCGGCGCGGCGCAGCGCCGCCGGCCCTTCGCCGCCGATCCACAGCGGCGGATGCGGCCGTTGCACCGGCTTGGGCTCGAGCACGATGTTGTCGAACGTCGTGTAGCGGCCGGCGAAGCGCGGCGAGCGCTCGGTCCACAGCACCTTGAAGGCGTCGATATACTCGTCGGTCACCGCGCCGCGCTCGGGATAGGGCGTGGCCACGACGGCGGCGAACTCGGTCTCGAGCCAGCCCGCGCCGATGCCGACCACCAGCCGGCCGCCGCTCAGCACATCGAGTGTCGCCAGCATCTTGGCCGCCAGCACCGCCGGGCGATGCGGCACCACCAGCACGGCGGCGACCAGGCGGATGCGGCTGGTTTTGGCCGCGATATAGGCCATGCCGATGAGCTGCTCGTGCCGCTCGGTGGGCGCGTCCTCGTAGAATTCGCCGCTTTCGGAATAGGGGTATCCCGGCACCCGCGTATCGGGCAGCACCACATGGTCGGTGAAGGTGAGATAATCGAAGCCCATCGCCTCGCCGGCGGTCGCAATGCGGGTCATCGTGGCCGTTTCCGACAGGGGGCCCGAGTTGGGCAGGTTGAATCCGATCTGCATCGTGCCTAACCTCAGTTGATCCCGAACCGACGATAGCCGCACAGGAGCCCGCGATGATCGACGCCAAAATCCCAGACGGCCTGCCGAAGTGGATGTCCGATCACATCGACCGCTACCTCAAGAGCGGCGGCAAGGACGGCCACATGTACAAGATCACGCCGCAAGGCATGACCAGGGAGATCACCGTACCGGCCCTGCTGCTCGTCACCAAGGGCCGCAAGACCGGCGAGAAGTATCTCTTCCCGCTGTTCTACGGCGAGAGCGGCGGCAACTATTTCATCGTCGCCTCCAAGGGCGGCGCGCCGGACCATCCCGGCTGGTACAAGAACATGAAGGCCAACCCCGAGGTCGAGCTGCAGGTCGGCACGAAGACGATCAAGGCGCGCGCCCGCGACGCGCACGGTGCCGAGCGGCAGAAGCTGTGGGACCAGGCCGTCGGCTTCTGGCCGCCCTATACCGAGTATCAGAAGAAGATACCGAGCCGCGAGATCCCCGTCGTCATCCTGGAACCGGTGCACTGAATGAAACCCGCGAACACGTACGACCGCGCCGCCGAGGACCTCGGCAACATCGTCGGCCTCGAGCACGTCAACCTTCTGGTCGCCGACCAGGGACAGGCCACGCTCTTCTACGTGAGCGGGCTCGGCCTGACGCGCGACCCCTACATGATGACCAGCACCGACAACATGTGGATCAATGTCGGCGCCAGGAGTCAGTTCCACCTGCCGACCGGCAAGAGCCAGAAGCTGCGCGGCCGCACCGCGCTGGTGATCCCCGGCCGCGAGCAACTGATGCGCCGCCTCGGCAACATGAAGAAGCTGCTCGAAGGCACCCGGTTCGCCTTCACCGAGCATAGCGACCATGTCGAGGCGACATGTCCGTGGGGCAACACGATGGTCGTCCACGAGCCCGGCGAACGCTTCGGCGACATGCAGATGGGGATGCCCTATGTCGAGTTCGACGTCCCCGAGGGCACGGCCAAGGGCATCGCGTCGTTCTACAACAAGGTCTTCGACACCGCGTCGCGGGTCGAAGGAAACGCCGCCCACGTCTCGGTCGGCAAGGGCCAGGAGCTGGTGTTCCGCGAGAGCGCCACGCCGCCCGCGGCCTACGACGGCCATCACATCCAGGTCTACGTCGCCAACTTCTCGCGGCCGCACAAGGCGCTGGTCGAACGCGGCGTGCTGTCGGAGGAGAGCAACCAGTACCAGTACCGCTTCCTCGACATCGTCGATCCCGAGAGCGGGCGGAAGCTCTTCCAGATCGAGCACGAGGTGCGCTCGATCACGCATCCGATGTACCTGCGCCCGCTGCTGAACCGCAACCCGCGCCAGAACAACCGCGCCTACGTCCCCGGCCGCGACGGCTTCGTGCCCGAGCTCGAGGCCGAGGAGCTGCCGGGCCGCGTCAGGTTCGGCTGAACGAGACTCTCTTCCCTTTCGCGGATAGAGCGCTTTCGCACAGGTGCGAAAGCGCTGACGCGAAGGGGAAGGGGCCCCGTCATACGGGGGCGATGGGGTCATGACCCCTCGGTCGCCGTAAGACGGCGCCAGGGCGCTTTTGGCCGCGTCGCGGCCAAAACGCCGACTCCCCATATGAATGGGGCGGACTATGATCCAACGATCGCCGCGCGTGCGGATTTGAGGCTGGCCCCCTGGATCTGATTGGCCAGCGTGCGCAGGACTTCCTTGTCGGCGTCGGTCTTCACCGCGATCGAGAACTCGCAGTCGGTGATCAGGCCGCCGAAGCGGTCGAGCAGCCTGGTGGCGATGGTGTCGTAGGTGCCGACGGTGGCGAAGGTATGCAGCACCCTGTCGTCGATGTGCTGCGGCATCTCCTCCCACTTCTGCGCGCGCGACAGCAGCTTCAACCGGTCGGCGAGGTCGCCCAGCCCGAGATGCTCGAAGGCCGCGCGATACTGCGGCGTCGAGGCATAGAACGAGATGCGCGCCCGCACGTCCTCGATCTTGGGCGCCAGCTCGGCCTCGTTGGCGGCGGCGGCGATCAAGGGCTTCATGCAGGTCTGGAAACGGTCGAGCGAGCGGCCCGCCTTGGCAGCGCCCTCGCGCACCGCGGGCAGCATCACCTGTTCGATGTAGGACGGTGTGCACACCGGATGGAGCCGGATGCCCTCGGCCACTTCGCCTGCCATCCGGCACATCACCGAGTTCACGGCGGCGACGTGGATAGGGATGTCGGGATGCTCGATGGGGCCCGGATTGAACAGCGGCACCATCAGGTTGATGTTGTAGTGCGGCCCCTTGATGTCGAGCGGCGCCCCGGTCTGCCAGTGCGCCCACACCGCGCGCACCGCCTGGACGTACTCGCGCATCCACGGTCCCGCCGGCGACCACGGCAGGCCGTAACGGCGCTCGATGTGCGCCTTGACCTGCGTGCCCAGCCCCAGGATGAAGCGGCCCTTGCTGAGCTTGGCCAAGGTCCACGCGCTCATCGCCGTCACCGTCGGGCTGCGCGGGAAGGCGATCGCCACCGAGGTGCCGATGCGCAGCTTGGTGGTCGCCTGCGCCGCCAGCGCCATCAGGATGAACGGATCGTCCTTGGTCTCTTCGACAACGAGGCCGGTGTAGCCGATCTCTTCGAGCAGCCGGGCGCTGGGCCCGATCGAGGCGAGATCGAGCGCGATCTCCGGCGCGCGCAGGCCGGGATCGACCTTGCCGAGGGGGAGGAGGGTTTCGAGGTTCATTGTCGTATCCTCTACGGAAAGGAAGAATGGGACCGCTCGGAGTCATGAGCGGGCCTGGAGGCCCGCGGTCCCAAAAGACTAAGCCGCCTTCTTCACCAGGGCCTCGATCTCGGGCAGGCGCTGGGTGACCTGCTCGGGCTTCTGGCCGCCCAGGTTCACGATCAGCCGGTGCACGCCGAGCGCTGCGTATTCGGCCACCCATTCCGGCGCCATCTTCATCGGCGGCGTGACCACGATCTCGTAAGTCCTGTCCCGCTTCCTGCCGGCCTTGGCGAAGGCGGCATCGAGCTTCTCCAGCATCGCCTTCGCGCGTGCCGGATCGAGGTTGAAGCCGTACCAGCCGGCGCCGAACTGCACGGCGCGCCGGAAGGCGGCATCGGCATAGCCGCCGACGATGATGGGAATGTGCGGCTTCTGGATCGGCTTGGGATCCATGCGCAGCGTCTCGAACTTGACCCACTTGCCCTTGAAGTCGACCACCGGCTCGGTCCAGAGGCGGCGCATGACCTCGAGGAATTCGTCGCAGCGCGCGCCGCGATCCTCCCATCTGTAGCCGCAGGCCTCGACCTCTTCCTTGTTCCAGCCGACGCCGATGCCGAAGTCGAGCCGTCCGTCCGACAGCCAGTCGAGCGTCACCATCTCCTTGGCCGTGTAGATCGGGTTGCGCTGGGGCACCAAGGCCACGCCGGTGCCGAAGCGCAGCCTGGTCGTCGCCGCCGCCAGGAAGCCGAAGGTCGCCGTCACGTCGAGCATGCCGCCGCCGGGCGGCACCGGGATGCGCCCGTCCTTGGCGCCGGGGTAGCCGTAGGTGTTCTTGTCGAACAGCGCCACGTGCTCGCCCATCCAGATCGAGTCGAGGCCGCCGCCCTCGCAGCGCTTGCCGAAGTCGCGGATCATGGCGGGCGTCGCGTGCGGCGACATGAACGTCGAGAAGACACCGATCTTCATGCGGGCGTTTCCTTGTTCTTGAGCGGGAGCAGGTCCGTCGGACGGGGCGGTACGCCGCCATCATAGGCCGAGACGAGTCCCCTGCGAGTCCCCCAATTCAGGGGACGGCTTCGATATCGATGGCACATGGGTTTTAGGCGATTCGTCCCCTGTTTCGCTCCCCCCCTCCTCCCGGGGGGACGAGGCCGGCGACCCCGCACGTGCATGCACGTGCGTTGCCGGCAGATGCAACCGGCGCCCCTTGACGGTGTTGTATTAAATACATAGTGTATTAATACATGCCTACACAGACCCTCCTGCAGCGGCTGCACCTCGAGACCACGGGCGTTCCGATCTACGTCCAGCTCCGCGAGCAGCTGCTGCGCGCGCTGGGCGCGGGGGTGCTCAGGCCCGGCGCGCAGATGCCGACGATGCGCGAGGTCGCGGTGGCGCTCACCGTCGACCTCAACACGGTGCGCCACGCCTACGACGAGCTGGAAAGGCTGGGCGCCATCACCCTGGTGCGCGGCCGCGGCAGCTTCGTGGCCGAGCCGCCGGCGCCGCCCAGCGCCCGCGCCGCCGCCGCCCAGACCGACGATCTCGCCCGGCAGACCATCGCCACGGCGCGCGCGCTGGGCGTCGATCCCAGGACTTTGGCCGCGCGCATCGCGGCCCTCTCTGCGACCCTTGATGCGACCCACACCGGGAAGGAAACCAAGCCATGATGAACAACCTGAGTTCGGGCGGGCGTAACCGGCTTTCCCTCGTCATCGCGGCAATCCTGCTGCTCCTCGCCGCCGGCGCGGCCTGGCACGCCTGGCGCGACGGCACGCCGGGCGCGGGCCCCGCGGCGGTCGTGCTGCTGCTGGCCGGCGTGCTGCTGCCGCAGTCGATGCTGATGGCCAACCAGTGGGAGCGCGCGGTGGTGCTGCGGCTGGGCCGGCTCAAGGCGATCCGCGGGCCGGGGCTGTTCTTCATCGTGCCGTTCGTCGACTCCGTGGCCTCGTGGCTCGACCAGCGCATCCAGACCACCGAGTTCGATGCCGAGCAGACCCTCAGCAAGGACACGGTGCCGGTCAACATCGACGCCATTGTGTTCTGGCAGGTCCACGATCCCCAGCGCGCGGCGCTCGAGATCACCGACTATCGCCAGGCCATCGGCCGGGTGGCGCAGACGTCGTTGCGCGAGATGGTGGGCTCGTCGCCGCTCTCGACCCTGCTGAGCGACCGCAAGCAGGGCGACCAGCTCCTGCGCGAGGACATCGGCCGCAAGACGTCGGAATGGGGCGTCTCGGTGATCTCCGTCGAGATCCGCGACATCCGCGTGCCCTCGGCGCTGCAGGACGCGATGAGCCGCCAGGCCCAGGCCGAGCGCGAACGGCTGGCGAGGGTGCTGCTAGGCCAGGCCGAGCTCGAGGTGGCGCACAAGTTCGTCGAGGCGGCCGAGATCTATGGCCGCAGCCCGGCGGCGCTGCAGCTCAGGGCCATGAACATCATCTACGAGACCACCAAGGAGCGCGGCACCACCATCCTGATCCCGAGCGCCATGGTCGACGCCATGAACCCCGGCGGCATCCTGGCGCTGGCCGGGGCGGGCGCGGGCGCGCCGGCTGCGGCGAAGCCCTGACCCCTCCGGCCCTTCGGGCCACCTCCCCCGAAGACGGGGGAGGGTATGAGTTTTCATAACCCTCCCCCGTCTTCAGGGGAGGTGTCGCGTCTTACGCGACGGAGGGGTCATGACTCCCCTAGGATGCCCCCATGAAACTCGCAGTCATCATCGCCGCCACCTTGCTGCTATCGCCCGTCGCCGCGAGCGCCGCCGACATCGCGCTGCTCGCCGGCGGCGCCACGAAGGAAACCATCCTCGAAGTCCTGCCGGCGTTCGAGAAGGCCACCGGGCACAAGGTCGTGCCGACCTGGGCGCCCGCCGGCGCGATCCGCAAGCGCCTCGCGGCTGGCGAGGTCTACGACCTGGTGATCATCGGCTCGGCCGACATCGACGCCTTCATTCGCGAAGGCAGGCTTGTGCCGGGCAGCCGCACCGACCTGATGAAGACCGGCGTCGGCGTGGCCGTGCGCGCCGGCGCGCCCGAGCCCGACATCGGCTCGGCTGACGCATTGAAGCGCACGCTGCTGGCGGCCAAGTCGGTCGGCCGGTCGGCGGGCACCAGCGGCGAATATGTCGTGAGCCTGATGGCGCGGCTCGGCATCGCCCCGGAGGTCCTGCCGAAGATGAAGGAGACGCCGCCCGACGTGCGGGTCGGCACGATGGTGGCGCATGGCGAGGCCGAGATCGGCCTGCAGCAGATGAGCGAGCTGGTGAACGAGCCCGGCATTGTCATTCTCGGGCCGCTGCCGCCGGAGCTGCAGAAGACCACGATCTACGCCGCCGGCGTGCCCGTAGCCGCCAGACAGCCCGCGGCGGCGAAGGCCCTGGTCGAGGCGCTCGGCGGCCCCGACGCCAGGGCCGCGATGAAGAAGCACGGGCTGGAACCCGGCTGAACAAGCGCCAAATGCCGCGTCAAAGCGCGACCGGACGTGCCGAAAGGGACGTGATAAGGTGCCCGCCGCACCCGAAACCCCATCGCGCAACCGGCGGAGCACTATGTCGATCGAGCAGGAAAAGATTTTCGTTGGAAGCTTCTACCGCACCCAGTTCGGCGAGGTGCGCGAGGTGACGGGCATCGTTGGCCCCAACGTCGTCTATACCGCCCACCGCAGGACCGCCAGCAAGGGCTCGGCCGCCATGCCGAGCCAGGACATTTCTATCGTCCGCTTTGCGCATGACGCGCAGAAGGAAGTCGACGCGCCAGTTTAGGGGCTTTTCGGACATTCGTCTGGCGCCGAATAGTGCCGCCAAAGTTACTGCGACACCCAAGCGAGTACCAAATCGGCCATGGTAAAGCGACTGAGTAACTGCGCTGGCGTCGAACTTTAAGGCTTTGCTAACCACTCCCGGCCAGAAGGGAGGTCTGACGCAAATTGAACAAGTTCACGCCGAGTCTTTCGATCCCGTGACAATCTTCGAAAGCTCTGAATGTTTAGGCCGCCTCGAACATATGCTTCTGCCACAGCAAGCCGAAGGCGTCGGCTCAAGTTCCAATTATCGTTCCATCCAAGATCCGGAAGCGCCTTTTCCAGCACGGATGCCGCTTCGTAGCGCAGGTAGCCTACCGACTGTCGCTATAAGATCTGCGTCGCTTGAAAGAGTCACTCTGCTAACTAACTTCGACAGATACTCGGCAGTTGGAGCAATTTCCTCTATGAAACGTATCAACTCCTTCTTGGGAAGCCGCAAAAAGTCGTCGGCTTCAATAAGGTCCGGACGAAAACGAATAAGCTGTGCTCTTAATCGGGGGGTCTCTGATGTCAGAAACCAGAACTCTCTTGGCGAGATATGCCTTCCGATCACCTCTATCAATTTGGATGAGATCGGTGTCGTGCGATCAACAGAATTCTCGGCCAAGGTCACTATGGTGCCCGAATGCGTCGCCCACATCTCTTCCAGCTCATCGAACGCTCTTGATGGAAGATCTGGAAAGGCTTCGGCGAAAGATGATGTCGCGATAAAGTGCAATATAGTCAGAATGGAAATTTTCGGGAAAAAAAGCGGCAGTTCGGGATTATCGGCTCCTAAAGCCTCCGCGTTCCCGCTCCGATTGTAGAGACAATTCTAGTTCGTCATAGTCACGCTTGCGGTGCGCACGCAATTATTTCTGGCGATCGGCGATCGTACTTTCCCAGAGGGAGGCAGATTGTGGACGATGCAATCTATTCGCGAAATAGGGGTGGGCGTTTGACACTTATAGTTTGGTCCTCGCATTCTTGCGCTCATGATTGAGTCTGTCCGCCCATCTTTTGCCTCCTCCACCCTCCGTCTCCTCCTCACCGGCGACAGCATCCTCCAGCGCCGCCTGCAATCGCGCGACGATGCCGTTCTAAGCCCGCTGTTCGATCGCGTGCGCGCCGCCGACGTGGCGTTCACCAACCTCGAGGTGCTGGCCAACGATTATCGCGGCGATCCGGCGCTGGAGAGCGGCGGCTCGCACTTCGGCGCGCCGGCGTGGGTGCTCGACGAGCTGGTGGCGGCGGGCTTCGACCTGTTCGCCACGGCCACCAACCATTCGCTCGACTACGGCGTGTCGGGCCTGCTGCACACCTTGGGGGCGATGGAGGCGCGCGGGCTGTCGTTCGCCGGCACCGGGCGCAACCTCGAGGACGCGCGGCGGCCGGCCTATCACGTCCATCCGCACGGCACGGTGGCGATGGTCTCGTGCGCCTCGTCCTTCGCCAAGGGCCAGGAAGCCTCGGCCCAGCGGCCCGACCTGCCCGGCCGGCCCGGTCTCAACCCGCTGCACTTCGAGACCGTGCATGAGGTTACCGAGCCGCAGCTCGCCGCGCTGCGCGAGATCGGCGACCAGCTCGGGCTCGAGGCCGAGCGCCAGCAGAAGATCAAGATGGGCTTTGGTTTCGCGCCCGCCGATCCGTCGGTGTTTCCGCTGGGCTCGATGAATTTCCGCTCGGCTAATCGGCCTGCCGTGCGCATGACGGCGAGCGCCAAGGACATCTCCGCCATCGTGCGTTGGGTGACGGAGGCGCGCGGCTTGTCGGATGTGGTGCTGGTCAGCCTGCACGCCCATGAGCAGGGCGACAGCAAGGAGATCCCGGCCGAGTTCCTGCCGGTCTTTGCGCGCCAGACGATCGACGCCGGCGCCGATATCGTGGCCATGCACGGGCCGCACCTGCTGCGCGGCATGGAGATATACAAGGGCAAGCCGATCTTCTATTCGCTCGGCAACTTCATCGGCCAGAACGAGCTGGTGCCCAAGATGCCGTCCGACGCCTACGAGCGCTTCCGCGCCGATCCCGATCTCACGCCCGGCCTCGTCTATCGCCAGCGCACCAACGACGACAAAGGCGGCTTCCCCGCCGATCGGCGCTATTGGGAGTCGGTGGCGCCGGTGCTGACGTATGAAGGCAGCGCGCTGAAGGGCATCGAGCTGCTGCCGATCAGCCTGGGATGGGGCGAGGCGCGCCATCGCCGCGGCCGCCCGCGTCTCGCCGAAGGCGCGGAGGGCCAGGGCATCCTGCAGCGCTTCGCCGATCTGTCGACGCCGTTCGGCACGGAGATCGACGTCGGTGCCGCGACGGCGCTCGTTCGCTAGGAGTTCGTCCGTCCCGCCGGGAAACCGGCTATGGCGCGCGCTTCGGACTCCAGAACTCGGTCCGGTAACGCTCGAAGCAGCGTGCGCCGGCGGCAAGGCGCATCAGGGCGCCTTCGGCGATCGGCCGAATCAGGGCGGGGTCGCCCTCGACCAGGGGCAGGATCGCCTCGCGATTCCAGTGTTCGGAATGCTTGCGGTCGAGCACGGCGTGAAGCTCGAAATAGTGGCGGCTCGATTTGTCGATGCCGAGGCGGGTGAGGCCGCGCGCGACGGCCTGGGCGCGATCGGGCGCGGTCATTTCGATGACGCCGAGCGCGCCCACCGAATGAAAGGCGAACTCGCGGGTCATCGCCAGCGCCGTCATGAGGTTGCCCAGCGCCAGCGATTGCCAGACGGTGGTGTGCGGCTGCGGATCGAGATCGAGCGCCCGCACCAGCGCCTCGAGCATCGGCCCGTGCATGCCGCGCGCATTGCCGTGGCCCATCTCATCCCAATAGTTGCGCGCCAGTTCGAGCTTGGCCTGGGCCGGCAGCTTGATCTGGGTCAGCGCCACGAGATCGTCGAAGCCCGCCTCTCCGGCGGCCTCCTGCGCGATGAACCACCGCATCGCCTGCAGGTCGGCGTGCTCCGCGAGCCACGGAAACAGCCGGTCGTTCTGGCCCGGCCCCGTGAGCGCAAGCCGTTCGTACCACTCCATGAAGCGTCGCGGGTGGGTGGGCAGGTCGGCCAGCAGCTCCTGCACGGCGTCGCGTTCGTCCTCGATGAAGTCGCGTTCGAGCAGGCGCAGGTGCGCCTCCTCGCGCAGCTGCTCGTGCCAGTTGGTCCTCGGCGTGGCCGGCGCGAGCCGATAGCGCCCGAAGCGGGTGAGGGCGAGGTGCAGGCTGGACGGATCGTCTGCCAGGCCGATCGGCGGGGCGAACTGATGCAGGACGTGGACGCTCATTGAAGGCCTCCCTTTTCCGCCACCACGCCGACCACGGCGATGCGATCGACATGCCGATAAGCCGGACGGTCCAGCTCCTCGCCGAACACGTCGGGGTCGATCTCCTCGTAGTCGACGGCACAGTCGTGCGCCCGCAGCATCGCGACGACCTCTCCGGCAAAAGCGTCGATGCCGCGCACGATCGCGCTCGCGGTGTAGAGCAGCAATCGTCCACCGGGGTTCAGCCGTTCGGCCGCCTCGCGCGCGATGCGCAGCGACAGGCCGGCGCCCATCATCTCGCCACCGTGGCGATAGACCCTCTCGTCGTCGTCGACGAGATAGGGCGGATTGGCGACGACGAGGTCGAACGTGCCGTCGATACCCTGCAGAACATCGGATTGGGCGATCTCGGTGGCGATGCCCGCTGCCGTGGCATTGACGCGCGCGAGACGCAGCGCCGCCGGGTTGACGTCGGCCATGACGATCTCGCTGGCGCCGCTGGCGTGGGCGGCGACCACGGCGCCCGCGCCGCTGCCGCAGCCGATGTCCACCAGGCGGCGCGCCGGCGCTGCCGTCTGCGCGAGGAAGCGGGCGAAGCGGTAGGTGTCGGGACCGAAGAACACCGCATCGCCGGCGACGGTCGGGTAGGCCGAATGGAGGAACAGCCGGTCGGCCAGGCTCGACACCCGCACGGTGCTGGCCAGCAGGTTGCCGCGTTGCGCCACGATGCCGCCGGACTGCATCAACGCGAGCAGGTCGGGGTCCATGGCGTCCGGCGCGAAAGGCAGGCTCCAGCCGAAGATGTCCGCGAGGTCCGTGCCGACCTGGCGATCGGGCCGCTCGAGCACGCGGCGTTGGGTTTCCGGTGTCGGCGTCGTCCAGCGATAACCGCGTGTTTTCAACGTCGTCAGGAGAGCCACGAGCGCTTCTTCGGAATGCATCTGGCGCCCCTCAGTTCGAGGCCGGATAGCGGCCGAGCAAGCCGTACTGGCGCCAGTAGGCGGCCAGCAAAGCGCGCCAGCCGCAGGGCTTGAAGCCGCGCGCGCGGTTTGCCGCGGCGAGCGCGAACACCATGGCCGTCTTGTGGAGGACGCCGCGATAGGCCGCGAAGAACGGCACGTCGCGGTCGAAGAAATTGATCGCCTCCGAGCCCGCACCGTTGATCTCGATGATCTTGAACTCGCCGCGACCGAGGGCGGCCAGGGTGGTGAAGCGGACATCGAAGCGGGCGACGTGGAACTCGCGCATGCCGCCAGCCAGGGCATCCAGGCGGGCCTCGAGGGCCCCTGTGATCGTGTGGCTCATGTCGCGATAGCGACCGCCCATCCGATGCGACCACACGGTGGCGAGCGTCACCGTCTCGCTGGCGTGGGGAACGCGATCGAGATCGTCGTAGAGTCCGATGCGCTCGCGCAGGATGTCGTCCCGGGCGACCAGCTCGCCCACCGTCGAGACACCATCGCCGACGACGGTCGGCGGCTCACGGACGGTGAGGGACAGCAATCGGCCCCGGGCCTCGCCCGGCCAGCGCACGTAGAACAGGCCGGCTTCGCCGTCGAGGTCGAGAAATTCCTGGAGCAGCAAGGTCTCGCCGGCGGGATAGGCGGCAATATAGGCGTCGAGCTCGCCCATCGTGTCGAGGCGGCGCACGCCGAAGCCGCACCAGCCGATATCGGGCTTGGCGATCATGGGAAACGAAAGGCCGAGCGCCTGCAGCGCGTCGCGTGCGCGGGCCGGTGCCTCGGCGTTGGCCACGACCGCAACGGTGCGGGCGATCCACGGCCTGCTCTCCGGTTGGACCTGGTCGAAGTAGGCGATCTTCGATTCACCGACGAGGCCGCCCACGTCGATCGACGGGTTGGCGGCCGACATCTGCGAGATGCTGCCATAGCGCACCGACAGCCATAGCCATTGGACGACCATCGGAGCGACCAGCACGGGCTTGGGCAGGCGGCAGATCAGGCCGGGCCAGAGACCCGCCGTCCCGCCTGTCTGAAATGCCTGGATGTCGATGTTGGCGTCGAGCTGTGTCTGCACGTCATCCCCGTCAGACAGGCTAAACGCGGGGGCCGTCAAAACGCTGCGATGACTTTTGTGTGTTGCGTCGGTTAACGCCGTGGAATCAACGTGTAAGCCACGACAGCCGCCACGATCGAGGCCGCGGCGGCGGCCGCGAACGTGGCCGGCACCGACTGCGAAACGAGGATCCCGCCCAACGCCGAGCCCACCGGCAGGCCCGACATATTGAGGCTCATGGAGACCGCGAGCACGCGGCCCAGCCATCCCGGTTCGGTGCGGCGCTGGCGGAGCGACAGCACGCCGACGTCGATCGGGCCGGAAAAGAAGCCAACCAGGGCGAGGCCGATCGCGAGACCGGGCAGGCCGAACGTCACGGAGATCGGGTAGATCGCGAAGGCCGTCGCCAGGAGGCCGGCGGCGATGACGCCCCGTTCGCGGTCGGTGGTGCACACATGGCCGATGCCGAGCGCGCCCGCCGCTCCGGCCAGGCCGGTCAGCGCCCACAGGCCGCCCACGACATATCCTTCGGCGCCGACCTGTTGAATGACGATCACCGGGACGGCGACGAACAGGATGCCGAGGCTCACCTGGTAGAGCGCGTAGGAGAGCGCCAGCCCGCGCAGCGATGGACTGCGCAGCACGTAGCCCACGCCCGCGACGGCCTCGCGCACGACAGGCTGCGATGAGAGGGGTCGCGATTCGACGGCGCGCTCGGAAGAGCGGCGGCGCGCCAGGGGCATGAGGCAGGCTCCTGCCAGCGCATAGAGGGCTGCGATCGTGAACATGGAGATGTTCGGACCGGCGATTGCGAACAGCACGCCCGCGACCGCGGGGCCGCCTATGTCGACGAAGGCATAGCTGGTCGTGTCGAGCGCGTTGGCGCGGTCGAGCGCGTCGGCGGGCACGAGGCGCGGCAACAAGGCACGGATGCCGGCCGAGCTGAGCGGCGTGGTAAGCGAAAAGAGGCCGACCAGCACGATCAGGAGCGGGACCGTGAGCGCGTCCGCCTTGCCGGCGACGGCCAGCACCAGGATCAGCAGGGCGCTCACGGCCATGTCGACGACGATCCCGCGCGCCGGACCGATGCGGTCGAGCCAGGCGCCGGCGAGCGGACTGACGGCAAGCCCGGGCGCGATCGCCGCGAACGTCACCCAGCCCGCGAGCACGGGAGAGTGAAAGCGATCCAGCACATAGAGGACGATCGCGAGCATGAGCATGCGACTGGCCAGGCGCGACAGGCAGGCCGACGACAGAAGCGCCCGCACACCGGGAAGGCGCAGAAGCAGGCGGTAGCTCATCGGGCTTTTGCGCGGATCGGCGGCCTGGTCACGGCGCAAAGTCTACGCTCGCGGGTCGCCGGTCGACAGCGGCTACGGCAGCGGCGCCTTTCCAGATCAAACTTTCGCCAAACATTAGAGTGATCGCGCCGGCCTGAACCGCACGGAACCCCACCGCGTAACTCCCTCGACCGCAGACGAATAACTCGTCGCGCTCTCAACGAGGGGTCTTCGCCATGTCCACACGTCGTGTTGTGCTTGCCGCCGTCGCGGCCGTTTCGCTTCTCTCGGCCGGTGTCGCCATCGTGCCGGCCTTCGCCGCGGGCGAGCCGATGGTCGGCGGCGCCGCGATGTATTCCAACAAGAACATCGTCGAGAACGCCGTCAACTCCAAGGATCACACGACGCTGGTCGCTGCCGTGAAGGCCGCCGGCCTGGTCGAGACGCTGTCGGGCCCGGGTCCGTTCACCGTCTTCGCGCCGACCAATGCCGCCTTCGCCAAGCTGCCGTCGGGCACGGTCGAGACGCTGCTCAAGCCCGAGAACAAGGCGACGCTGGTCAAGATCCTGACCTGCCATGTCGTCGCCGCCAATGCGCTGTCGCCCGCGATCGCCAGGATGATCGCCGACGACAAGGGCACGCACGACGTCAAGACGGTCGGCGGCTGCATCCTGAAAGCCAGGATGGTCGACAAGCAGATCACGCTGACCGACGAGAACGGCACCACCGCTTTCGTCACCATCGCCGACGTCAAGCAGTCGAACGGCGTGATCCACGTCATCGACACCGTGATGCTGCCGAAGAAGTAGTCGGCCGCCCCACGGGGAAGCGGCGGAGTCCCCCTGGCTCCGCCGCTTTTCGTTGTTTGCCGCTCGGGGTCTACCGTTCGGCGTCTACTGCGCGGGCGCCAGCTTGGCGCCGGCGACCGGCCGCGGGTCGGGGATGTGCAGGAACAGCGCGCACACCACGGCCGAAACCAGGCTTAGGAGGGCGAGGCCAAACAGGCCGCCGGCGTAGCTGCCGGTGGCGTCCTTCATTACGCCGACGTACCACGGCCCGAAGAAGCCGCCGAGGTTGCCCAGCGAGTTGATCCAGGCGAAGCCGGCGGCCAGCGCCGGACCGCTCAGGAACATCGCGGGCATGGCGAAGAACGGGCCCTTCGATCCGTAGAAGCCCATCGCCGCGATCGACATGCCGACCAGCGCCCAGTAGCTGCCGAGCGTGAGGCCCGCCAGCACCAGCCCGCCGGTCGCAAACACGCAGGCGATCAACAGGCTCCAGCGCCGCTCGTTCAGCCTGTCGGAGATGTGCCCCCAGGTGAACAGCGCCACGGCGCCGGCGAAGTAGGGGATCATGGTCAGCCAGCCCACCGTCATGTTGTCGGTATGGCCGATCGATTTGATGATCTGCGGCGTGAAGATCAGCATGCCGAGGCTGGCCGTCACGATGCCGATATAGTTGAGCGACAGCAGCAGCACCCGGGGGTTGATCATGGTCTCCCACAGCGAGTGGGTGCGCACCGCGTCCTTGGCGGCGCGTTCGGCGGCCAGACGCGTGGACAGCCACGTCTTCTCCGCGTCGGTGAGGAAGGTGGCTTTCTCCGGCGCGTCGATCAGCACGAAGAAGGTGACGATGCCCAGGATGATCGTCGGCACGCCTTCGGCGATGTACATGATCTGCCAGCCGTGCAGGCCGAACAGGCCGTCGAGGCTCATCAGGCCGGTCGACACCGGCGCGCCGATGGCCACGGCGATCGGCAGCCCGATCAGGAAGCCCGAGACGATGCGGGCGTGGTGATAGCTCGGGAACCACTTGGTGAAGTAGAAGACGATGCCGGGGAAGAAGCCGGCCTCGGCGACGCCCAGCAGGAAGCGCACGACGCCGTAGCTCGTCGACCCGGTGACCAGCGCGGTGCAGGTCGCCAGGATGCCCCAAGTGATCATGATGCGGGCGATCCAGATGCGCGCGCCCACCTTCTCGAGGATGATGTTGCTGGGGACCTCGAACAGGAAATAGCCCCAGTAGAAGGTGCCGGTGGCGAAGCCGAAGGCGCCGGCCGTCATCGCCAGGTCGCCGCGCATGGTGAGGGCGGCGAAGCTCACGTTGATGCGGTCGACGTAGGCCAGGATGTACGCGAACATCAGGAACGGCAGCAGCCTGAGGTAAATTTTACGCATGGCGGATTTCTCGAGAGAGTCGTCCATCTCGTCGTATCCTTCCCCGGTAAATTTTGATTACTGACGCGTACGCCACCGCCGGCCTTTTGCCGGCTTGCCGCCAACGCCGGCTTTTTGCCGGCTTGCGGAAAGGCTAGCCCGCCGCCGGGCGGGCGTCACGAGGAGTGATCGAGGGGCTGTTGACGAGAGTTGCTGGCGGGGGCCGCTACTCGACCTTCACGTCCATGCTGTAGCGGGCCCTGCCGCGGGTGCTGCCGACCACGATCAGGTAGATGCCGGTGCGCGGCACCGGGCCGTGCCAGCGCGTGTCGTCCTGGCTGTCGCCAGCGCCCTGCAGCGGCTTGCCCTTGAATTGCAGCAGACCGTCTGCATCGCGGCCGATGGCGGTGTCGGGCTCGTAGACCTGGAAAACCGCATTGTCGTCGGGGGTGGTGAGGGTGACGGTGAGCGTGTGGCCGGCCGTGGCCTTCAGCGAATAGAGCACCCGGTCGCCGCGCTGCACTTGGCCGCCGGCGGTGCCGCTGGTCGAGCCGCGGGCGAAGAAGATCGGCTTGGGGACGGGGATGGGCTCGGCGGCCCAGCCGATCGATGGGGCGGCCGACAGCGGCGCCAGGAGAACGAGCAGAAGCGACAAGGCGAGTCTCATGACCCTGTCGCTACGCCGCCGCGCGCTGGCGCGCAAGACTGCAGTTTCCCTGCACCGCGCGGGTACGGTCGGAGGTACTGCCAGTGGGCGTGCACCCGGTCCGTTTTTTCGTCGCAGTATGTAATTGCGCGCCGCCGCGCTAGAATACCGGTCAGCCGTCAGCGATCGTCTGACGTCGAGTGGAGGCGCGTAAAAGATGTCGGGCGTGGATTACCGGGGACGTCCCGGAGCACCGTTGTTCAACCTCGACAGCGACGCGTTGGCGCGTGACTACGATCGCATCAGCGCCACCCGCCAATTCGAGCTGGGCAAGCAGCTTGTTGCCGACCTCGGCATCCGCACGGGCGAGCGCGTGCTCGACGTCGGCAGTGGCACCGGCCTGCTCGCGCACTACATCGCCGACGTCGTCGGCTCCTCCGGTCGCGTGCACGGCGTCGATCCGCTGCCCTCGCGCGTCCACATCGCGATGGACCGTACACGCAACCGCGCCAACCTGTCCTTCGAGGTGGCCGACGTCTACGACCTCGCCCATCTGCGCGACCAGAGCTACGACGTGATCTGCCTCAACTCGGTGTTCCACTGGCTGCCCGACAAGACGGCGCCACTGCTCACCTTCTGGCGGCTGCTGCGGCCGGCGGGACGCATCGGCATCAGCAGCGTGGCCAAAGGCCCGATGATGCCGGTGCAGGAACTGGTCCGGACCGTGCTCGCCGAGCCGCCGTTCGACCGCTACCCGCGCGAGCGCGACAGCCTCACCTTCAAGATCGACGGCGAGGAGATGCGCGCGCTGTTCGAGATGACGGGCTTCGCGCCCAGCCTGATCGAGGTGCGCCCGGTCGAACAGAACTACGCCACTGCCGAGCAGGCCGTGCGCTTCCTCGAGGCCTCGTCGTTCGGCAATTTCCTCGGCCACCTGCCGTCCGAGCTGGTCTATCGCGCGCGCGTGACGATCCTGCGCCGGCTCGCGGCGATCGCCACCGAGGGCGGCATCAAGCAGCAGCGCGGCCGGCTGGTCGCCATCGCGCACCGACGCTGAAACAACCCCGATCGGCGCGACGAACGCCCTTGCCCGCGCGGCCCGCCGGTCGCATCGTGGCCCCATGCGTCCGTTGAGACAGATCAATTTCGTCTTCGGCCTGCTGCTGCTGATCGGAGGCGGCGCCTTCCTCATGTTTGGCCTCAGCAACATGACGGCGGCGCTGCGCCATGGCGGCGTCGATGCGGCCTGGCATGCGCCCAACGGCGCGGTCGACGCCGGCCTCGGCCTCGCCTGCGCCGTGGTCGGCCTCGCGCTCCTGCGCTCGCCGCTGCGGCGGCGCGCGCCGCGTATCATCGTCGTGTCGCTGGCCGTGCTCGTGGTGCTGCTCGCCGTGCATGCGGGCTACGTCCGGTGATCGACGCAGCGCGGAGCGGGTTTTAGTCCGCCGTCTTGGTCTCGAATTCCGCCGGCAGGGTGATCTCGAGCACCTCGAAATCGTCGGAGTGGTCGATCTCCTTGTGCCTGATTCCCGGCGGCTGGTAGACGGTCGAGCCCTCGACGAGCTTGTGCCGGCCGTGGCCCTCGTATTCGAAGATCGCCCAGCCCTTCAGCACGTAGACGAACTGGAAGTCGAGCGTATGGGTGTGGCGCGGTGCGTCGGCGTGCTGGCCGGGCTTGGCGCGGATCACGTGGGCGCCGACCTTGCCGCCGGTGAGCTTGTCGATGCCGAGCGGGCGGTATTCGAAGAAGGGTCGCAGGCCGTCGGCCTTGAACGAGCCGGGGCCGACGTGGTTGACGATGCCGATCTCGCGCACCTGATCTTGCGTGGCTTCTTCGGTGGTCGGGAAAAGGTCGGGCATGACGGCCTCCTGCGGATTGGTTCGGCTACGGCCGTTTGGCCTTCAGGGTCTGAACGTACTGCAGCTCGCGCCGGGCCGCCGCATCATTCTGTTCGAGCTCGAGGCATTTGCGATAGAGCGCCTTGGCCTCGGCGATCTTCTTCGTCTCGACCGGCGCGTAGCCCATGCCGCGCCAGATGCGCGCGAACTCGGCGTTGCGGATCGCCTCGGGCGAGAAGACGGTGGCGGCGGACTCCGTGTGCTTGTAGGCCGCCAGCGCCGCCGGCCAGCCCAGGAGGCGCGCTCCCAAAAGCGTCGCAAATCCTTGAATTCGCGGTATTCTTTGGTGTCTTTTCATCTCGGCCGGCAGCGCCTACAATGCCTCGCTTTCCCGCCTTTTGGCATCTGGAAAGCACATGGCTCACATCAGGCTGAATACCCATCCCTCGCAGGGCGGCCAGGCGGCTCCCCCGGTCATCTGGGGTGCGCGCGATCCCAAGCTGCGCGGCCCCGTCGTCGGCACGGTCGGCGATGCCGCCCGGCGCAACGCCATCGGCGTGCATTCCGGCAGCTACGGAATCTACCGGGCGCTGGCGATCGCAGCCCACGAGCTCAAGGCCGACCATCGGCCGGACTTCACCAACACCTCGCCGGCCGAGAAGATCGGCCCGTTCGAGAGCTGGTTCGATCCGCGCAAGATCGTGTCGCTCGATCCGTGGGGCCACATGATCGCCGACGTGTTCGCCGACAAGCTGGCCGCCGGATGGGACATCCGCCCGACCATCGCCGTCACCAAGGCGCACGTGAACATGCCGGAGATCATGGACGCGATGGTGGCCGGTCGCCTCAAGCCCGACAACGACATCCTGAGCGGCTCGGGCGACGTCAAGGTGACCAAGGCGGCGATCGAGCCGGTGTGGTGGCTGCCCGGCATCGCCGAGCGCTTCGGCGTCAAGGAGGTCGACCTGCGCCGCACGCTGTTCGAGCAGACCGGCGGCATGTACACCGAGCTGGTGACGCGGCCCGACCTCGAGCTCTTCCTGCCGCCGATCGGCGGCTCGACGATCTATTTCTTCGGCGACGTGGCCAAGCTCGGCAAGCCCGAGACCAAGATCGCCTGCCGCCTCCACGACGAGTGCAACGGCTCCGACGTGTTCGGCTCCGACATCTGCACCTGCCGGCCCTACCTCGCGCACGGCATCGAGATCTGCATCGAGATGGCGCAGAAGGGCGGCGTCGGCGTGGTGATCTACAATCGCAAGGAAGGCCGCGCGCTGGGCGAGGTCACCAAGTTCCTGGTCTACAACGCGCGCAAACGCCAGCCCGGCGGCGATTCGGCGGCGCAATACTTCAACCGCACCGAATGCGTGGCGGGCGTCCAGGACATGCGCTTCCAGGAGCTGATGCCCGACGTGTTCCATTGGCTGGGCATCGCGCGCATCGACCGCTTCGCCTCGATGAGCAACTTGAAGTCCGACGCGATGCGCGAGCAGGGCATCGACATCGTCGAGCAGGTGCCGATCCCCGAGGGTCTGATTCCCGCCGACGCCCAGGTCGAGATGGATGCCAAGAAAGCCGCCGGCTACTTCACGTCGACCAAGCCCACCGCCGACCTCACCAAGCCGAAGGGCCGGGGCCTCGACGAGTGACCGACTCGCTCGAATACCTGCGCACGCCCGCGGCGATTCGCGAGCGGGCGGAGCGGATGCTGAAATATGTCGAGGACGGCCGGTCGAGCTGGTTCGCCCTCGATGCCTCAGGCCTCGAGGCCGCGGTCCAGGCGACGCTCGCGGTCACGCACAAGCGCTTCGCCAATCCGGCCGACATCCCCTTTCATTCGCGCTGGCGGCACTTCGAGGCCGGCGGCCGCGACCGGTGGGCGGCGCTCGCACCGCGGCTGGCGGCGTTGCCGAAGGAAGAGGTCGCCCGCCGCCGCATCGACCTTGCCGTGGTGTCCGTGCTGCTCGATGCCGGTGCCGGGCCGGACTGGAGCTATCGCGAGCCGGGGACAAACGAGACTTATGCCCGGTCGGAAGGGCTGGGCGTGGCGAGCTTCCATATGTTCGCCGACGGTCTGTTCAGCCGCGATCCCAAGGGAGATCCGCTGCGCGTCGATGCCGAGCGTCTGGTCAAGCTTACGCCCGCCGACATCGCCATGGGCTTCCAGGTGAAGGCGCACAATCCGATGACTGGCTTCGAAGGCCGCGCCGGCCTGCTGCAGAAGCTGGGGGGCGTTGGCCTCGACCGGCCGGGCGCGCTCTTCGATCTCGTCGCGACCGGAGCGGAGGTGAAAGCCGCGTCGATCTTCGCCGCGGTTCTCGACAGGCTGTCGCCGATCTGGCCCTCGCCGTTGGGCGACATGTGGGAGCATCCGGCGATCGGCCTGGTGCCGTTCCACAAGCTCTCGCAGTGGTTGTCCTATTCCCTGGTCGAGCCGATCGAAGGCGCGGGCCTCAAGGTCGTCGAGCTCGATACGCTGACCGGCCTGCCGGAGTATCGCAACGGCGGCCTGCTGGTCGACGCCGGCGCGCTCCGGCCCAAGCAGTCGTCGCTGCTCACCCGGACTTTCGCGCCGGGCGACGAGGCGATCGTCGAATGGCGCGCGCTCACCGTGGCGCTGCTCGACCGGATCGGCGAGCATGTGCGCCTGCACCTGGGCCTCGACGCCACGCGCCTGCCGCTGGTGAAGGTCCTGGAGGCCGGCACGTGGTTCGCCGGCCGTGTTCTCGCCGCCACGCGCCGGCCCGGCGGCGGTCCGCCGATCGCCGTGCAGAGCGACGGCACCGTTTTCTGAGATTTGGGGGAGACCAGGATGTCATTGCCACATTCGATCCACGTCGTGACGCACCCGCTGGTGCAGCACAAGCTCACCAAGATGCGCGACAAGACGACGTCGAGCGCCAACTTCCGCCGCTTGCTGCGCGAGATGGGCCTGCTGCTGGGCTACGACGCCACGCGCGACCTGCCGATGGGCACGACCACGATCGAGACGCCGATCACCGGCATGGAGGCGCCGCTGCTCGACGGCAAGAAGCTGGTGATCGTGCCCATCCTGCGCGCCGGCCTCGGCCTCGCCGAGGGCGTGCTCGACCTCGTGCCGCTCGCCCGCATGGGCCATGTCGGACTCTATCGCGATCCCAAGACGCTGCAGGCGGTCGAGTATTACTTCAAGATGCCAGGCGACATCACGGATCGCGACGTCATCGTGTGCGATCCCATGCTGGCCACGGCGCATTCGGCGATTGCCGCCGTCGATCGGCTGAAGGAAAGCGGCGCCAAGCGCATCAAGTTCATTTGCATCCTCGGTGCGGAGCAGGGCGCACGCGCCTTCGCCGAAGTCCATCCGGATGTGCCGGTATTCACAGCGGCCATCGATGCAAAACTCAACGATCACGGGTATATTGTTCCCGGCTTGGGCGACGCAGGCGACCGTCTGTTCGGAACCAAGTAGGGGAGACCACTCAATGACTCCGGATCTCAAGTATCTCTTGTTTTCGACGATCCTCGCCTTCGTCCAGGTGCTGATCGCGGCCGCCTTGGCCAACCAGGTCGTCGGCCTGCCGACGCTCGCGGGCAACCGCGAGGGGCTGGGCGAGTTGACCGGCGCCGCCGGTCGCGCCAGGCGCGCGCATCTCAACATGATCGAGAACATGGTGCTGTTCACCGCGCTGGTGCTGATCGCCGCCGCGGCGGGCAAGGCCAATGCGACGACGGCGATGGGCGCCATGATCTTCTTTTGGGCACGGCTTGCCTACGCCGTCATCTACTTGGCCGGCGTTCCCTGGCTGCGCACCGTGGCCTGGGCCGTGTCGGTGGTCGGCATGGTGATGATCGCCTGCCAGCTGTTCTAGAATCTCGCCTTCAGGCTGGCGATGAAGGTCCTGCCCGGGAACGGGTGGAACTCGAAATATTTGAAGTCGGTCAGGTTATCGATGCCGACTTCAGCCGAGACGGCGTCCATGAGCTGGTAACGCGCATGGACGTCGATCACGAGGAACGGGTCGAAGGCGCCCTGCACGCCCGGAATGATGTCGCTGTTGTCGAGCGTCGAGTACATCTTGCCCTGGTAGCGGCCGGATGCCGATAGCGCGAGCTGTTCGCTCGGCCGATAGGTCGCCTGGATCGTGTCGCGCCAGTCCGGCACATAGGGCACGCGCTGGCCGGTGGAGATCGAGCCCGTCGCGCTCTGGAAGCCCGGGTTCGAGATGATCGTCGAATCGACGTAGGTGACGCTGTTCGACAGGCTGAGGCCCGGGACGAGCACATCCTTCAACTCGCCCATGAGTTCGAAGCCGCGATTGCGGATTTGCGCGACGTTCTGGAACGTCGTGGCGAAGACGTTGTTGAGCAGCAGGGTCTGCGAGATCAGCGCATTCTGCGTATCCTCCTCGAACAGCGACAGGCGCACGCGCGAATGCCTGTCCTGGCGCTCGAGGGCGAACTCGAAGGACAAAGCGGTTTCCGGCGTCAGGTTGGGATTGGGAATCGCGAAGGTGATGCCCGTGGAGACGATCTGGTAGAGCTCGGCCACGGTCGGATAGCGGTTGGCCTCGCCGAAGGAGAGCCTGGCGTTCCACGCCGGATCGAATTGCCAGGCAAGCGTCGCCTTGGGCGACAGGTTGGCGGAAGCGAGTTCCGGCTGGCCGGAGGACACCGCGCCCGCCTGGTTGAAGCCGCTGTAGGCTTTCCATGATTCGCCGCGCAGGCCGAGCGTCAGCTTGAGGTCGGGCGTGATCTTCCAGGCATCCTGCAACCACAGCGCCCAGGTCTCGGTCTTGCCCGCGCCGTAGGTCGAGGTCGTGCCGTTGCCGGTGTCGGGGGAGGCCTGCCAGTTCGGCGCGTTGAAGGTCGGGTTGCCGAGTACGTACTTGTCGTGATGGCCGCCGAAGCTCACCTCGTGAGCGCCCTGCGGCCCGCTCGGCCGCCACATCGCCTTGGCGTCCTCCGTCGACCAGCCCGAGCCGTCCATGCGCGCGAACAGGCCGTTGGTCGTGAAGTTGGTGCCCGTGCCCGCGAGGACGCCGGCCGGCGTGCGCTGGATGTCGTTCAGGTAGTCGTAGCGCGTGGCGATCAGCTCGGCGTCCCAGTTGCCGCCGGTGTCGGTCTTGAGCGACAGCGCATTCATCAAATGCTGCTGCTGCCAGTTCGAGGTGTTGCCGGCGAATCCCGAGATGCCGGCGAAGGTCGGCGTGCCGTTTGCGGCCGTGAGGTAGGTCTGCGCCGTCGATATCTGTCTGTTCTCCCAGTAGCTCACCGTGTAGCTGGCGCGCAGCCAGTCGTTCAGGTCCACCGCGGTCTTGAGCGTGTAGTTGTTCATGATCGTATGCAGCAGGCCGCCCGCGCCGACCACGTTGGCCTGGCCGCCCTGCTTGTTGTAGGCGGGAATGACGCCGGGGCTGGCGACGTTGGCGGCGCTGGTGACGAAGGCGAGAGGCTGGCTGAAGCTTTCCTCGCGATTGGCGGAGAAGAAGAACGAGAGCTTGCCCACCTTGTTGCCCAGGGTGGCCGCCGTGTTCGACGTCGCGTAGGTGTCGCCGGTCTTGTACATGCTGAAAGTCTGGAAGGCCTCGGTCTGCTTCAGCGTCGCCTCGAGCTTCTCCGGCTGGCGCGTGGTGATCAGCAGCACGCCGCCGATCGAGTTGCCGGGATACTCCGCGGCGAAGGGGCCGTAGAGCATGTCGACGCCCTTGATCTGCTCGGGCGAGACGACGCCCCAGCGCGGCGCGCCGTTGGTATTGTTGTTCGAGATCAGCGCCGAGATCGGCGTGTCGTCGACGTAGACGAGATTGCGCGCGCTGGAATTGATGCCCCACATCCGGGTCTGGAAAGTGGGCTGCGTGTCGCCGTAGTTGCGCTTGCGCACGAACAGGCTCGGCA
>JBEPUH010000035.1:0-44874 GCA_041691635.1 Hyphomicrobiales bacterium
GAATCCTGGCGCCCCAGCCATCTCTCGACAGTCTGTCGTGATGGAGCCGAGATGACGACGAGCGGGCCGACGCGCTTCGCCAGTTGCAAGTTCGTCGGCGCGCACTTTGCGAACTGTGTTTTCTTCGGCGGCAAAAGCAAGGGCGGTTGCACTTTCGCCTTCTGCGACCTTCGATCCATGGAAGTGCAACTTCTCGGTCAATTCCTTCGAGCTTTGCGATCCATATAATTTGCGCGCGGTCGATTGCAGCTTTCGCGGCGCAAATTTCCACGGAACGGTCTTCTCCAGGGCAATCTCGAAGAGAGTGGTTCTGACGAAGGCGAAGTTCGAAAGATGCACTTTGAGCTTCGCGGATATGTCGGGCCTCTCCCTGTGCAACTGTGAATTTCTATCGAGCAAATTCTCCGAGACGGCGTTCTTCGACGCCGACCTCAGCGATGCGGCGATGACGGGATCTGGCATCGACCGGGCGGAATGGGACGGCGCAAAGCTCAGGGGAGCGGATCTTCGGGGCGCCACAATCTAGGGTCTCAATCTGGCATTGCTCGCGGACTATGCCGGTCTTGTCGTCAGCGCGAGCCAGCAAGAGTCGATCCTGCGGCAACTGGGCGTCGATGTTCGGCTCGACTGAGAGCCTCGTCAGTTCGGACTGAACGCCGGGCGCTTGGGCCGGGAGAGCAGCGGGGCATAGAGCGCAGCGAAGCCCAGGAAGGCCGCGGCCCAGGCGAAGGCCGCAAAATGCAGCAGGATCATGCTGTGGCCTGGCTCGAGGGCGGCACAGACGCGCGCCACGGCGGCGATGCCAGCCATTGCGTAGATCGCCTGCAGCGCTGGCGAGGCGCGGAGTGGTCGCCCGGTGTGGCCGAGGCTGGCGCGGCTCATGATCGCCAGGGTCATCAGGCCGATGGCGCCCACCGTCCAGGCGTGGATGCCGGCGCTGGGCGCCGCTATGGCGAAGGCGGAGAGTGCGGCCAGCAGGAAACCCAGCGGCACGAAGGCGAAGCCCGCGTGCAGGACCAGCACCAAGCGGTCGGCGAGGGTGCGCTCGCCCGCCCAGCGCGCGAGGCGGATGGCATTGAAGACGGAAGCGGCCAGAAGGACCGCGCCGACGGCCACGCCGTCGGGCGAGACGACCCACAGCACGAGGGCCGCGGCGCTCACGACCATGCACGCCTGGTCGAAGGGACCGAACGGCGCGGGCAGCCGGCCGGGCGGACGCTGCATCAGCCAGTTGCGGGTGAAGCTGGGAATGAGGCGTCCGCCGACCAACATGATCAGCACCAGGACGACCGCGATTGCCAGACGCGTCGCATACTCGGTCTGTCCCGCGACGTGCGCCTCGACATGGAAGGCCGTATTGGCGACGGCGAGCAGCCCGAGCAGCGTCACGATCTTGAGGTTGCGCCAGTTCTTGCCGGCCACGATCTCGCGTGCCGCGACCGCCGCCATCAACGCCAGGAAGGCCACATCGATCGCCGTCGCGACGCGCCAGCCGATGTCGGCCGACATCAGGACGGCGGCGCGGCCGGCGAGCCAGACGAGGACGAGGCCGAGTAGCGCGCGGCCCTGCACCGGCGGACGTCCGGTCCAGTTCGGAATCGCCGTCAGCAGGAAACCCGCGACGATCGCGGGGACATAGCCGAACAGCATCTCGTGGACGTGCCAGTCGCGCGGCGAAAAGGCGGTGCCGAACGACAATTCGCCATAGAACATCGGCAGCCAGGCCAGCACCTCCAGCCCGGCCCAGATCGAGCCCAGCAGGAAGAACGGACGGAAGCCGTGGGAAAAAAGGGCGGGGCCGATGGAGGGCTGTGGGCGCGGGGTGTCGGTCATGGTGAAGTCAATGTAGGGACGCCGACGCGCCTCTCGATCCGACGCAATGCCGCACCGGATGCTCACATGCCCAGCGCCCCGCGCAGGAGGCGCTCGTAGAGGCGCGACGGCAGGAAACGCTTGAGCGGCGCCACCATCCGCTGGCCGCGCAGCCCGACCGTGTAGCGCATCTTCGGGTCGCGCATGTCGAGGAGGCGCGCGACCAAGCGGGCGATCCGGTCGGGCTTGGGCGCCTTGGCCTCGGCGCGGGCCTGCCGTGCGCTCGAGCGCACGAAGGTCTCGGCATAGGCCACGTTGGACCGCGCTTCCGCGACAGTGGCGCGCCGGACCGGCAACTCGCTGTCGTGATCGCCCGGCTCGATCAGCACGACCTTGATGCCGAAGCGGTGCACCTCCAGGCGCAGCGCTTCGCTCATGCCTTCGACGGCGAATTTGCTGGCGCTGTAGAGCCCGCTGAACGGCGAGCCGAACACGCCTGCCAGAGAGCTGACGTTGATGATCGTGCCGCTGCGCTGTTGGCGCATGGCGGGCAACGCAGCGCGGCAGAGCCGCAGCACGCCGAAGAAATTCGTCTCGAACAGGGCCTTGGCCTCCTCGATCCGCGTGTCCTCGACCGCGCCGCGTAGTGCCACGCCCGCATTGTTGACCACGACGTCGATGCGGCCTGCCGCGTTCAGGACCCGCGCGACCCCGGCCTTCACCGAGGCCTCGTCGTCGACGTTCATGGCGATCGTCTCGAAGCCCGCGTCTTCCATCGCGGTGCGCGAGGTGCCGAACACGCGATAACCCTTGGCCGCGAGATGGACCGCGATCGCCCGGCCGATGCCGGAGGAGGCGCCGGTCACCAGCACCACGCGTCTGTCGTCGCTCATGTCGTGCCTCCCTTCATCGCCCGTTCGCGCGCATCGTAGGCGCGGGCCAGCAGCCGCGCCCGGTCGTCGAACAAGTCGCCGCCCGCCCGCCTGGCCAGCAGCGTCTCCTCGACGTCGCCATGGGGCTGCGTGCTGCCGTCGGCCAGCAGGTGAGTCACCTCCACGCCGCGCTCGGCCAGCCGCCGCGACACCAGCACGGTGCGATGGCAGCCGAGCGGTTCCTTTTCGGCGCACATCAGGCAGACGGCGGTGCTCTTCGATTTATCGATCAGCCGGTCGAGCGCTTCGCTGAAGGCGGGACGCGCGGCGGCTTCGGTGTAGCTGCCACCCTTGCCGCCCATGTTTTTGCCACCGAGTGCCGCGCCTTCCCAGGCATAGGCGATGCCGGCCGCTTCCAGGCTCCGGGCGAGGGGCTCCTTGCCGAACTGCGGGTGGCGGCGCGAGTGGGGCATCGAACGCACGTCGACCAGCAGCCCGACGCCGCCGGCTTTCAGCAGATCGACGAAGCGCTCGATCGGATGGGTCGAATGGCCGATGGTCTTGATCATGACTTCAGGCGCCGCACGAGATCGATGAAGGCCAGGGTCGCGGCCGAGCGCTCGTCGCGCCGGCAGGCGAGGTTGAGCGGCACCTTGAGCGCAGGCTTGCCCTTCAGGGGTCGGTAGACGACGCCCTCGAGTGGCAGACGACTCAAGGAAGCCGGCACGATGGTGATGCCGAGGCCGGCGGCCACGAGGTTGAGGGTCGACACGATGCGCGGCGCCTCCTGGCCGACGTGCGGACTGAAGCCCGCCGCGCTGCAGGCCGCGATGATGACGTCGTAGAGACCGCGGCCGTCGGGCCGGCGGTAGAGGATGAAGGTCTCCTCGCTCAATTCCTTGAGGGCGAGCGCCGCGCGCTTGGCGAGCCGGTGGCCGGCGGGGAAGGCGACGGCGGTGTCCTCCTGCAGGAGCGCATGCACGGTGATGCCCTCGGGATCGACCAGGCCGGAGCGGATGAAGGCCACGTCCAGCCGCTCGTCGCGCAGGCCGCTCACCATGTCGGCCGAACTGCTCTCCTCCAGCACGAAGGAGACGTCCGGTCGCTTGATCCTGAACTCGCGCATGGCGCGCGCCACCAGTGGATGGAACGGCGCCGAGGTGGTGAAACCCACGGCGATGCGGCCCGTCTCGCCGCGCGCGGTGCGGCGGGCGCGGATCTTGGCGTGCTCGACCTTGCCCAGGATCGCCTCGGCGTCGGCCAGGAACGCGCGGCCGGCGTCGGTCAGGCTGACGCCGCGCGGATGGCGCACGAACAGGGTGGCGTCGATCTCGCGCTCGAGCGCGCGGATCTGCTGGCTGAGCGGCGGCTGCTGCATGCGCAGCTTCTCCGCCGCGCGGGTGATGTGGCCCTCGTGGGCGACGGCGACGAAATAACGGAGGTGGCGGAGTTCCATCTGCATATCACTCGAGTATGGAGTGGCAACTTACCATATATTTGAACACTGGATAAGCTGCACCTAGGGTAGCAGGCATGACGATATTCATGGCCGCGGCCCTCTCGGTGCTGATGATCGGCACGGCATTCCTCTCCGGTATCTTCGGCATGGCCGGCGGCCTTATCCTGATCGGCGTGCTGCTGACGCTGTTCCCCGTGCCCCAGGCCATGGTCCTGCATGCGGTGACGCAGATGGCGTCGAACGGCTGGCGCGCGGTGCTGTGGTGGCGCTACATCGGCTGGCGCAGCATGGGCTTCTACGTCGCCGGCTGCCTGGTCTCGGTCGGCCTGTGGTCGCTCACGCTCTATGTGCCCGACAAGGCGGTCGCGCTGCTGCTGCTGGGCTGCTCGCCGTTCCTGATCCGCGCCGTGCCGGAGAAGATCCTGCCGCGCAGCTTCGGGCCGGCGCAGGTGGCGATGACCGGCGTGCTGTCGATGACCCTGATGCTGCTGACCGGCGTCACCGGCCCGCTGCTCGACACCATGTTCCTGCGTTCAGCCCTCGAGCGCCGGCAGATCATCGCCACCAAGGCGGCGTGCCAGGTGTTCGGCCACGGCTTCAAGCTCTTTTACTTCGGTGCGCTGATCCAGCAGGCCGACGGGATTCCGCCGTGGTTCTTCGGGGTGGCGATCGCCTCGTCGATCGTCGGCACCTCGCTCGGCCGCGTCCTGCTCGAGCGGTTGAGCGACACGCAATTCCGCGTATGGTCGAACCGGCTGATCACCGTGCTCGCCTCCTATTACGTTGGCTACGGCTTGGTCCTGCTGGCGCACATCCCCTAAGATGGCGCGTGCCCAGCGCCTCGAAGGTCCCTCCCGGCTTCACGCCTCTCGTCAATGTCACCGGCTTCGCCGAGGCCAACGGCCCGTGGTTCGAGAAGGTCGAGAACGGCCGGATGATCCGCGGCTTTGTGGCCGAGCCACGCCACGCCAACTCGCTCGGAATCGTGCACGGCGGCATGCTGGCGGCCTTCCTCGATTCGGCCATGGGCACGGCGGTGTGGCACACGCTGCAGCGCCGCGCCGTCACGCTCACCCTGACGCTCGACTACCTCGGCCCCGGCCGGGTCGGCGAGTGGCTGCAGGCCGAGGGCGAGGTCGTCGGCCATGACGAGCATATGGTGCAGGTCCGCGGCCGCCTCTACGGTCGCCGCCACGACGTGCTGGCGGGGCTCGGCGCCTTCGCGTTGCTGAGCCGCCAGCGTTCGGAGAAACCGCGAGGGTGAGCGTGCCAGAAAACAATCCGCTCTCTGATAATCCGCCAGAGGGCTTCCGGAGGATCGATTTCGACCGCGACCGTCCCGATCCGACCTTCAACACCCATATCGGCACGCTCTACGTGAAGCGCGGCGAGAAGGGCACGCGCGAGGAATTCGTGCTGGGCTTTCGCGTGCACACGCACATGTGCAATCCGGCGGGCGGGCTGCACGGCGGCATGATGATGACGGTGGCCGATCTCGTCGGCACCATGGGCGGCGGCACGCTCGCGGGCCTGCGGAAATTCCTGCCGACCGTCAGCATGACCTGCGATTTCGTGGCGCCGGCGCGGGTCGGCGACTGGGTCGAGGGCAGGCCTGAGCTGGTCCGTCAGACGCGGACGCTGTTGTTCACCAACATCTACCTGACGGTGGGCGAGGAGAAGATCCTGCGCGCTTCGTCGATCGCCAAGATCCCGTCGGGCGACGGCCTGGCGTTCGGCAAGGCGCGGCTGGACCGCAACTCTTCAGAGGGCGGCGCCAAAGTCCCGGCTGAGGGCCCGCCGTCCTAGGTCGGTGAGGCGCACGGTGCGGCCGCGGCGCAGGCGCTCGGCCCAGCCCTTCTTGAAGAACGTGTCGGCGATGGCGGCGCCCAGCGCGCCCGAGATGTGCGGGCGCCGTTCGCTCCAGTCGAGGCACTGGCGCGCGAAGTGGCGGGTGCCGGCTTTCTTCGCGCCTGCGAGGTCGACGCCGAGGCGCTGGCAGAACAGCTCGCCGGTGTCGGTGAGCTTCCAGTCGCGCGGGCCCTTGGGCTCGAGATGGCCGTGTTGCGTCAGCGAATCGGTGACGGCGATGCCGACCTGGCCCGCCAGATGGTCGTAGCAGGTGCGGCAGAAGCGGAGGTCGGGATCGCGCCGCCACGCCGCCGCCCGCGACGCCGGCTCGGCGCGCTCGCCGGCCAGCGCCATCAGCGATTCGATGACGTGGGCCACGTCCGTCGAGGCCAGCCGATAGAAGCGGTTGCGGCCCTGCGCGCGGGCGGCCAGCAGATTGGCCTCGACCATGCGCGAGAGATGCCCGGAGGCGGTCTGCGCCGTGACGCCGGCGGTGAGCGCCAGGTCGGACGCGGTGTGGGCACGGCCGTCCATCAGCAGCTGTAGCATCGAGGCGCGCGCCGGGTCGCCCATCAGGGCGGCGATTTCGGAAAGGGCGTTCACGGTCATCATGGGAGAAATCTAGGCGCCGTCCCGCGCGCGCGCCACGGCTAATAGTTCGGCGGTGGCCGAAGTATTCCAGGAAACCCTAGCGCCACTTGGGATTGGCGATGGCGATTTTGTCGGCGACGGTGGCTTCGAGATGGGCCATCAGGACGGCGTCGCGCTCGTCGCGCCGGCCCTCGCGCAACTGCCGCGCCAGTTCGCGCGTGAGGTCGGCCAGGGAGCCGTCGTGGCCCAGCAGCGTCACCAGCCGTGCGTGCTCGCGAGCATCGGCGGCCGGGCCCAGCCGCGCCTCGCGTTCGAGGATGGCCAGCGCATTGGCCGCCACCCGCATTTGGAAGCCGAGCCGGGGCTCGGTGCGGTCGAGCGCCGGCGTCGCCTCCTCGCGCAGGAAGTCGGCGACGGCGGCCAGCAGCTCGGCGGCGGTGGGGCGGTCTTGTGCCATTCAGATGGGTGCCATCAGCCCGCGCCCTTCAGCAGTTGCAGGAGATCGACCTCGGTCTCGACGGCGCGCCGGCCGATCGACGCCAGCTCCATCGACTTCACCGTGCCCGACAGGTGACGCCAGGCCTGGGTGAGGCAGATCACGCCCCAGCGCACCGTGCCGAACATCTCCCACCAGTGCGCGCGCGCGGGGTCGACCGCGATGCCGCCGGCGCCCTCGTAAGCCCGCCACAGCTCCTCGCGGCTGCCGAAGCCGCCGGCCGGCTTGTCGATGGAGCCGAAGCGCCAGCTCTTCACGCACAGCCAGCCGAGGTCCTCGATCGGATCGCCGAGATGCGCGCCCTCCCAGTCGAGGATCGCCGTCACGCCCGTCTCGTCGGCGAGATAGTTGCCGGTGCGGTAGTCGCCGTGGACCAGCACCGGTCGCGCGCTCTCCGCGGGCCGGCGGCGGTCGAGCCACGATAGCGCGAGCTCGAACACCGGCTGCGGCTGGTCGAGCGAATCGAGGGTCGCGCGCAGGCTCGCCAACTGGTCGGCGGCCTCGCGATGGGCGAGCAGCGGCAGCGTGGCCATGTCGACCTTGTGGATGCCGGCGACGATCTCGCCCAACTGGCCGGCGATCCGCGTGCGCGCTTGGACATAAGGCGGATCGCGCAGCAGCTTGCGGGCAATGGCAGTGCCGCCGACGCGACGCATGACGAACGCCTCGCCGAGCCCATCCGCGCCGCCCAGCTCGAACAGCGGCTCCGGCGCCCGGGCGCCGGCCCGGAAGGCCGCGCGCAGGACACCGAACTCGGTGGCGCGGTCGAGCGCGGTGGTGCTGGCCTTCTCCCGCCCGATAGAAGTCGGCGGATCGCGGCGCAGGATCAGTTCGTGCCGCGTGCCTGCCGCGAGCGCGTCGAAGCTCCAGGTCTGGCGCGAGGCGCCGCCCGACTCGCGACGCAGGTGCTCGATCGTGGCCGTGCCGCCGAAATGACGGCCGGTCGCGCGGGCCAGCGCGGCGGCGATGGTGTCGGATTCGGTCGGCGTGTGAACGCTCATTCACCCGACTGTGGCATAGGGTCCGCGGCATGGTAAGAGGGCGCCGCACAGCACGGAGCGAGCAGCGATGGCGCCAGATTTAGCGGCGATGAACGGCCTTTTCCTCGAGGATCTGACGGTCGGCCAGTCGGCCATGTTCGGCAAGACGGTGACCGAGGCCGACATCATGGCCTTCGCCGGCGTGTCGGGCGACACCAACCCGATCCACCTGCACGAGGGCTTCGCCAAGACTACGCGCTTCGGCCAACGCATCGCCCACGGCATGCTGAGCGGCAGCTTCATCTCGACGGTGATCGGCACCAAGCTGCCCGGCCCCGGTGCGATCTACGTCTCGCAGACCATGAACTTCATGGCGCCGGTGTTGATCGGCGACACCATCACGGCGGTGGCCACGGTGAGCGCGATCGATCCCCAGAAGCGCCGCGTGACGATCAAGACCCAGTGCCTGAACGGCGACAAGGTCGTGATCGACGGCGAGGCGGTCGTGCTGGTGCCGCGACGCCCCGCTAAATGAGCACGCCGAAATGATTCCGGTCTTCGATCGCTGGCAGGACACGCCGGCCGCCTGGAAGGGCGGCGCGGTGGCGCTCGGCAACTTCGACGGTGTGCATCGCGGCCACCAGGCACTGCTGGCCCGCACGGCCGAACAGGCGCGTACGCTCGGCGCGCCGCTGGTTGCGCTCACCTTCGAGCCGCATCCGCGGCGCTTCTTCGTGGCCGACACCGGGCCGTTTCGGCTCACCCTCCCGCCGGCCAAGATCCGCCTGCTCGAGCAGTACGGCGTGCAGGCGGTGCTGGCCCAGCGCTTCGATTCGGAATTTGCGGCGGTGACGGCCGAGGCCTTCGTCGACGACGTGCTGGGCGGCGGGCTGGGCGCGCGCCATGTCGTCTGCGGCTACGACTTTACCTTCGGCGCCCGGCGCAGCGGCAACGTCGAGATGCTGCGCGCCGCCGGGGCCAGGCGCGGCTTCGGCGCCACGGTGCTCGATCCGGTTATGCGTGAGGGCGAGATCTATTCCTCGACGCGCATCCGCGAGGCCCTGCGCGCGGGCATGGCGGGCGAGGCGGCCGAGCTGCTGGATCATCCGTGGGAGATCGAGGGTGTGGTCGAGCAAGGCGACCAGCGTGGCCGCACGATCGGCTTTCCTACTGCCAACGTGGCGCTGGGCGAGCACCTGCGCCCGCGCTTCGGCGTCTATGCCGTGCGGGCGCTGGTCGACGGCAAATGGTTGAACGCCGTTGCCAACCTCGGCAAGCGGCCGACGGTGGGCAAACTGCAGGAGAATTTCGAGGTCCACCTGTTCGACTTCGCGGGCGATCTCTACGGCAAGACGCTGCGCGTGGCGCTGGTCGATTTCATCCGGCCGGAGATGAAGTTCGCGGGGCTCGACCAACTCAAGGCGCAGATCGCGGCAGACGGCCAAACGGCGCGCTGCCTTCTCGCGTGATCGCAGGCGTCGTCATCCTGGCGGCTCTTGGCGCCACCGCTCTCTCGGCGGTCTCGTTCGCGCGCGACTGGAGGTGGGCGCTGCTGGCTCACTTCCGTCCGCATCTCGGGGTGCTGTGCGCGGCTATCGCTCTCGCGGTGCTGGCGGCCGACGTGAGCGCCGGACCGAAGATCGCTCTGTTGGCGCTGCTCGTGGCGACGGCGGCCGTGCTCGTGCGGGACATCCGCTGCGCCACGGGTGCCGGAGCGCCGGTCGAAGGCAAAGCGCGCCTGCGCATCGCTTTCGCCAACCTGCTACGGGAGAACAGGGAAGCGCATCGTGTGATCGACTGGGTCCGCCGCGAAAAGGTCGACGTGTTCGTCGCCGCTGAAACGCACGGCCATTGGCCGCCGGCGCTGGCCGAGTTGACGGACGAGCTGCCGCACGTCGCCGGCCATCCGTGGGGCGACGTGCTGCTGTTCTCGCGCCATCCAATTGTGGGCGAGCCACGGCATCTTTTCGCCGACGTCGGCTACGCCGTCGCGGTCGAGATCGAGGGCATCACTGTGCTGGGCATGCACACCGCCTCGCCCCAGATGCGCGCGTTCAGCCTTGCCTGCGACGATCTGCTCGGCACGGTGGGTGATTTGGTGCGGACCACACCCGGCCCGATCGTCGCCGTCGGCGACTTCAATGCCACGCCGTGGAGTGTGCCGGTCGTGACGCTGATTGCCGACACCGGACTGACCTTTGGCCCCGGCGCCAGGATCGGCACCTATCCCGCGGAGCTGGGCAGATGGAAGGTGCCGAGCTGGCTAGCGCTGCCGATCGACCTCGTGCTGGCAGGCCACGGCGCGGCCGTCGTCGCCCGCCGCCACGGCCCGCGCATCGGCTCGGACCATTGGCCGGTCATCGCGGAAATCCAATATTCCCGCCACCTTGACCCCCCTGACCCTCGTCCCTAGATTGCCGGACCCATGATGATTAGGGCCTCTCGGGAGCGAATTAGCCGCCCGGTCCGCTAGCAGCGGCCGGGTCTTTTGATGCCTTGCGGACCGGTCGTTGGCCGGTGTCGCCCTGCCCCGATCCAAGTGAGTTCATTGTGACAACTGATTATAAATCCAGCGTTTTCCTGCCGAAAACAGACTTTCCCATGCGCGGCGGGTTGCCCAAGAAGGAGCCCGAGCTGCTGCAGCGCTGGGCCGATATGAAGCTGTTCGAACGCCTGCGCGCCGAGAGCAAGGGCCGGCCGAAGTTCGTGCTGCATGACGGCCCTCCCTACGCCAACGGCAACCTCCACATCGGCCACGCGCTCAACAAGATCCTGAAGGACCTTGTCTCGCGCACCCAGCAGATGCTGGGCAAGGACAGCCACTACGTGCCGGGCTGGGACTGCCACGGCCTGCCGATCGAGTGGAAAATCGAGGAGCAGTATCGCGCCAAGAAGCAGGACAAGGACCAGATCCCGATCGGCGAGTTCCGCAAGGAATGTCGCGCCTTCGCCGATCATTGGATCACGGTCCAGCGCGAGGAGTTCAAGCGTCTCGGCGTCGACGGCGACTGGGACAATTACTATTCGACGATGAAGTACAGCTCCGAGGCGACGATCGCGGGCGAGCTCGGCAAGTTCCTGATGAACGGCGGCCTCTACAAGGGCTCCAAAGCCGTGCTGTGGAGCGTGGTCGAGAAGACCGCGCTGGCCGAGGCCGAGATCGAATATCACGACCATGTCTCCGACACGGTCCACGTGCGCTTCCCCGTTCTGAAGTCGAAGGGCGGCAAGCTCGACGGCGCCTCGGTGGTGATCTGGACGACGACACCGTGGACCATGCCGGGCAACCGCGCGCTGGCCTACGGTAAGGACATCGCCTACGCGCTGGTCGAGGTCGCCGCGGTCGAAGAGGGCAGCAAGGCCGTCGTCGGCGAGAAGATGGTGCTGGCGAAGGATCTCGTGGGCGTCGTCGGCGAGGCCGCGAAGTTCACGCCGAAGATCGTGGCCGACGTTTCGGCCGAGGATCTCGACGGTCTGATCGCGGCGCATCCGTTGCGCGGCCAGGGCTACGAGTTCGACGTGCGCCTGCTGCCGGGCGATTTCGTCACCGCCGACGCTGGCACCGGCTTCGTGCATATCGCGCCGGGCCACGGCGCGGACGACTACGAGCTGGGCGTTGCCAACGGCGTCGAGGTGCCGGATACCGTTGCCGAGGACGGCACCTACTATCCGCACGTGCCGCTGTTCGCCGGCAAGACGGTCTACACCAGCGTCGGCAAGAAGGGCGACGCCAACCGCACCGTGATCGCCACGCTCGACGCTGCGGCCGCGCTGCTAGCCTCAGGCCGCATCACGCACAGCTACCCGCATTCGTGGCGCTCCAAGGCGCCGGTGATCTTCCGCAACGCGCCGCAGTGGTTCATCGCCATGGACAAGCCGATCCCCGAGATCGGCGGCACGCTCCGCGAGAAGGCTCTCGCCGCGATCGACGCGACGCGCTTCGTGCCGCGCGCCGGCTACAACCGCCTGCGCTCGATGATCGAGACGCGACCCGACTGGTGCGTGTCGCGCCAGCGAGCCTGGGGCGTGCCGATCGCGGTCTTCGTCGACAAGAAGAGCGGCGAGCCGTTGCGCGATCCCGAGGTCATGGGCCGGGTAGTCGAGGCCTTCAGGACCGAGGGCGCCGACGCCTGGTTCGAGAGCCCGCCCGAGCGCTTCCTCGGCAACAAATACAATGCCGCCGACTACGAGCAGGTAAGGGACATCCTCGACGTCTGGTTCGACTCGGGCTCGACGCATGTCTTCACGCTCGAAGGCAATCCCGACCTCAAGTGGCCGGCCGATCTCTACCTCGAGGGCTCCGACCAGCATCGCGGCTGGTTCCATTCCTCGCTGCTCGAAAGCTGCGGCACGCGCGGCCGCGCGCCCTACGACGGCGTACTGACGCACGGCTTCACGCTCGACGAGCAGGGCCGCAAGATGTCGAAGTCGCTGGGCAACGTGACCGCGCCACAAGCCGTCTGCGACCAATATGGCGCCGACATCCTGCGCCTGTGGGTGGTCGGCACCGACTATACGGAAGACCAGCGCATCGGCCCCGAGATTCTGAAGCACCAGGCCGAGGCCTATCGCCGGCTGCGCAACACGCTGCGCTATCTGCTGGGCAGCCTCGAAGGCTTCTCCGCGGTCGAGCGCGTGACGCCGGCCGAGATGCCCGAGCTCGAGCGCTGGGTGCTGCATCGCTTGGCCGAATTGGACGTCGCCCTGCGCAAGGCGGTCGACGACTACGACTTCCACACCATCGGCACCGAGCTCAACACCTTCTGCTCGGGCGACCTCTCGGCGTTCTACTTCGACATCCGCAAGGACGCGATCTACTGCGACCCACCCTCGTCGCTGCGCCGTCGGGCCGGCCGGACGGTGATGGCGGAGGTGTTCTCCTTCCTGACGGCGTGGCTGGCGCCGATCACCTGCTTCACGGCCGAAGAAGCGTGGCTGGCGCGGCCGAAGGACATGCCGGACGGCGCCGCCGACTCCGTCCATCTGCGCATCTTTTCCACTATTCCGGCCGGCTGGCTCGATCCGGCGCTGGGCGAGAAATGGAAGACGGTGCGGGCGCTGCGCCGCGTCGTCACCGGCGCGCTCGAGCTCGAACGAGCGGAGAAGCGCATTGGCTCGAGCCTGCAGGCGGCACCGCACGTCCATGTCGCGCCGGAATACGTCGCAGCGATGAAGGGCCTCGACCTCGCCGAGATCTGCATCACCTCGGGCGGCGAACTGGTGGCGGGAGAGGCGCCGTCGGGCGCCTTCACCCTGGCCGATGTCGGCGGTGTCGGCGTCGTGCCGGCGCCGGCGCACGGTGCCAAATGCGCGCGCTGCTGGCAGGTGCTGGAGGAGGTCGGCAAGTCGGCCACGCACCCGCTGATCTGCCGGCGTTGCGAAGCGGCGGTGGACGCATGAGGGCGCTGGCCATGAGGACGCTCGACAAGCAGGCGATGGTGCTGATCGCGGGCACGCTGATCGCCGACCAGGCGACCAAGGAGCTGCTGCTGCACTACCTGCTGAAGGCCGGCGACGTCGTCCAGGTGATCGATAATTTCCTGCGCCTGGTGATCGTGTGGAACCGGGGTGTCAGCTTCGGCATCCTGGGCGGCAACAAGGCGCTGCCGCCCTGGGTCCTGTCGGCGGTTGCAGTGGCGGTGTGCGTGGGCCTCTTCCTCTGGCTGCGGCGCATCGACCGCCCCCTGACCGGCTGGGGCATCGGCCTTGTCATCGGCGGCGCCATCGGCAATGTTATCGACCGCGCCCGCTGGGGAGCGGTGTTCGATTTCGCCGATTTTCACTTGGGACAATGGCACTGGCCGGCATTCAACGTCGCCGATTCGGCGATTGTCGCGGGCGTCGGTCTGATGCTCATCGATTCCCTGATCGGCGACAAACGACGCACGCCCTGATACGGCCATGATCGGCGGACAGAAGCGACCTCCGAAGGACGAACGATGAGATCGACTGACCTTAGAATTGCGGCCCGGATCGCCCCCATGATAACCATTGTGGCGCTGGCGGTCGGCGGTTGCAGCATGTTCGAGAACCTCGGCGGCAGCAAGAAAGTCTCGCCCGACGAATTCAAGATCGTCTCGCATTCCCCCCTCACCATGCCGCCCAACGCCGAGTTGCGCCCGCCGCGGCCCGGTGAGCCCCGGCCGCAGGAGACCTCGACCGCCGACCAGGCCCGCGAGGCGCTGTCGCCTGCGCTCGCGTCGCGCAATGTCGCACCGGACGCCAAGGTGGTGCGGTCGGGCGACGCGTCGGAGCAGGCGCTGGTCGCCAAGGCCGGCGCCGGCGGCATCGACCCCAACATCCGCTCGCGCGTCAACCGCGACACGCGCGTGCTGGACGACAGCAACAAGACGTTCATCGACAGCCTGATCTTCTGGCAGGACAACCCGACGCCCGGCACGATCGTCGACCCGGCCAAGGAGCAGCAGCGTCTGCGCGACGCCCAGGCGGCGGGCCAGCCGTCGACCGCGCCGACGCCCTCCATCGTGCGCCGCAAGCGCGGCCTCCTCGAAGGCATCTTCTGACGTCCGCTTCGGCGCCCCGCCGTCGAGCGCTGCTCGGCAGCCTCCTCGCGAGCGCGGGCGTCGCGGTGTCCAGCCCGGCCGGCGCCGCGCTGCTCACCATCGCGCGCCGCCCGTCCGAAACCTTCAGCCTTGCCAACGGCCTGCAGGTCATCGTGCTGCCGTCGCATCGCGCGCCCATCGTCACCCAGGTGATAATCTACAAGGTCGGCGGCGCCGACGAGGTGTTCGGCCAGACCGGCGTCGCCCATTTCCTCGAGCACATGATGTTCAAGGGCACGGCGAGCGTCGCCGCTGGTGAGTTCTCACGCATCGTCTCGCGCAACGGCGGCCGCGAGAACGCCTTCACCGATTTCGACGTCACCGGCTATCACCAGACCATCGCCGCCGACCGACTCGAGATGGTGATGCGCATGGAGGCCGACCGCATGGTCGCCCTGCGGCTGGCCGAAAAGGACCTGACAACGGAGCGCCTGGTCGTCCTCGAGGAACGGCGCATGCGTACCGACAACGTGCCGTCGAGCCTGCTCGACGAGGCGGCGCGCGAGCAGCTTTTCGGCCGACACCGGCCCTACGGCATGCCGGTCGTGGGCTACGTCGATGACGTCAAGAAGCTCTCGATCGGCGATCTTGCGGCCTTCTATCGCAAGCACTACGCGCCCAACAACGCAGTCCTCATCGTGGCCGGCGACACTACCCCCGAAGCCGTGCGCGTGTTTGCCGAGCGGCACTACGGCCCGGTCGCGCGCCGGCCGGTCGGACCGCGCCAGCGGCCCTCGAACGGGGCCGCGGACCTGCCGCAGCGCGTGATCCGCGCCGACGCACGGGTCGTCGAGACGCGCTGGGAACGCGACTATCTGGCGCCGTCCCATCGCATGGGCGAGACGCAGCATGCCCACGCGCTGTCGGTGCTCGCCGTCCTGCTGGGCAGCAGCGAGACCAGCCGCTTGTGGCGCGCGCTGGTGGTCGAGGCGCGGCTCGCGCTGTCGGCCTCGGCGAGCTACGGCGGGGCGAGCCTCGGCCTCACCAGCTTCGGCTTCGACGTCCAGCCCGCGCGCGGCGCCACCGTGGGCGCGGTCGAGGCCGCGGTCGGCGACCAGATGAAGAAGCTGCTCGACGACGGCGTAACGCCTGAGGAAGTCGAGCGCGCCCAGAACCGGCTGCTGGCGCAGACGATCTATTCGCAGGACTCGCTGTCGAGCGGCCCGCGCCTCTATGGCGCGGTGCTGAGCACCGGCGGCACCGTGGCCGAAGTCGATGCGTGGCCCAGGAACATTGCCGCGGTCACGCCCGCCGCCGTGCTGGCGGCGGCGCGCCACGTCTGGCGCGCCGATGGTTGCGTTACCTCGCTGCTCACCCCGGCCGAGGGCGCGCGATGATGCCGCGGCGGGTGCTGGCATCTCTCCTGGTCGTGGTCTTCTCGGCGCTGCCGCTGGCCGCCGCCGGCGCCGTCGACATCAAGGAAGTCACCACGCCGCTCGGCATCAAGGGCTGGCTGGTCGAGGACAAGAGCGTGCCGGTCGTCACCATGTCCTTCGCCTTCGACGGCGGATCGGCGTCGGAGCCCGAGGGCCAGAAGGGCGTTACCAGCCTGATGGCCATTCTCCTGACCGATGGCGCGGGCACCCTGCCGGCGCGCGCCTTCAAGCAGCGTTCCGAGGACAACGAGGTCTGGATCGGCTTCGGCGCGTCGGTCGATCGCCTGAGCGGGACCCTGCGCGTTTTGTCGGCCAACCGCGACGAAGGCTTCGATCTGTTGCGGCTGGCGCTCACCCAGCCGCGCTTCGACGACGACATGATCGAGCAGCGCCGCGCCCAGGCGATCTCGAGCCTCAACCAGTCCGAACAGCGTCCGGGCACGGTCGCCATGCGCACGCTGATGTCGACGATGTTCGCCGGCCACCCCTATGCGACGGACACCGCGGGCCTGCGCGAGAGCCTGAAGACGCTCACGGGTGCCGAGCTCAAGGCGCGGGCATCGGCGCTGCTGTCGCGCACCGGTCTGGTCGTGGCTGGGGTCGGCGATATCGACGAGGCTGACTTCGCCCGCCAGCTCGATCGCGCCTTCGGCGGGCTGCCAGCCGGTCCGGTCCCGCCGCCGCTGCCCGACTGGACGCCGCGGGCCAAGGCCCGCACGGTCGTGATCGAACGGCCGGTGCCTCAGAGCACCATCTTGATCGCCATGCCCGGCATCGCTCGCAACGATCCCGACTGGTACGCCGGCTTCGTGATGAACCATGTGCTGGGCGGCAGCGGCCTCACGTCGCGGCTCGCCACCGAGGTGCGCGAGAAGCGCGGCCTGGCCTATGGCGTGTCGAGCGGCCTGCGCAATTATCGCCGGGCCTCGCTGCTGGTGATCTCGACGGCCAGCGCCAACGAGAAGGTCGCCGAGGCCCTGCACGTCGTCCGCGCCGAAGTCGCGCGCCTGCGTACCGACGGCATCACCGAGCAGGAGCTTGCCGACGCCAAGACCTACCTGACCGGCGCGCTGCCGGTGTCGCTCGACTCCTCGGGATCGATCGCCAGCCTGCTCTACAGCATGCAGCTCGACGGGTTGCCGCGCGACTATCTCGACAGGCGCACCAGACTGATCTCTGCCGTCACGCTGGCCGACGTACGCCGGGTCGCCCGTCGCCTGCTGCGCGACGACACCGCCCTCACCGTCATCGTTGGCAAGCCCGTCGGACTCCCCGCAGAACCCTGAGAGAGGTTGCGCGCATGCTTTACACCCAGAACATCGACGACGCGCTCGAGGCCAAGATCGGCAAGAAGGGCCTGTCGCAGGCCGTGCTCGACCGCGAGTTGGCGCGCACCGCACCCGCGCTCGACAAGATCCGCAAATGGAAGGATGACGGCACGTTGCCGTTGCTCAAGCTGCCGGCGCGGCGCGACGATCTTGCGGCGCTGAAGCCGCACGCCGATCACTTCGCCAAGTTCGAGCATGTTGTCGTCATGGGCAGCGGCGGCTCGAGCATGTCGGGCAAGACGCTCGTGGCGCTGAAGGACCAGGGCTATGGCCCGATGAAGGGGCGGCCCAAGCTGCACTTCATGGACAACGTCGATCCTGCGACCTTCGCCGAGATGACGAGCCGCCTGCCGCTCGACAAGACGGGCTTCCTGCCGATCTCCAAGTCGGGCGGCACGCCCGAGACCTTGACGGCGACCTTCACCGCGATCTCCGCGATCGAGGCCAAGCTCGGCAAGGCGGCGCTGGCGAGCAACATGATCGCCATCACCGAGCCGACCGACAATCCGCTGCGCCGGCTGATGACGAGATATGGCGCGACCATCCTCGATCACGATCCCAAGATCGGCGGTCGCTACACGGTGTTTTCTCTGGTCGGCGCTCTGCCGGGAATGATCGCGGGCGTCGATTGCGCCGCGCTGCGCGAGGGTGCGGCGAGCGTGCTCGATCCGGTGCTGGCTGCCAAGGACACCAAGGGCCTGGCGCCGGCGATCGGTGCGGCGCTGTCGGTCGGCCTGGCGCAGGAGCGCGGCATCAACATCACCGTGTTGATGCCCTACATCGACCGGCTCGAGACCTTCGCCTTCTGGTACCGCCAGATCTGGGCGGAGAGCCTGGGCAAGAACGGCACCGGCACCACGCCGATCCGCGCCATGGGTACGATCGATCAGCACAGCCAAGTCCAGCTCTATCTCGGCGGGCCGATCGACAAGCTCTTCACCTTGTTGATCGAGGACACGAAGGGGCAGGGCACCAAGCTCACGCCGGAGATGCTGGACGGCGACAAGGCGCTGGACTATCTCAGCAACCAGACGATGGGCGATCTGCTGCTGGCTGAGGCCGACGCGGTCGCCGCGACCATGGCCAAGAACGGCCGGCCCGTCCGGATCATCCGTATTCCCACTGTGGATGAAAAGACGATGGGCGCGCTGATGATGCATTACATGCTGGAAACCATGTTTGCCGCGGAGCTGTGGGGCATCGATGCCTTCGACCAGCCCGAGGTCGAGGCCTCCAAGGTGGTCACCCGCCAGTATCTTTCCCAAAGGCGGAAGTCGTAAACTCGGCGCGCATGAGCGCGCTGCGTCTTCTTCCTTCCAACCTGGTCAACCAGATCGCCGCGGGCGAGGTCGTCGAACGGCCGGCCAGCGCGGTGAAGGAACTCGTCGAGAACGCGATCGACGCGGGCGCGCACCGCATCGCCGTCACCCTGAAGGAGGGTGGCCGCACCTTCCTGTCGGTGGTCGACGACGGCGTCGGCATGTCGCCCGAGGAACTGCAGCTCGCCGTCGAGCGGCACTGCACCTCGAAGCTGCCCGACGACGACCTGGCCCATATCCGCACGCTCGGTTTCCGCGGCGAGGCGCTGCCCTCGATCGCCTCGGTGAGCCGCTTCACCATCACCTCGCGTCCTCGTTCGGCCACGCCTGGCGCCGACACGGCCTGGAGCCTCGCCATCGACGGCGGCGCCAAGAGCAAGCCGATCCCGGCCGCCGCGCCGTTCGGCACGCGGGTCGAAGTACGCGATCTTTTCTTTGCCACGCCCGCCCGGCTGAAGTTCCTCAAGGAGCCGCGCACCGAATCGAGCCATGTCGCCGATGCGATGCGGCGGCTCGCCATGGCCCATCCCGCGATCGCCTTCCGGTTGGAGAGCGAGGAGCGCACCTTGATCGACCTGCCGGCGGCCAATCCCTCGTTGCTGGAGCAGGGCGACGCGGCGCGGCTCGAGCGGCTGGCCGCCATCATGGGCCGCGAGTTCGCCGACAACACCGTGGCCATCGACGCTACCCGCGAGGGCTTCCGGCTGACCGGGTTCGCCGGCCTGCCGACGCTCAACCGGCCGACGGCTCAGCATCAGTATCTCTTCGTCAACGGCCGGCCCGTGCGCGATAAGCTGCTGAACGGCGCGGTGCGCGGTGCCTACCAGGATTTCCTGGCGCGCGACCGCAATCCCATGGTGGCGCTGTTCCTCGAGGCGCCGCCCGAGCTGGTCGATGTCAACGTCCATCCCGCCAAGACCGAGGTGCGCTTCCGCGACGCCGGCATCGTGCGCGGCCTGATCGTGGGCGCGCTGCGCAATGCGCTCTCCGCCGCCGGCCATCGCGCCAGCACGACCGTGTCCGATGCGGCCCTGGGTGCCTTCCGCCCGCACGCCGGTTATTCAAATCCCCTGCCCTATGGAAATCGGGGAGGCAATAGCCATGCCTCCGGCCTCCCGCGCGGCCTCGCCGAAGCGGCGATGCAGTTCCTGTCGCCTTTTGCCGAACCGTCGGCACGGGTCGAGCCTTCCGTCGAGACCAACGGACATCATTATCCGCTCGGCGTGGCGCGCGCGCAGGTGCACGAGACCTACATCGTGGCGCAGACCGACGAGGGCGTGGTGATCGTCGATCAGCACGCTGCACACGAGCGCCTGCTGCACGAGAAGCTCAAGAACCAGCTCGAGACCGAGGGCGTGAAGCGCCAGGCGCTGCTGCTGCCCGAGGTCGTCGACGTCGGCGAGGATGGCGCCCGCCGCCTGACGCAACGCGCCGCCGAGCTGGCCGACATGGGCCTGGTGCTGGAGCCGTTTGGCCTCGGCGCCGTGGTCGTGCGCGAGACGCCGGCCCTTTTGGGCGAGGCCGATATCCAGGGCCTGGTGCGCGACCTCGCCGAGGAACTGGCCGAGATGGGCGATCATCTGTCGCTCAAGGAGAAGGTCGAGGAAGTCTGCGGGACGCTAGCCTGCCACACCTCGGTGCGTGCGGGGCGGCGGCTTAGCGTCGAGGAAATGAACGCGCTGTTGCGTCAGATGGAAGCCACGCCGCATTCGGGCCAGTGCAATCACGGCCGCCCGACCTACGTTGAACTCAAGCTGGCCGACATCGAGCGGCTGTTCGGAAGACGATGAAAAAATTCCTGCCGCTGCTGCTCCTGTGCACCTCGCCGGCGTTCGCGCAAACCGGTCCCCTCGACGGCGAGTGGCGCGGCCGCAGCGACGGCGGCTCGTGCAACGCGCCGCTCGACTACCAAGTGTCGATCGACACCGGCATCGTCGACGGCACGGCCGCCGACGCCAGCGCGCACGGCCCGGTGCCCAACCTCAAGAAGACGGCGCCGCCGCCGCCCACGCCGGGCCTGTGGCAGATCCATGGCGTCGCCCGCGGCAACGCCTTCTCGCTGCTCTTCGTTGCCTCGGTGAAGGGCACGGAACGGCGCGAGAGTCGCCTCAACGTCACCGTCCGGGGCGCGACCCTCGTCGCGGTCGAGCAGGGCGGCTGCGGCCGCACCGCGACGCTGGCGCGAAACTAGAGCACCTGTCGGTCGCTCGCGCGGCCTCTAAATGTCGGCAAACATCTCCAGTAGATTGCCGTCTGGATCGCGGAAGAACAGCGTGCGATGCCCGAAGGCCTGGTCGGTCGGCGGCGAGAGCAGATCGACGCCCTGCCGCACGAGTTCCGCGGCGCACTGATCGACTTCGAGGGCGGAAACCTTGAAGGCAAGCTGAAGCGAGGCGCTGCCGGCGGGCATCGAGGCATCTGCCGCAGTTCGCCGCGGCGTGGCCAAGGCCAGTGTGTTGGTGCCGACCCGATATTCGATCCAATCCGGCGAAAGCTCTCGCTCCAGGGGAAAACCCAGGATGTCCTCGTAGAAGCGACGCATCGCTTTCATGTCGCGCGCGAAGATGACCGTGTAGTCGATCGCTCGAATGGCCCGGAAGGCCGAACCAGAATGTGGATTGCGTTCGTTCACGACGGCCTCTCCAACGATTTGATATTGCCGGTCCCGGATCGGCATCAGCGGCCGGGCGCCACGAGGCCGAGGCGGTCGCGGCGGAGCCAGCGCGCGATCAGCAGCAGGGCGACGACGATGAGTCCCGCCGCCAGGCCGATCCAGATGCCGATGCCGCCCAGTTTCAGGATAAAGGCCAGGATGACGCCCACCGCCAATCCGACGCCCCAGTAGCCAACGGCGGCGTAGATCATCGGCATGCGCGTGTCATGCAGGCCGCGCAGCATGCCGGCCGCCACCGCCTGGCCGCCGTCGGCGAGCTGGAACAAGGCGGCAAGGGCCAGGAAGGACACCGCGAGGTCGACGACAGGCGCATTGGCCGGCAGGTCGAGGTCGAGAAAGACGCCGACCAACGTGCGCGGCATCAGGATCATCGTAAGCGCCGTGCCCACCATGAAGCCGAGGCCCATCGCGAAGGCGGTCCAGCCGGCGCGCCGGATGCCCTCGACGTCATGGGCGCCGTAGGCGCGCCCGACGCGGACCGTGGCCGCCTGGCTCAATCCCAGCGGTACCATGAAGCACAGCGAGGCGATCTGGAGCGCGATCGAATGGGCGGCGATGGAGGCCGCGCTGATCAGGCCCATCAGGAACGTCGACGCGTTGAAGACCGAGACCTCGAACACGAGCGTGGCGCCGATCGGCAGGCCAAGCCGCCACAGCTCGGCGAAGCGCCGCCAGTCGGCCCGCCAGAAGCGGCCGAACAGGTGATAGCGGCGGAATTTCCGGTCGCTGTAGAGGACGATCGCCAGCGCCGCGAACATGAACGTGTCCGCGAGGGTCGTGGCCAGCCCGGCCCCGACGAGCTCCAGTCTCGGCAGCCCGAAACGGCCGAAGATCAGGCCCCAGGCGGCAAGCCCATTGATCGCGACCGCGACGACGCTGATCGCGAGCGCCCACAGCGGCCGCTCGAGGGCGGAGATGAACGAGCGCAGCACCAGATAGAACAAGAACGGCAGGAACGACCATTCCAGGGCGCGCACATAGTGGCCGGCCTGCACGGCAAGCCGCGGCTCCTGGCCCATCGCCAGCAGGATGGCCTCGCTGTGCCAGAGGACGAGCCAGATCGGCACGGCGATCGCCACCGCCGCCCACAGGCCCTGGCGCACGGTGCGACGCACGTCGCGCACCGAATGGCCCTTGCGACCGAGTTCGCGGGCAATCATCGGCGCCGTGGCCGACGTGAGGCCAAGGCCGAAGATCATGATGGCGAAGTAGAGGTTTGAGCCGAGTGCGCCGGCGGCCAGCGCATCGGCGCTAAGCCTGCCCAACAGCACCACGTCGGTCGCCGTCATCGCCGTCTGCGCGAGGTTCGTCAGGACGAGCGGCCAGGCGAGCGCGATCGTCGCGCGCGCTTCCGCGTTCCACGATCCGCGTATAGTCCCTGCCGCCCCGATTTCCTCTTTCATGCCGGCGCTTATACCCGGCATGCGCGGTCAGTCACAGTCGCCGCAGACGATCCGTTCCTCCTGGCCGGCGAGCAAACGGAAGAAGGCGTCCTGCGGCTTTTCCAGGACGAACATCGCGCGGGCGTCGAGGCCGAGGTTGATGCCGCGCAGGACGGCGCCGCTCACGCCATGGCCGACCACGACGGTGCGCCTGTTCGACGCCGCGATATCGGCCAGGGCCGCGGCCGAGCGGCGGCGCAGCGTGAAGTGATTCTCGCCGCCGGGCGGGCAGTAGCTCTCGGGGTCGGCTTTCCACTCGCCGAGCGCGTTGGGCGTGCGCGCCTCGATCTCCTTCCAGCTCGAGCCTTCCCACTGGCCGTAGCTGAGTTCGGCCAGCCGCGGGTCGTCGCGCCACTCCAAAGGATCCAGCCCGAGCTCGCGGCCGACGATCAGCGACGTCTCGCGCGTGCGCCCCAGGGGGCTACGCAGGAAGATCGTGGGACGCTCCTCTAACGCCAGCTCCTTCGCGAGAGCGCGGCCCATGGCGAGGGCCTGCGCCCGGCCGCGCTCGGTGAGGTCGGAGTTGCGGGTGCCCTGCATGCGCCGCTCGGTGTTCCATGCGGTCTCGCCGTGGCGCAGCATGTAGAGGGGCGCCGTGAGCTTCATGAGGCGCGCCGCAGGATCACGATCTTGGCCGCCCCATAGCGCCGCTCGTCGATCGTCTCGAAGCCCGGCGGCGGGACCAGATCCTCGGTGTTGGCGAGCTCGACGGAGGCGATGGCGCCGGCCTTCACCCAGCCCGCCTCGGCGAGGGCCGCGAGCGCGGGTGCCGCGTCGCCCGAGCGATAGGGCGGGTCGAGGAAGACGAGGTCGCAGGCCTCGCGCGAAGGATCGCGGGAGGGCGGCGGGCGCGTGGCGTCGGCACGCACGACCTTGGTCGTGGCGGTCTCGCCCAGCTTGCGCAGGTTCTCGCCGATCGCCTTGATCGCCGCGGCATCCTTGTCGAGGAAGGTCGCATGCGCGGCGCCGCGCGACAGCGCCTCGATGCCGAGCGCGCCCGAGCCCGCGAAGGCATCGAGCACGCGGGCGTCGACCAGCGGCGACGTGCCATCGGGCCGCCAGTCGGCGTGCGCCAGGATGTTGAACAGCGATTCACGGGCGCGGCTCGACGTCGGCCGCGTCTCCAGGCCTTCGGGCGTGACAAGTGAGCGGCCACGATGCTTGCCGCCCACTATCTTGAGCACGGGACCTTGATCATCAGTGCCGCTTGCGATGGGGCTGCTTGGGTCGCGGTTTGGCCTTCGCCCAGCCCTTGCCGCGCTTCTGCTCGACACCCAGCAGGGTGGACAGCGCCTGCGCCGGCACCTCGTCGACCTGCGCGCTCGGTAGCTCGCCGAGATGGATCGGGCCGAAGGCGATGCGGATCAGGCGCACCACGGGGAGCTCGAGATGCGCCAGCACCTTGCGCACCTCGCGGTTCTTGCCCTCGGTCAGCGAGATGTTGAGCCAGGCGTTGGAACGCTGCTGGCGGTCGAGGCTCGCCTGGATGGGCCCGTAGTTCACGCCGTCGACGGTGATGCCCTTGGCGATCGACGCGAGCTTGGCCTCGTCGACCGTGCCGTGCACGCGCGCGCGATAGCGCCGCGTCCAGCCGTTGGCCGGCAACTCGAGCCGGCGCGCCAGGCCGCCGTCGTTGGTCAGCAGCAGCAGCCCTTCCGACATGAAATCGAGCCGGCCGACGGCGATCGTGCGCGGCATGCCCTTGGGCAGCGCGTCGAAGATCGTCGGCCGGCCCTGCGGATCGCGCACCGTCACCAGCTCGCCCACCGGCTTGTGGTAGCGCCACAGGCGCGCCCGGTCGGCCTGCGGCAGCGGCTTGCCGTCGACCTCGATAACGCTCGCTTCGGTGACGACGCAGGCCGGCGTCGCCAGCACTTCGCCGTCGACTTTGACCCGGCCGTCGGCGATCCAGCGTTCGGCATCGCGGCGCGAGCACAGGCCCGCGCGCGCCAGGCGCTTGGCGATCCGCTCGCCGCCTTGCGCGGGCCACTCGGCTTTCTCGGGCTCGCTCACGACTGGGTGGCGGCGAGGAAGGCGCGGAAGATCTTGGCGTCGCCTTCGGAGATGTGGAATTCCGGATGCCACTGTACGCCGATGCAGAAACGGTACTGCGGCGCCTCGATGCCTTCGATCACGCCGTCGGACGCCGTGGCGTTGACCACGATGCCTTCCGGCGCGTCGGCCGCGGCCTGGTGGTGTGCGCTGTTCACCGCCAGCTCGTCGGCGCCGACGATCCTGTGGAGCTGCGTGCCGCGCGCGACCTTCACGGTGTGGCCGGGTTCGTTGCGCGGATTGGGCTGCTCGTGCGCCAGCGGCGCGGCGATCGAATCTGGAATGTGCTGGATCAGCTTGCCGCCCAGCACCACGTGCAGGAGCTGCTGGCCGCCGCAGATGCCGAGCACCGGCTTGTTCTGCGCCAGCGCGCCCTTGGTGACGCCGAACTCGAAGGCCGTGCGGCGGTCCTTGGTAATCACGGTCGCGTGGCGCGCACCGCCGCCGTAGTAGGACGGATCGACGTCGAAGGCGCCGCCAGTCACGACCAGCGCGTCGATGCGCTCGAGATAGTCGGCGACGCGATCGGGCTCGTGCGGCAGCGCGACCGCCAGGCCGCCCGCAGCGTCGATGGCGTCGAGGTAGTTTTGGCGCAGCGCATACCAGGGAAACTTGGAGTAGCCGCCGGGCTTTTCAGCATCCAGCGTCACGCCGATCAGGGGACGGGACATTTCCCGACAATAGCATGTTTTGGCGTCCGATGCCGCTCTCGCGTGCGGCGTAAAATCCAGCAGCCCCGGGCTTTTCTCGTCGATAACGACCAAGATAGGTGATTGGCGCCAACACGCCTAGAATCGCGCGATGTCGAAACTGTCTTGTTTTTGGCAGCGCACTCTAGCGGCGCGCTCCCAGTTGACGAGCCCTGTTCTTTTCTGTCGTCGACAGGAGAAAGGCCGGCGGATCAACGGGCTGGGCCGGTTCGTCGTCCGGAGGCTCTCTTTAGATTTCCATTTATTTAATGGGAGGGAGTTTTCACGACGACACAATGTTGCGCGGCACGTCCTTGAACGGCTTGCTGGTGTCGACGCTCGGCTCCTTGGGCATCTTGAGCACGCGCTCGGAGATGATGTTGCGCTGAATCTCGTCGGTGCCGCCCGCGATCGACGTGGCGGGCACGGAGACCAGGATTTCTGCGATCACGCCGTCCATCGGACTGTCCTTCCCGCTCAGCAGGGCGTCGGAGCCGGTGATGTAGGTGTGCACGCGGGCGGCCTGGCGCGCCACGTTGCTCGACGCCAGCTTGCCGAGCGAGCCTTCCGGTCCCTGCGGCCGGCCCTGGTCCTGCGCCGCGCGCGCGCGGCGGGCGGTCCATTCGGCGGCCTTCGACAGGGCGAGCAGCCGGGCGATTTCCTGACGCACGACGGGATCCTTGATCTTGCCGGTCTCCTGGGCGCGCTTCATCACCAGGTCGACCCTGCCGGCGCGCTGCGGATACCACTTGTAGGGCTCCATCGTCGTGGCGATCTCGGCGCGCTCTTCCTCGTAGATGCGGCCCTTGGCATCGGTCGCCTGCGCCCAGCTCCTGAGGCCGTCGGCGCCGCGCCGTTCGTGCATCAGGGTCGTGGTCGCCACGGTCCAGCCGTCGCCCACGTCGGACACCAGGAACTCCGGCTCGACGATGGCGTCGGTGAAGAACACCTGGTTGAACGAGGCGTGATAGTTCATCTGGCGCAGCGGATGGACCTGAACGCCGGGTTGCTTCATGTCGAGGACGAAGTAGGCCAGTCCCTTGTGCTTGGGCACATCCCAGTTGGCGCGCGCCAGCAAGAGGCCCCAGTGCGCCTTGTGTGCGCTGGTGGTCCACACCTTCTGGCCGTTGATCACCCACTTGTTGCCCTGCTTGTCGGCGCGCGTGACGGCGCCGGCCATGTCGGAGCCCGAGCCGGGTTCGCTGAAGAGCTGGCACCACGTGTCCTCGCCCGTCAGGATACGCTTCAGGAACTTCTCTTTATGGAGATCCGTGCCGTGCGCCAGGATGGTCGCGGCGGCCAGCGTGCGGATGCCGGCCTTGGCGACGCCGATGGCGCCGATGCGGGCAAACTCCTCGTCGACCACGGCGTTGAACTTCACCGGCAGATCGCGGCCGTACCACTGCTTGGGCCAGTGCGGCGCGCCCCAGCCCGACTCGCAGAGCTTCAGGCGCCACTCGACCAGGCCGAGCGAGGGGTCCCAATTGTCCTTCAGCCAGGCCCGCACGTCGGAGCGGACGGACTCTTCGGTCGCTTCGGTCATGTCCATGTCCTCCTAGTGCTTCCAGCTCTGCATCATCAGCTCGCGATGATGATTGGCGTCGCCGAACAGGATCTCGCTCGACTTGGCGCGCTTGAACCAGAGGTGCGTGTCGTTGTCCCAGGTGAAGCCGATGCCGCCGTGCATCTGCACTGCGTGGATGGCGGTCTGCAGATAGGCCTCGGCTGCCGTCGCCTTGGCGAGCGACGCCACCGCCGGCAAATCCTCGTCGCCCTCGTCGAGCGCGGCGGCGGCGTAGTAGGCCGCCGACTTGGCCAGCTCGACGTCGATCAGCATGTCGGCCGCCTTGTTCTTGGTGGTCTGGAACGAGGCGATCGAACGGCCGAACTGCATGCGCATCTTCACGTATGCCAGCGCGTCCTCGCGCAGCCGCTCGGCGCCGCCCACCATCTCGTTGGCGAGGCAGACGACGATCTGCTGCATGGTCTTGGCGAAGGGGATGGCGGCGGCGCCTTCGGTGCCCAGCAGCCTTGCTTCGACGTTGTTGAAGGTGAGGCGGGCGAGCTTGCGTGTCTCGTCCATGGTCTTGAGCAGCCTGGCGTCGAGACCCGGGGCGTTGCCGTCGACAGTGAAGAAGGACAGGTCCTCCTCGCCGGTCGAGCCGGGCCGGCGCGCCAGCACCACGATAAGGTCGGCGGTGTGGCCGTCGAGCACGAAGCTCTTGATGCCCTCCAGCCGGAAGGTCGCGCCCGATTTGGTGGCGGTCGTGGTCACGCTGGCGGCGTCGTTGAGGCCGCTGTCCTCGGAGAAGGCCAGCGTCGCGGTGATCTCGCCGGCGGCGATCTTCGGCAGAAGAGCCTTTTTCTGCTCCTCGGTGCCGGCGTTCAGGATCGCGGTCGTGGCCAGCACGGCGGTCGAGAAGAACGGCGCGCACAGGAGGTTGCGGCCCATCTCCTCGAGCACGATGCCGAGCTCGCCGTAGCCGAAGCCTGCGCCGTCATAGGCTTCGGGGATGAGGAGGGCGGTGAGGCCGAGCTCCTGGTTCAGCTTCTTCCAGCCCTCGCGGTCGAAACCCGCCTCGGTCGCCATCAGGCGCCGCACCTCGGTCGTGGGCGACCGGGCTTCCAGCGCACGGCGCACGCCCGAGCGGAATTCCTCCTGCTCGTTGGTGAAGCTGAACTTCATGGACTAATCCTCCCACACCGGCCGCGTTTGGCGCTATTTTCACGGTTATGAGCGGCCCGACAAGAGCTACCCCCATGGACCGCGCGCTCCGCGAAGCGCGCGCAGCCGCAGAGCGCGGCGAGGTGCCGATCGGCGCCGTGGTCGTGGGCCCCGACGGCACGATCCTGGCCGCCGCCGGCAACCGTACCGAGGCCGACTGCGATCCGACGGCGCATGCCGAGATGCTGGCGATCCGCGCCGCCGCCGCGAAGCTGGGCTCGGCGCGCCTGGTCGACTGCGACCTCCACGTGACGCTCGAGCCCTGCCCGATGTGTGCCCAGGCGATCTCCTTCGCGCGCATCCGGCGGGTCTACTACGGCGCGGCCGATCCCAAGGGCGGCGGCGTCGAGCACGGCCCGCGCCTCTTCGCCCAACCGACCTGCCACCACCGCCCAGAAGTCTATTCCGGCATCGCCGAGCAGGAAGCGGGCGACCTGCTGCGGGCCTTCTTCAAGGAGAGGCGTTAGGTCTTCAGCAACGCCGCCATGATGCGCTCGCGGGTGAGCGGCATATCGTGGAGGCGCACGCCCAGCGCGTGGGCCACCGCGTTGCCGACGGCGGCGGCGGTCGGGCCGACCGAGCATTCGCCGACGCCGAGCGCGGGATTGCCGGCGCCGTCGACCAGCTCGGCGGAAATCTCGGGCACTTCGCTGAAGCGCAGGATCGGATAGCTGTCCCAGTCGAGCGAGGCGATGCCGTGCTCGCCCAGGCGCACCTGCTCCTTCAGGGTCCAGCTGATGGCCTGGATGATGCCACCCTCGAGCTGGTTGCGCGCGCCGTCGGGGTTGATGACGAGGCCGGCGTCGGCCACGCACCAGACGCGGTCGACCTTCACCGTCTCGTGCACCGTGACCTCGGCCACGACGGCGGCATAGGCCGCGCGGTTCTTGTAGCGCGCGACAGCGAGGCCGAGGCCGCGACCGGTGCCGGCCGGGCCGCGGGCCTTCCAGTTGGCGCGCTCGGCGACGGTCTCCAGCAGGCGCCGGCCGCGCGGCTCGGACAGGATCGAGAGGCGGTAGGCGAGCGGGTCTTCGCCCACGCGCGCCGCCAATTCGTCGAGTAGGGTTTCGATGGCATAGACGTTGGGCAGCGCGCCCAGTCCGCGCAACGCCGACGTCCGCACTGGCGGGCGCAGCACCAGGTGATGCAGGATGCGGTGCGCCGGCACGTCGTAGATCGGCACGGCGTTGCGCGTGCCGCCGCCGCCGCGCGCTTCGGTCGGATCGTTGGGCACCAGCTCGGGCGGCGGCTCGGCGAAGGCCTCGGTCGCCAGCAGGAAGCCGCTGTTGCTGCCGGGGCGCTGCACGTGCGTGGCGCTCCAGATCTCGGTCGTCCAGTCGGCCGGCCGGCCCTTGTCGTCGAGATCGAGGTGGAGTGTCACCAGCATGGCCGGGCCCACCGGCTCGAAGCCGAACTCCTCCTCGCGCCGCCACTGCAGGCGGATCGCCTTGCCGGGCAGCTTGAGCGCGATCAGGGCCGCATCGAGAGCGGCATCGTCGGCGCCGTTGTGGCCGTAGCAGCCCGCGCCGTGCAGGTGCTTCGCCGTGATCGCGTCGACCGGCATCTTCACGGCGGCGGCGATATTCTTGCGCAACAGGTGCATGCCCTGGCCGTGCGAATGCACGGTGAGATGACCGTCGCGATATTCGGCCAGCGCGCACGACGGCGCCATAGAGGCATGCGCCACATAAGGCCGCGACACCGTCATCTGCACGGGACGCTTGGGCGGCGCGGTGGGTTCCGGTGCGCCGAGCCGGCGGTCGTCGCTCGGGCGGCCTTTCAGCCAGGCGGCTTCCTGTTCCTCCGGCGCGATGCGCTTCACCTTGTCCCATCGGGCGTGCTGCTGGGCGGCGACGGCTGCGGCATGGGCCACGCTCTCGACCGGGCTGACGAAAGCCACGAAGTTGGCCTCGCGCACGATCTGCAGCTCGCCCTTGGCTGCGCGCCGGATCGCCGCCTCGTCGAGTGCGGCCAGCACCGCGCCGCGGCTCGGCTGGCGCAAGGTGCGCGCATGCAGGAGATCGGCGGGATGGTAGTCTTGCACATAGGCCGCCCCGCTCACCTTCGCCGGCAGGTCGCGGCGTGGTGTGCTGCGGCCCACGATCTTGTATTGGCTTGCGGGCTTCACCGGCGCGGTGCCGGTCACGTCCTGCGTGAAGTCGATCTCGGCCGCGACGCTCCAGTAGTCCTGGCCGGTCGGCGCGCCGTTCTGGTGGAAGGCGCCATCGACGATCGTAAGGTCGCCGGGGCTGCAGTTGAGCCGCAGCGCCGCGCGGTCGAGCGCCTTGGCGCGCACCTCCGCGCACACCAGGCGCACGGAGCTGCCGGAGACCTCGATCGACAGCGACGACGATGTATAGAGCTCGTCCGGGCCGGCGGTGGTGTCGCCCGACAGCACCGCGACCTTGTCGAGCGGCAGGTCGAGTTCGTCGGCGGCGATCTGGCCGATGGCGGTGACGACGCCCTGGCCGATCTCGACCTTGCCGGTGGCGATGCGCACCGTGCGGTCGGGCTGGAAGCGGATCCAGCGGTCGAGCCGCGGGTTCTCGACCAGGCTGCTGGGCAGCCCAATGGGAACCGTCGGCGCGTTCATGTCGCCCTCGCGTCGCGCAAGGTGGCAGCCGCGCGCTCGACGGCGCGGATGATCCTTTGGTGCGCGCCGCAGCGGCAGAGATGCTTGTCGAGGGCGACGATCACCTCGGCGCGGCTCGGGTTGGGTGTGCGGTCGAGCAGCGCCTTGGCCGAGATCAGGATCCCCGACAGGCAATAGCCGCATTGCCCGGCCTGCTCGTCAAGGAAGGCCTGCTGCAGCGGATGCGGCGCCTCAACCGTGCCCAGGCCCTCGATCGTGGTCACCGCGCGGTCGGCGACGGCGCCCAGCTCGCGCGTGCAGGCATATGCGGTCTGGCCGTCGACCAGCACCATGCAGCAGCCGCATTGCTCCAGCCCGCAGCCGTAGCGCGTGCCCATCAGGCCGAGGTGATTGCGCAGCACCTCGAGCAAGGTCGTGCTCTCGGGCGCGTCGACCTTTTGTGCCGCGCCGTTGACGGTGAAGGCGATGGTCATGGCTTCACGAACTTCAGCACGAATTCGTCCTTGGGCTGCGGCGGGTCGGGCGTGTTCTTGTCCCGGGGGTCGTTGGGATTGCGCAGGAAGGTGCCTTCGGCCGCGAACCGGAAACCCGCCGCCTCGACTTCCTTGCGCAGGAACGCCTCCTCGATGCGGTGCAGCGTGCCCGACTCCGAGATGCCGGTGCCGGGCCGGCCCGCGTGATCGGCGATGACATAGGCGCCGCCCGGCTTCATCGCCTTGAACACGGCGGCGTTCATCTTGCCGCGATCGACGCTCAGAAAGCCGAGGTCGTGATAGTTGAACATCAGGGTCACGAGATCGAGGTGGCCGTTGGCCTCCGGCGGTACGGGATCCTCGAAGGCGCGCACGACCGCCACGATCGGCGCGGCCTTGCCCTGCAGGGCCTTGTCACGCTCGGCCAGCGCGACCGGCGAGGGACGCGGCGGGCCCGCGGGTCGCGCCGGTGCGGCGACAGGTGCGGCGACAGGCGCTGCAGCAGGGGCAGGCGTGGCGCCGGGATGGCTGTTGCCTTCGGGTGCGGCCGGAGCCGGCGACGGTTGGCCCTCGGGACGTGGTCGGCTCTGGCCATAGACCTTGCCCGAGGGACCGGCCGCGCGTGCCAGCAGCTCGGTCGTGTAGCCACCGGCGGCGCTGAGATCGAGCGCAGTGATGCCTGGGCGCACGCCGATGAATTCCAGCATCTGCTGCGGCTTGCGGCGCAGGTCGTTGGTGCGGTCGGCGGCGCTGCGGTCGGGGCTCGCCACGATCGTTTCGATCTGTTGCGGCGTCAGTGACTGGGCCTGAACGGCGCCGGCGAAGAGACAGCCGACGAGGGCGAGGGCGGGCAGGAAGTTCTTCATCGTTTCCCCTTATACAAGACGCGACCTTGCCCACGCCGCGGCGTCGCGCACCAGCGGGGATTGGTCCTGCATCAGTCGCTCGACGGCGGGCAGCGAGGTCGCGGGTGCGCCGCTGTTGCCCAGCGCATAGGCGACATTGCGCAGGAAGCGGTCACGGCCGATGCGCTTGATCGCGGTGTTGGCGAAGCGGTCGCGGAACGCGCTGTCGTCGAGCGTGGCCAGGTGGGCCAGATGCGGCGCGTCGAGCGCCTCCCGCGGCGCCAGGGCGGCATGGTGCGCGGCCTGGGCGAACTTGTTCCACGGGCAGACGGCCAGGCAGTCGTCGCAGCCGTAGATGCGGTTGCCGAGCAGCGGCCGCAGCGCCTCGTCGATCGGGCCTTCGTGCTCGATGGTGAGGTAGGAGATGCAGCGCCGCGCGTCGAGACGATAAGGCGCGGGAAAGGCGTTGGTCGGGCAGACGTCGAGGCAGGCATGGCACTGGCCGCAATGGTCGGTCTCGGGCTCGTCGTGCGGCAGCTCGACCGAGAGCAGCAGCTCGCCCAGGAACAGCCACGAGCCGAACCCGCGCGACACGAGGTTGGTATGCTTGCCCTGCCAGCCGTGGCCGGCGGCCTGCGCGGCGGGCTTCTCCATCAGGGGCGCGGTGTCGACGAAGACCTTGAGGTCGTGCCGGTAGGTGTCCCAGATGAAGCGACCGAGCGCCTTCAGCTTGGTCTTCATCACGTCGTGATAGTCGCGGCCCTGGGCGTAGACGGAGATCGCGCCATGCTCGCGCCGCTCGAGCACGGCCAGCGGATCGGCGGCCGGCGCGTAGTTGAGCGCCAGCGACACGACGGTCCTGGCCTCGTGCCACAGCGTCCGCGGATCGGCGCGCTGGTCGGTGCGTTCGGCCAGCCAGCCCATGTCGCCCTGCCAGCCGTCCTCGACGAACTGCATGAGGCGGCCCAGGCGCTCGGCGCGCGCGGCGGGGGCGAGCGTCGCGGGTGCGAAGCCCACGGCATCGAAGCCCAGCCGCAGCGCCTCGGTGCGGATGGCGTCGCGCAGCTCGGCGGGGCTCGCCTTCCGGGGCGCGCGCTTGGGGAGGGGCGGCTGGCGCGTCATCGTCCCCGATAGGACGGGACGCCCTGGTCGGGCAGCCACAGGCCCTTGGGCGGTGCGCCGGTCTGCCAGAACACGTCGATCGGCATACCGCCGCGCGGGTACCAGTAGCCGCCGATGCGCAGCCAGCGCGGGCTGAGCAGCTTGGCCAGCCGCTGGCCGATGGCCAGGGTGCAGGCCTCGTGGAAGTCGGCGTGATTGCGGAAGCTGCCGAGGTAGAGCTTCAGCGACTTGCTCTCGACCAGCTTGGCGCGCGGGGCGTAGTCGATGACGAGATGGGCGAAGTCGGGCTGGCCGGTCACCGCGCACAGGCTGGTGAATTCCGGCGCGGCAAAGCGCACGAGATAGAGTGCCTTGGGGTCGGGGTTGGGTACGGTCTCGAGCACGGCCTTGTCGGGCGAGGCGGGAAGGGCGGCGGCGCGGCCAAGCTGGCGCAGGTGGGGGTATTTAGCCATGACGCCATCATATGCTAAGCGGGCCGCCATGAGTCATCGCATCGCGATCGTCGGCGCCGGGCCGTCGGGCTTCTACGCCGCCGACGGGCTGCTGCGCGGCGACCCCGGCGTGGGCATCGACATCATCGACCGGCTGCCGACGCCGTTCGGCCTCGTGCGGGCGGGCGTGGCGCCCGACCACCAGGGCACCAAGGCCGCGATCCGCCAGTTCGACCGCCTTCTGGCCAATCCCAACGTCCGCTTCTGCGGCAATCTCGAGGTCGGTCGCGACATCGGCTGGGACGCCCTGCAGGAGGCCTACGACGCCGTCGTCGTCGCCACCGGCATGGTGATCGACCGCCGGCTCGGCGTGCCGGGAGACGACCTGCCGCATGTCTGGGGCTCGTGGCGGTTCGTGGCCTGGCTGAACGGCCATCCGGATTTCCGCGAGGGACCCGACCTCTCCGGCGTCAGGCGCGTGGCGGTGATCGGCAACGGCAACGTGGCGATCGACGTGGCGCGCGTGCTGGCCAAGTCGGCCGACGAGATGGCCAAGTCCGACATCGTGCCCGCGGCGGGTGCGGCGATCGCGGCGGCGCCGATCGCGGCCATCGACATCGTGGGCCGGCGCGGGCCCGAGCATGCCTCCTTCACCAACAACGAGCTGGCCGAGATGGGCCGTCTCGCGCGTGCCGTGGCCCTGGTCGATGCCGCGGCGCTCGACGGGGCTGCCGCGCCGGCCACCGATCCGACGCCGGAGAAACTGCGCAAGACCAAGAACCTCGAGATTCTGCGCGGCTTCGCCGGCAACGCTTTCGGCAGCAAGCCGATCGCGCTCCGCTTCCTGTTCAACACCGCACCCAAGTCGATCGAGAAGGGCGCGTACGACCTCGTGGTCACCTGTATCGGCTACGCCGGCGCGGACTTCCCCACGGCCGAGGGCGTCTTCCCGGTCGGCTGGGCCAAACGAGGCCCGAGCGGCACCATCCCGACCAACCGCGCCGACAGCCATGCCGTCGCCCAGCAGGTGCTGGCCTGGCTCAAGGACCGCGGGCCCAAGGGCGCTGTCGATCCTTTGCCGCCCTCGATCGACGCAGCGGGCTGGCGCCGCATCGACACGGCCGAGACCGCCGTCGGCGCAGCCGAGGGACGACCGCGCGTGAAAGTGACGGCGTGGGAAAGACTATTGGCAGTCGCGCGAGGCGGGTGAGCGTCCTATCCTGCGCCCCGCAAGAACGAGGGAGAACGCCATGTTGGGCCGCCATCTGAGCCGTCGTCTGATCTGTACGCTGGCCGCCGCTTTGGCCGTCGCGGGCACCGCGCACGCGGAGACTGTGCTCAAGGTGTCGCTGCATTCGGACCTCAAGATCGTCGATCCGATCTGGACGACGGCGCTGATCTCCGCCCACCACGGCAACATGATCTACGACACGCTGTTCGCGCTCGACGCTCAGCAGCAGGTCAAGCCGCAGATGGTCGACAAGTGGGACGTGTCGGCCGACAAGCTCACCTGGACCTTCACCCTGCGCGACGGACTGGAGTGGCACGACGGCAAGCCGGTGACCGGCGAGGACTGCGTCGCCTCGATCAAGCGCTGGGCGGCCAAGGACTCGATGGGCCAGAAGCTGATGAGCGTCGTGGCCGAGCTATCCTCGCCCGACGCCAAGACCATCAAGATGGTGCTGAAGGAGCCCTACGGCCTGGTGCTCGATTCGCTCGGCAAGGCCAGCGCCAACATTCCGTTCATGATGCCCAAGCGGGTCGCCGACACCGACCCCAACAAGCAGATCGACGACTACACCGGCTCGGGTCCGTTCATCTTCAAGAAGGACGAATGGAAGCCCGGTGAGAAGGCGGTCTACGTCAAGAACCCCAAGTACAAGCCGCGCAACGAGCCGCCCTCGGGCCTGGCCGGCGGCAAGGTGGTCAAGGTCGACAGGGTCGAGTGGATCACCATCCCCGACCAGCAGACTCAGGTGAACGCGCTGCTCAACGGCGAGATCGACCTGATCGAGATCGTGCCGCCCGACCTGCTGCCGCTCCTGCAGAAGGACAAGAACATCAAGACCATGGTGACCAACACCGCGGGACGGCAGTACGCCATGCGCTTCAACGTGCTCTACAAGCCGTTCGACAACCCCAAGATCCGCCAGGCCGTGCTCTACGCGCTCGACCAGAAGGCGTTCCTCGAGGCCAACGTCGGCAACCCCGACTACTACACGCTGTGCAAGTCGCTCTACCCCTGCGGCTCGCCGCTGGCGACGACCAAGGGCTGGGACGACAAGCTCTCGGGCAACACCTCCAAGGCCAAGGAGCTGCTGAAGGAAGCGGGCTACGACGGCTCGCCGGTCGTGCTGCTGCACCAGACCGACATCGCCGGCCACAGCAACCTGGCCACCGTGGCCAAGCCGCAGCTCGAGGCCGCGGGCTTCAAGGTCGACCTGCAGGCGATGGACTGGCAGACCCTGGTGGCGCGCCGCGCCAAGCGCGACCCGCTCGACAAGGGCGGCTGGAGCGCGTTCTTCACGTCGTGGGGCTCGCCCGACGTCATGAACCCGGTGTCGGCGGCCTACATCAACGCCTCGTGCGAGAAGGCGACCTTCGGCTGGCCGTGCGACGCGGAGATCGAGAAGTTGCGCGACGCCTTCGCCAAGGAGACCGATCCGGCCAAGCAGAAGGCGATCGCCGAGCAGGTCGCGGTGCGCGAGATCGACTATCCGACCTACGTGCCGCTCGGCCAGTTCACCACGCCGACGGCGATCCGCAGCAATATCACGGGCCTGTTGCAGGTGCCCGAGCTGGCGCTGTGGAACGTCGAAAAGAAATAGGGCACCGCCGCGCCGTGGTCGACAGGGATGTGGCGTTCGCGGGCTCCATCCCCGCGCTCTACGACCGCTTTCTGGGCCCTCTGCTGTTTGCGCCCTATGGCGAAAATCTGACGGCGCGCCTGTCGGGACTGAAGTCGGGCGCGCTGCTTGAAACCGCGGCGGGCACCGGGATCGTCACCGAGGTGCTGGCGAAGCGCCTGCCGAGGGAAGTCGAGATCGTCGCTACCGATCTCAACCAGGCGATGTTGGATTTCGCCGCAGCGAAGCCCGGCCTTTCGCGCGCCAGATTGCGGCAGGCGGACGCGCTCGCGCTGCCGTTCGGGGCGGCGTCCTTCGATGCCGTGGTCTGCCAGTTCGGCGCGATGTTCTTTCCCGATCGGGTGGCAGGCTATCGCGAGGCACGACGCGTGTTGAAATCGCGCGGTCGCCTCGTCTTCAGCATGTGGGACAGCCTGGCGCACAATCCCATCCCGCGCTGTGTTGTCGATGCCATGGCGCGCCACCTTCCGGCCAATCCGCCACGCTTTCTGGCGCGCACGCCGCATGGCCATCACGATCCCGACACCATCCGCCGCGAATTGCGCGAGGCGGGCTTCGGCACTATCGACCTCGACGTTGTGACCCTGACCAGCCGCGCGGCGTCGCATCGCGATCCCGCGATCGGCTTCTGCCAAGGCACGCCGATGCGGGCCGAGATCGAGGCTCAGGCGCCGCACGGGCTGTCTGCGGCGACCGAGGCGGCCGCAGCGTCCCTGGAAGCGGAATTCGGGCGCGGCTCGATCGAGGCGCCGATGCAGGCTCTTGTCGTCGTCGCAGAGAAGTAATTAGGCCGTGGCGCCCGGGTGCCTGCCGGCTCGTTGCGGCAGTACCAGGATGCAGACGATGATCACGACCGCGAGCAGGCCGGAGGCATAGAAGCGGCTGATGGCGAAGCCGCCGTTGGCCACCGGCTTGTCGAGCAGGTCGCCGATCGTGGCCCCGAGCGGCCGCGTCAGGATGAAGGCGCTCCAGAACAGTGCCGTGCGCGACGTGCTGGTGAAGAAGTACAGAGCAGCGATCACGGCGAGGCCGGCGCCGAACACCAGCGCGCCGCGGCCATATCCGAGACCGTTGGTGTCGGCCATCCAGTCGCCGAGCGCGGTGCCCAGGGTCTGCGAGAACAGGATCGCCACCCAGTAGAACATTTCGGTGCGCGGCGTGGCGACCGTGTCGACCGAGATCGATCCCTCGACTCTGTACCACAGCGCCAGCGATGCCATCAGAAGGGCGAAGAGGATGGTGGCGCCACCGGGATAGCCGATGCCGAGCGAGCGGTCGGCGAAGTCGGCCATTGTGGTGCCCGCCGTCGTCGTCGCCACGATGACGGCCCAGTAGAGGAATGCATGGAAGGCCTTCGCCGAGATCTGCGCCGCCACCAGGATCGCGAAGAGGGCGATGAAGATCGCGCTGCTGACGGCGTAGCCGAGGTTGAGCGACATCGAGAGCGAATCGCCACCGGTCTCGCCCAGCGTCGTGGCGATGATCTTGACGATCCAGAAACCCAAGGTGACTACCGGCACCTTGCAGATAGTCGCGCGATCAAATCCGGCCATGGAACCCTCCGACGCCCGACAACGATCAGGCGTCGATCCGGTTCCCGCCAGGATCAATCCAACCGCACGCAGATGCCCTCAAGACCCTTCTTCGAGGCCGGGAACCGCTTGGTGACCTCGGCGTCGTGACCGGGGATCACCATCTCGATGCGGCCGTCGGCCAGCTTCTTCAGCTTGTCGTAGCCTGCCAGCATGTCGGCCACCGAAAAGACGATCGAGAACAGCTTCTCCTGCTCGACGCCCCAGAAATAGTGCGAGGCGTCGGAGGCCAGCACCAGCCAGCCGTTGCGCGTGTTCACCCGCACCGACTGGATGCCCATCGTGTGGCCGCCGATCAGGTGGACCGAGAGGCCGGGCACGATCTCCTCGTCGCCGTCGTGGAACACCACCCGCTTGCCGTAGAGCGCGCGGATCATGCCGACGATGTCCTCGACCTCGTAGGCGTGGCGAAAGCTGCCGTGGCACATGTGGCGGCCGGTGGCGAACTGCATCTCCTTGTCCTGCACGTGGAAGCGCGCCTTGGGGAAGCGGTCCCAGTTGCCGATATGGTCGTAGTGCAGGTGGGTGACGATGACGTCCTCGACCTCCTTGGCGTCGACGCCGAGGTGCGCGAGCAGGTCGGCCGGGTTGTTCTTCACCTCGCGGCCGCGCTGCTTGCCGACGGTGGCGTTGAAGCCGGTGTCGATCACGATCGGCTTGCCGCCGATGGTGCGGTGGCCGCTCTCGTCGATCGGGATGGCCACCCAGACGAAATAGTCCATGGGGAAGTCGGCGTCGTGCGGATCGGGGTTGATCTGCACTTCCCAGGCCTTGCGCGGCAGGTGGGCATATTTGACTGCGTGGACCTCGTAGAGGGGTGTCGAGCGCATTTTTGTTTCCTTCCCGGGAAGCCGTTGCCGGGAGGGTAGCCCGCACCCTGTCCATGGCGCTATAGTGGCGATATGGCCCGCATGGACCTCCTTATTCGGCGAATTAGCACCCCGGTTTGCACTGCAAACCGGCCCGTCGCTATTCGTCCGTCCATCAAGGGGTCGTTCCATGTCCGCCGTGCTCGCTCTCAAGCGTAATTCCTCCACCGTCCGATACTGTTTCGAAGCCGACGCCGAGCCCGGCGTGCTGGCGCGCGCGCTCGAGCTTCTGGCCAAGCGCGGCCTCGTGCCGGCGCGCGTCTTCGCCCAGGCCGCCGACGACCAGCTCTCCGTCGAGATCGAGATCGAGGGCCTGGCGCCCGAGACCGCCGATCACGTCGGCCGCTGCCTCGGCGAGATCGTGGGCGTGCGCGAAGTCTTCTAGCGGCGCATCAGTTCCTGGTATCCTCCGGGGCCGTCTTCGGAATCGGGCCCGCCGAGCGGCCTGGCATCGTAGGTCGCATGCAGCCAGGCGTGCACCGCGAAGCCGCGGTCGCGCGCACCGAGCGATGTCATGATGTCGGCCAGTCGATCCGGCGGCCAGGCCCAGAATGGCCCCGACACGACGCGGTAGCCTTTGTCGAAGGCGCAGTCGATCTCGGCCTTGACGGCAGCGATGTGCTCCGCCGGGGTCCACGAAGGATAGTTCACGGCGTAGTTGATCAGGCTGATCCACTTGAACCTTGGCGCGGCAAGCGGCGCCGGCCCGAGATTGCAAACGCCATCCCAGCGGCGCGTCCATTCGAGGTACTGCCAGTTCACCATGTTCTCCCAGCCAGCGTAGACGAACACCGTCCGGGCCGGATCGAACATATGTTCCAACTGCCGCAACGCCGATTCCATGCGGCTGTCGTGGCCGCGATATTGGCTGAAGGCGGTGACGTTGTAGGCGATCGGTACGAGCGTAAGGGCAGCCACCACGATGCGCAGGCGGGGCGTCACGTATGCTGCCAGCAGCAGGGCGATCGCGACCGGCAACCAGGGCATGACGTTGATCTGCATCTGGGGATCGGCCGGCTGGGAATAGGCGTTCATGACTTCGCCGGCCGCCAGCGTGCCCAGGAAAACGACCGCGACCGTACGCGTTGCGGCGTCGCGCCGTCGCCGCCAGAAGAAGACGGACGCCGCTGCCAGCACGATCATCTCTGCTGCGAAAGCGAGGGTCGCTTCGGGGTTGCCGAAGCTGAAGAGAGGAAGTGCGGAAATGATATGGCCACCCCACCAATATTCGCCCATGCCGCCCACGACGAGGCCGAGCTTGTCGAATGAAAAGCCGCTCCAGCCGCTGCTGATGCCTTTGCCGGTCCACAGCAGGCCCGGCAGGTCGACGGTGCCGAGGTGACCCATCCAGCCGATGGTCGCCAGCAACGCCGTTCCCAGCATCACCGCGAGAAAGAGCGCAACCAGTCCGGCGCGGCGCTGCAGCGAGCCGCGCGACAGGGCGAGCGCCAGCATGAGCGGTGGCAGTGTCGGAAACATCAACCGCCACTCGATCAACCAGCCAAGGGTGAAGATCGTCGCCACGACCGCGACCTGCCGGACGGATGGCGCCGCGAACCACACCGCGGCCATCGCCATGGCCGCCAGCACCAGCGTGTAGCTCGGCAGGATGTCTTCATTCGAGACGCCGAGCGCCAGGAAAAACGCGCTGCCGAGATGAACCAGCACGGCGATGGCCGCGAGATCGCGCCGCCCCGTGAGACGCCGCACCAGCCAATAGACGATCGCCAGCGTGCAGGCGGCGAAGCCCACGCTGATCAGGCCAAGCTGGCGCCAGGTCTGGTCGGCATGGATGCCGAGGAGGTCGAGGCCCCGACAGAGAAGCGCCACCAGCGGATAGTAAAGGTAGTTCGACGGGTCGAGCCGGCTCGAGCGGAAGTCGGCCTTCCAACCCTCGACGAAGATGCTCTTCCACATACCGTTCGTGGTGTTGATGTGGACGTCGTCGAGCCACAGCAGCAGGCCGAGCATCAGGACGAAGCCGGCCAGTCCGATGGCCGGGATGTCCCACCAGCTCCGGCGGGCGCCGGGTCGCACCGAAGAAGCGTTCATTCCCGTCGGGCCAGATAGTCGACGATGGCGTCGATGTGGAGTCGCGCCACGTCGATGCAGGGAAAGCCCGCGCTCGCCTCGTCGAACATCACGGCGAGGTCGGTGCCGGCCAGCAGGATCGTCTCGACACCGTCGCGCTTCTGCAAGTTGGCCGCGATCTCGCGCAGGCACTGGGCGTCGCCGGGGTCGGCGGCCTGCGTGTCGAGGATGCGCTGGTAGGCCTGGCCGACGAACGCCATCTCATCGGGCGGGGCCTTCACGATCTCGGCGCTGGCGAGCTGGCCCCACAGGCTGCCCTGCATAGTGAAGATCGTGCCGAACAGCGCCACCCGCTTCAGTTTGCGCCGGCCGAGCTCGGCGCCGATCGTGTCGACGATGTTGATCAGTGGCATTTTCGTGCGGGCGCGGATCTCGGCGATGGCGATGTGCGGGGTGACGGCGGGAATGGCGACGGCTTCCGCGCCGCCCGCCGCCAGCCGGTCGATGAAGCCCGCGAGATAGGCGCCGAGTTCGTCGAGCTTGCCCGCGCGCACGAAGCCCTGGCCGCGGTCGACGTCGGCGTGATTGAACACGAGATCGGGTACGACGCCCTGCGCTTTGCAGGCCGCCGTTATCTTCTCGTAGTAGTGAACCGTCGCGCCGACGCCCAGGCCGCCGACGATGCCGATGCAGGCCATTGAGAACTCCGGACTAGGGTGTGTTGCGCGCCCACATTTCCTTCAGCTCAGGCATCGCATCGACGCGCGCGGCGATGGCGAACAGGCGCGGCGTCTCCTTCTCGAGCCATGGACGCTTGGGGCCCCAGCGCGTCATGACGGCGACGAAGATGTCGAGCGCCGAGAACCGCTCGCCGAGGAACCACGGTCGGCCGGCCGCGCCCTCGACCTGGCACCACAGGCGGTTGCGGTAGGCGTCGAGCGTTGCCACGAACGGCGCTCGCGCCGCCTCGACTTCGACGAAGCGCGCCGGCACATCGGCGTAGGTGAAGGTCGGATAGATGTTGGCGACGATGAACACCAGCCAGCGCAGGAATGCCGCGCGCTGCGACGCCGCCGGGCCGGGCACCAGCGTGTCCTTGCCGGTGACGTCGGCCAGCAGCAGCGTGATGGCCGCACTTTCGCTCATCACCGTGCCCCCTTCTATCCCGAGAACAGGGGGCAGCACGAGAGTCGGAACCTGGGCCAGCGGATTGACCGCCTCGAGCTTCTGCCGCGACGGCGGATCGCGCAGCAGGTCGCCGACCGGCTCGACAGTGAAGGGCAGCCCATACCAGGCGAGCTGCGCCTCCACGATCGCCGAGCCCCAGCCGGGCCGGCCGAAGAGCCGGTACACGGCCGTCGTCCGCGCTAGGGCTTCTGCAAGGGCTGGATCAGGCTCGACGTGTCCCAGCGGCCGCCGCCGCGCGCCTGCACGCGCTCGTAGAACTGGTCGACCAGCGCCACCACCGGCATCGCGGCCTTCTGGCGCTTGCCTTCGGCCATGGCGATGCCGAGGTCCTTGCGCATCCAGTCGACGGCGAAGCCGTACTCGAACTTGCCGGCGACCATGTTCTGCCAGCGGTTCTCCATCTGCCAGCTTTGCGCGGCACCCTTGGAGATGGCGCTCATCACCTTGTCCATGTCGAGACCGGCCCGCTGGCCGAGGTTCAGCGCTTCGGCCAGGCCTTGGACGATGCCGGCGATGCACATCTGGTTCATCATCTTGGTGATCTGGCCCGAGCCCGGTGGGCCGATCAGCGTCACCGCCTTCGAGAACGAATCGGCCACGGGCTTGGCCTTGTCGAACGGCGCCTGCTCGCCACCGCACATCACGGTGAGCTGGCCGTTCTCCGCCCCCGCCTGGCCGCCCGAAACAGGCGCGTCGATGAAGTCGACGCCGATCTTCTTGGCCGCGGCATGGAGTTCGCGGGCGATGTCGGCCGAGGCCGTGGTGTTGTCGACGAAGATCGTGCCTTTGGCCATGCCGGCGAAGGCGCCGTCCGGTCCCAGCACGACCGAGCGCAGGTCGTCGTCGTTGCCGACGCAGCAGAACACGATCTCCTGGCCGGCGGCGGCCTCCTTGGGAGTCTTCGCGGCCTTACCCTTGTGCTTCTTGGTCCAGACCTCGGCCTTGGCGAAGGTCCTGTTGTAGACCGTCACGTCATGGCCCTTGGCGGCGAGATGCCCCGCCATCGGGAAGCCCATCACGCCCAGACCCAGAAATGCCACCTTCGCCATCGTCTCGCCCCCCAATTCAGGAGGCGGGAGCATAGAGCAGCAGGAGGGTGGCTGCGACTCCCACGGCGAGCGCGGGAACGGCGAGCGGCCAGGCGCGGCGATAGAGGGCGGCGTCCGAGGTGGCGAGCGACAGGATCGCCGCACCCATCGAGACGCGGATCGGCGACAACATGGTGAGGTTGGTGCAGACGCTGTTCTGGACCGCGGCGATCCAGGCGGGATCGAGCGCCAGGGTGCGGGCGAGCGCCGTCACCATCGGCATCAGCATCGCATTGGCCGCGGCCCCGCCGCCGGTCAGGAAGCCGCCGACACCGGCGAACAGCGGCACCGCGGTCGCCGCACCACGGCCCATGGCGGCGTGCATGGCCTCGGCGATCTGCTGGGCCATGCCCGAGCCGACATAGAGTTCGGCCATCAGCACGAAGGCCAGCGTCACGGCGCAGGCGCGCCACGCACCCTTGGCGGTCTCGATCGCGACGCGCGCCAGCGAGGTGCGCGCCACCAGCACGACGACGATGCCGATCGACAGCAGCCAGAAGCCGGGCGCGTAGAGCGGCGCGAAGGCGGGCTGGTTGTCGTAGGGCTTGAACGCCCACAGCGGCTTCAGGAAATCGCGCAGCGGCGGCACCAGCCGCGTGGCGCAGAGCGCCAGGGTCAGCGCGACGTAGGGTGCGTTGAGGCGCAGCGTCGTGCGCACGCGCGCCGCATCGGGGCGTTCGTCGCGCCAGAAGCGCACGGCAGCCAGCAGCGCGGTGGGCGCGGCGCCGGCGATCTCGACGTCGCCGTAGCGGTTGGCGAGCCAGACCAGCGCCAGCAGGGCCGCCGTCCAGGCGACGTCGTCGAGCTTCTGCGCCGGCGGCACGCGCACGCCCGCCTCGCGCGCGAAGCGCCAGTAGAGCAGCAGATAGAGCGCGTGGATCGGGACCTGCAGCACCGCCGAGCCGAGGCCGAGCTGGTTGGGCGTCAGGCCCGCGAGCGTTGCGCCGACCGTCGTGCCGATGGCGAGCGCGCCCCACGGCACGAGGCTCTGGCTGTAGAGGCCGAGCAGCAGGGCAGACATGCCGCCGAGGCCGAGCCGCCGGAGCGCTGCGAGCGCGATGATGTAGCCGACGCCGAAGCCGGTCACCGCCTCGGCGAAGGGCGCGATCAGGAAGCACACGGCCCACAGCCGCCGCGGCGTCGCCTCGAGCGTCTCGCCCGCGGTCGCCGCCTCGCGCGACTGCTGGCAGCGATGGAAGAAGATGCCGGTCGCGATGATGGCGATGACCTGCCAGGATAGCCACAGGCCGGCCGGGATCTCGCGCGCCAGCAGGGCCAGCGATCCGCCGGAGACCGCGATCGTGGCGGCCAGCCCGGCGAGGCCGGCGCTGAGGGCGCCGGCGCGGCCCGAGGCCAGGAGGGCGAGGACCAGCAGGAGGGGCAGGAGGGCGAGAAACGTCGGCACGGCGAGGCTTTATAGCCGGTCAAACGCCGTCTTGCGCGCCTCCCGGCTTTTCTTTAAACCCGCCCCGTGCCCCGATAGCTCAGCTGGTAGAGCACGTCATTCGTAATGATGGGGTCGGCGGTTCGATTCCGTCTCGGGGCACCA